>CAZGSB010000004.1:0-137692 GCA_964528275.1 uncultured Anaerolinea sp. | reverse complement strand
CGCGAAGGAATTTTTATGGGATGACCGCATCGCCGTCCGCGCGGCGTTGAGCGAACTGCTCGGCGTGGATGGACCGCGGATGCCTTATTTACCCACACAAGATATGGAGGAGAAGGAATGGCTGAGATTATAGGAAACCCGGTGGTTGAGTAGTCCCGCATGCTCTTCGCGGGACGTATCGAAACCACAGGTTCGCAAGCATGTTTTTGTTACAAAATTACTTCGGTTAATGGTGGTTTCGATACGGGCGGAAGAGCGCCGCCCTACTCAACCACCGGAGTTATTTTGTATCTGGAGGATTTTTTATGGAAATAAAACCCGTGACATTGACCGGCAATCACGCACGGCTCGAACCGATGACCCTCGACCACGTCGAAGCGCTGGCGCAAATCGGCGTGGGGCATGATTTTTGGAAGTTCATGGTCTACGGCAAAATGGAAAACGTGGACGATATGCGCGGGTGGGTGAGCGACATATTGAAACGCGCCGAAAAAGGGAGCGACCTGCCGTTCGTCGCGATCCAGCTCGCTACGGGGCGCGTGGCCGGAGCGACCCGCTACCTGAACATCATGCCCAACGACCGCGGGCTGGAGGTCGGCGGCACGTGGTACGGACCCGAATTCCAGCGCACAGCAGTGAACACCGAATGCAAGTATCTCTTGTTCCAACATGCCTTCGAGACACTGGGCGCGATCCGCGTGCAGTTGAAGACCGACCTGCGTAACGAACGCTCGCAGAAAGCCATCGCGCGTATCGGCGCGGTGCGGGAGGGCGTGCTCCGCAACCACATGATCCTGCCGGATGGGTTCATCCGTCATTCGGTGTATTATTCAATCCTGGATTCGGAATGGGAGAGTGTGAAGAAGCGGCTGGAGGAAATGATGGGAAAATATCAGGGCGGGGATGTTTAGTCGAACCTCAGAAACGAATTAATCCGGCGATACGCCTGTGCCCAATCGTCGTGGGGGTTCATCACGTTGATCTTGCGATATTGCCAGTCGTTGTACAGCCGCTCGGCGACCCGCCCCCAGGCTTCGAAGAACCGTACCCAGCCGGCGAAATCGTTGTAGCCCCGCGACTGGAACCACGCATACGGCAGGGTCTCCTCGAGCGTGGCATCCACCCAACCTTTGCCGCGAAGCGTGTACAGGCGTCGCAGGGCGGCTTCCGTGTCCTGGTGGTCGAGGTGGATCAAGACCGGTGCGAGCGGGCGCAGGAGCTCGTAGACGCGGTGAGAGAAGTGCGTGATCCCTTCCTCGTCCACATTGCTCATGTACATGTATAGGCACGTGCTCTGCCACAGGCGGCTTTCGAGAATCGTGATGGTTGCTTCGGATTGCGCCTCTTGCGCGAATTTTTCCCACAACGGAATGACTTTTTCAGGCAACCCCATGATCTCGAAATCGAGGCAATCGATCGGGTGCGGCTTGTCCTCCTCCAGATACCCTCGACAGGCGAAACCGCGTTGACGAAGTTCGTCCTGCAAAAATCGAGTCGTGGATGATTTCCCCGCGCCGGGCAAACCCTCGATCAGGATGAGTTTGGTGTCAGGCATGTGTCTCCCGTCGAACGCATCGCGTATCGAGTGAATCTGATTCGCCCAACTTGGAGGGATTCGCAGGGCGGCGGTCTGGAGCGCGGTAGCGAATCCTTGAAGGAGCGGAATCTGCTTTATGTTCGAAGAGTTTTATAGCGCAATTCTACAACACCCGAACGGAACGTTTTTGATCCGATAAGTTCCAAGGCAAGGGTATTGCCCGATTCGAACAAGCGGGGACCTTTCCCTGCCACGAGCGGCTGGATGAGAAAACGATACTCATCGATCAGACCTGACTGGGCGAGTTGCGAGGCAACGTTCAACCCGCCGACGGAGATATTTTTACCCGGCTGTTGTTTCAGCTTCGCAACTTCTTCCTGAAGGTTCGAGCGCAGGAGGGTGGTGTTGTTCCACTCCGCGCGCTCCAGGGTGGTTGAAAAGACGATCTTCGGGATCGAATCGAACGCGCGGGCAAACTCATTGGTCACTGTTGATTCCGATTGGTCCCTTGCGACCTCATGCCAGAACGGATACATCAGCTGATACGTGTTGCGCCCGAAAATTTCAAGGTCCGACTCTTGCAGGAGCCCGGTATAGTGCTCGTGCAGTTCATCGTCGGCGATCACCGATTCATGCCCGCAACAACCGTCCACGGTGATGTTGATGGCAAAGACAACGTTTCTCATTTTTTGTTTTCTCCATTCTCTCTACTTTACTTCGGCAAACCCTTCCTGATTTGCTCTTCTGTAAAATACGTTTTAGGCTTCAACTCATCCGGCAGCATGATGCTGTCGGGTTGGGGCTGGCTGATGCCGTCTGCGAGCATCTGAACCTGTGACTTGGTCACGAGCGGCTTGGGCATGAATCCTTCCGAGAACCAGGCGAGGAGGCGTTGGAATAAAACGGGGAACGGCAACACGAGGATGGATTTGCCCATCGCTTTGGCAATGCGCCGCGCGGCTTGGGAGAAGGTGAATTCCTCAGGTCCCAGAACAGCCGCAGTCTGGCGCGAGAGGCGGGATTCGTCCACGAGGCAGGCGCGGATCACATCCACCAGATCCTCCACCGCGACGAGTCGCACGGCTTTTTCTTTGATACCCACCGTGGCAAAGATCGGCATCCGCTGGAAGAGGTTGCTCAGGTTGTGGAGCAGGTGATCGCCCTGCCCGTAGATCAATCCCGCCTTGAGGATGGTGAAATTCAACTTCGAGGCGCGGACGATCTGCTCGCCCTGCCATTTGGTTTTGTGATACTCCGAATTGACATTCGGGCGCACGGTGAGATAACTCACCAGCACGAATTTTTTCACGCCCGCGTTCTCCGCCGCCGTGACGGCTGAGCGCGTCCCGTCCACGTGCAGGCGCTGGTAGGTTTGCTCGGCGGTTTCGGTGCTCGTGCCCGCGCAGTGCGCGACCGCGTCACAGCCGTGGAAGGCTTTGGTTAACTTTTCGGTATCGTTGGCGTCGGCAGGGAAGAACACCGCGCCTTCGATGGGGGAGGTGTTGCGTGTGTACTTTCCGCGCGAGATCACGATGACCTCGTGTCCGCGCTCGATCAAATCCCGCGCCAGATGCCTGCCGATGAAACCTGTCCCGCCGGTGATTGCGATTTTCATAGTAAATCCTTTTGACGATAGACCATGGACGATAGACGATGGTCTGTGGTCAATGGTCTATCGTCAGATCGTTCTCAACACTATATCCAACACGATTCCCAAAATGTACATCGCTCCAAATAAACGGATGTGACGTAACTGCGGCGTGGAGAACCAGCGGGGCCACAGGTCGAAGCCCGCGGGCGCTTCCTTCGGGCGCGGTTGCGTGAGGAGTTTGATCACACCCCAGCCGCGTCCTCCCGCGAGGAAGACGAGCAACACCGTGGGGAGGAAGAACTTCGC
This sequence comes from uncultured Anaerolinea sp., assembly GCA_964528275.1. Classification (GTDB taxonomy): domain Bacteria; phylum Chloroflexota; class Anaerolineae; order Anaerolineales; family Villigracilaceae; genus Defluviilinea. Next base: position 134,258 of record CAZGSB010000004.1, on the reverse strand, counting down.
CACGAACACGAGGTACAACACCGTAAGATACGAAAACAGGATGGTCACAATGTTGACCATGCGCGCGGTCCGTTCGCCGAGCCGCACGGGAAGCGAACCGACTCCCTTCTTTGTGTCGGCGTCGATCTTGTCTACGTGCTTGCCCCAGTTGAAACTGCCGAAGCCGAAGCCGAACGCCATGCCCGCCAGCGCAAGCGTGCCAACATTGTCCGGGATGCCGCCCGCCAGGATGCTGTACATGCCGGGGATGAGCACCATGCCCCAGTTGACGAAGATCAGGATTTCACCCAACCCCAAATATTTCAGGGGCCAGGCGTAGGTGGGAAGGATCGCCGCGCCGAAGAGGAAGAGTCCGATGACCAGCGGGGAAAAATCCGTGTAGAACAACACGAACACACCGCACAGCACCGCGATCGTCCCGGCTGTGATGAACCAGCGCGCCCAATCCCGCTTTGTCCAGAATTTGTGCACCAGCGGGTGGATGCCGTATTGCCCGCGATAGTAATTGTCTTCGTCGATGCCGCGTGTGAAGTCGATGTAATCGTTGACCAGATTCTCGGACGAATGCGCGAAATAAATGCCGAGCGTCATCGCCAGCCAAAGCGGGAAGTCAAAAAAGCCATCGCGGAACGCGAGCAAGCCCGCGATCACACCGGAGAGCAGGGTGAGTTGTGTCACCGTGGCGCGCGTCGAGATCAGCCACTTGGCAATTGTGTCGAACCCATCCCAGACGTTTTTATCGTTGGTCTTTACGGGTTTCTGCAAGGCAAACCACCAGAGTTTGAGGTTCATGTTTTATCTCCTGATTGATTTTCGTAGTGGCGGAGCGCCGCTCCGCCACTACGTTTTATATGTATATTTCTTATACAACGCTTCCCATCCCAGCACCGACCCGACCGCGTAAAAAAATTCCATCCCGAAACGAAACAGCAAATCGGGCGCAAACGCGGGGCGCGGTAATGAAAGAATACTTCCTCGCCTCAAAAGATACATGATCTTCGGGATGTCCACCAAGCCTTGTCGGTCAATCTCGCCGTCCAGCGTGAGACCGGCAAAACACTGCATCGTGGTGTAATGATCGAGACCGGGCTTGTACTCCACCATGCAGACGAGCGGGACATCCCTGTCGTTGAACGCAATATGACGGACCCCACGCGGCGCGACGACGGTGTCGCCTGCTCTGCCGTAGCGGACTTGTTTGCCCACCTTCGCGCGCATCTCGCCTCGCTCCACGTGGAAGATTTCATCCTGCGCCACATGGACGTGCTCGAACGGGACGTATCCGCCGGGTTGGACGGTCCATTCCATCGTGTATGCCTCCGCTGTGGACGAGATACACCGAAACGTCTCACGGGTGATGGGGTTGGTGAAGGGCTTGTACAGGTCAATTGACATTTTTTATGAGACCAGACCTGTGAGGTCTATCAGACCTCACAGGTCTATATTATTTTCTTCAAATTCTTCAACGTCTCCCACGCGTGGACCTTCCCTATCAGCCCCGCAAACGGGGAGAAGATTTTCGTCCAGCCAGTGAGAGTCAACTCCAGCCAGAATTTGATCACTGTCCCGTCATTTTGCTTGCTCAATACGTAGCCGTCCCTGAAATTAACAAACGGCATCGAGCCATTCATTGTCAACTTTTGATGAGTGACGTTCTCGATAATTTCGTACGTCACAGGGATGTTGATTCCAAAATAATTCAGCACCCCGTCCGCCCTCCCGCCGACTTGGGCGAACTCACCCTGCGAAGTTTGCGTCAACGAAACCATGCGCGGAATGAAATTCAAATGGCTTTCGCGCTTGCTCAAGAACGCGAACACATCTTCGATACCCTTTGAAACAATGACCCTTGACTCGATGCGCGCCATAACTCCTGCTTTGACGTTGGACCATGGAAGATAGACCTTTGATCTTCCATGGTCTATGGTCTATCGTCCATGGTCATTTTTTTACACCCTTCAAGAACGCCAGATCCCCAAAAAACGTCCAGAAATGACCGACGATCTCGGTCTTCAAGCCGGGGTCGCCGAAGATTTTCGGCAGGTCACCGGCGATGTTGTCGTTGGCTTCCTCGAAGCGATATAAAAACGGACCCAGCAACTTCCCATACCACGTGTAGGGTTTCCCGAAGTCAATGACGTGCAATTCGCCGCCGGGCTTGAGCACGCGGAATACTTCTTTGGCGGTGGCGATCTTGTCCGGTGTCTTCAGGTGATGGATCATGATGCTGGACATCACGCGGTCGAACGACGCGTCGGGGTAGGGGAGTTTATTGGTGAACCCGACGTCGAATTTCACCGGCGCTTTGCGTTCGCCGGACTTGTAACGCGCCACCTTCAGCATGTCCGGGTCGGCATCGAGCCCGCTGACATCCGCGCTGGGTTGCGACTCCTTTGCCATGATCGCCAGCGTCCCTGTGCCGCAGCCCAAATCAAGGATTCGATGACCGGGTTTGATATCCGCCTGTTGAATGAGCATTGTTTTATACCGCACGTCGCGCACGATGTACTTTTGGATGAAATCATAAAACGGCGTGAGGAAGCGGTAACTCAACGCAGGGATATATTTTTCGTTCTTGTGCTCCATTCGAATGCTCCTGGACGATCCCGACGAAATTTTACTTCAACGGTCTGAATTGTAACCGATTTCACAAGTTGGGAGTATAATTTTTGCCAGCGTACACCGATGGATGTGAGTCCGCTTTAGCGGGCTTTGGCTAATAGCCCGACGGTTTACCGTCGGGCGAGTATCATGAATCATTACATGGCATTCAAAAATATTTCCCCCTGGCGTTCTTTGCGCTCTTGGCGGTAAAAAATTCAAAATTAGGAGCAACCTCATGAACATCAACTTCGCCATGTGGCGCAAAGCCTCATGGCAACTCATCAAAATGAGCGACAAAAACGAATGGGACGCGCTCGACGTCGTCTCGAAGTGGCTGATCGCCACCCGCTCAGCCGTGACGCTGGTCACCGTGTACTCGTGCGTGATCGCGGGCATCCTCGCCGCGCGCGACGGCTACTTCTCGTGGGCGCCGTTCCTCATCGTCACCTTCGGATTGTTCATTGCTCATGGCACGAACAACCTGCTCAACGATTACACTGACTACTCGCGCGGCGTGGACAAGGACAATTACTTCCGCACGCAATACGGCGTCCACCCGCTGGTGCAGGGATTCTTCACCAAGCCGCAACAGATCCGCTGGTTTTTGGTGAGCGGCACGCTTGCAACCCTGGCGGGAATTTATGTGTTGATGAGCACGGGCTTCGATACAACCGTGCTCGGATTGTTTGCCTTCGGCGCGGTCGCCCTGCTGGCGTACACCTATCCGTTCAAGTATTGGGGGCTGGGTGAATTTACGATCTTCCTCATTTGGGGACCCATCATCATCGGCGGCGTGTATTTTGTGCTCGCCCTGTTCAGCGGCAACGAAATCGTCATGTCCAACGTGTGGAGCGCCGTGCTCGCGGGCGTCCCGTACGGACTCGGCGTTGCCAGCATCAACGTCGCCAAGCACATCGACAAGCACGACGATGACAAAGACAAAGGCGTCGGCACGTTCCCCGTGCGTGTGGGTGAGGCGTTTGCGCGCCGCGTCGATCAGGTTGCCATCGTGCTGATCTATGTTGTCATCGCGTATCTTGTCTTTGCCTCCCGCTATTTCACCCCCGCCATGCTCATCGTTTTCCTCGCCGCAAAAGACGCGCTCAACGCGATCAAAGTGTTGAATTTCCCCAAACCTACCGAAGCGCCCGAACAAGCCCGCGCCTTCTGGCCCGTTTGGTTTTCAGGGTTCGCCTTCCAGCATAACCGTCAATTCGGCGGGTACATCCTGCTCGGCTTGATTGCGGATGCCCTCTTGCGGACCTACCTGCCGACATTCTGGACGATGCGCTAGACCGACTGAAGTCGTTACTACGATTCGCGATCTATCGAATCTCCAAATCTCTAATTTCCAACCACGCGGGTTCGGGGTTTGCCAACACTCCGAACCCGATTTTTCCTTCGGGGGTGAACGCCGCATACTGATTATCGATCCAGATAACGAGCCCCAGCGGTGGATTCGGACTCACCGGCAACGCGAACACCTCGACGCCATCCACCTCGAAAGAAACGCACCTCTCTTCCCAAGTGAAGCTGTATCCATGCCATTCGGTTGGATGCGCGCCCAAAGCGACTCCGTCTTCGCCGATGATTTTTCCCAATATCCGACGCGCCGCTTTGCGTGAAAAGGGGAGGGCAAGCCCGGCGGGGATCAACAGCGGATGAAATTTCGGCGAACGAAATGTTTGCGCGAGGAAACCATTTGCGGGTGGTCTCGATACGGCTTCGCCTACTCGACCACCGAATGAAAGATAATTCTCCTTCGATGCGCCGAAGAACCAAAGTGCGTTCGGCAAAGTGGGCAGGCGAAACGGATTCCCTCCATAGCCCAACGACAACCCGAACGGATCGTTCCACAAGCCGAACCCCCACGTGCCGGGGATGGAGTCGCTTGAGGTGCGGGCGAGCAGGCTGAAATGTAGAGGGAAGCGATGTGGGAATCGTCGGCGGGCGAGTCGCGCGTAGTCATAGAGTTGCGCATTGCGGTACGCGTCCGCATTCCCCGGCGGGATGGACAGACGCCAGCCGTGTTCGATCTCATGCACGCGCGCGCCGGGGGTGAGAAATCTCGTCAGCTTCGGCGGAGCCATTTGTGCTTTACGTCCACTCCCCAACCCGCTCCAGTACTTTGTACGGGTCGAACGCGTCGCGCAAACCGTCGCCGATGTAGTTGACGGAGATGATGGTGAAGAAGATCGCCAGACCGGGGAAGATCGCCAGCCACGGATATTTGGTGAAGTGATCCTGCGCGGTGTAGATCAGGTTGCCCCATGAGGGAGTCGGCTGCTGAATGCCAAAGTTGAGGAAACTCAACCCCGCCTCTTGAATGATGGCATAGCCAAGTTGCAATGTCGCTTCGACGATGACGACGCCGATCCCGTTGGGGAGGATGTGACCGAGCATGTTGCGGCGGTCCGAGGCGCCGAGGGCGCGCGCGGCGGAGACGTAATCCAGTTCGCGCAGGGTGAGGAAGGCGGCGCGCACGAGACGGGCGAAGGTCATCCAGGAGAGGATGCCGATGACGAGACTGATGGTCAAAACGCTATTACGTTGAAAGATGGGGAGTTCCACTTCACGGAGCATCGCCGCGAGCAGAATCAAAACGAGAAACGAAGGCAGTGACAGGAACGCGTCGGTGATACGCATGAGCGTTGAATCAATCCAGCCGCCGTAGTAACCCGCCAGCGCGCCGACTGGGACCCCGATGAGCAGTGAGATTGCAACAGCGATCCCGCCAACGGCGAGCGAGACTTGCCCGCCGTAGAGGATGCGCGTGAGCAGGTCACGCCCAAGCGCGTCGGTGCCGAGCAAGTGGGCGAGAGAGGGCGGCTGGAATTTTTCGGGGAGGTTTGATTTTTCAGAATCGAACGGGGAGAGCGATGCGAAAGCGACGAGGACGATCATGACTCCCAGAATGACCGAGCCGACGATCGCGCCGCGATGGCGTTTGAATCGCTTCCAGACGTTGGAGGTGAGGTCGGTGGGTTGAGTCATAATCAGTCTGGTGGTTGAGTAGGGCGGATGCTCTTTCCGCCCGTATCGAAACCATCAATTTCATGTTTGCTTGTCATTGCTGGTTTCGATACGTCCCGCGATGCTTCGACTTCGTGGCGCAACAACCAGCGCCACGCCACTCAGCACATGCGGGACTACTCAACCAGCAGGATTGTTGGCTATTCATACCTCACCCTCGGATCGAGATACGCGTACAACACATCCGCGATCAAATTGCACAGGATGATGAACCCCGCGCCAATGATAAGCACCGCCAGCAGAAGCGGGTAATCGCGTTCGACGGCGGCTTGGTAGTAGAGCCGCCCCATGCCGGGCCACGCAAAAATAGATTCGACCAGCACCGCCCCGGTGAAAATGTACGGCAGGTCGAGCGCGATGAGGGTGACGATGGGAATCAACGCGTTGCTCAATGCGTGCTTGAAGATGACGACGCGCTCGGGGAGTCCGTGCGCGCGGGCGGCGCGGAGAAAGTTCAGCGGGAGGATTTCGAGCAAACTCGAACGGAGGAAACGCGAGTACCAGGCGATCCAGCCCAAAGCGCCGGTCAGAACCGGGAGAACCAGATGGGCGAGACGGTCGGAAAGCGAGAATCCGCTGTCTAGTGAAGATATCCCGCCGGAGGGTAACAGGGGTTCTCCCGTCCACGGGTTTTTCAGCGTGGCGTAAAAAATGATAATGAGCAACAAGCCGAGCCAGAATTCAGGGATGGCTTGTCCCGCAAAGGAGAATGTGGTGGCGAAAAAATCGAAGACCGAATATTGTTTGATCGCGGAGTAAATGCCGATGGGGATGGCGACAGCGAGCGCGGTGAGCATGGTGATGCCCATGAGTGTGATCGTGTTCGGCAGTCGCAAACCGACCTCTTCGAGCACGGGCTGGCGCGTGCGATAGGAAAAACCGAAGTCGCCGCGTAGGATTCCTTTGCGTGAACCCGCCTCATCGTTGACTCCGTCACCATCGGAGTCGATTTGAGTCCAGTCGTTGCCGACCAGCCAGTAGACATATTGGACGTAGAGCGGTTGGTCGAGTCCGAACTGACGTTTGAGTTGTTCCACCTTCTCGGGCCGTGGACGCCTCCCTCCGTACGCGGAGATCGGTCCGCCGGGCGCGGCATTGACCAGCGCGAAGAGGAGGACGCTGAGGATGAACAGTAATCCGACGGTTTGGATGAGGCGGCGCGCGATGTAGGTGGTCATATCAAGGTGTCATTGCGAGGAGCGAAGCGACGCGGCAATCTCACAAGGGGATAATTTCTTGCCTAACCTTCAAGTAATTGTTTGTTGGTGAGTTGAGATTGCTTCGTCAGCCCTTCGGGCTTCCTCGCAATGACACTTGTTAAATTATTTCAGCGTCCAATCGGCGATATTCCATGACACCAGATCGTTGACGGTGGACTGCACGCCTTCGATGCGCGCGGAGTAGGCTTCAAGGTTGGCGACGGTGAACAGGTGCACGAGGGGAAGTTCCTCGTTGATGAAATCGGCGATGCCGCAGAAGGTTTCCTTGCGGGAGGCTTCATCGAGCGTGTACGCTTCGTCGATCAACGCATCCACGACCGGGTTGTCGTAACGCATAACGTTGTAGCCGCCGCCGGGCACGAGCGCCTCCTGCGAGTACAGTTCCCAAACGTAGTCGGTCGGGTCCACGCCGGCGTAGCCGTCATCGTAGATGTCAATATCGAAGTTTCCGTTTTGTTCGATGCCGCCGTTCTCAGCTTGATCCCACAGGATGCTTCCCTCGACCACCGAAATATTCAATTTGATCCCGATCTCGCCGAGCATTTCAGCGATCAATTGCTGGGTGAGTTCGAGCGGTTCGCCATATTCCGCATAGGCGATGAAGTCCATTTCCATTTCGTAGCCGTCCGGCGCCCCGGTGGAACAACCGTTGCACTCCCGCACCCCGTCGCCGTCCGTATCCGTCCAGCCGGAGGATTCGAGCAGGGCTTTTGCCGCTTCCGGGTCGAAGACCGGGCGCGGCACATCGCATTGATACGGCGAGCGGAAGAATTCCGTCCAGGTGGGGGTTGCCAACCCGAAGAAAATTTCGTCCACGATGGTATCCACATCAACGGCGGAACGAATCGCCTGCCGCACTTTCACATCCGACAAAATGGGGTGAGGGGTCGAGGCGGGGTCGACTGTCCCTTTTTCGGCAAGGTTGAAATACAAACGCATCACCCAGCGGTCGGTCGGGCTGGTGCTCACCCTGACGGTATCCGAACCTTCAAGGTCGTGCGCCGTGTTGGCATTGATCCACATGTCGATGTCCGCGTCACCGTTCTGCATCATCGTCTTGCGGACGGCATCATCAGGAACGATCTGCACGATCACCTGCTCGATGAAGGGCTTGGGCGCTTGATAGTAATTGTCGTTCTTCGAAAAGGTCATGTGGTCGCCCTCCACCCACTCATCGAGTTTGAAGGGACCACTGCTCAACGGGTCGCGACCGCAGTCCCAGGCGAGAAATCCCTGCGAGGCATCGCAATAATGCGCGGGCCAGATGGCGATTTGTTCGCCGCCGAATTGGGTCAGGTAGCCGGGGTAGAACGTGTTGTAGTTGACCACGAACGAGTACTGGCTCAACTGCTCGACCGAATCAATGTAATCGATGCCGGGGATCCACGTGCCGTTTTCAGGATCGGAAATCGCGTTCCATGTGAATAATACATCGTCGGCGGTCACCTGGTCGCCGTCTTCCCACAGCACATCCTCGCGCATCACCCACGTCACCGACATGGTGCCGGCATCTTCATCGATGGTTACGCCGCCATTTTCGACCGTCGGCAGGTCTGCAGCGAGTTCGGTGAACACAATGCCGTTGGGGTCGACGTCCGTCATGCCGAGCAGGACGAGTTCCATCACCAGCGCGTCATATCCGGTATCCGCCACCATCGGGTTAAACGATGGCGGGTCTTCCGCGATGACAAAGGTGACGCTGTTGGATGCGTCGGTGGCGACATTCCCCGACGGTTCGTTCGAACCCTGCGGCGGGGGCGTGGATGCCGTCCCACACGAAGCCAGCAAAAGGGAAATCACGACCGTCAACGTCAGAACGAGCAACGTACGCGTTTTGGTGAACATTGGTCCTCCTGAAGATTTTTATCTTGACAAACGCCGTATTATTGCACGGTTTGCCTGTGATGTTAAGGTTTTTTATAACAGGAATTTCAGTGTAAAATTCGCCTTCATGAGAACCGTATTTTGGGAAGACAACCAGGTCAAGATGATCGACCAGCGGATTCTGCCCGCGCGCTTCGAGGTCGTGGCGTACACCGACCACAAGGAAGTGGCACGCGCAATCACCGACATGGTGGTGCGCGGCGCGCCTGCCATTGGGGCGACGGGCGCGTTCGGTCTCGCGCTCGCGGGATTCGAATCCGCTTCATCCACGACAGGCGACCTGCTCGCCCACCTTCAAGCGGCGGCGTCCACCTTGAAAGCCGCGCGCCCGACGGCGGTGAACCTCGCGTGGGCAATTGATCGCGTCATGAGTTCCCTCTCCCAGCGGGAGATCGCGAAGCACCCCGAAGGGGAGGCGGGGGGTGAGGGAGATGTTGACTCCATTCGACAACACGTCCTCACCGAAGCCCAGCGCATCGCCGACGAAGATGTGGAGATCAACAAGCGCATGGCGGAACACGGCGCGACACTCATCAACGACGGCGACACGATCATCCATCACTGCAACACCGGCGCGCTCGCCGCCGTGGACTGGGGTACCGCGCTCGGCGTTATCCGCACAGCACACGAACAGGGGAAAAAGATTCATGTGTTCGTGGACGAAACTCGTCCGCGCTTGCAGGGAGCGCGTCTCACCGCGTGGGAACTGGAACAATACGGAATCCCGTACGAGATCATCAGCGACAACACGGCGGGATATTTCCTGAAAGCGGGCAAGGCGCAGAAATGTTTCGTCGGCTCCGACAGGACTGCCGCGAACGGTGATGTAGCCAACAAGATCGGCACGTACATGCTTGCGCTCGCGGCGAAAGATAACGGCGTTCCGTTTTACCCGGTCGTGCCCACGTCCACGATTGACCTGTCGCTCAGTCACGGCGACCAAATTCCAATTGAAGAACGTGACCCGGAAGAAGTCCTCGGCTTGGAATTCAACGGCGAGCGCGTCACCCCGAAAAATGCGAAAGCGCGTAATATCGCCTTCGATGTGACGCCGAATCGCTTAGTGACTGGCATTGTCACGGAAAATGGAATTGCGTACCCGCCGTTTGAGGAAAGTTTGAGGAAAGTGGTGTTGGGAGAATAATTCCCTCGTTGGTTGAGTAGAGGCGCCTCAAGCGCCACGTATCGAAACCAACAATACGCATCCAGTGGTTGATGTTGTGGTTTCGGTTTCGACAGGCTCAACCCGGCGGATACGCCCTTCGCTATCGCTCAAGGCTACTTAACCGCCACTTGAATCCCGTGAATTTTTTCTAGACAATCCACCCATCACATGATAAACTTTCGCTCGCAATCATTGGCGTGACGCAAACAGCGTCACGCCTTTTAGTGCGAGTTTACTGTGTCATTGCGAGCGGCGCTGAAAGCGCCGCGTGGCAATCTCGTTGTGACATGAGGAAATTAATGGACATCCTTCTCACCGGTTCCGTCGCGTACGATTACCTGATGACCTTCCCCGGTCATTTCAAAGAACAGATCCTTCCTGAGCGATTATCTTCGATCAGCCTGTCGTTCCTCGTGGACAGCATGTCGAAACAGCGCGGTGGCATTGCGCCGAACATCGCGTACTCGATGGCATTGCTTGGAGCCAAACCGCGTGTCATGGCGACCGTCGGCGAAGATTTCGGAGATTACCGCAACTGGCTCGAATCCAAAGGCGTGGATACGTCGCTGATGAAAGTCGTTCCCGGTGAGTTCACCGCGTCGTTTTTCGCCACCACGGATCATGCCTCGGCACAGATCGCTTCGTTCTACCCCGGCGCGATGGGGCATTCCGCCACGCAGTCGTTGAAAGAGTTGAAAAAAAGACCCGACCTGGTCGTCGTTTCCCCGTCCGCGCCGGATGCGATGATGAAATTTCCCGCGGAGAGCCGCGAGCTGGGAATCCCGTATTTGTACGACCCGAGTCAGCAGGTGCTTCGACTCGAAGGCAGGGAACTTGCCCGTGACATGGAAGGTGCGCACTTCCTGTTTTGCAACGATTACGAGTTTGGTCTGATCTCCAAGAAAACAGGCTGGAGCCTCGACCAAATTCTCGATCACGTGAAAGTGCTGGTGATCACGCGCGGCAAAGACGGCGCGGACTTGTACATGGGTGGCGACTCGGTTCACATCCCAACCGTCCCTGAGGATGAGATCGTCGACCCCACCGGCGTCGGGGATGCGTTCCGCGGCGGGTTCCTTGCGGGTTACTCGCGCGGCTTCGATTGGAAGTTATGCGGCGAAGTCGGTTCACTTGCCGCGGTATATTGTTTGGAGCAAAAGGGAACGCAAAGCCACAATTATTCGCGGAAGGATTTTGTGGAAAGGTTCAGAAAGCATTTTGACGATGATGGGAAGTTGGATGGTTTGTTAGTTGGTTAGTCTGGTGGTCGAGTAGTCCGAGGCGATAGCCGAGGACGTATCGAGACCACCGCGCTGTAAAGCAGAAATTGTTACAAGATTTTTCTTGAACATCGTTGGTCTCGATACGGGCTTCGCCCTACTCGACCAACGGAATAGATTTGAAATAAGGAGCAACAATGAGTAATTACGATATCAAAGACATCAACCAGGCTGAAGGCGGACGCCGCCGCATGGATTGGGCGGAGCGCGAGATGCCTGTCCTACGACAAATCCGCGAGCGATTCAAGAAGGAGAAGCCCCTCAAGGGGCTGCGCGTGTCGGCTTGTCTGCATGTGACCACCGAAACCGCCAACTTGATGTGGACCTTGCAGGAAGGCGGTGCGGACATCGTCCTCACCGCGTCGAACCCGCTGTCTACGCAGGATGATGTCGCTGCGGCGTTGGTGAACCAGTTCGAGATTCCTACCTTCGCGATCAAGGGTGAGGACAAAGTCACGTACTTCAAACACATCCGCGCTGCGCTCGAGCACAAACCGCACATGACCATGGACGACGGCGCGGACCTCGTTTCGTCGCTGTTTTTCATCGAGATGGGTCGCTTCGAGAAACTTGAACCCTCCCTCGCGAGTTGGGCAAAAGGACTCTCCGATGATGAGCGCCAGGAAATGCTGAAGGGCGTGATCGGCGGCACGGAGGAAACGACCACAGGTGTCATCCGTCTCAAGGCGATGGAAGCCGATAAAGTGTTGAAGTTCCCTGTCATCGCCGTGAACGACGCGCAGACCAAGCATCTCTTCGATAACCGCTACGGTACGGGACAATCCACCATTGACGGGATTATCCGCGCGACGAACGTGTTGCTGGCTGGTAAAAATTTCGTCGTGTCTGGTTATGGTTGGTGCGGACGCGGTCTGGCGTCCCGCGCGCGCGGGATGGGTGCGCAGGTCATCGTCACCGAGGTGGACCCGATGAAGGCGCTGGAAGCGGTGATGGATGGGTATCAGGTGATGCCGATGGGCGATGCGGCGAAGATCGGCGATTTCTTCTGCACCGTCACGGGCGATATCAACGTCATCGACGAGTCGCATTTCAAGGCGATGAAAGACGGCGCGATCGTCGCCAACTCGGGTCACTTCAACGTGGAGATCAACATCCCCGCGCTCGAAAAGATGAGCAAGGGCAAGCCGAACCTCGTGCGCCCGTTCGTGGATCAATACGAAACGAAAGACGGACGCAAGATCAACATTCTCGGCGAGGGACGCCTGATCAACCTCGCCTCTGCCGAAGGGCATCCTGCTTCCGTCATGGACATGTCTTTCGCCAACCAGGCATTGTCAGCCGAATACATGGCGAAAAACGCAGACAAGTTGGAGAAGAAGGTGTATTCGGTTCCTGTTGATATCGACAAGGAAATTGCCCGCCTCAAACTCGAAGCGATGGGCGTAAAGATCGATACTCTCACTGCCGAGCAGACGCACTATTTGAATTCATGGGAAGAGGGAACGTAAACAGATTGCTGTTCAGGTTCCCTGAGCAATCCCGATACAGATAAACGTGTAGGCGAGGGTCGTAGATTCAAGTTATGCCCCCACTACTTGAACAACACAACGCGCAATTGGTTGTGTTGTTCTTTTTTACCAGCGACAATTCGGCGCGGTGCTGATATTCGATGAAACACCCACTCGTTTATACATCGTAACGTTGGTGAACGGTTCGCCCAGTACGCCATCGTGGATCGCCCATGACCTCAGGCGTATGCTGTCTCGTGCGCTGTCAGAGCGGAAGATGTTCGAACCATCCAGGTTTTGATGTAACGCGCCGCCCTTCTCAAAGCCTGCGTGGATTTCCGTCATTTTTTTTCGTCCCGTCTGGTAACTGAACCCGTACCGCTCGAAAAGAATTGCGTTGTGGTAATACAAGGGTTCGATGTAGTACATATCGTGACCAAGATACGCCATGAAATTTTCAAACGTGGCGATGGCGTTCCCAAGCAGGCGCAATCCCCGACGGATTTGACCCGGGGCAAGCCCGGCTTCGAGCGCGGCCCGTTCTGCATCGATGTTGCGCCTCCGAATCCCGAATTGCGTCGGCGTGCCGTCGGGCATCTTATCCACACCAAACCGCAGCGCGGAGGGATCATTGAGGATATAAAGCAGAATGAAGATTTGCCCATTCATCGAATCCGCCAGGTGGGCGTAGAGGATCGGGTCGGGAAACCCGGCCTGATGATAAAGCATCATTTCGACATCGCTCGATCCTGCCGCAAAACGGAATTGAAGCAAGTCCTTGTTTTGCGCAAGATTTGCCAGCGAGAATCGTTCAAGGAGTTCATGCGGAATATAGCGCGAATAGATATCCCGCTTTTCCGGTTCCGGTAGTTTGTTGATACTGCCAATGGTGGAGGATGTCATAACGAATTTCTTGGTGCGGCTTGTCCCGTGCTGGCAATCTATCGGACCCTCGTTTGCCTTTCTGCGCTGCGGGCTTCATCGCGCTTTGCAATGGTTGCCCGTTTATCGTAGGCTTTCTTCCCTTTTGCCAGCGCGATCTCGATCTTTGCGCGCCCTTGTTTGAGATAGACCCGGGTGGGGACGATCGTCATCCCTTTGATGCGGACGTTGTTCCACAGCTCCCGGATCTGCTTCTTGTGCAACAGGAGTTTGCGCCTGCGCTTCGGATCGTGATTGAAGCGGTTTGCCTGTTCGTAAGGCGCGATATGCGCTTCGACCAGCCAGGCTTGCTCGCCGTTTTCGATGTCGATGAACGATTCCTGGATGCTCATTTGCCCGGCGCGTATCGATTTTATTTCGCTCCCCTGGAGCACCAGCCCTGCCTCGAATTTTTCGAGGAGAAAATATTCAAAACCCGCTTTGCGATTGTTGGCGATTATTTTTATTTCATCAGACATGATTTGATATTACCACAATCGCCGCGATGGTCATGCCGTTGACGGACCGACGCACGCGATCAGCCTCGTTTCAAGATCAACAGTCCGGCAAGGAAGCGTAAAGCGGCGATCACCAGCAGGGCGGGAGACAACCCTAGAACCTCCCCCAATATCGGACCACCCAGTGAGCCGATCAGGATGGACGCGTTCAGGATGATGTTGTACCAGGCGAGATGGGGCGGGCGGTCATCGGGAGGAATGCGCTCAAGCATGTAGTTTGCATACGTGCCCGATACAAGCGCGAAGTTCATCCCGCCGATCAGGGATATCCCATAATATTGCCAGACGTTCGTCGAAAACGATAACAACAGCGGATAGAGCGCCATCAATGCCGCGCTCCAGCCGGTTAACGTCTTGTTGCCAAGGCGGTGGGCGAGCCTGCGTAACTGGGTGGACCCCAGCAGGACGGTCAGGTAGAAGAGCGCGGTGCCGATGCCAATGTGGTTGTCGTTCAGGTTCAACACACGGATGTTGTATAGCGGAAATAACGGTGTGGGTAGGTATTGGGACGCGTGAAAAGCGAAGAGACCGACCAGCACATTACGAAAAGGAGTCCGCCAAATATCGAAACGGAAGGCGGAGAGAAACGATTGCGGGGGGGCTTGCGGCAGAGGTGGAGAAGCAGGCTGAATCCGGGGGGGACGCGAAGTTCGTCCCTCGGTCAATGGCTTGACGAAGTAAAGGTGATAACTGCTCATTGCCGCGCCGAATGCCCCGGCGGCAAAGACGAGTTGGTATCCGAACGGGAACTCCGCGGTTTCGAGAAGATATCCGCTTGCCACGGAGGAAAGCATGTATGTGAGGGCGAACATGACGTTTCGGATTCCAGCCACGTGCGCGCGATATTCGTCCGGGACGGTCTCGGCAAAAAGCGCGTTGAATCCCACGCCCAGCGGCGTGAGCGGAATTGACATGAAAAATGTCAGCAGAATGAATGCGAAAATTTGAGCGGATTCAGGTAAAAGCGCCGGCAGGAAGGCGAAGGGAAGGAAACCAATACGGTAGACGACGGACGTCCAGAAAATGGCTTTGTTGGTATCGCGTTTTTCCAGCCACCTTGCTGCCGGGATGGCGAGGATCAGGCTGACCACAGCGGACATGGCGCTGAGCAAACCGATCTGAATACCGGTGCCTCCGATGCGGGTGATGTATACGCTGAGAAAGTTGACAGCGGACCCGCTGAGTACCCCAAACCAGGCGATGTCGAAATAGAGATGCTTGAAATTGGATCGGTGTTCGGCAGGAATGCCGGTCAGGCGAAAAATTCGGTTGAGCATACGGTTTGCCAGATTATCGCACGGTTTCGATACCGCCGCGAGATTTGTTTTTTTCTCCCGTTCGAACCATCCGCGGAAATTCCTGCGCCATGTTGTGCGGAATATTCATTTTCGGGTAGGATTGATGGATGTTTAATCTCGAACAACACTTTCAACTCGACCCCTCGGTGATCTTTCTCAACCACGGTTCGTTTGGCGCGACCCCGATACCCGTGATGAATGCATATCGTCGCTGGCAGGAGGAGATGGAAAAACAGCCCGTCGAGTTTTTAGGACGGCGCATCACAGGGTTACTTGCCGAATCGCGAACCCGGCTTGGCGCGTACCTTGGGACTGAACCCAGCAACCTCGTGTACACTCAAAATGTAACCATCTCGCTCAATATCGTTGCGCGGTCTTTGACGCTAGGTGCAAACGACGAGGTGCTGTCCACCGATCACGAATATGGAGCAGTGGATCGTACCTGGCGGTTTCTTGCCCGGGAGACCGGATTCAAATATATCAACCAGCCAATCTCATATCCGATCACTTCGAACGACACGATTATCGAAGAACTGTTTGCGGGTGTCACGCCGAACACGCGTGTGATTTCGGTGAGCCATGTCACCTCGCCGACGGCGATCATTCTGCCCATCGAGCAGATCGTGCGGCAGGCGCGTGCGCGCGGCATCCTCACGGTGATCGACGGAGCGCATGCGCCCGGGCAAATTCCAGTCAATCTCGATGCGCTCGGCGCAGATTTTTATGGCGGCAATTTGCACAAGTGGTTGTGCGCGCCCAAAGGCGCGGGGTTTTTGTATGCCGCACCTTCCGTCCAGCACTTGCTCAAGCCCCTGGTTGTTTCGTGGGGATATGAATCCGAAACGCCAAGCGGCTCGGATTTCCTCGATCACAACGAATGGTGGGGCACGCGCGATCACGCGGCGTTTTTGTCTGTCCCTGCGGCGATTGATTTTCAAGATGAACATCATTGGGACAAAATCCGTGATGCGTGTCACGCGCTGGCTGTGGATGCCCAGCGGCGGATCTGCGAGTTGACAGGGTTGCCGCCGCTTCAGCCTCCGACGGGGGATTGGTTTCGCCAGATGGTTGCCGTGCCCCTGCCTCCACAGTTGGATGCGCTGACGTTCAAGGACCAGCTGTACGAGGAGTTCCGAATCGAGGTTCCCATCCTGGAGTGGAACGGGAACAAATTGATTCGCATATCCGTTCAAGGATATAACACGGAACAGGATGTGGATGCGCTGGTCCGTGCGTTATTGCGTATGCTGAGTAAAGGAAATCATCGATGAAGACAAGAATTATTCCGGTGTTGATGTTTTTGGTCTTTTTCGCATCTTGCCGACCGTCAATGCAAGCAAAGGTTGGCGATAACGGCTTTTACCCATTTGAAACCAGGACCGGGATAGCCGATGTGGATGTTGTTTTGACGGCGTTGGAGAGCGGCGATACTTCGGAACTGGTTGCGCTGTTCAGATTTGCGACTCATTCATGCACTTCGATCGGCGCATTGGGAGGACCTCCGCAATGCCGCGCAGGGGAGGCGGAGAACACTCCCGTCGAAGTGTTGCCAACGCTCTTTTCGGAGGGAAGCTATCTTTGGAAAGATGAAATTGAGAGCTGGCAGGGATTGCAAGTGGAGAGTCTGTATGCTGTTTTTGCCATATCGGAACAGGCGTACGCCGATGAATACTATCCATCGGGAAAATACGGGATTGTTTTGGCGGATGCAGGGGGGAATCCTGCAGTACTCGTGCGTGTGGCGGACGGCGGGATCGTGCGTTTCGATTTCCCTGCGGATGCCTCTTTCGAAACCATCGACGCGATCCTTGCGCGGGATGCGTCCGAACTGGTATTGCCTCCTGCGTCACGATAAAAGTATACCTATCGTAGGTGCTTCGTTGGGTGCAGGCGCGCGCAGCACGAATGCGTTATGGATATAATCCCCGACCCGGGACGTAAATCATTTCAAAGCGAGGTTACATGATTTCTGTACGAAGACGATTGTTGTACTGCTTGTTGTTGGGTGGAGTTCTGCTTGCTTCCTGCGGCGGTACGGCCACAGAAGAAAGTTCGGAAACGGACTTGAATGCCATCCTCACCGCCGGTGTGGGGACACTTGCCGCATCCATATTTGAGACGCAGACCGCCCTCGCGCCGGTGTCCACCGACACGTCAACGCCAGCCGTGGAGACACCCACCACAACGCCGTTGCCCCTGCCGTCTCCGGGACCGTCCGCTACACAAGGACTCGTGTTCGTGCCGGTGATCGTAACCGGCAGTGTTTCGCCCACCCCGACAGGGACGCTCTTTACCGCCACGCCCAACCCGTCGCTTTTGGCGTCCGGCTGTAACAATTTGGTCTTGATCAGCGATGTGAACATTCCCGCCGGGAGTGTGATGAAACCGAACGAGGGGTTCACCAAAACCTGGAAGGTGCAGAATAACGGCACCTGCGATTGGGCTCTTCAGTTTGGGCTTATATTTGCCGGTGGGAATCAAATGAGCGGCGACCCCGGCGGGCTTGGAAAAGTGATCGCCCCGCAAAAATGGACGCAAATTTCGGTTGCTCTTGTCGCACCCAAACAGCCCGGCACATACAGCGGTTCCTGGCGGCTTGGAACGCAGACGGGCACTCCGTTTGGGTCGACGCTCACGGTCTCGATTGTAGTTGCCTCGCCGACGAACACGCCGCTTCCGCCCACGAATACGCCTCTCCCAACTTCGACGAACACAACCGCGCCTCCGACAGCCACTCCAACGGATACGCCGCTTCCGACAGCGACGCCGACAATCACTCCATAGCTCATGCAGGGACGACCCGCCGGGTCGTCCCTGTGTATAATGTGGGCGAGTTGATCATGGAAATTTCTCTGGCGCTGGGCGGCGGCGGCTCAAAAGGCAATGCGCACATAGGGGTTCTGCGACGGTTGGACCAACACGGGTTCAAAGTCCGCGCACTGGCAGGGACAAGTTTCGGCGCATTGGTGGCGGTGTTTTACGCTTTGGGGCATGCGCCGGATGAGATCGAGTCGATCTTTTCCGCGTTCGATCAAAATAAATTGTACGGGCACACCCCGGATGCCGAGCCGTCGTTCATGGGGATTGCGGGCGGTGAAAAATTTTTGGAACACTGGTTGGGCGCAAAAACGTTCGCCGATTTGAAGATACCCTGCGTGCTCACGGCGGTGGATTTGAATTCAGCCACCGAGGTTTTGCTTTCGGAAGGCGCGTTGTTGGATTCCGTACTTGCCTCTGCCGCCATCCCCGGTGTTTTCCCGGCGCGCCGCTTCGGCGATATGGAACTGGTGGATGGCGGAACGCTGGACCCTGTCCCGGTGGCGCCGGCGCGGACTCTCGCTCCATACCTGCCTGTCGTTGCGGTGGCGTTGAACGCTCCCATGGGCGAACCAGCCCAATCGTGGAGTCTGCCGCGCCCGAAGTATGTCCCGCAATCCATCACGGATCGGTTGAGCAAGTTGCGCTACGCCCAAGCCATGGATGTTGTCCTCCGCTCTGTGGACATTATGAACCGCGCGGTTGGAGAATATCGCCTGGAGGTGGATAAGCCCGATATTTTGATCCGCCCGTCGGTGATCGACGTTGAAACGTTGGAGCCGGTGAATATCCGCGAGATCGCAAAACGCGGCGAAGCCGCTTTCGATGACGTGTTGCCCGAATTGAAAAAATTATTTGCGTGGCAAAATCGCTTGAGTCGCTCGATGAAATATTGGAGCTCGTAAATCCATGGCAAAGAAGCGCATCGCCCTCGCGCTGGGTGGCGGGGGTGTCAAGGGTGTGTCACACATCGGCGTCTTGCGTTGCCTCGAAAGGCACGATTTTACGATCGAAGCGATCGGCGCGACAAGCATGGGGGCGCTCGTCGGTGTGTTGTATGGTTTGGGTTACACCCCCGATGAAATGGAAAAGGTCTTTCATCACTTCAAGGGGAGCGGCTATACAGGCCAGGAAAAAAATAGCAAACCGTCCTTTCTTGGTTTGCGCGGGTTTGAGAAATCGCTCCGGATTCTTGTCGGAAAACGGACATTCAAAGCCTTGAAGATTCCCATGATCGTGACAGCGACGGAGATCGAACACGGACGAGAGATTTTCATTCAAGACGGCTCCCTGCTCGACGCCTTGCTTGCCTCCGTTGCCTTGCCCGGTATTTTCCCTGCCCGTCGGGTAATGGAAATGGACCTCGTGGACGGCGGTTCGATCAACCCGGTGCCTGTCCAAGCGGCGCGTTCCGTTTCCGCTCCAGACACACCGGTGGTGGCGGTCGTGTTGACGGCTCCGCTTGGCGTCCCAGCCACGATGGAGCGAATCGTCTTGCCGCGATTTATCCCGCAATGGCTGGCGGCGCGCATCAAGCAATTGCGCGTTGTGCAGGCAGTGGATGTGTTCCTGCTCTCGCAGGATATGCTTAACCGCGCGATCACAAAACATAATCTCGATTTATCAAAGCCTGACTTGATCATCCGTCCCGATGTCGCTCACTTGTACACGCTGGATACAGGGTATGTGACGGAGATCGCCCTCGAGGGTGATAGGGCGGTGCATAAAGCCATGCCTGACTTGATGAAATTATTTCCAACCGCTGTGAAAGAGGATGCGCATGACCCGCGACCTGCGTAAATATGCAAAACAAACCAATGTCCGTTTGGGAGTCGGAGCGTTCCTCCTGTTGTTTTTCGTGGGCATCGGTTTAATCTATTGGCTCTACGGTCCCGGCGCCGCCATCATGGGCGTGACCTGCCTGCTGGGCGCGCTCGTTCCGATCGCGTTGATCTTTTTATCACTCTGGTTGTTGGATTGGATTCGAAAACGTGCTGACCCAGATTGATACCCAATTGGTGGATTTTCAAGGGTGGACGTTGCGCGTCCGCCCGGCGCAGAAGCCGAAACGGCTGATGTTGTTGATACACGGATTCACCGGCGACGAGAATTCGATGTGGGTGTTTGCGCGCGGACTTTCCCCCGACACCTGGATGATCGCTCCGCGCGCGCCTCATTCCGCCGAGTCGGGCGGATACACGTGGCGACCCATCCACCGCCTCGACTTTGGCAAGCCCAGCCTCGAGCAACTCCGCCCCCCTGCCGAAGCGTTGATCCGCCTGGTGGATGCGTACCAGTCAGAAACGGGAATCGATGCGAGCGTCTTCGATGTGATGGGGTTCAGCCAGGGCGCGGTCATGTGCAATGTGTTGTCGTTCCTGTACCCGCAACGAATCCGCAAAGTAGGTGCGCTTGCTGGGTTTGTGCCGAGCGGGCTGGAGGGACTTGTCCCGAAACATCCCCTGGCGGGAAAATCATTTTTCGTTGCGCACGGGACGAAAGACGAAACCGTGACGATCGACCGGGCGCGTCAATCCATCACCCTGCTCGAGCACGCCGGCGCTCGCGTGACGTATTGCGAAGACGATGTGGGGCATAAAGTCAGCACTCGTTGCATGTCTGCGCTTAAGGATTTTTTCATGGATTGAGCGGTAAGAGCGCGCCTGCCTTAACCATCTCTCATTTGCGTGTTGACGCATGTTCTCTTTGTGAGTATCCTTGCCCAACCATGAATCGAAACATATCCCGTCGTGATTTTCTCAAACTGGCTGGCGCAAGTCTCGGCGCGCTGGCGTTCAAACCGTACACCCGCGACCTGTTCGACCGTTTTGCGATTCCCAAACGCTTGCCGCAATTCCCCGCGAGTGAGATCATCGGCAGGGTGGTGGACCCCGATATCGACCTGCGCAGCCGCCCGACCAACGACCCGAACCTGAACACGTCCATTGCCAAACTTGGGGCAGATACCCTCGTGGAATGGAACCGTGAAGTGATCGGGAGCGTGATTGGTGGGCTGAACAACCAGTGTTATGTCGAAACGCCGAACGGATATATTTACGCCTCTGTCCTTCAGCCGACGCGCAACCACCCCAACACGCCCATCACCGCGATGCCGGCGGGCGCAAACGGCTTTTGGGGTGAGGTGACGGTTCCATATGTTGACCTTGCTCACGAGGGAGTTGTTGCCTCGCCGTGGATGCAGGATCACATCGCCTATAACTTTCCGCCGCGTTTGTATTATGGTCAGGTGGTGTGGTTCGACCAGGTGCGCACCAACAACGGTTTCGCGGAATATCGTTGGAACGAAGATGCGAACGGTCACGGGTACGGCTATGGCGCATACGGCGAATATTTCTGGGGAGACGGCGCGGCGTTCAAGATCCTCACCGAGGAGGATATTTCACCCATCAGCCCGGATGTATCACCGGATGACAAGCGCATCGAAGTGGACCTTGACCGCCAGACTTTATCGGCATTCGAAGGCGCCAGTGAAGTGTTCTACTGCCGCACCTCCAGCGGCATTGCCTACGACCCGGAGACAGGTCAGATCAGTGACAAACTCGCCACTCCCGTCGGCAATCTGCTCACACACTGGAAGATCATCTCGTTGAACATGACCGCCGGCAGTTTCCAATCCGGGTACTCCACGCCAGCCGTCCCTTGGTCGACCATGGTCAGCGGGGATGGGATCGCCATCCACGGCGCATTCTGGCATAACTCGTTCGGCGAAAAACGCTCGCACGGCTGTATCAACGTCACGCCGGAAGATGCGAAGTGGATCTTCCGCTGGACGACGCCGTACATCTCGCTCGCCCAAAGCGAGCAACGTGTATCCCTGCCCGATCACGGCACCATCGTGGTCACATCGAAACTGCAATTCTGAGTAAAAAGGAATCACATGGAATTTACACAGATCACATTGGGGCTTGCTTTCCTCGCCGGGTTGGCTTCGTTTCTTTCGCCGTGTGTGTTTTCGCTTGTCCCGGCGTACGTCGGCTACCTTGGCGGTCGCGCGGTCGGCGGGGAAGCCACCGAAAATAACCGCTTCATCACGTTCACGCATGGGCTTGCCTTCGTGCTTGGCTTTAGTTTTGTTTTTATCACTCTCGGCGTTGCCACCTCCGCGTTTGGACGCCTGTTATTTGACCTTCGTTTCATTCTGTCCAAAGTCGGCGGGATTGTCGTCGTCATTTTTGGTCTGCACATGATCGGCGTGTTTCGCATCCCATTCCTCGAGTACGATACCCGTGTTCAGCAATTGCCCGACCGAAAATTAGGATACTTGTCCTCCGCCCTTATGGGTGTGTTTTTTTCGGCGGGATGGTCTCCCTGCGTAGGACCTGTCCTCGGCGCAATTTTGACTCTCGTCCTCAATGGCGGCTCGATCTCACAAGGCGCCTCGCTTCTCTCCGCCTATTCAGCTGGGCTTGCCATCCCCTTCCTGATCGCCGCTTTGGGCGTAGGCTGGGTCTCGTTGACGTTGCGCAAATACAGCAAAGTGATGCGCTACGTGGAAGTTGCGATGGGTGTTGTGCTCGTGCTCGTCGGTATCATGCTCTTCACCGGCATCTTCGAGCGCATCGCCGCCGCGGGGCAATTCTTCTGGATCGACTTCGGTCTGTAGATAATCATCCATGTACACTGTCACATTATTTTTCCGCAGAGATGATGAAGCGAGCGCTGCGGCAAAAGCAGATTTGGAATCGCTCAAGGCGCAATTCCCGCACCGCCTCGTGGAAGTGGATGTGGACTCCGACCCCGCCATCCAGAAAAGCTACAGCGCGCGCGTCCCGGTTGTCGAAGTCGGTCCCTACCGGCTCGAAGCGCCTTTCGACAAACAAAAATTGTCCATGACGCTCGGCGCGGCAAAAGACCGCCGCGGTCAACTCGACCGTCTCGGGCGTGAAGACCATCACGACCGGCTCCGCCGTGGACAATCCATCAGCGGCGCCGATCGGATCATGCACTGGATGTCGCGGCATTATCTGGCGGTTTTGAACGCATTTATTTTGCTGTACGTGGGTTTGCCTTTCCTTGCACCCACCCTGATGAAAGCAGGCGCACCGATTCCCGCCAAAGTGCTCTACACGCTCTACAAACCGCTGTGCCATCAGTTCGGGTTCCGGTCGTTCTTCCTGTTCGGCGAACAGGCGTACTACCCGTTGGAAGAGGCGGGGCTTTCCGGTGTGAAATCCTTTGAAGAGGCGACTGGAATCTCGGACCTGCACAACGCATCGGGTCTCGCTCGCTTCGAAGCGCGGGAATACATCGGCAATGAGACCGTCGGCTACAAGGTTGCGTTGTGCGAGCGGGATGTCGCCATCTACGGGGCGATCTTTTTATTCGGCATTGTCTACGCCGGAAGCGGACGCCGCCTAAAGCCGTTGCATTGGATATTCTGGATCCTCCTCGGTATGGGACCCATCGGGCTGGACGGATTTTCGCAGTTGTTCAGCCAGATCGAGTGGGAGTGGCTTGCCAGCCTCCTGCCGTATCGTGAAAGCACGCCGTTCCTGCGCGTGTTCACCGGTGGACTGTTCGGGTTCATGACCGCCTGGTTTGCCTTCCCGTACATGGAAGAATCCATGGATGAGACGCGCCAGTTCTTCGTCAAAAAAATTTCATCCATTGAACAGGTACAGGCGTGACGCACGCCCATTCGATTGGAATTTCCGATCATGCCCTTTACAGCCGCTGACGGACTTCGCTACTTTCAATTCGAAACGCTGCGCACCAAACATGCCGTGTTCACGCGTCGCGGCGGAGTCAGCCCGGAGCCGTGGGGGTCGCTCAATGTGGGAGGCACCGTGGGGGACGACCTCGAGCGCGTCAAAAAAAACCGCCAGCGATCTTTTCGCGCCATAGATCGCGCTCCTGAATCCATCTTCGATGTGTGGCAGGTGCATAGCGCCGATGTGGTATGCACCCACGCACCCCGCCCCGAAGGAGAATCTGTCCGGCAGGCGGATGTCATCCTTACCGATAAACCCGAGGTCAGCCTGTTCATGCGCTTCGCCGACTGTGTGCCGATCCTTATGCACGATCCGCGTAAAGGAGTGGTCGGTGTTGCCCATGCCGGCTGGATGGGAACCTTGCGCGATGTGGCGGGCGCGATGGTGACCGCCATGAAAATGAACTACGCCTCGAACCCCGCCGACGTTATCGCCTGCATCGGTCCTTCCATCGGGCCCGACCATTACGAGATCGGCGCGGATGTGATCCTGCAAGTCATGCAAAAATTTGGCGACGACTCGGACCAGGTCTTGAAATCGGTCAACGGCAAGATCCACTTCGACCTTTGGACGACCAACCAAATCCTGTTGAACCGCGCCGGCGTGAATCAGGTCGAGGTTGCCGGCATCTGCACGGCTTGTCACACCGAGGATTGGTTCTCGCACCGCGCCGAAAAAGGACGTACCGGTCGCTTTGGGGCGTTAATATCCTTGTAGGGGCGGGGTCACCTCGCCCAGCGTGGGGCGGGAAGACCACGTCTCTACAATACATTATGTCTAACCTCGTTTCCTCCATCCGCGAAAAATACCTGCACACCCTCGACCAGATCGCCGACGCCGCCCGCAGATCGGACCGCCCGGCGGGCGATGTCCGTTTGGTGGTGGTCACCAAATCGCAGCCGATCGAGATCGTCCGCGCCGCCATCGAAGCAGGCGCGCAAATCCTTGGCGAGAATTACCCCGAAGAAGGTGTCACGAAAATTCAATCCCTCGCCGGTCAAACTGGTGTAGAATGGCACATGATCGGTCACGTGCAGAGCCGCAAGGCGCGCGCGGTGGCGGAACATTTTGCACTTTTACACTCGCTCGATAGCCTCAAACTTGCCCGGCGCCTCGACCGTTTTGCGAGCGAAGCCAATCGTACCCTGCCGGTCCTGCTCGAGTTCAATATGGGCGGCGAAGAATCCAAATCAGGTTGGGATGCATCCGATGACTCGCGTTGGTCACCCCTTCTACCTGACATCGCCGCCATCCTAGACCTGCCATCCCTGCGTGTGCAAGGGTTGATGACCATGCCGCCCCTGGGGACGGACGCGGAAGCCTCGCGCCGCTTCTTTCGCCGATTGCGGTTGCTTCGCGATTTTTTGCAGAATCAACTCCCCGGCCGCGGAGATTGGCGCGAACTCTCGATGGGCACAAGTATGGACTTTGCGGTCGCGGTGGAGGAGGGCGCCACCCTCGTCCGTGTGGGAACGGCTATCGTCGGCGAGCGCAGAACTACATCGGAGAATGAAGCGTAATGGACACGTTGATCGCCATCGTCAGACTGGTATTCGAACTCCTGACCCTGCTTGTCTTTGTATCCGTCATCCTTTCATATTTCATGGACCCGTATCACCCGGTGCGGCGCGGAATCGATAACATCGTCGAGCCGATGCTCTTGCCGATCCGGCGCGTGGTGCCCACGGCGGGGATGTTCGATTTCAGCCCAATGGTCCTGATGATCTTGCTCCAATTCGTTTCGCGTTTCATCGTAGTCCTTCTATCTTCACTGAGGTAGCCATGTCTGACAAGAAAATGAAAATGCACGATGGAAAAAGGGGATCGGCGCTGGCGGTGCGCGTGACACCGCGCGCCAGCCGCAACGAGATCGTGGAAGTGTTGAACGATGGGACGATCAAGGTGCGCATTGCCGCGCCGCCCGCGGATAACGAAGCCAACGAGGCATTGATCGAATTTATGGCTGATATTTTGGGCGTGGCGAAATCGCGTCTCGATATTGTGGCAGGTTCCTCCGGGCGCGACAAGTTGATCGCCGTGATTGATATGGACACCGAAACCGCTCACTCGCGCATCGTGGCGCATTTGGGATAGGGTATTTAAAACCTGACAGGTCCTTCGAGACCTGTCAGGTTTATTTTTTTAATTATTGGGGGCTGTACAAGAACCGATACGTGTTGAAAATCTCATAGATCAAGCGGATGTAATTCCGCGTTTCCTCGAAGCGTACCACCTCGAGGAACAAGTCAGGGTCGTCACCTGCCAAATCCCTCCAGGCGAGGGCGTTGCCCGGTCCGCCGTTGTAGGCGGCGAGGGCGGCGTACGTGCTCTCGCCAAGCAGGTCTTTGTTTTTGTCGAGATAATACGCGCCAAACCGGACACTCACGTTGGGGCGATAGAGGTCCTGCTCATCGTAGCCGGGGGGCCAGCCAAGTTCGCCGGCGATCTGCGCGCCGGTCGGCGCGATGACCTGCATCAACCCGTGCGCGCCGGCGTTCGATTTGACGAACCCTTCGAACAAACTTTCCTGGCGGATGACGCTGAACATCAGGAGCGGGTCGAGCGCGAAATTTTGCGATTCGGCCACGACAAGGTCGCGGTAGTAAAACCCATAGCGGATGTGGTTGAAGTATGGCGGCGCGGTCAGCGACGCGGACTGGCTCTCCAACCCTGCCAGTGATAGGACTTCACGCGCGGCAAAAATCGCGGAGCGATACAAGCCGATCTCAAGCAGATGATTTGCGAGCCGGTAACTATCCACAGCGTTGGCGCTCACTGACTCGCGCAGGGCTTCGAACTCCAACCGCGCTTCGTCGTACATCCCCAATTCCCATAACTCTGTGCCGCGCACAAAGCGCGGGTCGCCCGCCAGCGCGCCCGGACCTGCGAGGTCCGTTTCCGCAGGGAGGTTAAACGTGATGCGCATCCACGCATCGGCATTCTTTCTTTCCTCCGCGATATCCGGGTCGAGGTTGACGACGACCGGTGATCCGAATGGCGTCTCGTTGAGGATCAGGTCGCGCGCACGGATGCTGTAATACTCGCTGGAGTCGATGGCTTGCGCCTGTTGCCACGCGTCCTGCGCGGATGCGCTGTCGCCAAGTTGCATTTGAGCTTTGCCGACCCACAGCAAGGCGCGCGCGCGGTCCTCGGGCAGGCTGGCGAGCAGAAGTCCGCGCTGGAAGATGACCAGCGCCCCGGAAGTATCGCCGAGCCGGTAGCGCGTGATTCCCGCAAGGTGCAACGCCTGCGGCACCTGCTCACTGGCGGAATATTCATTGGCGACGCGTTCCCAGATCTGGGCGGCTTCCTCGAGACGGTTATCGCGTTCGGTGATGCGTGCCGCGGTCATCAGGAAGGATGGCGCCTCGGCAGAGGATGGAACCGCCGCCACAAGGTCGAGCAATGTTTTTGCGCCTGCCTGGGTATCCCCTTGCACCGCCCACTCGAGGAAAGACTTGTCTTCCCAAGCCTCCGTCCAGCGCGGGTGCGATGGGTACGATTTGATGAACGCGTCCAGCGCCTCGATCGCTTCCTGGTTTCGTTGCATCTCGCGCAGGGTCAACGCGCGGTAGTACGAAGCGGTGCCGTCGTGGGTGGGATTCACCTCGATGTACCTGTCGAAGGCGGCAAGGGCAACGTCATACGCCTCGGCGAAATAATCCACCAAGCCGCGGTCGAGGTCGTCCACGGGGATGTTTGCGTCCACAAGTTCGACCAGCGATAGATATGAAAAATACGAGAGCGGATAATTTTCCACGGCGTGCAGGTAGCGGGTGTATGCCGCGTCGCTCTGACCGAGCGCGAGGTGCGCGTTCCCTGCCAGATAATCCATTTGCGCTTTGACAAAATCGTTGCCGCTCGTGTTGAAGACCTGGTCGTACAACGCCAATGCGCCGGCGTTGTCGCCGAAGTCCGCGCGGGCGGTGGCGATCTTGATTTGGAGGACCAAGCCGTCACTGAGGCGCGAAGCGTTGAGAGCAGTGGTATAGGCGTTGATCGCGCCGGTGTAATCCTGAATCTCGATCAAAGCGTCGCCGCGATATTCCTGAACGTACCCATCCAGCACGCCGGGGATGCGCGTGGAATAGGTGTTGTAGGCGTCTGCCGATGGTTGATACTGCCCAAGCGCAAAATACGCCTGCCCCATCAGGAAATACGCGCGCGCGGCGTAAGTGGAATCGGGAAATTCCGCGGTGAGCGTGGTGAGGGTTTCGATGGCGAGTTCGTATCGCCCGTCGGCAAGCTCGGTGCGCCCAAGCCCCCAGAGCGCGGCGGCTTTGATATCCTTGTCGGTGGAATCGTTGAAGGCGCTCAGATAATGCTGACGCGCAAGATCGAAATCGCCGTGGAAGAGGGCGTTGTCGCCCGAATCGATTCTTACCACGGGGACGGGTGTGGGGAACGGCGTCGGCGTGATCGTCGGGCTGGGGGTGAGCGTGGGTCCGCCGGGGGTGATGGTGGGAGTCGCTGTGGGGGTAATGGAGGTGGATGGAATGACCTGGCATGCGAAAAGCGCGAACATCGGAAGCAACCAGAGCAATTTGTATTTGGGTTTCATGAGGGTATGATTTTATTTGTAGGGCGGGTTTACCCCGCCCCTATACGTACATTCATTCCGACTTCGAGCCTGCCGCTGTTCAATGGGATGACATTCTGCCCGAAGATGGCGCCGAGCGCGTGTTTGCGATATTTGCCAAGGGTTTTGAGCGGCTCTTTCTTCCGTTCGAGCGTTTCCTTGTCGATCGTCGTGACTTCACAGCGCGGGCACGGTTTGACAATGGCTAACTTAACGCCGCCGATTTGGATTTCGTTCCACGTGTCTTCGGCAAAGGCATCGCAGCCTTGGACGACGATATTCGGGCGGAAGCGATTCATCGGGACGGGTGATTCAAGCCGCGAATTCAAGTCTGCCAGCGATTCTGCGGAAACCAACAGGATCGGATACCCATCGGCGAAGCCGGTGTGATCGTCGGAGTTGATCGCGTACTTAGCGTTTACTTTCCGTTGATAACCCTCGGCAATGTGGACGAGTCTTACCTCCACACCGAGCCAGTCCGAAAACCATTGAGCGGAGTCCGCCCCCTGATCCACCGCATGGACACCTTTGCTCTTCCAGATGTTCACAGGTTGGACCGCGCCTGATTCCCTCACCGCAAGTTGCAGGGAGTCAAAGTTCGGCGCGTTCAACGTCAACACGCCGTCATTCAGTTGAGGTGTGACCAGCGCGAGTTTCGCGTGTTCGCGTTGCGTGAGGAATTCGCCGTCGGGTGTGACGACCATCATGCGGCGGTCGTGTTCCAAGCCCATGCGTTCGACTTTCCAAGCCCGTACCTCATGTCCGCGGCAGGCTTTGATGGGATAGTAGAAGAGAGATGACAATAAAATAGACATGGGCGCAATTGTACTTGATTGCGTCTCGTGGATTGATTCCCCCGATCCTTTTAAACACAAAGAACACAAAGGGCACAAAGTTTTGAAGAATTTCCCTTGGTGTGCGTTGTGCCCTTCGTGTTTAAAGAACTTGTTCTACCCGCTGCCTTCGAACTTGAACGAAACCTTCAATTTCGCGCGATACGCGGTGACCTTGTTGTCGTCGATCACCATATCCAATTGCACGACCTCCGCCACGCGCAAATCGCGCAGGGACTTCGCCGCGCGCTCCACTGCCACGCTCGCGGCTTTCTCCCACGATTCTGTGCTCGTGCCGACCAACTCGATGATCTTGTATACGCTGTCTGACATGGGGAATCTCCTTTTATGAAATTTGGTCAATCGTAAATCGTCAATCCAAAATCGTCAATCCAAAATCGTCAATCAGTCTACCATTTCTCCCAATGGACGATTTCCTCCAGCGACTTTCGTCCTCCCTGCTTTGGATCGGAGGTGAGTTTTGTTTCATCCGCGGGGTATCCAAACGAAAGCGCGATCCTCAAATGCCAGCCCGGCGGAAAGCCCAAAATCTGGCGAGCCAGCTCGGGTTCGTAGATCGAAGCGAGGCACGAGCCAACTCCCAATTCCCAGGCGGCGAGTTGCATGTACGCCGCGGCTTGACCGGCGTCGAACAAATCCTGAAACTTGCCGTCGGGGCTTGGGGTGACGATGGCAACGCCCAGCGCCGCGCCCGCAAGGTGACCCGCGTACGTCCCCGTTTTTGAGAGCGCCTCCAGCGTGGATTTCTCGCGGATGGCGATAAACTGCCAGCCTTGCTCGTTCTTCGACGATTGCGACCTGCGCCCGGCGTTCAGGATGGCGCGCGTCACATCCTCCGTCAAAGGCTCTGCTCGAAATTTCCGCACTGCCCGCTTCAACCGAATTGCATCCGAAACATTCATATCACCTCGACACTGATGACTGATTACTGTTCACTTCTCACTGCTCACTACTCCCTGACTGCCGACTCTCCAATTATACCTTTCGAGTCGCCGGGCAACCGCTGATATAATTTGCGCTGAAAAGGAGAGTTCATGGCATTTACATCACAACGCAGATTGGGGTTGACCCTGGGTTTGTTCCTGGGGTTGGGGTTTGCGATCACATCCAACTACATCAACCAGTGGGCGCTGCCGGATCTTCCGCTGTATGTGCCGTGGCCCGGCCGGATCGGGGTGATCATCCTGACCACTGCGGTGTTCGGCTTACTGGGTCTGCTCGCGGCATGGACTGACGAAGCCATCCCCGGCATCCTGCTGAGCGGTCTGGCGGGTTCGATCCTGTCGTCCATTTGGATCTTTATCACGGCAACCTCGAACCTCGGCGGAGTGTTCGCCCTGCTCCTTTTGGTTTTTCTGCCGCGCATGTTTTTCTACGTGCCCTTCGGTTGGCTGGTCCGCTGGCTGATGGATCGTTTGACCCCTCATCCGTATCGAGCCAGCGCGCCAGCCCAGAGATGGGCTACCGTGCTGATCGCCTTTGGAATCGTTTCCCTGTTGGGCTTGTTTTCCATGCACAACGAAGAGACACGCCTATCCCTGCAACGCATGCAGGGCTTGATCCATGAGGGCATGCAGGCGAGCAACTTCGATGAATTGCCAGCCCCCTTGCAGGATGTGCAAGGTTTTATCGCCAATGCGAACGGCGAATATGCCTTCGATATCGGCTCAAATCCCGACGCGCTCCCCGTGCAACGCCCGATCGTGGAATACGGCGAGGAAGAACCGTTCATCATCGTCCGCTTCGATAACGGGTTCCGTTTTGGCTGTGTATTTTCGCCGCCGTATGTTGTCCCATCCTGCATTGATTTTTGAGCCGGCGTTCAGAGAGCGTTTCATAACTATACTTTTCGACACGGACAGCACGGATTACGCTGAATTTCACGGAAAAGAGCATTAATAAGCGGTTTTTCTCCGTGCTGTCCTTGAAATCCGTGTACAAAACGAAGCCACAACAGACTTAAGAAACAGTTTCTCAGAGGATATTTTTCCCGGTGCCTACGTATAACTTTCGTTCCTTCGCAATCCCAGCGCTCCTGCTCATTGTCTTTGGGTGGGGCGGCATAGGTGCGGTCTTGTACCTTTCCGCTCCACTTGTCGGATTTCGTTGGTTATTGTTCGCCCTCATCATTCTTGCGCTCACCGGCACCGTCCTGCCCATCGTGTATTTTTTCCATCGCCGCTTTCCCGCCGACCCGCCTGCCGATGCGAATGTGATCGTGAGGCAGGCAGTGTGGTTCGGCGTGTACGGCGCTACGCTGGCATGGCTCCAACTGGGGCGTCTGGTCACCGTCTACGTGATCCTCGGGCTGGCGGGCGGGTTGACCGCCATCGAATATTTTCTCCGACTGCGTGAACGCGCGCGCTGGACTCCCCCGGTGATGGATGATGACGACCAGCCTGCGTGACCTTCCCTCCGTGGAGCAACTTCTCCAGCAAGCGGATGACCTCCTCTTGAAATATGGTCGCCCGTTGACGTTGGACGCGCTTCGCTTGACGTTGGACGAAGCCCGCGCCCGCTTCAAACTCGACGGGGGATCTGCCCTGCCCTCCTTCGACTCGATCCTCGCCCAAGCCGAATCCCGCCTCGCCGCATGGACGCGCTCCTCGCTCGTCCCGGTCATCAACGCGACAGGGGTCATCCTGCATACCAACCTCGGGCGCGCGCCATTATCGAACGCAACCATTCAGGCAATGACCGATACCGCCCGCGGTTACTCCAACCTCGAATTTGACTTGGAATCAGGCAAACGCGGCTCGCGGCTGATCCATGCGGAGGCGGTTTTGCAAAAATTGCTCGGCGTTGAATCGGCGCTTGTGGTGAACAACAACGCCTCGGCAGTGTTACTCGTCCTTTCTGCGTTAGCGAACAAAAAGCGAGTGGTCATCCCGCGTTCGCAACTCGTCGAGATCGGCGGCGGGTTCCGCGTGCCCGACGTGATGAAACAATCCGGTGCGAAACTGACGGAGATCGGCACAACGAACAAAGTACGAATCTCCGATTTCAAAGACGCGCTCAAAGAACCGACCGGTCTCGTCATGCGCGCGCATCGGAGCAACTTCAAGATTGTCGGCTTTACCGAGGAACCTGAACTCGAAACAATCGTCGAAGCGGCTCACCATGCCGGCGTGCCCGTCGTGGACGATCTCGGTTCCGGTGCGTTGATTGACACAACGAAATACGGTCTTGCGCACGAACCAACCGTGCAGGAATCCCTCGCGGCGGGTGTGGATATCGTTTGCTTCTCAGGAGATAAATTGTTGGGCGGTCCGCAGGCGGGGATCATCGTCGGCAAAAGGGAATTACTCGACAAGGTCAAGAAGCATCCGTTGGCACGGGCAGTACGGGCAGACAAGACTTGTCTCGCGGGAGTTGCGGCGACACTGACGCATTACCTCAAAGACGAAGCGGAGCGCGAGATCCCGGTCGTGCGAATGATGTCGCTTACGGCGGAGCAGGTGAAGGTCCGCGCGGAGGCGTGGCAGAAGGCGTTGATGCAAGGTGAGGTCGTGCAATCCGAGTCGACGGTGGGGGGCGGGAGTCTGCCCGAGGAATCCATGGCTACGTTTGCGTTGGCTTTGAACGTCAGATCGCCCGATAAATTTTTATTGCGACTCCGTACATCGAATCCGCCTGTGATCGCGCGGACGGAAAATAATCGCGTGTTGCTTGATCCTCGCACAGTGTTGGACGATGAACTGTTGTTGCGGGTTTTGCAGGAGACGTTGAATGATTACCGTTGAAGTCCCGATTCAAGACCCCAGGAATCCGCCGCAATTGAAATTCCCCGATCGTTGCGCCAACTGCGGAAAACCAAAGCGCGTGGTATTGCCGATGAAGTTGAACATGGGCGTGGAAAAACGCGGTCGCGGCGTGTTGATGGACTTTCCCGTGCCGTTATGCGCCGAATGCGAGAGGAAAGAAAAGCGGGTCGTGAATGTATCGCTCGTTCCTTTTATCATCGCGGGCTTGCTGACCTTTGTGATCGTTTTTATTCCCGTCTGGCTCATCACGCCGGATGGAGAGACGATACAGACCATTGGGTTTTCCGCCGCGGTCGGAACGTTCGCCGGGATCATCGCTGGTCTCATCGGCGGCACCGTGGCGGAATTCGCCCTCAAGATATTATTCGCTCCCGCGTACGGAAAATTACTACTCCAACGCCCGCTGACCATTTTGGGCTTATTCCACGATTCAGAGGATGTGATCGGTCTTTCGGCGAGGTTTACCGAAAAGAAGAAATCATTGAAATTGACGTTCGAGAATGACGAGATTGGGAAAGAGTTCAGTACGCTCAATCTCTAGTCTCCAATCACTATTTACCAATTACGCAAAAACGGAGAGTAAATGAAATCAGACATCGACACCATCATGCAAGCCAGGAACATGGACGCTTTGGTCGTTTTCGGTCACGGCGAGCACAACCCCCCGATGTATTACTTTACGGGTGGCGGACACATCATGCACGCCATCCTGGTCAAAAAACGAGGGGAAGAAGCAGTACTTTTCCACGGCGACATGGAACGGGATGAAGCCGCGAAAAGCGGTTTGAAATGCGTCCCGTTCAGCAAATACGATTTCGATGCTCTGCTCGAAAAAGCGAACAAAGATGTGTTGCTCGCCAACGCCCTGCGGTGCGAGTTGATGTTCCGTGAACTTGGGCTGACCAATGGGCGCGTCGGCGTGTATGGTACCTACGATGTGGGCTGGACGTTCGGGATCCTGGCGTACCTCCAAAAACTTTTACCGGGGATCGAATTGGTCGGTGAATCGAGCGGGAATTCGCTCATCGTCCGCGCCATGGAAACAAAAGACGAAAGCGAAGTGAACCGCATCCGCGCGATGGGGAAGATCACAACGGAAGTGGTCGCGCAGGTACGCGATTACTTGACTGCACGCGAAGTCCGTGGCGATGAAGTGTTACTGAAAGAGGATGGCTTGCCGCTGACGGTGGGCGATGTTCATGCGAAGATTCGCTTGTGGGTGGCGGAAAAAGGCGGGGAACTGCCGTCAGGGTTTATCTTTGCGATCGGGCGCGATGCGGGAGTCCCGCATTCGGGCGGCACGCCGGAAGACTTGATGCGGCTCGGTCAGACGATTGTGTTCGATATCTATCCCGCCGAAAAGGGCGGAGGGTATTACTACGACTTCACCCGCACGTGGAGTTTGGGTTACGCCACCTCCGAAGCGCAGGAACTGTACGATCAGGTCTTTGAAATTTTCAACAAGTTGATGGACAACTTCGATTTGAACGCACCGTTCAAGGACTACAATCGAATGACGTGCGAGTATTACGAATCGAAGGGACATAAAACTCCACTCAACACGAAGTCACCAATCGAAGGTTATGTTCATAGTCTTGGTCACGGCGTCGGACTCAACATCCACGAACGCCCCTTTAGCGGGTTGACCGCCGGTGACGATGAACGGCTCGCCCCCGGCGTGGTCATCACCTCGGAACCGGGGTTGTATTATCCCGAAAAAGGAATGGGCGTGCGCATCGAGGATACGCTGTGGGTTCGCCCGGACGGGCAGATCGAGAAATTGGCTGAATTTCCGTATGACTTTGTCCTGCCGATGAAGAAGTGGAACAAGTAACGACCATGGATCACCGACCATTGACCATGGTCTATCGTCGAAGGTCAATGGTCAGGGCCTGATGAATCACCTTCAGTCTTTCACCGTTCGCGAATTTAATGCTCGCGATAAAGATATTTTTCCATTCACGCTGGAAATCGTGAATTCTTTACGTGAGATACGTTTTGCCTCGCCTGTCACATTCTTCGTCGGCGAAAACGGCTCGGGCAAATCGACAATTTTGGAAACGATTGCCTGCGCGGTGGAATCGGTCACGGTGGGAAGCGAATCCGTCCGTACCGATAAATCCCTTGCGCCCATTCGTAAACTCGCGCAATACTTCCGCCTCACGTGGACAAAGCGCACTCGCAAAGGCTTCTTCCTACGGGCGGAGGACTTCTTCGGGTACGCCAAAACCATGCGGCAGACGAAGGAAGAATTTCAACAGGAATTGAATAATATCGATGACGAGTATGCAGGGCGATCCGACTACGCCAAGTCGTTGGCGCGCATGCCGTATGGCGGTCAATTGGCGGATATGCAACGCCGCTACGGCGACGGGCTTGATACTTATTCGCACGGCGAATCGTTCCTGACGCTCTTCCAATCCCGCTTCGTGCCTGACGGTTTATACTTGCTCGATGAACCCGAGGCGGCGCTTTCCCCGATGCGTCAACTCACTTTCCTTGCCGCGCTTAAACAAATGGTTGCTGAAAACTCGCAATTCATCATTGCCACACACTCGCCGATCATCCTTGCGTTTCCCGATGCCCAGATACTCCAATTTGCAAATGGAAAAATAAAAGAAGTCAAATATAATCAACTTGAACATGTGCAACTGACAAAGGACTTCCTGACCAATCCCGATTCGTTTTTGCGACATTTGTAGAACAACTGATGCCTGTTCACTGATAACTTTATGCCTTCTCTTTCCTCTGCCCGTATCCTTGCCATCGAATCCTCCTGCGACGAAACCGCCTGCGCCGTCCTCGAAAACGGGCGCGCGTTGCTTGCTTCCACGATTGCCTCGCAAATGGAAATTCACGCGCGGTACGGCGGCGTATTCCCTGAGGTTGCATCGCGCCAACATGTGTTGAGTATTATTCCCGTGGTTAATCAGGTTCTCGAGAAAACTGGACTCACTCTTGAAGATATGGATGCCATCGCCGTCACGCGTGGACCCGGGCTTGCGGGCTCGCTCGTCGTCGGCATGAACATGGCTAAGGGACTTTCGCTGGGTCTTGGCAAACCGTTGATCGGCGTAAATCATCTCGAAGGGCACGTCTATTCTGCGTGGATTCACAACAAAGATGACGATGCCCCACCCGAACCGCAATTCCCCCTGATGGCTCTCCTCGTCTCCGGCGGACACACAGAACTGAACCTCATGACCGATCATTTGACGTACAAACGCCTCGGTTCCACCCTCGACGACGCGGCTGGTGAGGCTTTCGATAAAGTGGGTCGCCTCCTTGGGCTTCCCTTCCCCGGCGGACCCTCCATCCAAAAGGCGGCAGAGACCGGCGACCCTGCGAGATTCAAATTCACGCGTCCCAAACTTGACAATCCTTATGACTTCTCATTCAGCGGAATCAAAACGGCAGTGCTCTACGAAGTCAATAACTTGAAAAAGAAGAACGAGCAAATCCCTGTGGAAGATTTCGCCGCCTCGTTCCAAACCACTGCTGTAGATATCCTCTTCAAGAAGACAATGCAAGCCGCTCGGGATTTAGGAGCGAAAGAGATTCTCGTCGCTGGCGGGGTCTCGGCGAACAAAGCCCTGCGAAATATTTTTCAATCACAGACTGAGTTCAAGGTTCATATCCCCGCGTTTTCGCTATGCACCGACAATGCCGCCATGATCGCCGCAGCCGGATATTATCGCTATGCACTCGGGCACGTTTTAGGTTTGGAGATGGACGTCCAGCCGACGTGGGCATTGTCATGACCATAAACCATAGACGATAGACTATCGTCTGACGTCCATGGTCAATCGTCCACTTAAAACCCAAACCGCCTTCGACTTGCCCAAGTCTTAGGCGGTTTGCTAAGGAGAATGCAACTGTCATTATATTGATCAAGATAAAGTGTGCATGAACTTGAATTAAATAGGGGATGAGAGTTTTCTTGTGATTTCCTCGATGGTGATCGGACCTTCACGGATGATTTTCAATTCGTCTTGAGTGCAATCCACAAGCGTGGAGGGAACCCCGCCGGGGGGTTTGCCACCATCAATGATGAGCGCGATGCGTCCACTGAGTTGGGCGGATACTTCCTCCGCAGTGGATGGGCTTGCCTGCCCGGAAATGTTCGCGGAGGTTACAGCCATCGGTCCCGCCGCGCGGAGGAGCGTGCGGGCAACGTCATGGTCGGGCACGCGCACGCCGACAGTGGCTGTGGCAGAGACGGTTTCAGGGAGAGAGGGTTGTTTGGGGATGAGGCAGGTCAACGGTCCGGGCCAGAAGCGGGAGGCGAGTCGATACGCAATGTCGGGAATGTCCGTCCCAACCTTTTCCATATCCGCCGCGTCCGCGATCAAAACGGGTATCGCTTTTTCGATGGGGCGGACCTTGGCAAAGTAAATCGACTCGACCGCCTTACCGTCGAATGCCAGCGCGCCCACGCCGTAGACGGTATCCGTGGGGAAGGCGACCAGACCGCCGCCTTGGAGAACAGCGAGCGCGCGCTGTATCGCCTCGGGCGAGGGGAGGATGATCTCGGTCTTCATGTTTGAACTTCCAGCAGGCGATCGCGTTGCGCCAAATCCTTATGCAGTTTTATCCGCGCTGTTGGAAAATATTTTTTTGCGAGTTCGGCGGCTTGGTTGCCGAGTGTCGCTTCGATCTCGAAAAGAAGCAGGGCGTTCGGCGCGAGATATGCCGGGGCGATTTGCATGAGCCTTTCGATGGATGTGAATCCGCCTGAGCCGCCGTCGAGGGCGATGGTTGGTTCACGGTTGTAAATTGGAAGATTCCGCAGTGTGTCGGTTGGGATGTAGGGTAAGTTGGAGCAGAGCAGATCGATTTTCGATTGACGATTTTCGATTGACGATTGACCTGGCAGGAGGTCGCATTCGATGAAAGCGATTCGGCTGGTTGCTGTGAATTTTTCTGCATTTCGTTTTGCAACTTGCAATGCGTTTGGTGAAATATCGGTGGCGAGGATGTTCGCATCAGGGATATTGACTGCCAGCGATACCGCGATCGCTCCCGAACCTGTGCCAACATCCGCGATGTTTCGGTTGGATGGATTTTGCTGGAGCCAGACAATGGCTTTCTCAACGAGCAACTCGGTCTCGGGGCGGGGAATCAAAACATCGGGCGTGATTTCGAACTCCAGCCCGAAGAATTCCCATGTGCCGAGCACATACGGGAACGGTTCGCCGTTTTCGAGGCGGGCGAGGGAATCGTCGAGTTGTGTTTGTTGATCCGTTGTGATGGTCAGTTCAGGGTGCGCCATCACCCACGAACGGGGTTTGTCCACGATGTGGGCGAGCAGGACGGATGCGTCGAGGGCGGGGGTATCGCTGATGGAGGCGAGGCGGTTTGAAATGCGCGAAAGAAGCGGCGCAGTTTTATCCATTCTTGATGGCAAGCAGAGACAAATATTCGAACACAATGTTCGACGCGAGGATCGCTGTAATGTCACCATGGTCGAACGGCGGCGAGACTTCCACCAGGTCGAAACCGATCAGGTTCAAACCGTGCAGTCCGCGCACAAGTTGGAGGAGTTGATAACTTGTCAGCCCGCCGACTTCGGGCGTGCCGGTGCCGGGGGCAAACGCGGGGTCGGCGGAATCAATATCCACGGTGACGTACACGAGTCCCTTCATGCGTTGGTGAATTTCTTTGAGAACTTCCGCCACGCCTTTTTCCATCACTTCGTGGATGGTAATGACGCGCGCGCCGAGTTTTCGAGCATCGTCGTAATCGTTTTCGCCGCTGAGCGGACCGCGTATGCCGACTTGCACATATTCACCCTCGCGGATCAATCCCTCCAGCAAGGCATAACGGAACGGTGTGCCATGGCTGTAGGGCGTGCCCTCGAACTCTGCCTCCCACGTATCGAGATGCGCGTCGATGTGGACGACGCCGACCGGTCCGTGTTTTTTGGCGTGAGCGCGTAACAGAGGGAGCGCAATCGAATGATCGCCGCCGAGGGTGATCAGCGTCGTCCCTGTTTCGATGATCGTGCTGGCTGTGTTCGTGATCGCGGTCATGGTGGCTTCAATGGAGGTGGGAATGACCGACACATCGCCATAGTCCACCGCCTTGAGTTTTTTCAGCGGGGTCACATTGAGCGTGGAGTTGTGCCCCCAGATCATGAGCGACGACTCGCGAATTTTACGCGGACCGAATCGAGTCCCCGTCCGATACGATGTGCCGCTGTCGAACGGAACGCCCATCAACGCCACATCCACGTCTTTCAAATCGCGTGAGACAGGCAGGCGCATGAAAGACGTGATGCCCATGAAGGGCATGAGTCCGGTGCCGAATGCGGGATTGTCGTTCATGCGATTCTCCTTTTAAACACAAAGGGAACGAAGTACACAAAGGAAGGAAAAACGTTTTGCCCGGAGCCGTTAAACCTTCGTGCCCATTGTGTCCTTTGTGTTTGAGCCAATTTATTCCTCGTCGTCAAACCCGCTACTCGCCAGTCGATCCGCTTCATCGCGCGTGGACAATTCCTCGATGAATTGATCGATCGAGCCATCCATCACGGCTGGCAGGTTGTAGTTCGACAAGCCGACACGGTGATCGGTAACGCGGTTCTGGGGATAGTTGTACGTGCGGATCTTCTCCGATCGTTCGCCGCTTCCCACCTGCGACCTTCGATCTGATTCGATAGCCGCGCGGCGTTTCTCCTCTTCGATCTCGTACAACCGCGCGCGGAGGATACTCAAGGCGCGGAGTTTGTTTTGCAATTGCGAGCGTTCGTCCTGGCAGGTGACGACCATTCCCGTGGGTTTATGAGTTAACCGCACCGCGGTGGAGTTTTTCTGCACGTTTTGCCCGCCCGCGCCGGAGGAGCGATACACCTCGATCTCGATGTCTGAATCTGGGATGTCAACGTCCACTTCCTCCACTTCTGCCAGCACGGCAACCGTCGCCGTGGAGGTGTGGATGCGTCCCTGGGCTTCGGTGGCGGGGACGCGTTGCACGCGATGCACGCCCGATTCGTATTTCAGTTTGGAGAATGCGCCCTTGCCTTTGATCTCGAAGATCACTTCCTTGTATCCGCCCACGCCAATGGCGTTTTCGGAGAGGATCTCCGATTTCCAGCGTTTGCCGTCGGCGTAACGCGTGTACATACGGAAGAGATCCGCGGCGAAGATCGCCGCTTCGTCGCCGCCCGCACCCGCGCGGACCTCGACGATCACATTCTTGTCGTCGCGCGGGTCTTTCGGCACAAGCATGCCTTTGATCTCTTTTTCCAGCGATTCGATTTTCGGAGTCAGGTCGGCGATATCGGCATTTGCCAACGCCAAAAGATCATCGTCCTTTTCGTTGATGACGATTTCCTTTGCCTGCTCAAGGCTTTTTGCCGCCTGGCGGTACTCGCGTGCTTTCTCGACCAGCGGCTCCAAATCCACGCGTTCCTTGTTCAGTTCCGCGGCGCGTTGATAATTGGCTCCCACCTCGAGCAGTTCATTTCCGATTTGTTCGTATCGGTCTTCAATGCCTTTAAGTTTTTCGAGCATAACATCCTTGGGTGAGCGGGTGAGTGCCCGCTCTGAAATCAAAATAAGTCGCGGCAACCTGTGCCGCGGCGCTGGCGCAACCCGGTGAACGGTGTGGTTACTGCGGTATCAGGAACGCCGAGAGGATCATCGATAGAATCAGGATGATCGAAAAGACCAGGAACATGACCTGGAGCGCCCGGCTCGAGCGCGAGGGTTTGGTGTTTTGTTTTTTACCAGCCATGGTTACTCACAAATTCAAATGTTTGTAAAACGCCCGCGCCATGGCTTTCTCGAGTTCTTCGAGCGTAACCGGCTTTGTCGCAAACGTATCGGCGCCAAGGGCAAGCGCTTGATCGATGACGGTATCGTCGGCTTCGGAGGAGAGCATGACGATCGGCAGGTTCCCCAAATCGGGGCGGCGGCGCAGGAACTCGACCATATCCAGCCCCGATACTTCCGGCATGTTCACATCGAGGATGATCAGGTCGGGTCTTTTCCCGGCGACCACCAACTGCGCCGCCCCGCGCACGCTGTTGAATATCGTCACCTTGCAGTCGAGCACCTCCAGCATCAATCCGACTGCGCGGCTCATTTCATCATCGTCATCTACAACCCAGATTTCTCTCATTCCAAATGTGCCTTAATCGATTCGGCCGCGCGTTCCGGCACCACGGATTTCAGCTCCTCCAGCGAAGCGGCTCTAATCTTATCCACAGAACCGAAATGTTTCAAGAGGGCTTTTCGCCGGCCGGGTCCGATGCCGGGCACCGAATCCAGAATGGAAGCCATGCCGAGTTTCTGCCGTTTTTTGCGATGGGCGGTGATCCCGAACCGATGCGCTTCGTCGCGGATGCGCTGTACCAGGTACAGTCCCTGTGAATGCCGCGGCAACATCAACGCTTCGGATTTGTGGGGAAAGAAAATCTCCTCTTGCTGTTTGGCAAGACCCACGACCGGGATGACATCCAACAACTCGAATTTTTCAAGGACCTCCACTGCCCGGCCCAATTGACCTTTGCCGCCGTCGATGATGACCAGGTCCGGCAACAGGGAGAACGACGCATCTTTCTTTGCGCCGACCTGCTCTGCCGATTCCCCAGCCGACCGCCAACGTCGGAAACGCCGTGTGAGCATCTCCTCCATGGACGCGAAATCGTCCGGCGCCCCCACCACCGACTCGATATTGAACTTGCGATACAGTTTTTTGTCGGGCACTCCCCGGGTAAACACGACCATCGCCCCGACGATCGCCGTCCCTTGCGTGTTGGAAATATCGTAACACTCGATACGGTTGGGCGGCGATTTTAGATCCAACGCTTGTTGCAATTCCGCCAGCGCCAGCTCCTGTTTGTGGGCATCCGCCTGCCATTGCGCGCGCAGGGCAGTGAGGGTCTCGGTGGCGTTCTCGGCAGCCATCTTCACGAGTTCGTGCGGCTGACCCTCTTTGGGCACGAAAAACTCAACCTTATCGCCCCCACGCTTCGACCGCAACCACTGACCGATGATCTTCGCCTCTTCGATCTCCTGCGGCAGCATCACCTGCTGGGGAATCACCGCGGCTTCGGTGTAAAACTGCGTGACGAATTGCTCCATCACCTCGGTGTCGGCGGAATCCTCCGTCCCTTCGAGGATGAAATATTCCCGCCCGATCAATTTGCCGCCGCGGATGAAGAACACCTGAACGCAGGCTTCCCCGTCGCTCCGCGCCATGGCGAGAACGTCCGAGTCTTTGTAATCGGCGGCGAAGACGATCTTTTGCCGCTCGATGATCGAGTGGATCGCCTTCAATTGGTCGCGGATGGCGGCGGCTTTTTCAAAGCGCATCTCGACCGAGGCTTTTTGCATATCCGCTTGCAGGCGGGTGACAATCCCTTCGCTGTGCCCGCTGAGGAAATCCATCAGGTCGGAGATCATCTGGCGGTACGCTGCCTGGGAGGCGGCGCCGATGCACGGGGCAATGCACAGCTTGATATCATGGTAAAGACACGCCCGCTTGTCCATCCCCGTGATCTCGCGGTCGCAGGTCAAATAAGGGAAGATCTTCCGCAGCACATCGAGGGTCTGGTAAACCGCCCACGCCGAGGTGTACGGACCGAAATAGCGTGAGCCATCTTCCGTCATCTGCCGCGTCACGGTGACCATGGGGAACGACTCCGCCCAGTGGATTTTGATGTACGGGTATCGCTTATCGTCCTTCAGGCGGATGTTGTATTTCGGGCGATGCTTTTTGATCAGGTTCATCTCGAGGATAAGCGCCTCGAGTTCGGAACCCACGACGATCCACTCGATATCCACGATGTCGCGCACCAGCCGGCGCGTCTTGTTATCGTGGCTCGCATCGGCGTGGAAATAGGAGCGGACGCGGTTCTTCAGGTTGATCGCCTTGCCAACGTAGATGATGTTCCCTTCGCCGTTCTTCATCAGGTAACAGCCCGGTTTGGTGGGAAGGGTGTCGAGAATACCCTGTATCTTTTCTGTGATGTCCATGGAGGTCAATTTTACTGCATCGAGAACTGTGGCATGGAATGGGAGTTTTGGTTGTTGTATCCAATTGGTTTTTGTGCAATAATCAGCGAAATCTTATTTACGGAGGAACTCATGAACGAACAATCGAATATGCCTGTATCTCCCGCGCCGGCTGGCGGCGGGAACCAGCGAGTGATGGCGATCGCGTCCCTCGTCCTGGGTGTGATCAACCTTTGTGCCTGGTTCTTGCCGATCTGTGGCGTGCCACTCGGGATCGCCGGTGTGGTACTTGGGTATTTGGGAATGAAAGACCCCGCGCAGAAGAACCTTGCGATCGCAGGTATGGTGTTGTCAGGTATCGGCATCCTGCTCGCCTGCCTGAATGCCGTCGCCGGTGTTGTGCTCAACATGCCGGATATTCAACAGCTCCTGCAACGTATTGGTTAAGTTTTGAATCGTTCTCGTCAATAACAAAGTCTCCCGTACGGGAGACTTTGTTATTTTCCACTCGGGGGAACTCGGTCAGGACCGATGAAGATCGGCATTTCGACCAGGCTCCAGCCGTATTCGTACGCCAGGTTTACCCCGCATTCACCCTCCAGCGCTTCGACCAAGCCGTTCTGGTTCGCATCGAAGCCCTGTAGCAGATTACTCCCCAGAAGGGACATTTCATTGATCAGCGGTTCCATTTCAGATCCGAACGATGTTTCTGTCAATTCGAGGGCAAGCGGAAGGAGCTGGATCGTCCAGCCTTCCATGTTTTGAACACAGATCTGAACATTCTCACTAAATAAACGGATGTTGGGAGTGGAATCTTCCGCATCCGCCATGGTCTTGGCGCTGAGCGCGGCAAGTTGAAGATATCCGGGGCGATTCCCATTGGGCAGGCTGCCGTACCCATCGCCATCATTATTATCAAATTTCCCATCCTGATCGTAATCCCGAAATTGGTCGCTTTGTTCTCCCACGATCAGGTTGATGACGTCTTCGGTGCGCTTGCGAACAGTGGCTTCGTCACCGTTCTGGTA
Organism: uncultured Anaerolinea sp.; assembly: GCA_964528275.1. Classification (GTDB taxonomy): domain Bacteria; phylum Chloroflexota; class Anaerolineae; order Anaerolineales; family Villigracilaceae; genus Defluviilinea. Next base: position 90,130 of record CAZGSB010000004.1, on the reverse strand, counting down.
TGCCTCCACCAACCCAACAAAATTGGGATTGATCGGGTCACCGTTGATCGCGCCGGTGATATAACTTCCGCTGTAATAATACAGTCCTTGCATGGGGGCGTATTGCTGCGGGGTGTCGGTATGAGACACCAGCAGTTTTCGCGCTTCCACAAGCGATGCCTTCGGAAAAACGGATGAGAACACGGTCTCTTCTGAAGGGGACAGGACGGTCGCCTCGCCCTGCTCGACGCTGATGAAGATTTCATCGAATTCATCCAGCAGATTTAGGCGGCTTGGTTCAGTGAATTCGAGTTGCCCGACACCCGCGCTGTTGAATCGAATGGCGCCAATGTTGCGAAGGGAACCATCGCCCGTGTTTCGGAGCCACGCTTCATAGCGGGTTCCATCCTCCGGCGGATCGACGTTGCTCAACACAATCGTGACCCGGTCCAGGACGCCATTGAAATCGGTAAAGCGCATCCTGCCAACGGGGATGTTCGGGTCGACCGCCTCCGGCGTTGCGGTGACCGTCACGGTGGTGGGGTTGATGAACTGGAAAAGGAGGAAGGCAAGCGCGGCGGCGATAATAATCTCGACACCGATGCGGAGCCAGCGAATCAGAGGTCTTTCCCGCGGCGCTTGTTTCTGGTTTTTCGCCTCTGCCGCGAGCTGGCGAGCCATTTGCGCGATGTGCATGGTGCCCGGCGATACAGTTTGCCCGTTGAACACAGCGATGAACTCGCTGGCGAGTTCGCCGGCGGTTTCATATCGCATGGAGGGGTCTTTGGCGAGCGCTCGGTCGAGGATGGCTTGGAGTTCGGAGGAGATTCCCTCGATGACCGGGGGCGGTTCGTTGATGTGTTTCATCAACATGCCGAAGGTCGTATCCGATTGGAAGGGGACCGCGCCGGCGAGCATTTCATACAGCATGATGCCGAGCGAATAGATGTCTGTCCGTTTGTCCACCTTGTCGCCGCGGGATTGTTCCGGGCTCATGTAAGCCGGCGTGCCCGAGACCGAACCCGTGGTGGTGTGCATGGTCGAGTCGAGCAGGCGGACCAGCCCGAAATCGGTGAGAACCGGTTCCACGTTGATCGGGAGCGTGTGATGGATCTCCACCGGGTCTTCCTTCGAGCGCAACAGAACATTGGCTGGCTTGATATCGCGGTGGACGATGCCTTTTTCGTGGGCGTAGTCGAGGGCGCTGGCGACTGCCTTCAGCAGGTTGGCAACGATGCCGATCGGGATGCGCTTGTTTTGTTCGTGGAGCGCTTTCATGTACGCGGCGAGCGAAGGGCCGGGCACAAATTCCATGACGAGGCAGGGCGTTTCATCTTCCAGCTCATAATCGAGCATTTGCACGATATTGGGGTGCTTCAATTCCCCAACCACTTCGGCTTCGCGCTTGAAGCGGCTGAGCTGTTCGGAATCCCGTTCCAACAAGCCTCGCATCACTTTGATGGCTACAACCCCGTACGACTTGTGATCGCCTTTGTATACTTCAGCCATGCCCCCACGGGCTACGAGTTTCTCGATATGCACATTGCCAAGCGTCTTGCCAGCCCAATCTGCCATGCGCAAAATTATAACCCAGAACGACTTTCACTCCTGTATAATGACACGACTTTATCATTCTCCCGGTACGATTCTATGATCCAAATTCCTCTCGAAGAACAGATCGGTAATCTCCTGCGCGAACAGAAGCGGACGCTTGCCCTGGCGGAGTCTTGTACCGGCGGTCTGGTCGGCGACCGAATCACCGATCTGCCCGGTTCCTCGGAGTATTTCCGCGGTGGAATTGTTGCCTACGCCTACGAGGCAAAAGTTTCCCTGCTCGATGTTTCGTGGGATACGCTGAACACTTTCGGCGCTGTCAGCGAAGAGACGGTACGGGAAATGGCGCGCGGCGCGCGTATGCGATTTCAGTCAGACATCGCCGCCTCGATCTCAGGGATAGCGGGTCCAGGCGGTGGGATGGATTCCAAACCGGTGGGGACCGTGTGGCTGGCGATCGCCGCGCCCGGCGGCGAGTGGACCCATCTGCACCACTTCTCCGGCTCCCGCCGGCAAATAAAAGCCGCATCGGCGGATGCGGCTTTGCAACTGATTTTGGATTACTTGAATGGGGTTATATCGTAGCGATGAACCGTCAAGGTTGGCGTCGTCAGGTTAAACCTGCGCGAACGTGTCTATCAACAGTCTAAAATTTCCGCCAACGGGGTACAAAATCGGGCAGGTGCACCCGCGCTTTTTGTATTCCTCCACTTTTGCCTTTGCTTCCGACGGCGTCCCGGAGGCGGTGATGCGGTGGACAAGATCGTCGGGAACCAAATGTTTCGCTTTGTTGATCTGTTCCTTGGTGGCGGGCCAGCCCAAAATGGATTGTATCTCCGTGATCACCTCCTGCGATACTTGTGAGGCTTTCGCGATGTGGGGTTGCTGGGCGAGGTACTGGCAGAGCAATTCCTTGGTATAGCCAATGGCTTTATCGTGGTCTTCATCCACCGAGCAAACCACAAGTTGTGGGCGGTCGAAATCCTCTATCTTTCGCCCAGATTTCTTCAACCCCTTGTCCAGCTGTTCCATCGCCTTGTCGTTATACTCCGGCGGGACGCAATAATTTAACACCGCGCCGTCGGCGATTTCGCCGGTCAACTCCATCATCACGTCGCCGGTTGCCCCGATCATGATCGGCACGTTGCGCGGCTCGCGGCGTCCATGCACCACGTCCAGCTCGATTCCGTCCACGTGGTGGAATTCTCCATGGAAGGTGACCCGCTCCATGTTGAGCAGGCGGCGAAGGACTTCCACCGTTTCGCGCATGGCGAGGAGCGGCTTCTTCCGTTCGATGCCGACATTTTTAGCAAGCGGGTCCCACCAGGCGCCGATGCCGCAAATGATGCGGTCCGGAGCAAGATCGTCGAGCGTGAGCAGGGTTGCGGCAAGCAAACCGATGTTGCGCGTCCAGTTATTGATCACGCCGGAGCCGACCTTGAGTTTGTTCGTCACGGCGGCGTATGCCGCCATCGGGACGATCGCGTCGCGCACCAGCCGAGACTCCGCCTGCCAGACGGCTTCGAACCCTTTTTCTTCCGCGTACCGTACGTAATCCAAGCCGTCCCTTAAGTCGTGCGAATCCTGCAAATACAGTGCAACTCGTTCAGCCATGGCATTCTCCTCAATCTGGAATATGATGCGTGCCTTGACGATGCTCCAGCCGCCGTCCTTGGCGGCGATCAAAAGGTGATCGTGCTTTCGAGATTTTTCACCAACTCAAAATCTTCCGGTAAATCGAGGTCGAGCCCCAGGGAGGGGAGTTCGACGATCTCCAGCCGGGCGCCCGCCTGCCTTGCCCGCTCGCAGTGACGTTGGAATGAATGTTCGCCGAAATCATATTCGATAGTGCCGGCTGGCGCGATCACCAGCGCGTTCGTCCCTTTGCCGTGACGGTCAGGGGCGATCACCACCACGGGCGGCTTCACCGCGCGGTCCAGCAGGGTTTGAATGTCCTCCCGCGTCACAAGAGGAAGGTCCGCCGGCAGGATGAGAACGCCACGCGTCGCGTAGACCTGCGCTACTACGGTCGCGCGCTTCAACGCCGTGTTGAGATGCGGGGTCCCGTCCTCCTGCACCGTCCGCGCGCCGAGGTTGCGGGCGATCGCCAGCGCATTCGGGTCGCGGCTGACCACGAGCACCTCGTCCACGCCGGAGACCCCGGAGAGCGTTTCGAGCGAATGTTGCAACAATGCCCGGTTTAATTCGGTTCGTTCATCTTCGTTCAGTGTACCCGCCAGGCGCGACTTGCCTCGTCGCAAAGGTTTTACAGGGACGATTGCCCAGAGTGTCATGAGTCACTTCCAATGAAATGGAGTACGGCTTGCGCCAGTTGCCTTCTCTCTTCATGACTTTTCATCAGCGTATTCGTTACAAGAGCACGCATATTCAAACCCCTTACACTTTCGGTTAGTTGCGAATCCACATCATCCAACACAAAATGACTCACCAATCCTTCATAATGCTTTGCCACAGCAAGCGCCGAAGGCGTGATGCCGAGTTCTCTGTACATCTTCGCGGCGGGTCCCTTCACCGTTTCACCGCCGATGATGGGGGACACGGCAACGACCCTTACCCCGGGTTGGGGGGTGAGGGAGAAAACTTTCAAGATCGGATCGACGCTCACCCACGGATTGGACGGGCAGATCACGATTCCGTCCGCCGACTCTAACGCCTCTTTCGCCTGTGCGGTTGGTTCTGCCTCTTCGACTCCCTCAAAGCGGAAGCCTTTCACCCGCGGCTCACAGCGGCGATGGACAAAATACTCCTGAAAAGTCAGGTCGCCTTCCTCGGTTTCGACGATCGTCCGCACCGGCGAGTCGCACATCGGCAGGACGGTATGTTTCACTCCCCATGCCTTGCAAAAATCCTGCGTGATCTGGCTGAGCGAATTACCAGCCTTGAGCCGCCGCGTCCGTTCGAGGTGGGTGCCGAGATCGCGGTCGCCCAAACGGAACCAATCCGGTCCGCCGAGCCTGGTTGCGTTCTCGATCATATTCCAAGATTCATTCACTCGTCCCCAACCTGTTTCAGGGTTTGCCAAGCCAGCCAGCGTGTAGCAGACCGTATCCAAATCTGGACAAATATACAAGCCGTAGTGCTCGAAATCATCGCCGGTATTGACGATGACAGTCAAGTCTTCGGGAGGGAGGATCTGGGCAAGCCCGTGCGCGAGTTTTGCGCCACCGACTCCGCCCGCAAATGCAACGATTTTCATGGATTGCTCCCGCCGCCGTCCTCGGTGGTGTTAGCGGTAAATCGTAATTGCATCAAGGTGTTTTCTTTCCCTTGCTTCCGGAATATCTGCTGGATAGCCAAGAAAAAACATCCCCTGTGGTTCCCAATTTTCAGGCAGGTCGAGAGCAGTGCGAATTGTCTCCTGCGCGAAGAGGGGCCAGCACGCCCAAACGCCGCCGAGCCCTTCGGCGTGCGCGGCAAGCAGGAGTTGCATCCCCGCCGCCGCAACGGACTGAACCGTCATACGGAATTCCGCTTTGGTGCGCCGCCTGTCGGTGTACGAATCCATTTCGGACATGTCGAGGCAGAGCAGGATCGCAACCGGCGCGGATGTGATTCGATTTTTTGAGCGCGTGACTTGGATTTGGATTTGTTCCGCTGGGACGCCGTCGGCTAGCAGGTCGCGTTGAAAATCGACCGCCATTGTGTCGGCAAGTTTTGTTCGGGCGGAGGGATTCGCCACTACAACGAACCTCCACGGCTGGCGATGATGGGCGGAGGGGGCGAAAGTCGCGGTAGCGAGGATCGTCCGAATGACTGAATCAGGCACAGGGTCCGGTTTGAAGCGGCGGATGGAGCGGCGCGTCCGCAAAAAGCGATGCAGGTCACTCGTGGTCATGGACATGGGTCGGTTTGACCTTGTAAATGATGCGCTTCTGTTCTTTGCGTTTTCCCCATGGCTTGTCGTCGTAACGCAGGGAGAGCATTTCGATATGTTCGACCGCGCCTTCGTAGGTGTGCCCAACCACCTCGCCGCGAATGCCGATGTAGCGGTATCGCTCGTCGGGGTCTTGGATGGTCATTGCCACTTGCTTGCGCGCGCGCATATTTTTATCTTTGAGGCGACCCTCGTTGGTGTTGATGAGGATGTGATCGCCGTCCACACTGAACCACACGGGCGTGACTTGCGGCGAACCATCGGGCATGAGCGTGGCGAGATACAACATGGCTTTGGATTCGTCGCTGACAAGGTCTTGATATTTTGTTGGAATGGGCATGGGCTTTTCTCGAGTTGAATTTTCTGCGCGGAGTCTAACAAGCATGAATAAGATTCGTGTTAGCGTCTCACCGAAACAGATCCTGATCTTTAGGGCGAGTTAATTCATTGAGCGCCGCTTCGCGCATCGGGTACGGAAAGCCTCGCGCATGCACCACCGGGGTCCCTTCGGCGGCTTGCCCCATCATCAACGATGCGGCGGCGGCAAGTTCGTCTGCCACGCCGACGGTTGTCACTTGCAATTTGTAGCCAAATAGATCATCCCTGCCGCGCAAATCCTCCAACCCGGGTAACCCTGCGATTCCGATCGCGACGCCGACTGTCCCGTTGCGCCACGCGCGCCCGTGCGAATCGATGATGAGGATACCGATTCGTTTTCCCGTTTTGGATTGGACTTCGCTTCGCATCCTCTCCGCGCTTTGGTCTGGGTTTGCCGGTAGGAGGAGCACCCAATCGTCGGTAGAGGCGGCTTCAGTACCCTGTGAGTGACGACTGAAGTCGTCACTACGGGCTCCTACGTTGGAATGATCGATCCCCGCATTGGCGCAGACGAAGCCGAGTTTGTGCTCGACAATGATCGCCCCAACGCGCGTCCGCAATACTTCGTTGCTCTCTTGCAGGATCAGCTCAACAACGCGCGGGTCTTTTTCGGTTTGCTTTCCCAACTCAATGGCGCGGTGAGAAGCTGTGACTGTTGCAAGATTCACGGTCCGCCCCTCGGTTTTCGAGATGATTTTTTGCGCAACGACGAAAATATCGCCGTCCTGCAACTCGATCTTGTTTGCCTGCATAGCAGAGAGAACAAGATCCGCCAGGTTGTCGCCGTGGCGGATGAGGGGGATGCCGGTGAGTGGGGAAAGAGTCAGGGACATACTGCGTATGGCGAACTGCGTATTACGCCATACGCAGTACGAAGCATGGCTACGATCTTTTGGCGCCTGTTATCCTGATCCCCGCATGCGTCGAGCCGTATTGCTTGTTGATATTGATCAATACGCTCGTCAACCCTTCGAGCACCACCGAGTTTTCGATGGGACCCGCATCCCAGCCGGTGAACCCCGCCGCTTGGACAAGCTTTAGCACTTCGGCGCGGGCATCCTTGCTGGTGCCGGTGACCAACACATCGCATCCCACATCGTCATCCTCGAAGAGGTGCTCGTGAGAAATATTCTGAAAGGCGGCGACCACTTCCACGCCTTCGCCGACGATCTCTTTGGCTTCCTGCGCCGCCGACCCGGCGGGCGGCATCTGCACCTTGGTTACTTTCGGCGGCACGAGAGGGACCGTCACGTCAATGAGGATCTTTCCTTTGAGCACATCCTTTACCGACTCGAGCGTTTCGCGGTGCGCGGCGTACGGGACGGTCAACACGACAATATCCGCCAGTTGAGCGGCTTCAAGATTGGACGTACCCACGATCGACGTTGCGCCTTCAGCCATCTGCATGATCTCCGATGCGGCGGTGACAGCTTTTTCAGACGAGCGCGAGCCGATCAAGACCTTATAGCCTGCCGCCGCCCAACGATAGGCGAGTCCTTTGCCTTCCTTGCCAGTTCCGCCCAACACGGCGATCGTGAGGAGCAGGGGTTCTTTTTCCTGATAGGGTTCCATGTCATGATACCTTTGCAACTTCTTTTTGATACCGCTCCCAAACATGCGGCGCAAGTTCCTGTGCCTTGGCTGAGATTTCCGCCTCGTCCAGCGTGAGCAGTTCTCGGTCTTTCATCAATACTTTCCCGGCGACGATGGTGGTGGTCACCATGCTTTGTTGAACTCCAAAAAGGATGTGCCAGGGCAGGTTGCCGGCGGTCACCGGTGTGTTGGGATGGTAATCCACAAAAATAATATCGGCAACCGCGCCATTGGTCAACTCTCCAATCGGGGCGGAAGGGAAAAACAAACCCGCCAGAGCGGCGTTGTTGTAGACCGCCATCTGCGTCACATCGTACCCGCCCATGCGGCGCGGATCGCGGTGATGGGCTTTGTGCAGTAAATACGCGGCTTTCCATTCCTCCCACATGGCATTGGAAAACCCGTCGTTGCCGAGGCAGACTTTGATTCCCATGCGTAGCATGGATTCGACCTGCGCCACGCCGACGCCGTTGTTCATGTTCGAGCGCGGCTGGTGCGAGAGCCAGGTGCCGGTCTCGGCGAGAATGTCCATCTCGCGCGCGTCGAAGTGGATTCCGTGGGCGGTGATGGTCTTTGAACCAAGAATGCCGAATTTTTTCAGGCGGTCGATCACGCGCATGCCCGTTTTATTCAGGCTGTCATACTCGTCTGATTCGTGCTCGGCGGTGTGGACGTGAAAGCCATAGCCCTCGGGCACAGACTGGCGGCACAAATCCAACGACGCGTCGGAAAGCGTCAGGCTGGCGTGCAAGCCGAACGTCGCGGCGAGAAGCGGGCTTTTCGTCTTTTTGATGAAGCGGACGTTTTCTTGAATCCCCGCTTTCATTTTAGCTTCGCCGTCGCGGTCGGTTACTTCGTAGCACAACACCGCGCGCAAGCCGGAATCTTCCACGGCGTTGCCGAGGATATCGAGCGAGCCTTCGATTGCGTTGGGCGACGCGTGATGATCGATGAGCGTGGTCGTGCCGTGCTTGATCGCGTCCACAAGACAGGGCAATGCCGAATACTTGATGCTGTCGCGATCCAGCGAACGGTCGAGGGGCCACCACAACCGTTGTAAGATGTCAGGGAAGTCCTTCGGCGCAGGACCGGGAATCGCCATGCCGCGCGCGTACGAGCCATAGAAATGCGTGTGCGCGCAAATATTGCCCGGCATGACAAATTGACCGCGTGCGTCAAGTTTTTCTTCGCCGGGGAATTGCTTGACCAAGTCGGCGGTTGTGCCGAGCGCTTTGATGCGATCCCCGTCGATCAACAAAGCATGATCTTCGAGGATACGATTCTCTATTTCCCATGTGACGACTCTGGCGTTTGTGATTAACATGTCAACCCAGCCCAAATTGATTGGGGTGCGGGAGGCGCAAACCGTTTGCCGCGATTTCCTGCACCGCAAGGTACGCCGCTTCACGCACTTCGAGGTCTTCGCCGTAGATGCCGCCATACAACGCGGCGACAATCCCTTCGTTGGCGATCGGTTTGAGATACGGCAGGGCGGCAAGCCGCTCTTCCGTACTGCCGAACTTGAACGCGTTCAACAACACATCGGTGGCGGGTCCGCTCTTCGGGACGCCCATGCCCTGCTTGCCGGCAAATTCGATCAACCACGGCGTATCGGATGGGTTGGGTAATTTATGAGGGACGCGCGGGTCGGCGTGCGCGCCTTGTTCGAGATATTGCGATGCCAGGTTGCGCACGACCCACTGGTCGTCTTCCACCTGCATCTTTTGAAGCAGTTCGACCGCCCAGGGTTGTTCGATGCGCGCCAACCCGTGGACAACGGCGCGTCTCACCATGATGTCGGGAAGCGCCGCACCTTCCCGAAGCACGGGATGTCCTTCCACCGCATCGTTCGCCAGTGCTTCTGCCGCGGCTTTGCGAAGTTCCTCATCCCCTTGAAGCAACGCGCGCGCGACCGCCTCCAGTGATTTTTCGGTGCCAATGGCGACCAGCGCCAGACACGCCGCACGACGGACGGGACCGAACGGCGATTGCAACGCGCCCTCGAGCAGTTCAACCGACTTTATATCGCGGATGCCTCCGCAACCCAGCGCGGCAAGCGGAATGACCTCAAACGACCGCGAAGTCAGCAACTGACGGAATAACGTCCCTGCGCCGGGATCTCCGCTGGCGACGAATGCCGCCATGGCTTGCCCTCGCAAGGCAAGCGGTTGTCCTTCCGACTGAAGGATATTCAATAAGGCGGCGAACACCTTGCCCCGCCATGCCGCTTCACGAGATGCATCGCGCAACCAATGCGCCATGGTGAACAATTGCACGTGCAGTGGCAGGCTGGAATCCTTTAGCATCGCATCCACGACGGGCGAACCATCGCCGCGCGCCGCGAGGTAGTGCATGGCGACATCCCTGCCGTTCCAGTTGGGTTGCGCAAGCAGGGACTGATATGACTCGTTATCCCCAATTGCCTGACCGGCGAGGTAGCCATTGAGTACGGAATGCAGAAAGCGCATCTTGTTGCCGGTATGTGAAACCAGCAAACCGCTATCCACCATTTTGCTCAGCAAGCCGTGCGTGGGGGCGTCTCCCGCTTTGGATTTTTTGATGCGTATCTTTTGCGATTCAGTTACCGAGGCTTTGTCGCCTTCTACCGTGCTTGTGACCGTTTCCGCACTTTCGATGGGTTTGTCATCGACGATGTCATACTGTTTGACCCAGGCGCGGGCGGAGCGCGGGTCGAACACCGGTTGCGAGGTAAGCACCACTTGCATGGCGAGCAATTCGAGGGCGGCAACGGGCGTCCCGCCGGGCGCGACGCGCCGCACGTGGGTGGCGATGGCGTCAAGAACGCCGGGACCCAGACTGTCACCGGCATAAGCGCCCCACACTTTGAGAGTCAGCTCAAACGGGGTGAGAGCGAGATCGTCCGACGTCACCCAGGAGTTGAGGAGGAGGGGGTCCGCCTGGCCGGGACCTGTTTGCGCCCATGATTCGAGTGCGATCGTTTGCGACCACAGTTCACCCCATTGCTGAATGAAATTCGAGGTCGCTTTCTGATCCCATGCGATCAAGGCGAGCGGGTTGAACCCCAAGCCGACCAGCCCGTTCAGTTGATGGACGCAACCCGTGGTGACGATGCGGATCTTCGGGTAAGCGTTGATCAATGCTTTGAACCAGGCGGTGACATGTTGCTGGTTTTGCGTATCCAATTCGTCGAAGCCATCGATCAATAACAAGGCGCGCCCGTTCTGCGCTGTTTCTTGAATGAACCCGGGCAGGCGACTCAGGTCGAAGAATGGCGCAAATTCTGTCACCGCGTTTGTCAACACCATAAGCGGATCTTTGGAAGGGTCGCTGGGCATTGCCAGGTCTGCGACATGATACAGGTATGGAACCGCCTCTTCCTCCGCACTCGCTTCGAGCCTGACCTTGAGATTCGCCGCTATGGACGCGAGATGCGCCAGGGCAACCGTTTTCCCTGCGCCGGCGGCGCCGACGATTACGATGTTCGAGCCGCCCGTAACCACTTCCGCCATGTTGAGGGTGGGAGCGCCGTACACACCGGCAAGTTCGGGCCAATCGGGCATGTAGGGGAGGGTCAATGAAATGATATCGTCTTGCAAAGGAATCACGCCTGGCTCCACACGCGCAGGCGGCGCAATGAGACGAGGCTCCTGGAGGATTTCATTGAGAGCGAACAGGGGGGCGGCAAGATGCATGCCCTGTGCGCGGCGAAGCGTGATCCGCCTGTGGTTATCCTCCAGTCCGCTTGTGCGGCGGACTTTGGCGGCTTCGCGGTTGACCTTTGCGTTCTCGCGAATCTGGTTGAAGAGCGGGCGGGCGCGCGCGGCGAGGTTGACGAATATGATCCCTACGATGAAACCAATGATAAAGGAGAGTGGGTCGATATGCGGTATGGGCATTGGAATTTAATTCGCGAAGAGGATGCGCCCGCACGTGGGGCAAATGAATAGTTGCGATGTGGAACGGGCGTTTTGTTGTTGTGAGGGCGTGAGCGTGGTGCCGCATGCCGCGCAGGCTGAATCGTTGATGGTGGCGATCGCAACGCCGCGTTTTTGTTTTCGGAGTGTATCGTAGGTTTGAATCGAGGGCTGGGGAATTCCGCTCGTCACCGCGCTTCGTTCGGTGTCGAGGCGTTCGACCTCTTTCTGCAAGCCGTCGCTTTCTTTCGTCAGTTCGGCATATTGGTTCGATTTGCCGGCTTGGAGGATTTCCAACCGCGACTTCGCGGTTTGCAGTTCTTTCTCAGCGGATTCAACGCCTGCCATCCCATCCAGTTGGATGTTCTCGAGCGTGGCGAGGTGCTTTTTCAAGGAAGCGACATCCATTTGCAGGTCTTGCAGTTCTTTCGGGTTTTGAACCCTACCGCCATACAGACTTGCTTCCGCCTGTTCGATCTTCAGGCGTTGTTTTTCCACATCCGCTTCACAGGCTTTGAGCGCGCGCTCCGCTTCGCGGACCTTGCTTTGGGAGGCGGCAAATGCCTCCATGGCGGCGCGCAGCTCCCCGTCGTTTTGAAGCGTTGCTTGAATCGTTTTGATCCGCCCGTGGATCAGGTCCATCTGGCTGTCCACTTGTTGAAGTCGATAGAGTCCCAAGGCAGCGCTCATGGTTGGATTATATTACGAAGTGGTTACTGGGTGGGCAGGTTGTAAAAGTTGTACACCGTTTGCGATAATTGAGCGAACAAGGTGGACACCGGTTCCCAAATGGTCTGTACGGGATGGTAGGCATAGATGACCAGGACGTAATTTCCGCCGGGCGAGTAGACGATGCCGGAATCGCTGATGTTCTGGATGACGCCGGTGCTCGGTTCGGTGATCCAACCGTGTTTGTGAGCCACCTGCGTGCCCTCCGGTACGCCTGCTTCGATGAGTACCCCGATCTTGTCGAGCACGAGAAAGTTGATCATCTGCTGGCAGATCTGGCTGTTGATCTTCTCGGGGTAGGCGGCGACCAGGGCGCCGCCGTTCTCGGTGGCGCATTGATAGATGTCGGTAAGCAGCATGCCCGCGTCGGACGGAGTGGTCTGGTTGAACGGGTCGGGGTCGGTGAATACATCTGCCCGTTGGTTGGCGGGCGTGGAGATCCTTTCGAGGAGCGGGCACGGGAATTCGGCGCTGCAAAAAAAGCCGGCGAGGAAGGTGTTTTCCAGCCCGATATTCTTCATATCCTCGGTCACCACGAGCGGACCTCGAAATTGGTCGATGCTTTCCATCAACCGATCGGCGGGCGGGTTCTCCGATTTTCGAATCATGTCGAGGATGAGTTCCGAGGAGGAGGCGTCCAGCGCGGCGCTCCCGTTTTTCACGAAATAAGAAACCATGATCGGGATTTTCACAGTGCTTGAGGCGGTGAATGGCACATCGGGGTTGGTGGAAATGACCTGCCCCTTGTCCATGGCAAAATGGATCTCCTGTCCGTTTTGCAGGTCGAAGAGATACAAGCCCAGCACGCCGTCGAATTTTGCCACCGTGATATTTTGCTGGAGAAGTATCTCCAGGTTTTGGAAGGTTGGTCTTCCCGCGACACTGCGTTGGAAGGAAAGGGCAACCTTTCGGTTGGATGGCGAACGGAGTGTATCTTCGATCAAGCGCACAGCCCGATCGATATCCAGCACGGTACCGGATTCGCCGGGCAGGAAGGTGGTACTGCCCGGAACCGGTTGAGGCGGAGTCGGTGGCTGGTCGTACCGCGCGGAGATCTCATCGCGCAAATACGCGATCAGTTGAGTTTCGTCGATGGTGGCGCTCAATGGGATATCCACCGGGGCGGGATCGCGCTGCCAAAGGTAACTCCAGAACCCACCCCAGAAAGAGCCGCCGGTGCGTTCAAGGTCGGCGGCGGCGATCATGGTATCCAGGTCCAATTGAAACCCGACCACCGAGGGGACAACCTGGATGGTCGAATTATTGTACGTAATCTCGATGGGAGAGGAATATACCTGCAAGACCCGCTCCGAGGCGATTTGGGGCGTCACGCCTCCGACCGCGACTCCGGCGATGGTCATCCCGGCGGGATAGTTATTCCGTTGTCGGCTGTAGCCGATCAAGCCGGTGACCACCAGCACCAACGCCACTGACAGCAACCCAATGGAAACACCGCGCAGGACCGGTATCGAACTACTTCGTCTCACTCTGCCTCCGATTTGTCAAAAAAAGTGGGTCTCCCGTTTCTGGTGGGATGAGTGAAACCTCACAAATTTTCAGCCACGGATACTTCGACGGGCTCAGTACAAGTTTCACAGATTTTCACCGATTATTAAAAACAATCCGTGCGAATTCGTGTAATCCGTGGCAAAGGTTTTATAATTTCCCGTTAAAAACGGTAGAGCTAAAAAAGTATAACACACCCAAAATCGCCTTTATGCTAGAATACCGACGCATCCTGCGCAGTTCTGCAATACGCTCACGCAGGTTTAAACCATTTGCAGGACGGGACCATGCTACGGTCGATCTTGATCTACCTTTCCAAAGCGCCCTGGGCGCAGAGGATGATTACCCAATGGAAATTTGCATGGCGGGCGGCATCGCGGTTTGTGGCAGGCGCGACCGTACAGGATGCGATTCGAGCCGTGCGGGAACTCAACGCCAGGGGAATCCACGCCACGCTCGATCAACTGGGGGAGCACACCTCCACTGTGGAGGAAGCCAACAATGCGGCGGACTCCATCGTCGGAGTTTTAACGGAAATTGATAAAGCGGGGGTGAGAGCCAATGTCTCCATCAAACTGACCCAGATCGGCATGGGGTTGGACGAGGAGATCTGCCGGCAGAACCTGGTCCGAATCCTTGAACAGGCACAGCGAAGCAAAACCTTCATCCGCATCGACATGGAGGATACTCCGTACACGGACATCACCCTTGGCTTGTGCCGAGAGATGCGCGCACGCGGGTTCGACTCGCGTACCGTCGGGACGGTGATGCAAGCCTATCTCATCCGCGCCGAAGCCGATATGCGCGCCTTGCTCGAAGAGGGGTTTCGGCTTCGGTTGGTCAAAGGCGCGTACAACGAGCCGCCGGAGAAAGCCTTCCCGAAAAAAACGGACACCGATGCGAATTTTGACCTGCTCGCCAAACTCGGCATCGATTCGGCGGCGAAACAGGAAATGAACACCGTCAGCCCGGATGGGCGCATCCCGCCGATGCTTGCGATTGCCTCGCACGATGAAAGGCGTATCGGGTTTGCGCGACAATACGCAGAAAAGACCGGCTTGCCGAAGAACGCCGTTGAATTCCAGATGTTGTACGGCATCCGCCGCGAGATGCAGGAACAATTGGTAAAGGACGGGTATCCTGTTCGTGTGTATGTCCCGTTCGGGTTACATTGGTATCCGTATTTCATGCGCCGCCTTGCCGAACGTCCCGCGAACATCTGGTTCTTCCTCTCGAATTTTTTCAAAGGTTGATGATGTTGGCTCTCGTCACCGGTGCCGCGCACCGATTGGGAAAATTCTTTGCATTGACTCTTGCCCGCCGTGGATACGACATCGTCCTGCACTACCATTCCGCCGTAGATGAAGCGCGTCAGACCCAAAGTGAAATTGAATCGCTGAACCGACGCGTCATCCTCGCCCCAGCGGACCTCACCGACCCCGCACAAATCCAATCTCTAGTCTCCAATCTCCAATCTCTACATGTTCTTGTCAACTCCGCCGCCTTCATGTCGAGTGGCAGCGTGGACTCCCTGCCCCTCGAAACCTGGAACACCACTCTCGACCTAAACTTGCGCGCGCCGTTTCTGCTTGCGCAGGCATGCGCCCCAAAAATGACCGATGGCGGCCTCATCGTCAACATCTCGGATGTCGGCGCGCAAAAAGCGTGGAGTAGATACCCGTCGTACACGGTCAGCAAAGCCGCGCTCGAATCCATGACGAAGATGCTTGCCCGCGCTCTCGCCCCGAGAATCCGCGTCAACGCGATCGCGCCGGGCTTTGTCCTGCTATCGGACGTGGTCACTGCCGAAGAATGGGAGCGGCTGGTGGGGCGGATACCGCTCAAACGTCCGGCGCGAACCGAGGAGATCGCGTCCGCGTTGGAGTTTTTGCTGTCAAACCAGTACGTCACCGGGCAAACCATTGTCGTGGATGGGGGTTATTCAATAATATAAGTTCCTCGGTGGTTGAGTAGCGCCGAAGGCGCGTATCGAAACCACTGCTTTTGGAGAAATCATCATGTCTGAAACCACCGAACTTGCCGAAAAACTCAAAGCCGAGGGCGAAAAATTCTATTCCCTCTTCGCGGGCCTTGTCGATGACCAATGGACAGCCGAGGTCTACACCGAAGGCGAAACGTGGACGATCCGCAACGTGCTCTCGCATTTCGTCACCTCCGAGCGCGGACTGGTGAAACTCTTCGAGCGCATCCGCACTACCGGCGAAGGTTCGTCGGATGATTTTTCAATTGACCGCTACAACGAAGCGCAACAACGGAAGACGGAGAAGTTGACCCCGCAGGAATTGTTGGAGCAATACCGGGAAGTGCGCGATACTTCGGTGGCATGGGTAGCTGGTTTGACCGTGGAAGAACTCGAAATCACCGGGAGGCATCCGTTTCTCGGCATGACCAAAATCCGCGACATGATCAAGATGTTATACATCCACAACCAGAACCATTACCGCGATATGCGAAAAGTTATCAAAACTTAAACACAAAGGACACGAAGTACTCGAAGGTTCGACCTGAGCCTGCCAAAGGGAAAACCCAGGAAAGTCATTGTCTTGTGGCAATCGTCCAACCTTGGTGACCTTTGTGTCACTTCGACAAGCTCAGCACAAGCCTTCGTTGTGAAAAATGAATCTTTCCCCTTTCAAACTCGAACGCTACTTTGCCAAATACGAATTCAACACAGAATTCCTCCTGTGCTCCTCCGATTGCGAAGCCATGTCCATCGCGGACCTGCTCGCTTTGGAGGAAGGCGCGGCGGAGAAATTTCAGCAAACCTGGCTCGGATATACCGAATCGCAGGGACATCCCGCCTTGCGAAAAGAGATTGCTAAAATTTACGAAACGATCCAGCCCGACGAGATACTCGTCCACACCGGGGCAGAGGAGGTGATCTTCCTCTTCATGCTCGCCGTGTTGAAAGAGGGTGATCATATCGTTGTCCACGCACCACACTACCAGTCATTGAGCGAGATCGCCATTGGGATGGGATGTGAGGTCAGCCTGTGGCAGGCTCACGAGGAAAACGGCTGGGCGTTGGATTTGGACGAATTACGACAACTCATTCGTCCTGCTACGAAAGCGATCATCATCAACACGCCGCACAACCCGACCGGCTTTTTGATGTCGAAGCCGAATTTTGAAGCATTGAACGGGATTGTCAAAGAAAATGACCTGTTCCTGTTTTGCGACGAAGTGTATCGCGAATCGGAATATGACCCCGAACAACGACTCCCTGCCGGGTGCGACATGGGCGAACACGCCTTCTCGCTTTGCGTGACCTCCAAAACCTACGGACTCGCGGGCTTGCGGATCGGGTGGGTTGCCACGAAGAATCGAAAAATCTACGAAACCATGGCTTCGCTCAAAGATTACACCACCATCTGCAATTCTGCCCCCAGCGAGTTCCTCGCCGAGGTGGCATTGCGTAACCGCCAGAAACTCGTAGCTCGAAATGTCGGCATCATCAAAAGCAACCTTGAAATCGTTGACGACTTGTTTGCCCGTCATAGCGATCTATTTCAATGGGTTCGCCCTTCCGCAGGCTCGATGGGATTCCCGAAACTGCTCAAAGGCAACGCCGAAGAGTTCTGCAATGATTTGGCTAAAACAGCCGGTGTTCTGCTCTTGCCCGGAACCCTGTACGATCTACCCGGCAATCACTTCCGCATCGGCTTGGGACGAAAAAACCTCCCGCAAGCCGTGGTGCGACTTGAAGAACATCTTGCCAATCGTAAATCGTAAATCTCCAATCTCTCCCCCCGATTCCCAATTACAATTTACCCATGCTCCCCCGCCTTGTTCGCCCCATTAATCTCGCCATCACCGCGTTGACATATGCCTTCGGCGCAAGTCTTGCCGATTACCTCGGCAAACCATTCATCGCCTCATCCTTCTGGCTGGGACTCTTCATCGCCCTGCTTGCCCAAACCGTCATGAGTCTGCTTGCCGAAGTGTTCCGACTCGACGCGGAGCCATTCCTCGAAGGCGAAACGCGCTCGATGCGGCAAGTGCTCCGCAACAACGTGCTTTACACCTCCCTTGCTTGCATTGTCGTCATTGCGCTTTCCGCGTACGCCCTCTTTGCAACCGATCGCCTGAGGGTTCCTTCTTTTTTCTTTCTGTTGCTTGCGATCCTCCTCGTCGTTGGGTTCGCCATCCCGCCGATCCGCCTGGAGAACCGGGGCATGGGTGAATTCATCCTTGCGGCACAGATCGCCTACGCAACCCCCTCCCTCGCCTTCACTCTTCAGGCAGGTGAAACTCATCGCTTCCTTGCGCTTACCATCCCGCTCACACTGCTTGCCTTTGCCTATTTCATCGTGCGAAACTTTCAAACCTTTGCGCACGACCAAAAACTCAACCGCGTCACATTCCTCACTCGTCTCGGCTGGGAACGCGTCGCGCCGTTGCATCATTTGTTTGTCCTGCTCGCGTATTTGCTTTTTGCCATGTCGCCCCTCTTCGATCTATCTCTGTCGCTGATCTGGTCCCTTTTTCTCACCTTCCCCTTTGCCCTCTTTCAAATTTTCATCCTCCGCAACATCAGCCTCGGTGCTAAACCCAACTGGACTCTCCTCCACGCCACCGCCCTCGCCGTGTTCGGTCTCACGACCTATTTCCTCACCGTCACCTTCTGGATTCGCTAACTCGCACCTCGTACCCCGCATCTCGTAACTCGTATCTCCTCCCCATGCCCGAATTTCTGACTCTCCTCCCTCCCGACGAAGCCCGCGCGCTCCTCCTCTCGCATCTCCCCGCAGGGACACTTGACTCAGAAACCCTCGATGTTTCCGCCTCGTTGGACCGGGTCCTCGCTGAGAACATCCACGCGCCGCACTCGTTGCCGCAATTCGAACGCACAACCGTGGACGGGTACGCCGTCCACGCGCGCGATACGTTCGGCGCGTCCGATTCCCTCCCCGCATATTTGACTCTCGTCGGGGAAGTGCCCATGGGTGATGCGCCTGCGTTCGCGATTGGGCAGGGTGACTGTGCATTGATTCACACCGGCGGCATGCTCCCCCCCGGCGCGGATGCGGTGGTGATGTTGGAATATTCGCAAGTTATTGCTCCGTCGGGTCTCAGACCCGACGGGAACAGTGGGAATGAAATCGAAATCTTCCGCGCCGTGGCAGAAGGCGAGAACATCATCCGCGTAGGCGAGGATGTGGCGGAGGGTCAGCGAATCTTGCCGAAAGGAAGTCTGATGCGTCCGGCGGAGATCGGTGGTCTGCTCGCGCTGGGGGTCACATCCGTGCGCGTGGTCAGGAGGGTGCGAGTCGGGTTGATATCCACTGGCGATGAAATCATCGAACCAAGTCAATCGCCGCGACCGGGGCAGGTGCGCGACATCAACTCGTATACGCTTGCCGCGCTGATCGAAAAAAGTGGGGGTGTGGCAAAACGGTATGGGATCATCCGCGACCAGTTTGACTTGTTGAAAGATGCGGCGGCGCAGGCGCTATCCGAGTGTGACGTGGTGATCATCACCGCGGGGTCGTCTGCCTCCACGCGCGACATGACTGCGGATGTTATCCGCGCGTTGGGCGAACCCGGCGTGCTCGTGCATGGAATCAACACACGCCCCGGCAAACCGACGATCCTGGGCGTGTGCAACAGCAAAGCCGTGATCGGATTGCCCGGCAACCCCGTCAGCGCGCTGGTGAATGGATATTTATTCGTCGTGCCGGTGATCGAAAAATTATTGGGCGCATTGCCCAAACTAAATCCCACCGTGCTCGCGCGCCTGACTGTCAATTTGCCGTCGCAAGCCGGGCGCGAAGATTGGTGGCCGGTGAAGTTGCGAGAATCCCCCTCTCCCAGCGGGAGAGGGGTTAGAGGTGAGGGAGAGTTGCAAGCCGAACCTATTTTTGGCAAATCAAATTTGATCTTTACTCTGGCAAACGCGGATGGCTTGTTGCGAATTTCGCCCGACGCGACCGGCTTGAGCGCGGGGGAGACGGTAGAAGTGATGTTGATTTGATGTGATAAGTGACAGTCATCTCGCAAATGACTGTCACTTGGTTTGAGAGATCATCAACGCCGCACCAACCCCATCGCCATAATCATCACCACCGCGCCGCCGACAGCGATTAATAATCCATCAAAGGTAAAGCCTTCTTTTACAGGTATACCCAATACGTTCATGATCCCCGCGCCGATGAACGCGCCGAGGATGCCGACCACGATGTTGGCAACCGCGCCCATCCGGCGATTTTTGCCCGTGATGATGCTGGCGATCCAGCCTGCCACCGCGCCGAAGAGTATCCATAAGATGAACGTTAGCATAAAAGCCTCCAGTTTTTTTGATGTACGATTTAGATTATACAGCGTGAACAGGCTATTTTTTTAGCCACGCCAACGCACCAAGCCCCGCTACCCTGCCGGTCGCGAAGCAGGCAGTGAGCAGGTAGCCGCCGGTTGGCGCTTCCCAATCCAGCATTTCGCCGGCGCAAAACACGCTGGGGATCTTCTTCAGCATCAACCGTTCATCCAACTCCTCGAACGGGATTCCGCCGGCGGTGCTGATGGCTTCCTCCAGTGGGCGAGGGGATAGCAACGGGATGGAGACCGACTTGATGGTGTCTACGAGTCGTTCGAGGTTTCCAAAGTCATCTTTCGAGACGAATTCACGCAACAGCCCTGCCTTGACGCCCTTGATAGCGAGTGTTTTTTCGAGGTGCGTCGCCATGGATTTCGAGCCGCGCGGTTTTGCCAGACGCGCGCGGATCTCATCGCGCGTCTGGTGGGGCGCGAGATCGAGCTGGATGATTGCCTGTCCATGCGATTCGATCGCATCCCGTAGGTGTGCCGAGCACGCGTAGATCAAACTCCCCTCCAGTCCGTATTTCGTAACCATGAATTCACCGTGTTGGCGAAATTTATCGAACGACAATTCCACAGACTTTACAGGTTGCCCGTGAAATTTCTCCTTGAAGTGAGTAGACCAATCTACATTGAACCCGCAATTGGACGGCTTCAATGGTTCGACCCGCACACCTTCCCTCTCCAAAAGGGAAACCCACGTCCCGTCGGAACCGAGGCGACTCCAACTCCCGCCGCCCAATGCCAAAATGACCGCATCCGCTTTGATAACGCGTTCGCCGGAGTTTGTTTCAAATCTCAGTGATCGATCGTTTGTCCATCCCGTCCATTTGTGGCGAAAATGAAAGACCACGCCATCGCTGTCCAGACGTTTCAACCACGCCCTCAACAACGGACTGGCTTTCATTCCAACCGGAAACACGCGACCCGATGTGCCGACAAACGTCTCAATCCCCAATTCGTTCGCCCAGCGGCGAAGATCGTCCGCGCCAAATTGCTTGAGCATCGGCTCGATACACGCCTGTCGCTTTCTGTATCGCGCGGCAAATGCATCGAAGGCTTCGGCGTGTGTCAGGTTCAACCCGCCTTTGCCTGCCACCAAAAATTTTCGCCCTGCCGAGGGCATGGAATCATAAACGGAAACCTGCGCGCCACCGCGACTCAATATCTCAGCCGCGTACAGCCCTGCCGGTCCCGCGCCGATGATTGCAACGGTTTTCATTTCATTGTTGCCACGGCAGTTTTCTTAAATCTACATTCCCGCCGCTGAGAATCACGCCGACCTTCAAGCCCGATAAGTCAATTTTCTTTTCCCATAACACGCCCACCGCCACCGCCGATGAAGGCTCGATCACGATCTTGGCGCGCTCCCACACAAATTTCATCGCGTCCACAATGCCCTGCTCGCTCACGGTGACGATTCGCTCCACGCGCGATTGAATGATCAAAAATGTGCGTTCGCTGAGCGACGTGAGCAAACCATCGGCGATCGTCTTCGGGTTTTCCGACGGTTGAATTTTTCCCTCCTTCAACGAACGAAACGCGTCATCCGCCTTTTCAGGTTCGCCCGCGATCACGCGGATTCCTTTTTTTGTTTCGCTCGCCGCGATGGACGTGCCGCTGATCAACCCGCCGCCGCCGACGGGTGCGATGACCACATCCAAGTCGGGGACGTCTGCCAACAACTCGAGTGCGGCAGTTCCCTGTCCTGCGATGACGCGCTCGTTGTCATACGGATGGATGAACGCCGCGCCAGTGGATTCCACGACGCGGCGGAGAGTCGCTTCGCGCGCCTGTAAGGTTGGTTCGCAGTAGGAAATCTGACCGCCGTACCCGGCGACTGCGTCCTTCTTCACCTGCGGCGCATTCTCCGGCATGACGATATACGCCGGCACACCGCGCATCCGCGCCGCCAGCGCCAACGCCTGCGCGTGATTCCCCGACGAGTGTGTCGCGACACCATGCGCGGCTTCCTCGTCAGTGAGCGAAAACACCGCATTACACGCGCCTCGAAACTTGAACGCGCCCACCTTTTGAAAGTTTTCGCATTTGAGAAACACCTGCGCACCGACGCGTTGATTGAGGCTTTCATTCGTCAGCACGGGAGTACGATGCGCGTGCGGTTTGATCCGCTCGGCGGCTTGGAGGATGTCGGTGAGAGTTGGTATCATGGGATTTCCTTTGCAGGCATTATAATTCGTCGTCATAACTTGGTGGTTGAGTAGCCGCGGAGCGGCGTATCGAAACCACCACACCGTAAAGCAAACCCCGTAACAAAAATTTGTATGTTACCTGTTGGTTTCGATACGGGCTTCGCCCTGCTCAACCATCGGATATTTTATTAAATGGAGTCTCCCATGACCAACTGGCTTGAAAAAGACAAAAAGCAACTGCACCCGGTATACCACCCCAAATCACACGCCAACGCGCTGGTGATCGAGCGTGGGGAGGGCGTGTGGCTGTACACGGCGGACGGACAAAAAATCCTCGACGGCATGGCGGGGTTGTGGAACGTCAACGCGGGGTATGGGCGGGAGGAACTCGCCAAAGCCGCATATGATCAGGCGAAGAATCTGGCGTTTACATCGAATTTCTCCGGCATGACCAACCTGCCGTCGATTCAACTTGCGGAAAAATTATCCGGTTTCGCCTACGAAGGATTGAATACCACCTTCTTCACCTCGGGCGGATCGGAAGCGAACGACTCGGCGTTCAAAACCGCCCGCTACTATTGGAAACGCAAAGGGAAGCCGACCAAATATAAGGTCGTTGCGAGGCGAGGTTCGTATCACGGCGTGACCCTCGCGGCCACGTTTGCCACCGGGCTTGAAAAATATCAGACCATGTTCGGTCCCGCCGTGGACGGATTCGTACATATCCCCGCGCCGAATCTGTATCGTTTTGATGGCGAGTTGAAACCCGGCGAGACCGTCGGGCAAGCCGCGGCGCGCGCTCTCGAAGAGGCGATCCTGCGCGAAGGCGCGGACACGGTCGCGGCGTTCATCGCTGAACCGGTGATGGGCGTGGGCGGCGTGATTGTTCCCCCGCAGGATTATTTTCCGCTTGTGCGCGAAATCTGCAACAAATACGAAGTGCTGTTCATTGCGGATGAGGTCATCACGGGCTTTGGTCGCACCGGCGAATGGTTCGCGCTCAAGCATTGGAACGTCAAGCCCGATATTCTCTCGTTCGCCAAAGCCATCACGAGTGGATACGCCCAACTCGGCGGCATCCAAATTTCGGATGAGATTCGTGAAACCATGGAATCTGCCGCCGAGTCCGAAGCCTACATGCACGGATATACGTATTCGGGTCACGCGATGGCGTGTGCGGTTGGACTCAAGAATCTCGAGTTGATGGAAAAAGACAACTACCCTGCTCGCGCGAAGGAACTCGGGGCAAGGTTGCTCACAGGCTTGAAGTCACTCACCGAATTTGGCTTCGTCGGTGATGTGCGCGGACTCGGCTTGGTCTGCGGTGTGGAAATTGTCTCGGACAAGGAAACCAAAGCGGCTGACCCTGCCATGGCTATGAAAGTCTTCAAAGCCGCACAAGAGCGTGGCTTGCGAACTCGTCCGCTGGGGAACACGCTGGCGTTTTCGCCTCCGTTGGCGATCAACGAAGAAGAAGTGGATGAGATCGTCAAGCGGTTAGGCGCGGCGATGGATAGTGTGAGTAGTAATTGAGTAATTGGTAATTGGAGACTGGCGAATCGTATTGCGTATTGCATACGATGATGTTCAATCACCAATCACTAATGACCAATCGTCAATCAAAAATCGTAAATCGAAAATCGGATATTGCCGTGTCCGTCTATCTCCACGACATTCCTCTCCCCCAAGCCCAAGCGCGATTTCAGCAAGCTTTGGAGGATGCAGATCTCTGGCGCGTATTGAGTGCGGAAATAATTCCGCTCGATGAACACGCGCTGGGACGCGTCACTGCCGAGCCGGTTTGGGCGAGGATCTCTTCGCCGCACTATCACGCCTCCGCCATGGATGGGTTTGCTGTGCGCGCCGAGGATACGAACGGGGCGCAGCCATCGACTCCAATACAGTTATTAGTAATTAGTAATTCTGCAGTTCAAACGCAATATATGGATACGGGTGACCCACTGCCCGATTGGGCAAACGCAGTCATCCCGATTGAAAACGTGGAATCTCTCGATGCCAATGGACAAATATCGTCTGCCGTCCGAAGTCCATCGTCCATTCGTATCCGCGCCTCCGTCGCGCCGTGGAGTCATGTCCGTCCGTTAGGGGAGGATATCGTTGCAACTCAACTTGTCCTACCTGCTGGTCATAATCTTCGTCCAGTTGACCTTGGTGCGATTGCCGCGGCAGGACACGTCGAAATCAAGGTTGCGCGAAAACCGAAAGTTGCGATCATTCCAACGGGCACGGAACTCGTTCCCATTGGGAGCAAACTCAAGTCAGGGGATATCCTCGAATACAACTCGCTTGTCCTTGCCTCGCAAGTCAAGGCGATGGGAGGTGAGCCAACTCGCTTTCCAATCACCAAAGATGACTTTGACCTGATCTGCGAACGCGTGCTTGAAGCCTCGCGCGATCATGATCTGATTTTACTCAATGCAGGTTCCTCCGCCGGCGCGGAGGATTTCTCTGCAAAGGTCGTAGAGAATGTTGGAACACTCCTCGTTCATGGAGTCGCCGTCCGCCCGGGTCACCCAGTAATTCTGGGAATGACCAATCGTCGCTCGTCAATAGCCACTCGCCAATCGCAAATCGTAAATCGTAAATCAAACGAGGAGATTGCCATGCCGCCTGCGGCGCCTCGCAATGACACGATTCCAATTGTAGGGGTTCCCGGCTACCCTGTCTCCGCCGCCCTCACCGTTGACATCTTCGTCGAACCCGTCCTTGCCAAATGGCTTGGGCGGCAACCCAAACAACTCGAAACCGAATCCGCCATCCTCACACGCAAACTTGTCTCGCCGCCGGGGGACGATGACTTTGTGCGGGTTGTCGTTGGCATCGTGGGTGATAAACTCCTTGCGGCGCCGCTGTCGCGCGGGGCGGGAGTCATTACCTCGCTGGTGCAAGCGGATGGATTGGCGTTAATCCCCAGGGGCACACAAGGCATCGAAGCGGGTGAAAAGATTCAGGTGCGGCTTTATCGGAGGAAAAGCGAAATTGAAAAGACCATTCTTGCGATTGGGTCGCACGACCTCACGCTCGATCTCATGTCGCAGTTTTTGGCTGAACAGGATAGACGGCTTGCTTCGGCGAATGTCGGATCGCAAGGCGGTTTGATCGCGCTCAAACGCGGCGAGGCGCATCTTGCTGGCTCGCACCTGCTCGACCCGCAAACGGGCGAATACAACATCTCGTACATCCGTCAGTACATGCCGAATATTCCGGTCAAAGTCGTCGCATTGGTGGGGCGTGAACAGGGCTTGATCGTCCCGCGTGGAAACCCAAAGGGAATTACAGATCTGAGAAGCCTGACCAACTCCAAACTTAGATTTGTGAACCGGCAACGCGGCGCTGGTACGCGTGTCCTATTGGACTATCATTTGAATTCGATGACAATCGCTTCAGACTCCATTGAAGGCTACCAGCAGGAAGAGTATACTCATCTTGGAGTTGCGGCTGCGGTGGCATCGGGTCGCGCAGATTGCGGTCTGGGAATAGCCGCCGCCGCGCAAGCACTCGAACTGGATTTTGTCCCGCTATTTCAAGAGCGCTACGATCTGGTCATACCAAAACAATTTTCTGACGACAACCTGCTTGCGCCTCTCTTCAACCTTTTGGCTGATTCCGCTTTTCGGGACTCTGTCTCACAGTTGACCGGGTACGATGTGTCCGTCATGGGCAACATAATTCTGGAGGATGAATGACCGAAGCATTGATCGTGGATGATAATCGGCAAACCGCCGATGCCTTGCATCAAATGCTGGATGTGTTGGGCGTAAAAGCGCGCGTGGCGTACGGGTCCAGCCCGGCTATTTCAATCCTGGGCGGCGGCTTCACCCCCAGCTTGATCTGCCTCGATGTGAACATGCCCGGCATAGACGGTGTGGAGATCCTCCTCTACCTGCGGCGCGAACCGCGGTTGATCTCGGTGCCGGTCATCGTCATCACCTCGGACGACCAGCCCGAAACTCGCCGCAAGGTAATGAGTGCCGGCGCCACGGATTTGATCATCAAACCCGCCACCATAGACGCGCTGGAAAAGGCGCTGAAAAAAGCAAACATGCTATAACGAAAAAAACGCACTCCGATCGAGTGCGTT
Organism: uncultured Anaerolinea sp.; assembly: GCA_964528275.1. GTDB lineage: Bacteria > Chloroflexota > Anaerolineae > Anaerolineales > Villigracilaceae > Defluviilinea. The sequence goes on along the minus strand of CAZGSB010000004.1, from coordinate 64,009 downwards.
TTTTTCGTATGGATCGAATTGCTTCATAGGGGCTGTTGCGCGAGATATTATCTCGCTACTACATCATGTGCGCGAATGCATTACCCATTTTGGTTTGTGCAATTCCTAAGAGTTTCACGGGCGGGGGTTCGGGTAGGCGGTTTCCACAGCGGGCGATTCGATCCCTTCGATGGTGCGCGTGCCGTAGAGTTCGCCGTTGACGGTTACCGTGTATTGCCCGGAACCTTTCAAATAGACTTCCGTATCCATCACCGTTTCCCACGTCACTGTAAATTGATTTCCTGCGAGGATGCCGAGTCCTTCATGCACTGCGCCAGTCACCAGCCACTGGATTTTATATTCGTTCGGTTGTTCGCCGGGAAAAATAATCATTGTTCCGCCGTATTCCTCTCCCGAAGGATCGGTGGCGTTGAGAGCGTAGGAACCTACAATGTCGGGCACGGCATCTGCAGGTGCGTCTGCGCCAAGCGGGGCGGGGGTCCGGCGCCCGCTACAGGCGGAGAGACTCAAGGCGAGTAGGATAAGTATGCCGATGGGTTTTTTCATAAGGTCCTCTGTTATTCATCCTCTTCCAGTGTCATTAGGAAGGCGATCAGATCTTCGATCTGTTCATCGGTGAGTATTTGCCCGAAGTTCTGGAGCATCTGCCCTTCGGGATAGCCCGTCACAACGTATGCATTCGGTTCGAGGATGGATTGCCGTAAATACTCCTCGGCGGTGAGCCCGGGCACACGTTTGCCGGCACGGTCGGCGATACCGTGGAACGACGGTCCGATGATGCGCTCACCTTCCACGAGCGAGTGGCAGATCCGGCAACCCGCGTTGACTCCCGGGGCGTTCTCGTAATAAATTTGCTCGCCAGCGATGGGATCCGGAATGTGCACATCCCGGAAGTTCATGGTCAGGGATTGATTCGGCTCCAGCGTGATGGCATCGTCGAACAATATTTGTTCGACTGTCCCGTCAGTCCTGTCGTACATTTTGATGGTGATGTGATGCCGCCCAGCCGGGAGTTGAATTTGTTCGAAGATGCGCGCGCCCTGGTTGATGTGGTTGTCCGATGCAGAATAAATTTTGTCGAACATCAATTTACGGTCCACTTCGAGGGTGAGGCGGGTTGGGTGGGCGAGATCAAGTTGAACGTCGGTGGGAGGCGCGATGTCCTGGATGGCGTATCCGCTATGGTGGGTCATCTGAATGAAGAGCAGGGCGGTATCCGACCCGAAAAATTTCACAGGCACATCGCTCAACCCGATCTGCCCTGCGGTGACGAACAGCATGATGGCGATCAACGGCAGGATGAATTTCACATGGGTGGAATTGGGTTTGAACGTGAAGGTGTTCGCATCGAACCGGACCCTCGAGTGAATCCACTTTGCGAAGCCGTTCGGCGCGACCCACGATATTTGCACAGCGGGCTGAAACTCCGGCTTCAATTTGGGTAACCGCTTGCCAGTCATCCGCTCTTCGAGCCAGAGATTTCCCTCGCGGTTGGCGCAATCTTCCGGGGGGCACCCAATGAATTGGACTTCACTGGCGCCCGCCTCCATCGCCTGTGCGACAAGCGTCGGGTTCGCCATGGCGATGCAAGTCAGCGGTACGAGATGTACGTTGGAATCCCCCGCGTATTTTCCTGCGCTGTTCAAAATATGTCGCTCACAGGTGAAAACAACTTTGATGTTCTTGTGATTCGCAACTTCACGCAACGTTGTTTCCCAAAGCGGGTCGAGAGGCAGGTCGCCAAACGTGAGGGCGTTGTCCGGGCAACTGCCGATGCACACGCCACAGGCAACGCACAATGACGGGTCGATCTCCGCCTGGAATTTTGGTCTGGCGTCGTCGGTGCGGGGGATCATTTTGATGGCTGTGTAGGGACAGTCGCGTTCGCAGAGCGTGCATCCGTCGCAGTGAGCGAGGTTCACCTTCACGGGTTCGAGTTTTTTGCCCAGATGCATCAGCCACGGCGCGGCGGTGACGACCCCGACGATGAACAGCAGGATGCTCCAGAAGATCGCCTGAGGTCCTCGCAGGAAAGTGGGGAGATAGAAAAGATAAAACAGGTCTATGGGTGTTTCACCGACGAAACGCGTGTTGTTGAGTGCCGGCAACATGCCCACGGGAAACAGCGCGGACGCCAGCAACAGGACGACCGTCGAGATTACCATCCAATATTGCGGAGGCAGCCATTTTCCGCGGCTCATGCGCTTCATGTGAAGCCACAGCAGGTAGAACGTGAGCAGGGAAAGCCCAATGTGCAGGACGATAATGATCATCATGAACACCCAGCCGGTGCCAGCCGCGTCGCCCACAATAAAATCCACGATGAAGTTTTTCCCAAACTGGAAATCCCCGATGGTTTTGAACAGGCTGAAATTGAGAAGTTGCGCGCGTTCGTCCCAGATCAGCCAGTAGCCGGTGATGCCGAGGAACCAAAGCAGGACCGCCATGCCGACACCGGTGACCCACGCCAGCCAGCGCGGACCTCGGAACCGATCCTGGAAGAAAGTGCGCCACGTGTGGAGCAGGGCAAAGATCACCGCCGCGTCGGAGGCGTAGCGGTGCAAGGCGCGTATGACGCGGCTGATGGAGTTGGCTTCGATCCTTGCCACAGCCATGTACGAGAAGGTGAAGCCGAACGGATAGAATAAGGTCAGGTAAATGCCGGTCAACAAAATAACGAGCAGGAGGTAAATGGTGATCGTCCCCGTGTGATAGAGCGGATTGAAGCGCGGGTCATTGATCAGCCAGTTGAACGACGCTTCGAGACGGAGTGAAATTTTTTCTAATAACCCGAGCGTTCGCCGGCTGGGTGTGTTGAGCCGCGCTTCCCAGTCCACGCTGGGGTTGTGGGTGAGAATATCTTGAAGCGGATTTTTTCTTGATGGGGTTGACATGGCGTTGGGATGATGACAGGGATGATGCCGGGAAGATTTTTTCGGGTGGACGGCAGGAGAAGGAAACTGCCGTCCACCCGCGTTAATTTACCAAACTCGGAAGCCGGGCGAGGTGAGGGCGATGTTTCGAATTAGTTCGAAGAGAACCGGTCCATACACGATGACGACAAGCGCAAGGGCTCCGTAGATCCAAGGGGACCAGCGGTCCAGCCAGACGGGACCAAGCGCCGGGTCTTGCATCGATTCAGCCACTGGCACTTCCACTTCTTCCGCCACCGTCTCTTTGTTTGTAGCGGTCTTGACGACGACGATGAAGTAGAGGATCACGCTGACGAACAGGATGGCGCCGCCGACTCCAACCTGGAACAGGCGGCTGTTCCATTCGGCAGGGACGTAGGGCGCCAAGCCGAGCGGTACGCGGCGGGGAGCGCCGAGCAGACCAAGCACGTGCATCGAATTGGAGAACACGATCATGCCAATGAACCACGTCCATGCCTGCCAGACCGCCATTTTGGGATTCCATAGTTTCTTGCCAGTCAAATACGGCAGGAGCCAGTAGGAAATTCCCATGAAACTGAGGGTGACGCCGGTGGCGACCGTCAGGTGGAAGTGGCCGGGAATGAACGCGGTGTTATGCAACACGAGGTTGACATTGTATGAGGCGTTCGCCAGCCCGCCGATTCCACCGAAGAAGAACAGAATGCCAGCCAAAAGTTGGGCGGCGACCGAGGGGTCTTTCCAATTGAGTTTTCCCACCCATGCGAGCGTCCCCTTTCCGCCTTGCTTGCGGCCCGCGTGTTCGAGCGAGGCAACCACGGTGAACGCGGTCATCATGGAGGGGAAGAATACGCCGAAGGTCAGCATGGAGTGGATGAACTTCCATACGGTCGGGACGCCCGGGTCCACATATTGATGATGGAGTCCCAGTGGGGTGGAGAGCACGAGGAAAATCCAGAACGCGAGGCGGGCAAGTGTATCGCTGAACATTTTGCCGCCGCCTGCCTGCTTGGGAAGCATGGCATACCAGGAGATGTACGCAGGGAGCAGCCAGAAATATACGAGCGGATGCCCGGTGAACCAGAAGTATGTGCGGGCGAGTTGCGGGTCGACGCCATCGATCAACCCAAGCGACCAGGGCAGAAGCATCGTCAGGATCTCGACCGCGACACCCAGCGTGCAGATCTGCCAGAGCAGGGCGGTCACCAGCGAACCGAACGCGATGAAAGGCGTACGTTCGGTTTGGTTTTCCTTCCGCCATGCCGCATAGGTCATGAACAATCCCCAGCCTTCCACCCAACTACCGACCACCACGAGCGTCAGGCCGGTGTAGAACATCCAATGCGCTTTGAGCGGAGGATAGAACGTGAAGAGCACGGTGGCTTCGTTGAGCAAAATCGGGATGGCGGTCACGATCACGCCCACGACCATTGCCCAAAAACCAACCTTGTTCAAGGTAGGGTTCTTGAGCGGGCGTTTCAGCCCGAAGATCACGTTGAAGGTGAGGAATCCCATGATGAAGAAGGTGGTCCACACGAGAGCGTTCAACACACCGTGAATGGTCAGCCCTTGATAGTAGGATTTGAAGATCGGCTTGAGATAGATATAAAAATCCCAGCCTGCATGTTCAAACGCCTGCAACGGTCCGAACAGACTCCCGACTGCCAATGCCAGCATGGCAACGAGCAAATGCGCGCCGACAAATTTCTTTTCGGCAACGGCTAATTGATATTGTTTCATAGTGTCTCTCTTTTTTTCCTATGGCGTGACGATGATGGCGCCGTACATGATGCCGTGCCCCGCTCCGCAGAATTCAGTGCAGATGAAGTTGTATGTGCCGGGGGTCTCGAACTTGATCGTCAGTTTGGATACCTGCCCGGGCAGGACCATGAAATTGGCATTGGTATCCTGAATTTTGAATCCGTGTTGAACGTCGGGGGAGGTGACGTAGAACGAAACCGACGAGCCGGCAGGGACCGTCAATTCTTTCGGCGCGTACTCCCAATTTGGGACTGCCTTCGCCAGGATGTACGCATCGTACTTAAGTGGAGCGATTTCCCGTAGCCCGGGATTTGACCACGGGCTGTTCGGGTCGGTCGCAACGGTTTTCGGGTCGACGCGCAGTTCCGGCGCGGGGAGCTGAATCCCCATGCCGAATGCCGCCACGCTGACAGCGACGGCGAACAGCACGAGCATGATGCCGCTAAAGATCATCCAGTTGCGCTCGTAGGCATCGATGTGCATTTTTTGCGCGCTCATAACGTGCCTCCTCGGTTGACAAGGATCATGTAAATCGTCGCCCAGATGGCGATGAGGGTAACGACGAAGATCACCAGAATGGCGATGGTGCCCGTGGGCTGGAAGTCTTCGTCTTCTTTCTCTTTCTTTGTCATGTCTCATTCTCCTTTATAAAATTGGGGTTTGGGTTGTCGCTGGTGGCGACACCGCAGATGCGGCGGGAAAAGCTTTTTCGTCGCTGTTTCAGAGTCACCTCCTTATTACCTTAGCATGTAGCTCAGGTCATCGGCGATCTCCTCGGCGGTGACGCCGAAGGGAAATACCAGTTTTAGATAACCCTCGCGGTCGATGACCAGTAAAGTGGCGGTGTGATCGATCAGGTAGCCGGTTCCCTCCGACCCCTCGTTCTTTTGGAAGAAAATGCCGTAGAGCGAGGCTGTCTCATCCAGTTGTTCTTTTGAACCGGTGACGCCCACGAAGGACGGGTGAAAATGCGCGACATATTGCGCGAGTTTTTCAGGAGTGTCCCGTTCCGGGTCGAGCGAAACCATGATGAGTTGCACATCGTCGGCTTTGCCACCGAGTTCGCGTAACGCCTGGCTGACGTTGCCGAGGGTGGCGGGACAAACGTCCGGGCAAAACGTGTAGCCGAAATAGACCAGCGCCAGTTTGCCGCGATAATCGCTCAAGGAAATTTCACCGTGTGCGCTAGTCAACGTAAAATCGAGCGACGGTTCCGGCGATTGGATCACCGTCCCATGGAACGCATGAGGACGTAGGTATGCAAACCCGAGGAATGTCCCTACGAGTAAAGCCGAACCAGCGATAAACATCCTTGCTCTCATATCAATCCTTACGGCGCATAGCACAGGAATACGTGGGCGGCTTCGTATGCCCATTTCGCCGACCCGCTGGCGTTTTTAACTTCGTCAGCAAGCACCCCAAGGTGACGCAGGATGCGGTCGGCTAACGAGACCTCGGTGGCATAGCGATACTCCGCGCGGATGACTCCCCAGCCGTCTACCAGCACGAATGTCGGGTCAAATTTATACGTGCCACCCTCATTGTCTGCGTAGTAAGTTTCAAAGCCCGACCCGATGATCGTTTTCAACATGGTCTTATTCGAGGTTGTGGCAATGTCCCAGGCTGGGATGTTTAACTTTTCGGTGTTCACAAATTCCTGCAACGTGGCAGGCGTGTCGCGATCGGGATCAAACGAGATGGTTACGAAGGCAACTTCCACGCCGCCGAGATCCACTTCGCCCAGGCGGGACTGCACTTCCCGGATCGTCTCGGTCATGCCGTAGCATGGAGCAGGGCAGTGGGAATAACTAAAGTTGATCAGCACGAACTTTCCGCGAAGACCCTCGCTGGTGATGCGTTCATTGTTCTGGTTGACGAGGTCGAACGCCGGTGAGAGTTGCATGCGGGGCAACACTTGAATCGGTTGGAAGACCTTGAACGCAAACGCCGCAACGACAACCATACCTAGCAAACCGTACAAAAACTGCAAAAAAAACGACTTCATGCTAAGCAGGCGCGCCTTCCAATGTCGGATGTGAAGCGGTCGAAAGGGACGCTTCGATCAAATCGCCCTCTTCCACCAATTGCTCGAAGGTAATGCGCGCCATTTCGTCGCGCAGAAGATTCTTCAACCGCACCCACTGACAATGCACCGGACATTTTCGTTCGAACGGGCATTCCCCCGGTTTAAGGATGCAATCGGAGAGGAATAATTCGCCTTCGAAATGTTCCACCACCTGCAACAGCGTGATATCGCGCGGGGCGTGGGCGAGCATGATGCCGCCATCGCGCCCGGCGAACGTGGTGATGAATTCTCCATCCGCCAGTTCTGCGACGATGCGCTGGAGAAGGATCGGCGGGATGAGCATTTCGCGCCCGATGTGCGAGGACGGAAATCGCCTGCCCGGTTCTTTTTTCGAGAGGGCGAGGATCACACGGACGGCGTAGTCGGTCTGGCGGTTGACTCGTAGCATGAGCTGGGTTCCTGAAAATAATGTTGAGGATGGTTGTCAACGTTTACAATGATTGTAAGAATTCATCCGTGGGAAGGGATGTGAACTTTGTCATCTCAATCTGTAACATTTATCCGCTTTTGTGTTGAAATCGCGTCGATAAATTCCGACGAAAGCAGTCTGGATTCGGCTTGTGCCGGGTGCTCAACGGGTATAATGGGAAACAAAAACGGAACCGCTTCTTATGCCAATTTCTGCTGATTTGCCCGCCCCCGATTTTGAACTGCGCGACGATACGAACACAACAAGAAAGCTATCCGACTACCGCGGCAGGAACGTGGTGTTGTATTTTTACCCCGCCGACGACACGCCCGGTTGCACGAAGGAAGCCTGTAATTTTCGCGATGACTATTCCGCGTATGACCAGGCGGGTATTGTGATTCTGGGTGTCAGCCCGGACACTGTGGAATCCCATGTGAAGTTCAAGAAAAAATTCATGCTCCCATTCCCTCTGCTTGCAGACGACGGGCATCGTGTTTGCGACCTGTATCAAGTCTGGGGTCCGAAGAAGTATTTAGGTAAATCATACGAAGGGGTCTTGCGGACCACCTTTTTGATCGACGTCAACGGGTTGATCGTCAGAGTGTTTGAGCAGGTGCGTCCCGCCCAGCATAGCGCGGAAGTGCTGTCGGCGTTGGGGGAGGAACGCTAGGGCGAGCCAGCCAGCCCTGCGAATGACCGGGTTGTCCATCTTGTGAAATTTGTGACAATCGGAAAAATATGATAAACTTAGGCGGCTTCTGATCGAGGCATTCCCTCGTCAGATTTTTGTTTCAGGAGAAGAGTATGCGACATTACATCGTTGTGGGAATTTTAACCCTTCTTGCATCGGCTCTTTTGTACATGGGGCTGAGCGCGGCGCATTTGATGCCCGAAGCGGCAAGCGCGCAGGCGGTTCCGATCGATTGGATGTGGAACCTGATCTTGATCGTCATGTCTTTTTTCTTTTCGCTCATCGTGGTGCCGATGGCGTACAGCCTGGTAGTCTTTCGCCGCAGGCGCGGGGAAACCGGCGACGGCGCGCATTTCGAAGGGAACACCACGCTTGAGCTTTTATGGTCGTCCATTCCTTTGGTGATCGTGGTTGCTTTCTCCGTCATCGGGGCGGACAATCTGTCGCAGACCCTTGCGCGAAACCCTGAAGCCAACATTATCAAGGTTACCGGGCTTCAATGGTCCTGGCGATTTGAATATCCTGCCGACCTTGAGACGGGATTGGTGGTCGTGTCCGATCAATTACACCTGCCGATCGACCAGCAGGTGTTATTGCGGATGACATCCTCGGATGTGATCCATTCGTTCTGGGTGCCAGAGTTCCGCGTCAAGCAAGACCTCGTGCCCGGTCGCTTTACCGAATTGACCATCACGCCGACAGAGTTGGGTGAATACGTGGTTCGGTGCGCTGAGTTGTGCGGCACCTCGCATGCATTCATGGAAAAACCGGTCATCGTTGAATCTCAGGAAGCTTACGAAGCCTGGCTGGCAGGGGAATTGGAGAAAGCGAAACTCGCCGCGGCTTCACCGGAAGGACTTGGCCAGTTGCTCGTCCAGCAAAACGGTTGTACGGCCTGTCATTCACTCACGGGCGGCACGTTAGTGGGTCCCACCTGGTTTGGGCTGTTTGGATCCACAGTCGAGCTTGCGAACGGGACAACGGTGACTGCCGACGAGGCGTTTATCACCGAGTCGATCAGCAACCCACAGGCAAAGATCGTCAAAGGATTCGAGTCTGTCCAAATGGTCCAATACACATTCACCCCTGACGAACTCGCGGCAATCGTCGCGTATATCAAAACGATCAAGTAGGCTGCGGAGGTTTCATGAAAAAAAACACATTAGGATATGCATTCCTGCTTCTCGTGATTGCCGGCGCCGTCGGATATGGCATCGGGCTTGGTTTGGATTTTTTGGTCACCCGTGAGTGGAACTTTACAGGTTCGGTTCCCTCTGCCTTCGAACTGCTCTTTGGCTTTACCGCCTTTTTCTTCGGCTTGTATGGCTATCGCGGGATTACACGCGGATTGGTTTTTCAAGTTACCGGAACGGTGATCGGCGCATTGTTCGTCACGGTCATCCGGTTATTGATGGGGCTGGATAGCTTCGGCGCGTTCCTCTTCACCGAACCCGCGTGGGTGTTCGGCGCATTCGTAGGCGTGATTTCCTTCCTCGCCGGCGTCGGTGTCATGGACGATTGGTACAAGTGGGCGCGTGGCATCGACACGCCGGAGCATCATGAAGATGAACCGGGCTGGCAAAAATACTTTGGCGTATCGCTCGATCATAAAGTCATCGGGATTCAATACACAGTCACTGCGTTGTTCCTGATCGCAGTCGGCGGTTTGTTCGCGCTGATCTTCCGCACGGAGCTTGCCGCATCGGGGTTGGATTTCCTCACTCTCAAGCTGGATGTCTTCAACCAGAACGGACCGCAAATCTACAACACGCTCATGTCGCTTCACGGCATGATCATGATCGTCTCGATCTTGCTGGGCATCTCGGGCATCATCAACTACGTCGTCCCACTGTTGGTGGGCGCGCATGACATGGCGTTCCCGCGCATGAACGCTTTTGCGTATTGGGTGGCGGTGCCGGCGTCTGTCTTGTTGCTGTTGGCGCTCATCCTTGGTGGGTTCGATACCGGCTGGACCGGATATCCTCCGCTCTCCTCGCGCGCGCCGCTCGGTGTGCAGATGTTTTTCCTGGGTGTATTCACTGCCGGCTGGTCGTCCATCCTCGGCGCATTGAACGTCATCGCAACCGTTATCCGTATGCGCGCCAAAGGGATGTCCGCGATGCGCATGCCGATTTTTGTGTGGGCGTCCATCGCCACTTCCATCATCGCGTTGACCGCCACCCAGTTGATCGGTCTGTCCTTCCAATTGGTGATGTTCCAGCGTTTGTTTGGCATGGGCTTCTTCGACGCATCCAAAGGCGGAAACCCGGTTCTCTTCCAACATTTATTCTGGTTCTACTCCCACCCGGCGGTGTACGTGTTCGTGCTCCCCGGTTTGGGCGTAATCTCCGAATTGTTGCCGGTGTTCGTCCGCAAACCGCTGTTCGGCTACCGCTGGATCGCGATGTCCTCGTTGGGAATCGCGCTAGTCGGGTTCGTCGTTTGGGCACACCACATGTTCACCTCCGGCATGAACGAGTACCTGCGCGTCCCGTTCATGTATAGCACCATGCTGGTCGCGGTGCCGACGGGTGTGAAATTCTTCTCGTGGGTGGCAACCATGTGGGGAGGCAAGATCGAGACCCCCACGCCGATGCTGTTCGTCCTCGGGGCGATCGTCGTATTTTTGCTCGGCGGCGTAACCGGTCCCCCGAACGCGATGGTCGCGCTCGACCTGCACCTGCACGACACGTATTGGGTGGTGGGACATTTCCACGATACCATCTTCGGTGGATTCGTCTTCCCGTTCTTTGCCGCCATTTATTACTGGTTCCCCAAAGCGACGGGTCGCAAAATGAGCGAGTTCTGGGGCAAGATCCACTTCTGGCTCATGACCCCTTCGTTCTTCGTGCTGACGCTGGGCATGATGTTCGTCGGTCTGCGCGGGATGCGCCGCCGCATCGTGGATTACGATCCCGCTCTTGGCTTTGATAACGCACACTTGATCCTGACGATCTGCGCCTTCCTTATCGCCATTTCGGTGCTGATCTTCTTCATCAATTTCTTCTACAGTATCAAGAACGGTGAACCCGCCGCGGGCAACGTGTGGAATTCCCGCTCCCCCGAGTGGCTGGTGCCCTCGCCGATGCCGGCGCATAACTATGAAGTTCCGTTCGAAGTGGTCGGCGAACCGTATGACTACGGCTTGCCCGGTTCGAAGTATGTTGAATTCGCGGCGAAAAAAGCCGGGAAACATTAAATCAAAGGGCAGGGTCTCGTTCATGTCGAACAAACAACATCATCCTAATCTGTTGACGCAAGGTGTATTCATCTTTGTGTATCTTGCGGTGCTTACCGCACTCGAGTTCTTCGTCGCCATCACCTTCAATTCGATCGTTGTGCTGGTGGCGGTCGCGATCGTCAAAGCCGCGCTCGTGCTGTGGTACTACATGCATGTCTATAAACTCGGGGATGAAAGCGAAGCGGATCACGAATCGTATCTCTATAAGGCGGGCACGAACCGGCTGGGTTTGTGGCTATTCCTCATTTCCGATTCGTTCGTATTCGGCGGCTTGATGGTAATGCGCCTGAGTCTGCTCGGCACCACCCGCCCGGACTTGAACCAGAACCTGGGTTTCTTCGTCACGGCTGTCCTGCTCGTCTCCTCGTTTTTTATGAACCGTGGCGAGGTCGAGTTGCATAAGGGTAACCGCAAGGGATTCTTGCAGAACACCATGGTCACGTTTGTGCTTGGTCTGTTCTTCCTGTTGGGCGTTGTGCTGGTCGAATGGCACACTGTCCCTGCCATCGCGGAGCCGATCTTGCACCTGTTCGGTGAACCGGAGGGCAAGGTACCATTAAAAGCGTCATCGGGTCCGGCCGGAGCAGCTTTCTTCATGATGACCGGCATGCATGCCTTCCACGTCCTCACAGGGCTGATCTTCCTCGTAGTTGTGTGGCTCAATGGCAAGAAGGGGCTGTACGATGAGAAGCAATATCCAGTTGAAGCCGCGGCAGTCTATTGGCACTTCGTGGACGTGGTGTGGATCTTCTTCTACCCCGCGTTGTACCTGATCGGTACGGCAATCTAACAGGTGAGATCGCCGGTGCAATTGATTTGATTAGCAAAAAAATTCGGGGCGACCAAAATAGGGTCGCCCCGTTTTTTATAAAAGAGTTGGAGTAAAACAATGAATCAAAAGCCGTTGATTCTGGGGCTTGTGATTGCGGTGGTGCTTGGCGTAACAACGCTGGCTGTGTTTTTGTTTTCTGCCACCGACGAATTTCGCGGAACATACTATGCCGAGCCTTATCCCGCGGCGGCGGATTTTACGCTGACTCGCGCAGACGGAACCGCGTTCCAATTGAGCGAAGAAAAAGGGTCGGTGGTCCTTTTGTTTTTTGGGTACACGGCATGCCCCGATATTTGCCCGACAACCCTGGCGGAACTCAGGCTGGCTCTTGAATCTCTCAAGCCAGCCGAGGCGAGCCGGGTCAACGTGTTGTTTGTCACCGTAGACCCGGCGCGTGACACGCCCGAGCGTGTGCAGGAGTATGTGAATCATTTCAACACACAGTTCATAGGGTTGAGCGGGAGCGAGGAAGAACTTTCGCGGATCTGGCAGGACTACGGCGTGTACCGTGAGATCGTGGACGGTGAATCGGCGGCGGGCTACCTCGTGAACCATACGGCGCGCGTCACGCTCATTGACCAAAATGGCAAGTTGCGCGTCTCTTTTCCTTTCGATATGCCGGTGGAAGATATTATCCATGACCTGAAATTGGTTCTGAAGGAAAGCAATGGAAATTAGAAAGATATACCTGAAGCGGATCGGGTATTCAATCCTGCTCGGGTTGTTGGTTGGGGTTGCGCTCACCGAAATTCCGGTGGTTTTTCTGGGTCAGGCAACCCGGGCGCCGCAAGAGATCATACTGACCATCCCCAATGGTACTTCCGAGCAGGTGGCGCGCGGCGAACAACCACCTTCCATCCCGCAGTCCATGACCTTCGTCGTTGGCGATACACTGATCGTAAACAACGAGGACATCATAGATCATAAACTCGGTCCCTTTTGGATACCGGCGAACGCCTCGGCGCGCCTATCCTTCAATCAGAAAGAAAACCTTATCTACGAATGCACATTTCAATCGGCGAGTACGATTGGTTTTGAAGTCCGTGACCCACTCACCCTGGCAACGCACCTCGTGGGTATTTTGGGTACAGGCATTCCACTGGCAGTTTTGATCGCGTTATACAGCCTGGTGCTCCCTGTGAAAAAAGAACATGCTCCTGCGTAACATGTTCAGTCGCCGGTGGTGGCTGTTGACCTTGCTGGTTTTTTCGGCGACACTCGTCCTCATTCGGCTGGGCATCTGGCAATTGGATCGCCTCGAGGGCAGACGCACCTTCAATGCGCATTATCAGGAAGTTCAAGCCATGCCTGAATTGGATTTGAACTCGAACCTTCCCGCCTCGCTCGACGAAATGGAATATCGCGCGGTGCGTGTCATCGGTTCATATGATTTTTCGAACCAGATCGCCGTACGGAACCAGTATTTTCAAGACCAGGTCGGATATCATTTGCTGACGCCGCTTCGTTTCGACGGAACTCAACGCGGGCTTTTCGCAGGGACGGCTGTTCTCGTTGACCGCGGCTGGATTCCCGCCGACGGAAACAACACACCGGCAGATTGGCAGAAATACGATGAGCCCGGCGAGATCGCGCTCGAAGGGCGAATCCGCCTTGGGACGGGCAAACCAGCCTTCGGCGGGGTGGACGATGCGCTGCCCGAGGTGGGGAGTCGGCTTGAATTCTGGAACAATCTCGATATTGCGGCGGTCGCCGGTCAACTGCCTTATCCAATTCTCCCGGTGTACATCCAACCGAAATTCGATCCTCTCAATTCAATTCCCCCGATTGCGCCCGCCCAGCCCGAATTGGATTTGACAGAAGGCTCGCACTTTGGGTATGCTTTGCAATGGTTCACGTTTGCCGCCTTGTTGTTTTTTGGGTATCCGTACTTTTTGAAGAAACAGGACTCTGCCCCCGTATGAACTATTCACTTCGCTCCTCGTTCGCTCGTTATGTTGCCGTGCTGTTCGTCTCGGTGCTTGCTTTGACCGTGGCAGGACGGGTCGTCACGCTATCCGGCGCGGCTCAATTCTGCCAGGGATGGCCCGTCTGTGTCCCTGCGGCGCCGCTGGGGTGGTTGAAGCTGGCGCACCTTTCGCTGGTTGGTGTGGCATCGGTGTTGATGTTCGTTGTGTTCCGTAAAGCGTGGCGGGAACAGCGTGAGCATCGCTTGATCCTGCCGTTGACGACCATTCTGGGCGTGATGTTCTTCGGGCAGGCGCTGGTGGGGGCGGTGCTGGTCTCGCAACCGGAAGCGCGGCACCTGTTCATTCTCCACACGTTTACAACCATCGCGTTTTGGATTTCGCTGGTCTTGTTGGTATACGCTTCGGGAACCATGATCGAGCTCGAGGTCGCTCCGCCAGCGACGGATCGACGCCAGCGGGCGAAAGACCTGCTCGCGCTGATGAAGCCATTGATTGTCGGATTGCTGTTGATCACAACTTATGGCGGATTGGTGATCGGGATGCAGAAAATCCCATCGTTTTCGCTCACCGTGTGGACATTGCTGGGCGGAGCGCTGGCGGCGGGCGGTTCGAGCGCGTTGAACCAGTATATTGACCGCGAACTGGACAAGAACATGCAACGCACCGCGAAGCGTCCGCTCGCGGATGGGCGGTTGACCTCGGCGGAAGGGCTGGCGTTCGGGTTGGGTATGTCTTTGGTGAGTTATTACCTGCTTGCCTGCTTTGTGAACGACCTCGCCGCATTGCTTTCGCTGGCGGGCATTGTGTACTACGTGGTGGTGTACAGTCTTTGGCTGAAAAAAGCGACTGTCCAGAACATTGTCATTGGAGGCGGGGCAGGGGCGATTCCGCCGATGGTGGGCTATGCCGCCGCGACGGGTCAACTCGATTGGACCGCCTGGATCCTCTTTGCCATCATCTTCATGTGGACTCCGCCGCACTTTTGGGCATTGGCGATCGTCCGCATGAAGGATTATGAACATGCGGGCGTGCCGATGCTGCCGGTGGTGCGCGGAGAAATGGAGACGCGCCGGCAGATTCTGATCTACACGATCGAACTGGTGCTAGTCACTCTGTTGCTCCCCATCCTCGACCTGGCGGGGACGGTCTATCTGATTTCGGCATTGGTGTTGGGAGGCGCGTTATTGTACGCGGCTTGGGCGGTCTGGCGCAGCGGGGGAAATAAGCTCGCCTGGCGGATGTACAAATGGTCGAGCACCTACCTGGTATTCATCTTCCTCGCCATCATGATCGACGCCGTGTTATGAAAAAAGGAAAGCCGATCACACGGAAGGAGTGGTCGGGGATACTGCTGATCCTGGCGATTGCCGTCGGCGCCTACCTGCGCTTCAGCCCCACATTGATCGCGGGTTTCGCCATCAACGACGGCGGCATGTTCGCTGTCATGGTGGACGATCTCAAGGCGAACAACTTTCGAATTCCAGAATTCACAACCTACAATTACCTAGACATCCCCTTTGTGTATCCGCCGCTTGGGTTCTACCTCGGCGCGCTGGCATCACTCGTTTTTGATTGGAAATCGACCGAGGTGGTACGGTGGACTCCGGCGTTGTTTGCATCCCTTTCGATACCGGCGTTTTATTTTCTCGCTCTCCGGTTGCTTCGCGATGAATTTCACGCATCGGTTTCTACACTGTTCTTTGCATTGCTCCCTCGAGCATTTTGGTGGTTCGTCATGGGAGGCGGGCTTACCCGCAGCCTTGGCCAGTTTTTCATGCTGCTTACGCTTGCCGTAGTCCTGCGTCTCTTTCAAGAGCGCCGCCGGTCCGATATTTTTATTGCCGGCTTAATGGGTGGCTTGGCGGTGTTGAGTCATCCGGAAGCGGCGATTTATACTTTCGTGTCGTCGGTTCTTTTTTGGGTTGTATTGTTCCGTAACCGGGAAGCATTGACAGTCGCAGTGCGCGTTGCTCTAGTCGCGTTGGCTATCATCGCGCCGTGGCTACTGACCGTGTTCTCGTATCACGGAGTAGATCCCCTGCTCACTGCGGCGGGAACCGGCTCCAACCCGGCGGCTGTTTTTCACCTGGTCTTTTTTGTATTTTCAGAAGAGCCATATGTGACGGTGATCGCCGTTTTGGGCTTGATCGGGATGGCAGACCGCTTCACCCGCCATGATTACCTGCTTCCGTTGTGGTTGGCGCTTCCCTTCTTTGTGGAGGGGCGGAGCGCAGCTGGACCCGCGTCGATCCCGCTTGCGATGCTGGCGGCGCTGGGGTTGGCTAACGTACTCCTACCGGCTTTGCAGATGGGGATCAAGTCTGAGGTGGTTCCCGAAGTCTCACAGTTGGAACGGAATGTGATGATCTTCCTTGTGATGTATCTGACCTTCTCCACGTTTCAATTCGGGGTGCAGGTTGCAAGTTCCACGTTGTACTCACCAGATGCCGAAGCGATGGATTGGGTAAAAGACAACACGCCGACCGAGGGGCGTTTTCTCGTGCTTACAGGGACCACCTCCGCCGCGTGTGATTCGGTGTTGGAGTGGTTTCCCGCCCTTGCCCACAGACGAAGTGTGTTCACCATCCAGGGAACCGAGTGGCTCAAAGGAAAGGAGTTTACCTCGTCTGTGCGCTCCACCTATCCAGCCCAGGAATGTCTTGCGCACGGAGATGTAGCCTGCCTTGAAAAAGCCGTCGATCCGTTGATGTACGATTACGTGTATGTCGCCAGTACTCTGCGTGCAGATAATTGCATGCCACTAGTGCCGCCGCCAAACTATCAATACTTTGTCGCAGACTTGAGTTCGAATCCCCTGTTTGAAATCGTGTACCAGACCGAATGGGTCTTGATCTCCCGCCGCAGGTGATTCATCTCCGCGCCGCGATGATCGCAACATCATCCCGATAAACGACTGTCCACTCATCATCCGTTGAAAGCGAATCTGCAAGCGGGGATTGCGCTTGAACGATTGCCCACTCGACTTTATATTCGTCCAGCAGGAGTTTTGATTCATCGTCGCCGTCCAAAATGGATTGGTAATCCCGCATCACTGCTTCGCCGTAAAAATCGCTTTGGCTGTCCACGAAGACCAGCTCCCGGGGCCACAGGCGGAATAACAGGTAGCCGCCCCAGTTGAACTCGTTGAACATCCTGCCCTTGAGTTGGTTTTCAGAAAGCCAATCCACTGCTTGAACCGGGAAAACTTCCGCATTAAATTGGTGCGATTCATTCCCGCGGGCATGCTGGTAGGTGAAATACCCGATGGCAAGACAGGTTGTAATTAACGGGATGAGTAACGCGTTACCTGCCGAGCCTAAATTTGCAAAGCGCTCTTCGATGCGAATCCATGCCGGGATGCGGGAGGTCGTAGTTGCTATCCAGGTTGATAGGAATGGCGCGCACACAATCGAGAACAATGGGATATTTCGCGCCATCAACACAGCCAGGATACCCATCCCTCCGAGCAGAAAAATATGCGCAGGGAATATTCCTCGCCTGTTCAGGATTGCAAAGAACACGCTGAGTAAGAGCAAGATAACAAATGGCAGGCTCGCCGGATCGCTGAAGTTTGGCGGCATGGTTTCGGCGGTGCGGCTGAGGATGAATGCGCTTCGATTGTTGAGCACCGCCTCCCAATTGCCCCACAGGTCCGGGGTCAGGATGGAAGCGAAAATGGACATCGATCCGATCAGAAAAAATCTATTGCCAATTTCATTCGTGGTTCGTTTTCTTCGCTTGTCCAACAGCCAGCCCGCGCCATAAGCGGCAAGGGCGAGAAATCCGAAAACGAATCCGCCGTGCAAGTTCGCCCAGAGAACCATCAAGATCGGGAATGCGGAAAGGCTATTGGTCTTGTTCGTCCTCACCTGGTCAAGATTAAACACCCATACTGGCAGGAGCAGGAATGTGACAATATGCGGGCGCGGCAACCAGTGAATACTGGTGGAGGCTGTGACAAGCAACGTAACCAGAAACGCTGTCAACACGGAGCCGCTGGTTCGCGATGAATATCGATAAACGATCTGTATCGCAATGCCGAGGATGAAAGCTGTGAGCAGAATCACCCCGTCCAGCCCAAACGCGCGGTAGGAGACCGCAAACAGTACTTGCGTAAGCCACTCATACGGGGGACGCGATTCATGATACAGGGTGTGAGAAAAAATATCACGGGTGGGGATCGATCGCTGGTCGAATATGTAATTTCCCAGTGCCAGATGCCGCCCCAGGTCGCTGTCGATGCCGAGCATTTCCGCCCCCGAAGCCAGGGCACTGATGAAAACAACGATGAAAATAAAATCTCCGAGGTGAATCGGAATTAGTTTCATGGGGTGATTTTAAATCAAAAAGCGATGACTTGGAACAGCCATCGCTTTAGGTTCTACTCTCCCAAATAATCCCGCAGTTTTCTGCGGATGGTCGGGTGACGCAGGCGACTCAATGCCTGCGCTTCGATCTGGCGCACGCGCTCGCGGGTAACGCCCATTTTGCGACCGACTTCCTCCAGCGTATACGCCTGCCCATCGAGCAAGCCATAGCGGAGTTGCAGGATGCGGACTTCACGCGGTGGTAAACCGTTCAACACCTCGCCGAGATGTTCCTTGAGCAGGTTGTAGGTGGCGGTGTCGTCGGGCGGGGGGGCTTCATCATCCTCGATGAAATCGCCGAGGACGGAATCCTCCTCATCGTCCGTTGGGGTTTCCAACGAGAGTGGACGCCGCGCCACTTGAATCATGTTTTCGACCTTCTTCGGCGGCACATCCAATGCTTCGGCAAGTTCCTCCACGCTGGGCTCGCGCCCGAGACGTTGTGTCAACTGGTGTTGCACGCGCAGGAGTTTGTTGATCTGGTCGCCCATGTGCACCGGGACGCGGATCGTGCGCCCCTGGTCGGCGATGGCGCGGGTGACCGCCTGGCGAATCCACCAGGTGGCGTAGGTGGAAAACTTGTGCCCGCGGCGGTAATCGAATTTTTTCGTGGCGCGGATGAGCCCGATGTTGCCTTCCTGAATCAGGTCTAGGAAGGGGACGCCGCGGCCCATATACTTTTTAGCGACGGAGATCACGAGGCGGGAGTTGGCGGTGATCAAATGCTCGCGCGCCGCCCAGCCATCTTCGATCAGCTTCCGCAGGTCGGCGCGGCGACGGGGCGCCGCATTCCCCTTGGCGAGTTCCTCGCGCGACATGCGCCCGCGCTCGATGCGCTGGGCGAGTTTGACTTCTTCTTCGGCGGTGAGCAGGGGCACACGGCTGACCTCTTTGAGGTACAAGCCGATCGTATCGTCGGTGTCGATGTTGGCGAGGTAATCGTCGAGGGCAAGATCCACCTCCGGCTCGGCTTCGGTGGCTTCCACCGCCACGAGTTCATCCTCGGTGGGTTCGGCGGTGGTGGCATCCTCCACGAACGGAATCCCCGCGCTCAAGAGAGCCGAAAAGGCTTCTTCGAGTTGTTCCACATCCTGCTCGGCTTCGGGGAAGAAGTGGAGGATATCGTCGAGTGTGACGTAGGATTTTTGCCGCCCCAGTTCGATCAGACGAGCGATCGCGGGAAACTCTTCCTCTTCGTCAACCATCAAAATCTTGTCTACATCCATTCAGTTTGTGACCGCTTTCTTTTTTTTTCAGAATACACACTTTCCAAACGAAATTCAAGCCCCTTTTGTTGCTCTTTCATAGACGCTTCAGGGATTGAAATGTTACGGCTACGGGGTGCTGGTCGCCTCTGGGGTGGGCGTGCCAGCCTCACTTGTTGGAGGAAGCGCAGTTGGCGTCTCCGTCGGCACTGGGCTGGGAGTTGGAGTCTCCAGATAGGGAGGGTTACCAAGCAACCCGAGAAGTGTATCAAGAGAAAATTTGCTGATGATGACCACACCGCCAGCGGGGCTTAGGACGTAATATCCGCTTTCTGTGGGGGTGATAACACCGATTTCCGCGGTTCGTTCCAGTCCATCTTTGAATGTGACGGTGAGGGTGTATTCCGGTTCTTCGAGGCCAATCGCATCGAGGGGGATATCTGCGACTGTCGATTCGACGCGCAGGGTGGTGACCTGACTTGCCGCCGCTTCCGCCGCCGCCTGGTCTGCGAAGGCTTCGAGCGGCTGGATCAACGCCCATGCGCCATCCTCGCCTCGCGCCACCTCGACAGATTCGCCTGCCTTTGATTCAATGTGGATCCGGCTGGGGACGCCATCCTCCGCATTGAACAGGTAGGTTGCCACTTCCTGCGGCTCGAGGGTGAGCGCGATCTCCGCCGGTTCTGCGCGGTTGTTAATGAAATAATACGCACCCAACACCACCGCGAGGAGGAGCAGGTATACAAGGGTTGTATTCCGGCGCATGCTTATCCTTGTTTGCGGCGCTGGAGCCAGGTCATCACGCCGAGCACGATGAAGATACCGGGCATGAGGATGGCGACCACGAACATCAGGAGCAGGATGCGCCCCTGCGAGGCGGGCGTGAAGGAACGCGTGACCGGCTGTTTAGGCGTGAGTTCGATCAAGCTTTCCTGTTGCGCCGCCCAGTCCACCGAGTTGGCGAACAAGTCGCCGTTACCGTATTGGTCGAAGTTCTGGTCGACCGCGAATTGCGAACTGCCAAAAATGACGATGCGTCCGGTGCTGGCGCTGTTCTCCGCGGCGACCGCCAATGTCATGGGACCGGGAATGTCGATGGCTTCATCGAAGGCAACGTTGGGGTCTTCAGGATTCGTTTCGCCCCACGATCGCGCCGTGGTCTGAACGAGCAGGTTGGCGCGGATATTTTCCACTGCGTTGACCACTGTCAGACTGCGGGTGAGCGGGAAGTAGGTGATCAGGTTGTTCATGTTGCGGGTGATCGCATGCGAACCATCGTAGGATGCCGCCGCGCTGACCGAGGGATCAGGGCTGTCGAGGTCGATCACGATATCGTTGTTGATGGAGATGCCCCAATCTTCGAGCACCAAACTGGACAATGGATCAGCTTGCTCGCCAAAATCGGTGACGATGAGGGGGTCTTCCATCACAAGCAACGATCCGCCGCCTGCCAGATAACTCCGCAATAACTCCCCTTCCACGTCGGTGATAGGCTGGACGGGTCCGGCGATGATGATCAGGTCGGCATCTTCAGGGACCTTGTTTTCCGCAACTAGATTCAGGGTGTTGACCGTGTAATTCTTGCTTTCGAGGATTTCCCGGGCGCGTGTCATTGAGCCGGATTCCTGGTTGAACTGGAGCGTATCCCGTTCCCCGTGCCCGATCAAAAAGTAAATGACGCGTTCTTCCGGGTTGATCAACCGCAGGAGCGCTTCGAAAATCTCCGATTCCGAAGCCGAAGCGGCGACCTCTTTGCGGCCGCTCATTTCAAGCAGGATCTTTCCGTCGCCCGTGATGTTGTTTTCGCGTGCCCGCAAGGGGTCGCGGTCGGGGTCGACGAATTCATAATCGAATTTGCCATTGCTTTCCGACTTGATCCGGTCGAGGAGTTCCTGCGCCGAGTCGGTGGGGATGGCGCTAAAGAACCCGGTGGCGTGGACGTTATCCGGCAGGGATTTTAGAGCCGCTTCAAGTTCCGGCGCGAGCGTGTTTGCCTGGTCTTCGGTCAGATCTGCCAGGGTGGTCGGGTTTTGATAAGCGAGAACGTTCGCCACGACGATGATCGCTACGAATGCCACAGATGCGATTAGGGTGTTTCCGCCGTAGCGCGCCTGGCGCCCGGTGATGAAGCGTTGGAATTTCCCGGGTTCAAGGATGGCGTAGGCGGCGATCCCCAGTACGACCAAGCCGATGCTGATCCACAGGGCGTTGTTCAGCCGTTCCGGGAATTGAATGGTATACAGCCCGAGGGCGATCACTCCCTTTGCGGCAAGGAGCACGCCGGTGGAGATACAGGCAAGCAGGGCGATGATCAGCCCGACGATCGTATATCGGCTCGATGCCGATTTGCGCGACTTGTTTTTCATTATCTCCATCTCCGAACTTCGATCGCCACAGTGCCGGTAAACAAACCAACCGCGATCAGGCTGATGAAATAGACCAGGTTTGAGAGTTCCAGGTTGCCGGCGTTGAGGGAATTTCCGAAATGCGTGTTGAGTTGCATGTATCGGAAGAATTCACCCCCGGTCGGCAGGACGTTGGCGGGGATGCCGATCAGCCACCACAACGAAATGAGGATCGCAAGCGTTGTGATGAATGCCGTCACCTGGTTGCTGAACACCGCGGATAGTCCCACGCCGATGGCGACGAACGCGCCAGACAGCAAGATCAGACCCAAATACGAGGAAAGCATCAACTTCCAATCGAGGCCGGGAGAAACCTGCGAGCGAAGGATGAGGGGATAAATCCCGGTAACGAGGATCAGGGTGAGGACGAAGAGAAAACTTCCGAGCCACTTGCCAGCCACCAATTCAAAATCGCGGACCGGGGCGGTGAGCAGGAGTTCGATCGTGCCTGTCCGGGTTTCGTCGGCGATCACGCGCATGGTCAATGCCGGCACGGACAATAACAGCAGAAAGGCGAAGAGATCGTTGAGCGCGTTCACCTCGGGCACGAAACCGAAATTCTGGTTCGCGTATACAAGCAGGAAGGCAAAATATCCACCCACAATGAAAAGCAAAGCCACCGCCACGACATAGGCGATGGGGCTGATGAAATATTGGTCGTATTCGCGTCTTGCAATGGTCCAAATGTTACGCATAGTTATGCCTCATGATTATTTTTTACCGGTATCGCGGGTAAGTTCGAGGAAGATCTCTTCCAAACTCATACCCACCGGGCGGAATTCGAGCAGATCGTACCCGCCCTGGATGACCGCCTTCGCAACCTGCGGACGGGCATCCTGCCCAGCCGCGAATTCGAATTCGACCGAACCGTCCGGTCGGGCATCCACCACCTGCACGCCTTTGATCTTTTTGATCTTCGACGGCAGGTCGTCCGATTCGCCGCGCACCCGGATAACGACGCGCTGGGCGCCAGCCAGTCGTGATTGCAAATTTTCCGGCGTATCCTCGGCGACGATCTTCCCCTTGTTGATGATGAGCACCCGGTCGCAGATCTGTTGCGCTTCAGAAAGGATGTGCGTTGAGAACAACACGGTGCGGTCTTTGCCGATCTCGCGGATCAATTCACGGATCTCGACCACCTGGCTGGGGTCGAGACCGATGGTCGGCTCATCCAGGATGATGACCTCAGGGCGATGGAGCAACGCCTGCGCAAGCCCCACACGCTGGCGCATGCCTTTCGAGAAACTGCCGATGAATGAGTTGGCGCGGTTGCCGAGGTTCACGCTTTCGAGCGCTTCCGCGGCTCGCTCCTCCGAGTTGGGGATGTGCCGAAGGTCCGCCATGAACCGCAGGTATTCGAGCGCGGTCATATCGTTGTAGAGGGGGACCGTCTCGGGGAGGTATCCCACCCGCTTGCGTACCTCGAGTGAATCTTCGACGATATCGTAGCCCGCCACCATGACCTCGCCCTCGGTGGGGGGCATGTAACCGGTCAGGATGCGCATGGTGGTGGTTTTCCCCGCGCCGTTGGGTCCCAGAAAGCCCACGATCTCTCCCTGGTTGGCGTGGAAACTGATCGCGTTCAACGCGCGACGTGAACCGTAATCCTTGATGAGTCCGTTGACTTGAATCATCGACTCTCCTCGCTGTGTGTAAAGTGTTTACAAACAAAAGGCACGCCTAGCCGGTGGGCAGCCGTGCCAATCTATGCAACGTAAAATACTATACAAAAATCCCAAAATAGTGTCAAGCGGCGGATTGACTTCTAATCAAACGCTAATTTTCAACGCAAGGTGAAATACCTGATTCCAACCGGGCTGAAGGCTCACAAATAATGGTTCGGCGTTATGTCACCCGATTTGACGCACCATTTGCCCCCAAAGACAATGCGGGTTCGCGCGTTCCTCTGAACCTGTTATCCATTGGCTGATTTTATCATTTGCTGTACACTTCACGGCATGGAGAAAACCATGACCGAGTTGCTTTATCAAACAGATAGCTACCTGCAAGAGTTCGATGCGTCGGTATTGAATGTAGTATCCGACGAGCGAGCGATTGTATTGGACCGCACCGCATTTTACCCGGGCGGCGGGGGACAGCCCTGCGATTTTGGCTCGTTGCTCATCGCCGGTGTGATCTACCCTGTGGACAAGGTGAAAAAGCAGGGCGACGACGTTTTGCATTTTCTCGGCGGGACGTCGCCCCTGCCGTCCGCATCGTCCCCTTCGCACGGGACTTTGGACTGGGCGCGCCGACACAAATTGATGCGCACCCATACTGCTTTACACGTATTGTGCGGCGCGATTTTTCGAGATTACGGCGCGCAGGTGACCGGCGGCAACATGGAACCGTTGAAAGGACATCTCGATTTCGAATTTGCCACCATGCGCGGCGAGTTGGTGCGCGAGATCGAGATCGCGATCAACAAGGAGGTGCAAGCCGCGCGCGAGATCCGGGTAAAAATACTCCCGCGCGAGGAGGCGTTCCTCATCCCCGATCTGATTCGCACGAAGATCAACCTTCTCCCGGAAGGCATCGCGCAGGTCCGCACGGTCGAGATTGTGGGTCTCGACCTTCAAGCGGATGGCGGCACGCATGTCCGCAACACCAGCGAAGTCGGCGTCATCCGAATCTCGGACTACAAAAGCAAAGGCGCGATCAACAAACGGATTTACATCGAAGTTGCGTAGCCCTTCCGTGCTATACTTCGAAACGAAATTCATCATGAAACAAAAGGAGAATCCATGAAACGATTGCCTGTAATTCTTTCTGTGCTGGCGTTGGTGTTCTCGTCGCTGGCGTGCGCGGCGCTGGGAGGCGGCGAGCCAACCCTGAGCAACTCGCGCACCGCCTTCGACTCGGATGGGATAAACACCTCCACCGTCTTCGGCGCGTTCGACACCGTGTACGTGGTGAACGACTTGTCCAACGGGGTGCAGGGCAACCAGGTCACGTCCGATTGGTACGCGGAGGACGTGGAAGGCTTGGAACCAAACTTCTTCATCGATACGATCGTATACACCGTGGCGGATGAGACGTTCGACGGCACCGTCCACTTTTTCTTCGAAGCGCCGGACGATGGCTGGCCCCTCGGAACCTACCGCGTAGAGGTCTTCTTCAACGGGGCACCGAGCGCCACGGTCCGTTTTACGATTCAATAGTTCGGACACAAAGGCAAAACAACGGCGCAGGTCACTCTGACCTGCGCCGTTGTTCTTTATTAAATCGAGACTGGATTCTTACGAAAGTAATACCTGCCCGCAATATTCGCATTTGTCCATGCCGAGTTCGAGGGTGCCGCCGCAGTTCGGGCATTGGATGGTTTCCACTCTGATCGGGAAGCCGGCGGCTTTGAATGCCGTTTCGTTTTCCGCAAGGTCGCCGCGCAAGCGCTTGAGGCGCGCCAGATAGGCATCGCCGGTCACTTCGCCGGATTTGCGGAGGCGTTCCACGTCGGCGATGGATTCTTTCAACATGCGCCGCTCGGCTTCCAGCGATTCGCGGCTTTTGTCCTTGAACGATATTTTCATCTCCGGTCTTTGCGGAATGGATGCCAGGATGGCTGCGATGACCAAGATCACCGCAGAGACAATGACGCCGACCACGAGAGGCGTGTATTGGAACCCGGGCAGTGACGTCATGCGGACCGCATGGACTTCGACGGTCGAGCCATCGGCGATGACCACATATTTTTCGCCGTTCAACCTGCCCACGTCGATGCGGGTGATCGCCGTGGAATGATCTTCCAGGTTGTTCCGCCCGCCAGTCTCGGTGAACACGGATACTTTGCCTGCCTCGTCTCCGATCACGGCTTCTTCCTTACCGTCGTCATTCACGTCGATGCCGGAGATTTCCGTTACCTTGTCGGACATCGACCCCGACCATAGCCGGCTGACAGACCCGTTCGGGAAGGCGTACGCCCATACGCCGCCGTCCTTGCCGCCGACAACGAATTCGCGCGCGCCGGGGTCGCCATTCAACTCCACAACACGGACTTCGCTCACCGCCTGCCCGATCGATTCGTTGTGGAGGATGCTCCCATCCACAGCGGAGTACACGATCAGCGCGCCGAACTCGCCTCCAGTTATGATCTCACTGTTCCCGTCGGCATTTAAATCGAACGCGCGCATCCTCCGCAATTGCTCCTGAGTCGTGCTCCATACGGCTTGCCCGCTGCTGGAAATGACTGCCAGCGATCCATCCTTGGTTGCGGCGGCGAGATGAACTTGTCCGCCGATCAACGCGTCATCCATACCGCGGAGTTCATTCACGCCAAGGTGGTACGTCCATAATTCCTGACCGGTCAGGCTAAGCGACAATAACTCACCGCTCGTATCGCCTAGCACAATTTGCTGACCGGAGGCAAAGCGCATCACAACGACGCGGGAGGGCGCGCCGCCCATGCTGAAGCCCTCCGCCAGCGTTGACGCCGACCCGTTACTGATAACATCCACGGTCAGCCCAAAATCGCCCAGATAAAACACAACCACATCTTCGCGGTTATCGCCGGTGACATCGCCCAGCGTGGTTTTCGATGACCCATAATTCCGGCTGAACAGCGTACTCCCGTTTCCATCGAAAATTGTGACGTTATCCGTGTTTTGAATGAACAGCTCGTCCTGGTCGTCGCCCATCAGGTTGATGACCTTCATGCTTTCCGCGTTCGAATAGGACTGTGACCAGGCGATGTCACTGCCGAACTTTTCAGCGCGTGTCAACCCGCTGTAGGCGATCGCCCCTGAAACAGCCATCACCAGACAGACCAGTACAAACGCCACGATAAAAGGAATGACCTTGCGACTCATCTACGCCGCCTTTCTTTGCAGGAGGGAATATGCCGACTTGAGCACTTGTAAAATATTTTCATGGTCCACTTCTTCGAAGGGGGAACTGGCGATAAAGGCTATCATGCCGCCTTCGGTCGTCAACTGACTGATGGTGAATTTGCCGATACCGATGCCCGGTTTGAATTCCTTGCTGGTGTTGGCGATCTTGTAAATCTCCGGGTTGGGCACGATGCGCACTTTCAGGTCGTGCTCGGTGCCCTTGAATTTCTCGGGTTTTGATTTCATTTTGCCGCTGATGCGACTGCGCTTCCAATACGATTTGCGCTTCTTCGATTTTTGAATCCCGGAGACACGCAGAATGCTCCCATCGTATAGTTTGGCTTTGAGCGCCAGCCACTCATCGCGGAAATATTCGGTGGTGCGTCCCTGAGTATCGTTGGCGGAACGCGCCACCTTGGCGGGGAGCAGGGAACCGGTCAGGTCGAGATGGCCCAGATACGTGGAGCCCGGCTTGAGGTCGTCGCGAAGCGTGTGCAGGAGATCGCGCATCCCGTTGTAGCGGGTCGAAAAGTCGTACGAATCGCTTTTTCGCAGGCTCCTCGCCATCACGATGGCGGCAATCCACATGCCGATGCCGCCGACCGTGAAGATGAACGATGTGTAGCCCAGGAAAAAGACCAGCGCGTCGACCAGCATCAAGCCGATGCCGGCAAAGAAGATGAGAAGGGGAATCCAGCGCCATTTGTCCCCGGCTGATTCGGTCTTGTTGACCTCGGACCGGAATTTGTTCATCCCCTGAATGATGGAGGTGGGTCTATCTGCCAGTGAAATATACACCGGCAGGAACTGTTTCTTGCCGATCGTATTGGTCTGGCGTACGCGCTTACGAGCGGTGTTCAAGAGGTAAAAAAATATGACGAGAATGAGGATGAACAGAATGCCCGCGCCGCACAGGAATAGTTCCATACAAGGCTCTCCTTAGAGAAGCGTGATTTTACCGCTTTCGACCAGTGACTGGATCGCAGAGGGTAGGCGTTCATACCCTGCGCGAGCCGCCGATTCTAAAAACTCACGGAACCCCGGAGGCGTTTCCTGCTCCGGTTTGCTGACGTGCATGGAAAATTTCGTGACCGCGCCATCGTAGTCCAGCCGGATCGTGCGATAATACTCCACCCCGCCCGGGTTTTGAGAAACCGTGTAATAGTCGAAGGGCTTCCAATCCACGACCGTGTTGAAGAAGTCGCCGCTGGAATGGGCGCAATGGAATTTGGATTCGAGCCGCGTCCGCCCGCCGAGTTCGTCCACCCGTTTGACGTATTCCAGCCCGAGCAAGGGACCTTCGAGCACAGGCGTGGTGATGACGTCCCACACGATGGAAGGCGGGAATGGGATATCCACTTCGATGGTGATCCAGGCGCTTTGCGGATCGACGAAGATGCTTTTTTGCTTTTGCTCCTTTTCCCAGACGGCGCTCAGGTCGTACACGAACATATTCAACTCCCCGAGATGCTCGTAAGACTCCGTGTGGGGAACGAGCGGCTGGCTTAACTCCGAGAGCCGTAACATGTTCGCCGCCGCTTCGGTGAAGAGGGCGTAGGCTTTCACGCCGGTCTTTTCAATGACACTGTTCTTCAACATGCGGTGGGGGACGATCACATCCGAGCCGAGCAGTTCCTCGCGGTCGCCGAGGTGCTGGATCAGATACTCCCCGTAGTGGATGCACATTTTCAGGTCGAGGTTTTTGATGTTCTGGCACGCCCGGCACGGGCAGGTCGTGTTGAATTGCATTTGCCGGTTCGTGTCGGAAAAGACGATATATAATTTTTCCAGCATTTCGATGAACGACTGGGGGTTTACGAAACACGCTTCCGGGGTGTAGATGAAGATCGCATCCCCGCGGAAGCCCGAGATCTTCAACGGGAAATTGATGTTCTTCAACTGTACATCGAACAGGTTTTGCAGGGCTTGATGCGCGTGTTCCAGTTCCGAGCCGGTGAGGAACTCGGTGTAGCCTGAAATATCGGTGTTGATGAAGTAGCCTTTGTTTGCCATACCAAAATATCTCTGGTGGTCGAGTAGTCTCGCGACGCTCTTCGCGAGACGTATCGAGACCACCCGTTTCCTTTATAATCTCGCCATGCCTCGCGTCCTCTACACCGCTTTCGACATCGTGCCCAGCCCGAAGGGGGCATCGACGCATATTCTCCACAATTTACGCGGGCTCGTCAATGGTCAATATGATGTCAACTTGGTTACACCGAACGATGGGACCTTGCCGTCCGAGGATACCCTCGAAGGCGCGCGTGTCACGCGGGTCAACCAGGACCTGTCGCAGAGTTTTCTCGAGCGCGCCATTCACTTTGGCGAGGCGGTGACGCGCCACCTCATTTTGCATCATGACTGTGACGTTGCGCAGTACCGAAATATCTGGGACGGCTTATCCATCGCGCAAAATAAAAAGCGATACGGGTATAAAACACTGTTCGAAGTCAATGGGCTTCCGTCCATCGAGTTGAAATATCATTACCCCGGTCTCGACCCAAACCTGTTGATGAAGATCAAAGAGCAGGAGATCGCGACACTCCACCTTTCGGACGCGATCGTGTGCCCCTCGAACGTGACACGGGACTACATCGCCTCGCTCGGACTCCCATTGAAGTTGATCACCGTCATCCCGAACGGAGTCAGCCCCTCGGACTTTTCCCCGTCGCCTCTGCCGAGTCGTGATGGCCGTGTGCCTGTTTTGCTGTACATCGGCACGCTCGCCGATTGGCAGGGACTCGAAGTGGTTGTGAAGGCGTTGCCGAAAATCCTTGAAAAACAGGATGTCAAACTGAGGATCGTAGGGCGGGGGAGGTCGAGGCAGAGAAAAACGCTGACGAAAGCCATCCGCAAATTGGGGGTGGAGGGAAGCGTGCTCATCCAGCCGGCGGTGCCGCATCACGAAGTCCCCGCACTGATCGCCGAATCCGATCTCTGCATCGCCCCGCTGGGACTCAACGACCGCAACGTGACGCAAGGCGCGTGCCCGATCAAAGTGCTGGAGTACATGGCATCGTCGCGCCCCCTGGTTGCGTCGAACCTGCCGATCGTGCGCGAACTGGTGCGCGAGGATGTGGACGGGTTGTTGTTTTCGCCGAACAACCCCGAGGACCTGGCGGATAAGGTCTTGCAGTTGCTGGGCGATGTCGAATTATCGAAACGCCTCGCCGACTCTGCCACCGCGCGCGCGTTGACGAAATTCACGTGGCACGAATCGCAGAAAAAATTATTGAAGGTGTACGGGAAAATATTAAACGGCGACCAGTGATTTGATCTTGCCGATGAACTCGTCCACGCCGAAGGGTTTGGTGATGTAATCCCTTGCGCCGGCTTTCAGCGCTTTTTCCCTGCTTTCGTTATCGTCCCTGGCGCTGACGATGACAATGGGAGTGTTTGCAAAGCGCGGATCGTTGTGCAGGATCTCGCACAACTCGAAGCCTGTCATGCCCGGCATCATCAGGTCGAGGGTGATCAAGTCGGGGTTGAGCGAGTTCGCCACCTCGATGGCTTGCAGGCTGTCGTTGACGGCGGTGGGTTCGTGCCCGTTCATTTTGACCAGGGCTTTCATGAGTTCGGTGATCGTGACGTCATCGTCCACGATGAGGATTTTCGGCATGGGGGAATCTTACAAGAGATGTCGGCTCGTGGCAAGCCGATAAAAGCATGGGTTTCATTACAAAAATGTGGCTCTACCGTTTTTAACGGGTATCTCTTAAAACCTTTGCCACGGATTACACGAATTCGCGCGGATTGTTTTTTAAAATCGGTGAAAATCAGTGAAATCCGTGGCTAAAAACTTGTGAGGTTTCACTCATCCCGTCAGATAAGGGAGACCCAAAAATGTTTACGCCTCGCGGTTGCGGTCTTTTTGAGTTTTGATCTCGCCCGCGAGATAGGCTTTGATCAACGCCTGGACGCAAATGTCATCAAAGTGCGAGCCTGAATCTTTTTGCATTCGATTCAACACCTCCTCCACGTCGAGCGCGCCGCGGTAGGGACGGTCTGAGGTCAGCGCGTCGAACACGTCGGAGACGGCGACAATTCTTCCGAACAGAGAGATCTGGTCGCCCGTAAGGTGGTTTGGGTAGCCTGTGCCGTCCATGTGTTCGTGATGTTCGGCGAGCGCAGGGATCTCGTTTCGCAACAGCCGCACGTTTTTCATGATCCCCGCGCCGATGGCGGGATGTTGCTTCATGGTGTTGATCTCATCCTCGGTCAGGTGACCTGGCTTGCTGAGGATCGTGTCGGGAATGCCGATCTTGCCGATGTCGTGCAATAACGCGCCAATTCGCAATTGATGAATTATTTCGGCGGGCAAATTCATCTGGCGGCCGACGGCGACCGAAAATTCGCTGACGCGTTGCGAGTGCCCGTTCGTGTATGGGTCTTTCGCGTCAATGGACGCGACCATGGCTTGAATCGTATCGAGGAAGAGTTCGTTCGCGTCGCCATACAGTTTGGCGATCTGGAAGACCGTCGCGGCTTGGGTGGCGAGCGTTTGCAGTAACTCAGCGTCCTCTTTGGTGAAGACCCCGTCCACGCGGTTGATGGCTTCGATGCCGCCGATGATCTGCGGTTGGGCGGACCCGAGTTCCTGTCCGAGTTGAACCGCTTGTGTGATGAGCGGAACGGCGATCAGCGAAGTCGTCGTGATTCCAGTAATGGGTTCTGCGTCTTTGAAGTGTCGTTCATCTTGGTGAACATTCGGCACGAAGATAATGTCACCGCTTTCGATGGCGGCGCCGATGATGCCCTGTCCGCGTGGGACTCGCAGCATGGGGACTTTCGACTCGCTGGATGAGATGTGCAGAACGATGTCGTTCTTCTCCTCGTCAATCAAAAACAACGACGCGTGTTCGGCGTGGAGCAGGTCGCGGGCGTAGCGGACGATGAGGTGGAGAACCAGGTCGCGGTCGAGGTTCGAACCGATGATCCCGATGATGTCGATCAACGCTTCGAGGCGCGCCGTCCGTTGCTGGCTGGCTTCCAACATCATCGCTTTTTCGATCTCGGATGCCATGCGCGCGCCGAGCATCTGCACGATCTGTAATGGCGTGTGCGAATAATTGAAGACTTGCACAACGCCGATGGGTTTGCCGCGCAAGAGCAGGGGAGTGGAGATGGCGTTGCGCAACCCCTCTGAACTGCGCGACACTTTCTGCCAGCGCGGATCGTTCGCGAGGTCTTCGATCACGAGAGGGTCTGGCTGTGCCATCGTTGCGCCTGCGATGCCCGCGTTCGTTTTTATGCGCCTGCCGATCAAACTGTGATCGCTGTTCGGTCCCCGAATGACTTTGAATTCCAATTCATCTTGTTGTGAGTCAAGCAAATAGAGAGTCCCCGCGTTGCCGCCGCAGACCTCGATGATGAGGTCGAGCATCTGGTCGAGGAGCTCGTCCAGTTCGGTGTTGCTGGCGATCTGGTTCGCGCGTGCCAGTATTTCGTAGAGTTGTGAGGTTTCGTCGTTTGGCTGTTTGCGTGCGCTTGCTTTTGCCATGAGGAGATTATACGACTAGAGTAAGAGGTTTGGATTAATGATTCAATTTCATCCCTGTTTACTTTAGCAAAAGGCGATGTTATTTACTTTTCTTTTTTTCTTCGGAAACGATTTCCTTCATCGGTCGCTTTCCAATCGCCTCGAGCTTCTTGTTTAATTCATCTTTTCGTTTTCTAAATTTTTCTGGTTGGACGAATGCAAAATCTAGAAGAGATTCCAATACCTCAAGAAGCCATTCCGCTTCGCCCGACTCTACTTCAACAATTTCACCTGTGTTGGTGTTTTTTATCGGATGCGCAGCGAAATTTCCAATACTGCGGACTGCATCAACCGCCTCGGAAATGTGACTTGGTAAATCTTTACGTGAAATAAACTCTTCGATTTCCTTGTCTAAATTTCTTGCCTTAATGCCGAACTTCTCATGCAAAAGTTTTTGGAGCAATCTGCGACTAATTGCTGCACTTGCTTTTGGACTAGCATCTAAAACCGATGCCGCCTCATCGAATTCATTAGAAAATTCATCTGGCACTTCAGGTGCTAATTTTTGGTGATTAATGTTTTTGGGATAGACGATAACTTCACTAGAGATTTTATCTAGCTTACCCTCCCCTCTTAATACAATATATGTACCGTCTCGAACAAGTACAATTAAATTCGAACAAGATGGACAGAAACCATGTGCTATATCAAACCCCTTGTCCTCCACATCTTCAAGATCGTCATTCTGTTCTGTTTCTTGGTTTTCCTCAGACGGTGAACTTTCCTCTTCATCGTAAAGATAAGCGTGTGCTTCGTTATACTGAAAATGTATCTCTTTAGTACAGTGTGGGCATTTCATATTTCTGTTATCCTAAGCAGTATTAAATTGTGTTTATTATTCTACCCTCTTAAACTCACCCCGCCAACAACGAATCCACCGCCTCTGCCAACTCCCTCAAGGTGCTGACCTTCAACACGTTGTTGCACAACGGCGCGTACTTGGGCATGTCGCTATCGCCATGCCACAAGTAGGGAGGTTCGGGATTCAGCCAGATCGTACGCGCGGCGCGGCGCGTCATCGTGGAGAAAATGTCGAGGCGTGGGTCGTAATAGTTGTTACGTCCGTCACCCACGATGATCAAAGTTGTCTGCCCGTTGAGTGAGTCCATGTATTCGCTTTGAAAATCGTTGAGCGAATAACCGAGATCGGTGTTGTACGATCCACTGGGCATACGCCACAACACGGACTGGATCGCCTCGTCCGCGTTCGTGCCGCTGAAATCTTCGCTGATCGATTCGAGATGGTCAATGAACGCGAACGCGTGCGTCTTACGCACCTGCCCTTGCAGGGCAAACAAAAAACTCAACATCAACTCGGAACAAAAACGCATCGAAGTGCTGATGTCGCAGATCACCACGATCTTCGGTTTGCGCATGCGGTCCTTGTGTTTGATCTCCATTGGCACGCCGTGATATTTGAGATTGGCGCGGATGGTCGCCTTCGGGTCGAGTTGCCCGCTCTTCATCCGTTTTTGCCGCAAAGCAATGCGCGTTCGCAACGCGGCGGCGAGTCGCTTCACCTCGTTTTGCAAAACCTTTTTATCGCCATCGCTCAACGCCTGAAACGGACGGTTCATCAGGTTGTCAATCGTTTCGCCGCGCGGTCTTTCACTCATGTTCTCGGCGATGCGTTCACCCGCGAACTGTTCGATCTGTTCGCGCATGCCTTGTAGATTTTCTTGAATCATATTTCGCATTTGTTCAACACGATCCCGACTCATGCCCATCTGCTGGAGTTGCTCCATCAACTCTTTCAGCGCCTCGCGCACTTCGGGAAATGCCAGCGCGCGCATCATGCGCTGCGCCATCCAATTTTGATAACGGAGATCGTCCGCTTGATTCAACCCGACCATCTGACCCAACGCTTCCAGCTCCGCACGGGATAGTTGCTCACCGTTCATCAGCCTTTGCATCCGCTGACGGAGATTCTCGGCAAACTGACGCATCGCCTCCGCCAGCATCTGCGCTTCCTCAGGAGACATATCGTCAGACGGATTTCCACCCATCATCGGCGGCATGCCTGTTCCGAAGAATAACGGGAATAATTTATCGAAGACTGGAATATCTTTCAGATCTTTGATGAGAGTCGCGCGCAACGACAAGCGAAACTCTTCACGGTCTTGAATCCCCATGATGTCCACTGCCGAGAACGCTTCGGCAGACTCGGCTAACGACACGCGCACTCCGCTCGCGCGCAAGGCTGAAATGAGTTGGAGGATGCGGGATTCCATTACCCCGCCTTGGCTGACAAATCCTCTTTTGCCCCGACGAACGCCGCTTCTTCCAGTTCGATCCGCTCCTCGATGACGCGTGTCAACCACTCCTCGACACTTTTCTTTCTATGGATTTGCGCAAGGAACGCGGCTCGCGCGGCAAGTTTCGGCGGAATTGATACGGAAGCAGGTTTATTTTTACGCACGCGAATGGCTTTGCCCCAGGCGAAGTCGTCATCCGCTTGAGATTTCACGATTCGGTCAATTTCTTTTTCGGAAATTTTAGTTTTTTTATTCATACCTGCCATCCTGTGATTATCCGTACGACGTTTCTGGGTTTAAGTTGAAAGATGATCTTGAGTCTTCGTCCGCCGATGGTTCTACCAATAAGTTGGAAGCGGTCTTTGTAGGATTTGTTGCGTCTGATTTCAAAATCTGAAAAGAAACACTCGATCGCCTCAGTAAAAGTGATATTGTGTGCGTACAATTCGTCATTCTCGAAGTCGTATTCAAAATTTGTAGGCGTGAAACGACTCCAGTTAGGCATGTCGAAATTATACTACTGCCACATAGCGGTCAACATTCGCAATTGCGCCTTCACCTTTTCCGCCTGATCCCGTACTTCCTCTGCCTCGTTGAGCAATCCGTCAATGACACAGCCCAGCGCTCGAAGAAGCTCTTCGCGATCCAGGGACACAACCAGCGTTTGCCTGAATGCAACTTTCACTTCGTCGGGAAGCGCATCGTAACCCCTGCCGTTGCTGGTTGAAAGCCCTCGTCGGAGACAAGCCAGATTGAGGGCATAGTCACGGACGCCGCTGACCCAGTATTCCGCCTGCCAGAGCCGCCCGCGTTCGATGCAGAAGCGGGCGCGCAAGGCGTGATGGACGGCATAGCCAAACAATTCATGCGCAGGAGGCGATTTGTAAAGCGGCCTTTCCACTGCCTTGCCAAACAGAAGTTTGAAACCAGGTCCCACCGCCCCGAATTTGGAAGTGGGTGTGAATGACAGGTCAAATTGCAAACAGTCGGGGATGAGAAAAACGCGATAAATGGATGGTCCGCTCGGAAGGTCGAAGAGATGCGCCGCGCCGAATTCATCAACAAGTTTGCGCGTCCAGTCTTCCAGCACATCCAACTGGTTGAACTCATCAGCCACCGCGAAGGTCAAGTCGAGATCAGACCAGCGGTCTCCGCCTGCCAGCGCGAGCGAACCAACGACAGCGCCCGCCGTAACACGTTTATCGGAAGCAGCATATTCGAGCACGCGGTTGTGAACCCGTTCCCGATCCTGTGTGCTGAACATTTCAGTTGTTCGTAAACCTTCCAAGATCATCCGCTGATTTCGGCTTTGGCGGCGGTGGGGGATTGATGTATTGCCGCTTCGCCTTTTGCAAGTCCGCTTCGTGTTTCAACAACACGGAGATCGTATCCTCCAGCGTGTCTTTATCCAAATTAGACGCGTTCAACGCGACCAGCGCGTTTGCCCAATCCAATGTTTCGCTGATGGAAGGCGATTTGCGCATGTCCGCCTTGCGGAGGCGTTGCACGAACTCCACCGCTTGTTGCGCGAGTTTGGGATTCAAGTCTGGCACTTTCAATCGCACGACTGCAAGCTCCTCTTGCAACGTTGGATAATCTATGAACAGATACAAGCATCGCCGCTTCAACGCCTCCGACAACTCGCGGGTGTTGTTCGAAGTAAGAATCACAAATGGACGGTGCTTCGCAGTCAACGTTCCCAACTCAGGCACGGACACTTGAAAGTCGCTCAGCACTTCGAGCAGGAAGGCTTCGAACTCCGCGTCGGCGCGGTCAATTTCGTCAATCAGCAACACGGACGGTTGTTCGCTCAATATTGCTTTCAACAATGGGCGTTGTAACAGAAATCGCTCCGAGAAAAAGACATCCTCCTCTTTGGCAAGTTTATCCGCCGCTTCGGTTAATGAATCCGCTTTGCCGAGGGTGTCGTTCAGCTTGTCGCGCAACAATTGCGTGTACAGCAATTGCTTGGAATATTCCCATTCATACAATGCCTTCGACTCGTCCAACCCTTCGTAGCACTGCAAGCGGATCAACTCGCGTCCCGTCGCGCCTGCGATGGCTTTCGCCAATTCGGTCTTTCCCACGCCTGCGGGACCTTCCGTCAGCAACGGCTTGCCTAATTTTTGAGCGAGATAGACGATCGTCGCGATCTCGTCCGAGGCGATATATTTTTGTTTGTTGAGTTCCGATTTTACAGATTTAGTTGAATCAAAGAGAGTTGTCATTGTTATCCCAAATGATTGTTAGCGGCTCGATCTTCTTCCAGCCTTCGCCTTTGCTCACATGTTGAACGTTCAGTTCGGTGAAAAATTCATCCAGCACGGCGGCGCGCTCCTGTGCCAGCGGCGGGACGCAATAATCCTCTTCCTCCCAAATCGCCACACAGTCTGATTGCCAGCGGGCGCTGTCGAGTCCCGCTTGTAGCGCCTGCCCGAAGGGTCGCATGACGCGGATTTCGCCCGAGTCGAGCCATTTGCGCAGGTCGTTCATTTTCGATTGGATCGGTCTGGCTGTGACCAAATAATATGCCATGCGAACCTTCCTTTCGATGTTACACCTTTAATCCAAGCGTTCGATAGACTTCCAAATTCGCCGTCAATTCTTGTTCTGGCTTGAATTTGCTTGCAACGAATTCTCTCGCACTTTTGCCAAGCGACGCGCGTTTCTCACGATCATCTAACAGTTCAAGAATTTTTTCTGCCAGCCTGCTCGCGTCATTGACGTTGACAAGCATACCATTCTTTCCGTCCTCAATCATATCTTTAGTCCCACCTGCAGGTGTCGCAATGACCGTTCTTTCACACGCCATCGCTTCGAGGACAGCGTTCGGCATTCCATCATGCACGGACGGATGGACAAAAATATCCATCAGGGAATAATAGGCAGGCAAGTCGTTCGGAGAGACGTACCCTGTGACGCTGATCTGCGAATCGGGAATGGACGAACGCATCTCTTCAAACGTTTGTTTGTCTTCCCCGTGGCGAACTTCACCCACCACCAGCAGGGAGGTTTTGCGTGTCGCGTTGACCTGCGCGTAGGCAAAGAGGAGAGTCTTGAGTCCTTTTTTCTCGCGCAGTTCACCCACGAAACCGATTACGGGTGTCATGTCACTCTGAGGGAGCGTAGCGACCGAAGAGTCTCGCGTAACGTGTGAGAGACCCTTCGCTTCGCTCAGGGTGACACGACTTGGTAAACCAAGCGATTCTGCCAACGCTTCACTCCTCGCCATCGGCTTGAAGAGACTTGCATCCACCCCGTTGGGAATCAAAACGATCTCGCGCTCAAAAAATGCTTTCGCTTTGCGAATTGTCTCCTTCGCGTTGGCAGTGACAACATTCGCATTCTGCAAAGCAAACATCGAATGAGAGAATCGCGCAGGGTCGAACATGGCGCGATCCACGTCGTTGCCGCGGATGGATACTATGCTTGGGATATTCAAATATCGTCCGGCAAGTGTTGCGATGAATCCTGCTTGTGTGAGGAAATATGCGTGAAGTATATCGAAGGCATCGTGAGAGTGTTCGTTGGTGATGAGGTCGAACCAGTCCACGAGGGTATCGTCCACGCGTTTGTGCGCGCCGAACCGTGTGACGGTGACCCCGCTTGAAGTGTGGGTCCGCCGCTCGGAGGGGAGCAGGTTCGAGCCTGCCCTGAGCGCAGTTGAATGGGTCGGGGCAAAGACGCGGACTTTATGTCCCGCAGAGGTCAACAGTCGCGCGAGTCTCTCGGATGAGATTGCCAGCCCGCCGATGTCGGGTGTATACTTTTCGCTAAGGAGAGCAATTTTCATGGCTGAAAAATCCGCTGAGCAATGTGAGATGGTGGTTGGTTATCTGGTTCCGCATCGATGCGATAATCCCGCGTTGGGGAAGTGTATCAAATGTGGGCGCGGGTTTTGCGATGAGCACACAAACAACACGCGGGAGGGGCGGGTGTGCCTCGCCTGTCAGCAGGGACTCGATATGCCTGTTGCTCTTCCGATTGCCGCCGCGGCGTTCACAGCCGCCGATCTGCACACGTTCAATCAAGCCAGTGCGTGGGACGATGACGACCGCGCGGATATGTTCTCTGATTTGAGTTGAGTTTTTACCACAAAGGGTCACGAAGGTGCACAAAGGTTTAAAAAACAGGTTTCCTTCATGAGCCTTTGTGACACGTCGTGGTTAATAAGGTCCGAGAGTTTCCCAAATCTTTTTATTTTCCACAATAAAATCATCGCAACGCTGACACGGCTTGAGCGCGGGCGGGTGCATGTTCAAACGGATCTGGCGATACGCCGCGCCTTCCCAAATCTCTTTGAACGATTGTTTGCGCACATCGCCGAGCGGCTGGATCTGCTCGCGCGTCATGCAACAAACATAAACTAAACCGTTGAAATCAATAAGACTGTGCGTCCACGGCGCGTAGCAGGGATGTTTGCTGTAGTAACCGAAGGCGTACCGCCCAGCGCGTCCTAACTTAACCTCCAAGTCGTCTCGCCCAAAGGGGAACGCATCGTCATCTGCAAGCGACACGCCTAACTCGTTTGCGCGTCCCTCGATAATCGGCGCGATCTCGGAATTGTACAGCGCGATGTCTTTCTTCCGCATGGACAGATGCTCGCCGCAGTGATCGTCCACAGGAATCAGGTTGATGCCGTCTGCGCCGAGTTCGTGGGCGAGATCGGGAAGCGTGGCGAGCGTTTGATAATTGGAACGCCCGACGACTGTATTGATGCGGACAGTCAGTTTGCCCTTATGAGAATATTTATTGAACAATGAAACCGCGCGCGTCGTCTGTTTGAACGAGCCTTCGACGCCGCGAATCTTTTCGTGCATTTTGCGGAGTGGCGAATCGATCGAAACATTTACCCCGCGCAGACCCGCTTCGATGAGTCGCTTGGCTTTTACCTTGTCAATCAGCGTGCCGTTCGTAGTGAGCGTGACGCGCATACCAAGTTGAGTCGCGTGCTCGACCAGATCGGGGAGTTGCGGTCTCAGCATCGGCTCGCCGCCCGAAAAGTGGATCTTCTTGCATCCGAGTTCCGCGAGTTCGGAGATGATCTCGCGGAAGCGATCCATCGAGATGGGCGGCTCGCGCGTCTCGCGCCAGTGCTTGCACATCTCACACTTGAGGTTGCACCCGTAGTTGACTTTGATCTTGACGTAAATGGGTTTGTACGCGCGGGCGTGGAGGACGGCTTTTTGGAATTCCGCTTTATCGTCCGCGATGGACTCGGGGCTGTACATGCGTAGATTGTAACAGTATCCAAGCCGCAGAGCGCATGGAGAACAAAGAGATTTTGAGCTTTTTCTCACAGAGGACTCTGTGATCTCTGTGGCGATGGAAAAGTTTAACTCACCCTGTTAGCCGCTCCAGGAATCAGAGCATAATATCTAACCTTCAATGATTTTGACAAGCTCGTGCGGATGATTGACCACGTAATCGGGCTTCCCTCGAAGCAAGTATTCCAAACTTTGGTGCCCCCAGGTGACCGCAATGCTGGTCGCCAGCGCCTCCTTCGCCGCATGGATGTCGCTCAGAGAGTCGCCTACCATAAAAACCGACGCTTGATTTCCGCCTGCTGATAAACGATCACGCGCCAGTGAAATTTTTTGCGCCTTGGAGCCCGGCGAGTCCACTCCGTATACGGCGCGAAAGAAATCATCCAGTTTATGTTTGACGAGAAAAGCATGTACATTTTGCGATGAATTGGTTGTAGCAATAGCCAGCGTATGCTTCACTGAAAGTAGACGGAGGATATCGCTCAGTCCATTGAAAATATCCGGGGGAGTTTCTTTGCCTGCAATGCCGCTTAAGCATATTTGAACAAATTCAACCACACGTCCTTCAGGAACCCCGCACGCCCGACCAAATGACGCGAACGACATTTCTTCGAGATTGGCGAGATCATCCTTGTTTACTTGATGAGGTACACCAAGGTCGTTGCATGCCTTCTGCCCAAACCGGAGCAGATCGTCAAGCGTGTCCGCGAGGACGCCGTCATAATCAAATATGATCACGGACATATCAGTGAGTTTCCATAACGAAGCGATGCGCGGGATTGCTTGGTGAGGATGAAGCGTTTGAGAGAAATGGCATTGGGTTTGTTGTCCGGGTAATTGTCAGATTATTTGCCGAAATGTGCAATTCGCTACTTTAAATTCTGTACCCAAACCTGCGCATCCTCCGCCCTGACCGCCCTCTCCGCTTCGTGGACGAGCGATCTCAGGCTTCGCCGACGCCGGAAGGGAGCATTGGCTGGCAGGTATACGTCTGGCACGGGGGTCGGCTGGCTATTGAGCGACACGTTGAAGCACGGCGACCAGCGCTGGATGAGTATCCGCTCGCTGGCGTTCAAATCATTGCCGGCATCGCGGAAATCCTCGGATTGCGAACTCGTCAATTCGATGGTGAAGTTCATGGACTTGGGCCAATTGCACCAGACAAACCGCCCAACGATGGAATGCCCCTTGAACCCGCCGAGCAAATGTTCCCACACGCGGGCAAAGGCAAGCTGTGATTGACCAACGTAGAACGCTACGCTTTCATCGCGGAAGAGGTACAGGTCTAATTCGTTCCACGCGGTGGGGCATTGCTCGATGAGCAGGAAGCGTTTGAGGGGGATGGTGATGTTTACGCCAGCCATGCTATAGATTCTTGGTGTCAATGCAATCCGATTTCATTGAAATTGTAACATTCCCTCACGCAATCGAATCCTCTGAATTCAAGTAAAATTGACCGCAACCTCATGACCGCCAAAGTCATCCTCAACCCGTATTCGAACCGTTGGAACTCACAGAAGCGCTGGGCGGAGTGCGAAGCCGCGTTGAAAGCCGCGGGCGTGAAGTTCGATTTCGTCGTGTCCGAGCGCAAGGGACACATCGTCGAATTGGCGGAGCAGGCGGCGCGTAATAAGTTTTCGCCAATCATCATCGCGGGCGGGGATGGGTCGGTGGGCGATGTGGCTCAGGGTTTGATGCAAGCCGCACAGTCGGAGAAAGAAGCGATTGGACCGATTGGCATCCTGCCGACGGGGTCAGCGAACGACATCGCTTTCGCGCTTGGTCTGCCGACTGATCTGTATGAGGCGGCGCGCGTCATTGCAAATGGCAAAACACGCGCGATGGATCTCGGCAAACTCAACGACCGATATTTTGTCAATAACTCGGGGGTCGGGCTGGAACCGTACGTCACGCTCAAGCACGAAAAAATTCACCTCATCAAAGGCATCGGGCGGTATCTCGTCGCGGCGGTGCAAGGCATCATGGACAAGCCCGAATGGTCAGGAAAGTTGAAATGGGATGACGGCGAGGACGCCGGGAAATTTTCGATGATCTCGATCGGCAACGGACGTCGCACCGGCGGATTCTTCATGACGCCTCATGCCGACCCTTTTGATGGTCGTCTCACCCTCGCCTTTGGTTACCGTTCGACGCGCCTTGGGTTATTTCGCGCCCTGCCACGTGCATTCAACGAAGACAAAGGTAGTTATGTCGAAATGGATGGGATGTATGAATTCCACACGAAGAAAATATCCGTGCATCTCGACCAGCCCTCGCCCGTCCACACCGATGGAGAGATGTTCCCCGAGTGGATACGGGATTTTGAATACGAAATTTTGCCCAAGAAGTTGAAGGTGATCGTGGCGTAATTACGCTGGTGGTCGAGTAGTCCCGCATGCTGAGCGGAGGGTTGAGATGCGTTAGCATCGAAATCCCGAAGTCGAAGCATCGCGGGACGTATCGAGACCACCGCAAAAAAGAATGCGCTTCTAACAAAATTGCTTCGCTTACTTGCTGGTCTCGATACGGGCTTCGCAACGAACGCTTCGCCCTACTCGACCAGCAGTGGTTAAAAAATAATCATGTCCGACCTCTCTTTTCACCCTCTCACCCGAAACCTCTGGAACGACCTCGAAGAACTCTTCGGTCCGCATGGCGCGTGCGGCGGATGCTGGTGCATGCACTGGAAACTGCGCGGCAAGGCATACGAGGAAGCCAAAGGCTACGAAGCGCGCCAGATGCACAAAAACCAACTGAACGATGGCACGGTGACGGGCTTGCTTACGTATCTTCACGGCGAAGTGGCGGGCTGGGTGGCGGTCGAGCCGCGTTCTGCGTATGAACGGCTGGGGCATTCGAAAGTGCTCAAGCCCGTGGACGAGCAGGAAGTCTGGTCGGTGCCGTGTTTCTTCGTGGCGAAAAAATTCCGCAAGCAGGGAATCAACGTCGAGTTGCTCAAAGCCGCGGTGAAGTATGTCAAATCGAGGGGCGGACGAATCGTCGAAGGCTATCCCGTCGAAACGGATAAAAATGTCCCGCCGCCGTTCGCGTTCACCGGCTTGGCTTCCGCG
The DNA here is from genome assembly GCA_964528275.1 of uncultured Anaerolinea sp. Lineage (GTDB taxonomy): Bacteria > Chloroflexota > Anaerolineae > Anaerolineales > Villigracilaceae > Defluviilinea. Next base: position 21,235 of record CAZGSB010000004.1, on the reverse strand, counting down.
TTCGAGCAGGCGGGGTTCAAAGAAGTAGCGCGCAACTCGCCAAGCCGCCCGATTTACCGATACGTGATCGATTAATGGCATTTCAAGACATCCGCAAAATCAAACGAGGTTGGAGCAGGGAGGACATTCGATTCCTCCTTCTTGCGTTTCTCACGCTCGTTCTTTTACTTGCCCTCAACATCTTCCTCGCGCGGACTCTCCCCGGCGGCGAGTGGTTATCCGTGCGGTGGAATGGCTTGCGGGCGCACATGTTCGAGAGCGGTGAACCGTACGGCACAAACGTTGCCGAGCGCGTGCAACAAATTGTCTACGGGCGCGCCGCATCGGCGGATGAATACGGCTACGTGTTGAACGATCCGTTTTACATCCTGTTGTTGTACGCTCCTCTCGCCATCTTCAGCGACTTCGCGATCGCGCGCGGCATCTGGATGTTGTTCGCTGAAGCGGCCCTGGCGGGGACGGCGATTCTCACCCTGCGCCTGCTCGAGTGGCAACCTCCGCGCTGGGCGCTGGCTTTGATTTTTGCGCTGTCAATTTTTGGATACTACAACCTTGTCGCTTTGATTTCCGGCTCCCCAGCAATCTTTCTCACATTCATTTACCTCGCCATCCTGCTCGCCATCCGCTCGTTCAACGATGAACTCGCAGGCGGGTTGCTCTTTCTCGTCGCCTACCAGTGGGAAGTTGGCGCGTTGTTTTTCCTTTTTATTTTTGTGCTTGTCATTGCCAACAAACGCTGGGGGGTGCTGACCGGCTTCGGCATGGCGCTCTTCGTGATGCTCGTCGTCTCTTTTCTAATCAAGCCCGGCTGGCTTCTCCCTTACACACGCGCAGTGCTTTCGGATTGGTTCCGAGGGCTTTCGCTGAACTTTAACTCGTTGTTGGAGTTTTGGATTCCTGATGTGCAATTCCCCCTCGGCGCGGTTGTTGCCCTCGCCTTGTTCCTGCTGGTGTTCAGCGAGATGCTACGGTCGGCGCGGGAACATTTTCGGCGAATAGCCTGGGTGGCAAGTCTGGCGCTGGCGGTTACGCCTCTGGTGGGCTTTCCCATGTTCGCATCGAATTATACGGCGCTGTTTCCCGCTTTCATTCTAATCCTGCTCCTGGTATTCGAGCGTTGGAATCGTCGTCAATGGGTGGTTGGCATGATCGTCCTCGTTGTCGGGTCAGTAACCCCGTTTGGTTTATACCTGGCATCAATCACCACCCGCGACCCCATGTACGCCGACTTGTTACGAGTCCTTCCGCCGGTCGCAACGATCCTCGCGTTGTACTGGATGCGCTGGTTCGCTGTGCGTTCACCACGAACATGGATCGACCAGGTGGGTCTTCGCAAATGAACTGGCGGCATTATCTCCTTTTGTTCATCATCGGTTTGGCAGTTCCGCTCGCCGTCTCGCGTTTTCAAGAACAGCCCGGATACATGGACGCGGACTATTATTTTGCAGGGGGAGTCCAACTCGCCACTGGCAAAGGCTTCACCGAGCCGTACATCTGGAATTACCTCAGCAACCCGCATACACTTCCCAATCCGTCTCACGCGTATTGGATGCCCCTCGCCTCCATCATCACTGCTTTGGGGATGTGGATCGCCGGTCTGACGACCTACGCGGCGGGACGCGCGCCGTTCCTTCTCCTTTCAGCCTGTGTGCCGCTCCTCGTCGCTTCTCTCGCTTTCAAGATTTCCAACCAATCGCGCCTCGCAGTGACTTCCGGTCTGCTATCGATTTTTTCCATGTATTACGCGCCGTTCATGCCCGTGCCGGATAACTACGGCATCTACATGATTCTCGGAGCGACATTTTTCCTCCTCGCCCCTCGCACCGAAAAATGGATTCCCATTGTCCTCGGAGCCCTGGCTGGATTGTTGACCCTCGCTCGCAGTGACGGACTGCTCTGGCTTGGGCTTGCAGGTCTTGTCGCAATCTTGAAAATCAACAGAACACAATACGCAATACGCAGTACCTTCCTCCATCTCATCCCCGCTGGCTTCCTCATCCTCTTCGGCTACCTCCTCATCGCCGGCTTCTGGCACCATCGCAGCCTCACTCTCTACGATTCGTTCATGACGCCCGGAGGCGGTCGCCTGCTCTGGCTTGAAAATTACAACCAGACGTTTATTTATCCGCCCAATACCTTGACCCAACAATCATTTCTTCAAGCGGGATGGAACGCCGCCCTGCAAGACCGTCTCGGCGCGTTGACATCCAATCTTGGCAACGCGTTTGCCGCACAGGGCGAGATATTCCTCGTCCCATTCATTTTGATCGGGTTGTGGCACCTGAGAAAAGACCTGAGGGCAAAGATCGCGGTGACCGGTTGGTTGATCCTGTTCGCCGTGATGACGCTCATCTTCCCCTTTGCCGGCTCACGCGGAAGTTTCTTTCACGCGGGGGCGGCGTTTCAGCCTATTTGGTGGGTTGCCGCGCCAATCGGGCTGGATGTCGTACTTTCGCGGGCGCGCAGTCGCGGTCAATTCAAGGATGAAAACGCTCCGTATGTTTTTCAGGGCATATTAGTTTTGCTGGCTTTCCTCATGACTTTTTACCTCGTAAACCTTCGAGTGGTCGCCGGTGGCTGGGCGCAGGATGATGCTGTGTATGCGAAGGTGGAGGATAAATTTCGGGAAAACGGAATCAACCCAAATGATGTTGTGATCGTCCGCAATCCGCCGGGTTATTTCATTTTTTCGGGAAGGTCTGCGGTCGCTTTGCCATTTGGAGACGAGGAGACGATCCTGGCTGTCTCTGAAAAATTTGCCGCGCGATATCTAGTGCTTGAAAAAGGCGGCACGTATGAATCGATCCAGGATTTATTTGATGATCCGAACGTAAATCCACGTTTCACATATTTAGGAGAAGTCGATGGCGCGCGCCTCTACCGTATCGAACTACAGCGTTGATTGGCGGATTATCGTTGCGATCTCCGCGCTTCTCGCAGTGGGGCTTTATTTGATGATAAGCGCGCTGACTTTTCGCGTTGGTTTTCCACTGGATGACACATGGATTCATTTGACCTATGCGAGGAATTTTGCCGATCACGGTGAGTGGGCGTTTCGACTGGGTGAAAAATCCGCGGGCTCCACCTCACCGCTTTGGACATTCCTCCTTTCCCTTGGCTATTTCATCAACCTCGCGCCATACGGCTGGACATTTTTTCTCGGATGGGCGGTGCTCACCGCGCTTGCCCTCGCCGCGGAAATCAACGCGCGCAGGTTGATTCCGTCCTATGCGCCACGCCTGCCCTGGATCGGTATATTCTTCACGTTTGCGTGGCACCTCACCTGGTCTGCCGTGTCGGGGATGGAAACCCTCTTGCACGGATTATTCGTCTTTGTCGTTTTGTCTGCCCTGCTCAACGCCTCGCGTCGCTATTTGACTTTGGGCTTGCTCACGGGCCTCAGCGTTTGGGTGCGCCCCGACGGGCTGACGTTGTTGGGTCCGATAATTTTCACACTCCTGCTAACGGAAAAGGATTGGCGCACTCGCGGCAGGTCCATGCTGACGACGCTGTTCGGTCTCGGCGCGCTCCTGCTTCCATACCTGCTGTTCAACCTTGCCATCTCGGGCAACCCCCTGCCCAACACATTCTACGCAAAGCAGGCGGAATATCGCGCCGACTGGTTGGGTGAAACGCTTGCCACCAGAATCAGCGAGTACATTCAGCCTTTGATCGCAAGTCCCTTCATCGTCTTGCTTCCAGGAATCATACTATTTCTAGGCTGTGAATTCCGCCGAAGAAACTGGGGCGCAGTTGCGGGCCTTGTTTGGATTCTCGGATATATCCTTCTCTACTTTACCCGATTGCCGCCCTACCAACACGGGCGATATATCATCCCCAGTTTCCCATACCTTTATTTCCTCGGTTTGTTGGGCATGGCAGGATACCTCAACAGGGAGAAATTGAATTCGGCGATCGCTCTGTTTTGGAGAACGCTCCTTTTGGTGATCACGATCTTGTTTACCCTGCTTGGCGCCAGCCAGTATGCTGAGGATGTGCATTGGGTGGAATCAGAGATGGTTGCCACCGCGGAATGGGCTAACCAAAACCTCCCGTCGGATGCGTTGCTCGCCGTGCATGATATTGGCGCGATGGGGTATTTTGCGAGGAATCCTCTCGTGGACCTGGCTGGATTGGCAAACCCGGAGGTGATCCCTTTTATCCGCGACGAGTCACGGCTTGCTGAATATTTGGACGAGAAGCGGGTGGATTTTCTGGTAACCCCACCGGGCTTTTATTCGACGACCTTTGCCAGAAATGCGCCGGTGTTTGTCGCCGGAGGGCAGGATGCCATTCACGAGCCGAATGCGCACATGCAGTTAAGTCCGTGGCGTTAAAGGCTAAAACGATATTGAAATGCGGGTGTAAACAGAGAAAATTGCCCGGCGGTACCACCTGTGCTATACTCCGGATGAACTTTACCGATGGGATGAAATTATGAATGAGATCACACTGATCGTCGCCGACGATCATCCGTTATTCCGACAAGGGGTTATCGAAGCGTTGTCCCTGGAGCGAGATTTTCGGATTCTCTCGCAGGCTTCCGATGGGAAAGAGGCGCTCGAACAGATCCGATCTTTGAAGCCCAATGTCGCCATTCTGGATGTGAATATGCCGGGGCTAAATGGACAGCAGGTCACACACCATGTCGCCTCGGATCATATCCCAACCCGCGTGGTATTGTTGACAGGCTACGATGATGTCGAACAGGCGATCCATGCCATGATTGCCGGGGCGGCGGGGTATTGTGCAAAAGATATCGAACCTGAAGTGTTGGCGCGCACGATCCGCGCGGTTGCTGATGGACGATACGCCGTTGCCGGCAATGTCTTCACCCGCCGCGAATTGGACCACTGGATCGATGAGCAGATGGAAGGGACGCGTCGTTCCTACAGTGAGCCGGGCGCACCATTTCATCCTCTGTCCGATCGTGAAATGGAGGTGCTCGGTTGTGTTGTGCGCGGCATGAGCAACAAGGAAATTGCAGGCATGCTCGGTATCAGTCACCAAACCGTCAAGAACCATGTCACCTCGATCCTGCGAAAGTTCAGCGTGGAAGATCGGACGCAAGCGGTTGTTTACGCGCTCAAGCGCGGGTGGGTTAAGTTACAATTCGAGCAGGAGAAAACGCAGGAGTAACGTATGTCCATCGATATGGGAACACCCGCTGGTGAATTGGATATTCAGGCTGAACTCGACGAGACGATTCGGGCATTGCGTGAGATCACCCTGATGATCGAACAGAGTCAGGTCGAAGTCTCCAAGTTGTCACAGCGAAACGCGGCAATCACCACCCATCTGCAACAAGTTCAAGGTCAGTTGGACAATATGCCGCAACAGGAGATCCGCAACGCCTACGACTCGGCGCTCGATGCCCAACAACGCCTGTTCGTCATGCGTGGACAATTGGAGAAGCTTCAAAGCGAAAAGACCCACCTGGAGCGATACAAATCAACCTTGGAACGCGCCAGCGCCATGAGCGCCGGAGGAGTGGCGACCTCCACGTCCACCTCGAAAAGCCCGCTGGCAAGTGTGGAAATGCTGGTCAATGCGCAGGAAACCGAACGCCAGCGTCTATCCCGACAGATGCACGACGGTCCCGCCCAGGCTCTCTCAAATTTCATTTTGCAAACCGAGATTGCTATGCGCCTGTTGGACGTGGATGCCAACCAGGCGCGTGACGAATTGAATAATTTGAAATCGTCTGCCATGGGGACATTTCAAAAAGTACGCAACTTCATTTTTGAATTGCGCCCCATGATGCTCGACGATCTGGGGTTGATCCCCACCTTGAAGCGTTATGCGGATGCGTTCAGGGAGCAGACCGGGATTGACGTGAACATCACGGTAACCGGAAACGAGCGTCGTTTGCAGCCATATCTTGAGGTCATGTTGTTTCGCGCCATCCAGGAACTCCTCGGGAATGCCGCCCGGCACGGACAAGCCACCCAGGTGAAGGTGCTTGCGGATATGGGGGAGGACCGTATTCGGGTCAGCCTGGATGACAACGGAAAAGGATTTGACCCCGAATCTGCTTTACAGAATAACAGTCTGGGTCTGAAATTAATTCGTGAACGGGCGGAAATGCTTGGCGGAAGTTTCGAGATCGACAGTTCGCCGGGGAAGGGAGCGCGGGTTGTGTTCGCTGTCTCCGCGCGGTCGTAGATTTCAAAGTCGTAAAGTTATGATAACAGGATTGTAAGCGGAAAGCCCTTGCGGGCTCTTGATTTTTTTTCGGGTCGGAATACAATAGAATCAATTCTGAGGAAACGCCTCAGGCAAAACCACCGAAAGGAGAATTCATCATGTTATTCGCACCCAAAGAAAAAGGCCAAGGTTTGGTCGAGTACGCCATCATCATTGCCCTCGTGGCGATCGTGGTGATTGCAGTCATGCAGTTGCTCGGACCGAAGATCGGCAATACCTTCAGCAGCATCAACGACTCGCTGCCGTAAAACCCACCCAAATTCACGTTTTTTAGGGACTCTGCCAGAGGCAGAGTCCCTACTTTTTTACTAAATTGACATTATTGCATCGGGTTTATGTTGTATAATCGTTGGAAAGATGGATAAACCAGCTTGACAGAAGGCGTAGTCAAGAGAGGAGACCAATAATATGCGTCGCGGAAGACTGCTAATTTTCGTCGTTTTAATCCTTGTAGTGGGGCTGGGCGTTGTATTCACCGCCCTTACACTTTTCAACCCAACAACCCCGCAACAGGCGACCCAGACGGCTGTAACTGAAATCTATTTTGCCGCCCAGAACATTCCTCAGGGTGCCGAAATCACAGCCGAACTGCTCGGCAAGTTCTCGATTCCGTCTGCCAATGTAGCGGAGGTGATGTTCACGGTCGGCGAAGAGGCGAATCTGGTCGGGCAAACAGCTCGATTCACCCTTGAACAAGGCGTAGTCATCACATCCTCCATGGTGGGGTCAAAGCCGGTGGAAATCTCCGGTCCCGCTTGGGCAGTCCAAATCCCAACCGGAATGGTGGCGATCACCATCCCCACGAACCGGCTTGCCACCGCGGGGTATGGGATCAATGATGGCGCTCATGTCAACGTCAATGCCTGCATCCTATTTGTGGATATCGACCCCGCGTTTCAGACGGTTCTGCCCAACCGTACTTCTGTTGTGACGGGGACAGGCTTTCCGCCCGATGCGCTCCCTGTTCTTTCTGCGGCTGCTGTTTCCGGGGGCGAAGGATCAACCCAGGGACGGGTGGAGCTTGATCCCACCCTGCAACAGCCGTTCTATGTGATCCCGTCGGAAATCCAACGCCCACGCATGGTTTGTCAGATGATTCTGCAGGATAAAGTCGTGATGAAGCTTGGGAATTTCACGCTTGCCGCGCCATCTGCCGACCCCAACGCCACCCCGTCACCCGCGCAAGCCCAGGCAGAGGCCGCACCGGATATTATTACCTTGATGGTCGACCCCCAGGATTCGATCTACTTGAATTACCTCATATACAACGGCGCGCTGATCACCATGACATTGCGGAATCCAAACGATACATCAAGGCTCGACACCCAGGCTGCCACTCTCACCAACCTGTTGACCAAATATGGGATTTCCCTGCCGTCCAAGCTTCCGTACACGACACAGCCACGGACCGACCTTTTGACACCGCCGGTGTTGCCCAACGATAATCCATCGGCTGAACCGTAGACTTGATACAAGCTGAGGTTGATGTTTATGGCTCCGGGTGACAAAATTAAAGTCATGATCGTGGACGATATTTCCGAAACCAGGGAAAATGTTCGGAAATTATTGCAATTCGAATCCGATGTCGAGGTTGTTGGAGTGGCAAGGACGGGCAAAGAAGCCATCCAAACATCATTGGAATTAATGCCGGATGTTGTCCTGATGGATATTAATATGCCGGACATGGACGGCATTGCCGCAACCGAGGCTATACGCGCCAAGCAACCGGCGGTCCAGGTTGTGATTCTTTCTGTTCAAAGCGATCAGAACTACATGCGGCGTGCCATGCTCGCCGGCGCCCGCGATTTTCTTACCAAACCGCCCATGGGGGATGAGCTGATCTCTGCGATCCGACGTGCCGGTGCCATGGCGCTCAGTGAAAAAGCAAAGACCGCGCAGGCGCAAGCAACACCTTCCATGGGAGCGATGGCTGGTGCAAGTTATTCGTACGGGACCAAAGGCAAAATCGTAACCATCTACAGCCCAAAAGGCGGCGTTGGGTGTACCACCATTGCAGTGAACCTTGCGCTGACCCTCAACAATGAGGATACACGTGCCGCTCTGGTCGATGCAAACCTGCAATTTGGTGATGTGGCAGTTTTCATCAATGAGCAGGGGAAAAACACCATAGCCGACCTGGCTCCGCGGGCGGACGAACTGGACCCGGAAATTGTCGAAGAAGTGATGGTCAAGCATGGCGCAACGGGGTTGCATATTCTTGCTGCGCCAAGCCGCCCTGAGTATGCGGAAAAGGTGACCGGCGATCAGATGTCCAAAGTCCTCGAGTATTTGCAACGGCTGTACCCGTATGTTGTGGTGGACACCTCGCCATACCTGACGGATAACATCCTTTCCATCATCGATATCAGCGATATTATTGTTCTGGTCACATCGCAGGATATTCCATCCATCAAAAACTGTCGCTTATTTCTTGATCTTCTTCAAACCATGGGCGTGGACCGGGAGCGTATCATCTTTGTGATGAATCGGTTCGATAAACGGATCAACATCACGCCGGATCGGGTTGCAGATAACCTGAAACAACCGGTTGCAACGGTCATTCCTCTGGATGATCAGGTTGTTACCAAGGCGGTGAACCGCGGCGTGCCGTTCGTGTTGGATGGCAGAAATCAGCCCGCCGCGCGAGGAATTCTTTCCCTGGCGGAAAATGTCCGGGCACGTGTAGCCGCCCTGGAGTCCGGCGCTGAATCGGACCGCGTCGGCAGGCGATAGATGAACGGCATCAGGAGATAACATGTCTCTCTTAAAAAGAATCGAACAAGGTCAGGCTGGGTCGCCCGCTGGCGGTCAGCCTTCGAATAACCAGGGCGGCGATAGTTCCAAGCTGGCGTCGTTGCAAGCTCGGCGGGTAAACGCGCCGATCACCTCCCCGCAGGCCGGCTCCTATTTTGACCTGAAAACGCGCGTGCAGAATAAACTGTTGTCGGAGCTGGACCCGACCATGGATATCTCGCGGACGGAAGATGTCCGTAAAACGATTCAGGATCTTTTCGAGCAAATACTGGCCGAAGAAAACATCGTTCTTTCGCGCCCAGAAAAGGCGAGATTATTCGAGCAGATCACCGCCGAGATCCTCGGATTTGGTCCGTTGCAACCCCTGCTCGAAGATGAGACCATCACAGAAGTCATGGTGAACGGCGCCAAGAACCTGTATATCGAGCGCAAGGGGAAGATCCATCGTGTGCCGGTGACGTTCGAAAACAACGACCATGTGATGCGAATCATCGATCGCATTGTAGCGCCGCTGGGGCGCCGCATCGACGAATCGAGTCCGTACGTGGATGCGCGCCTGCCGGACGGTTCGCGCGTAAACGCCGTGATTCCTCCCATTTCCTTGGTTGGTCCAGTTCTCACCATACGTAAATTTTCAAGAAACCCGATTACGGTGGAGCAACTCATCCAGTTCGGGTCGTTATCTCCCGAGGGCGTGCAGTTCCTGAAAGCCTGCGTGGAGTCTCGTTTGAACGTGGTGATCTCCGGAGGTACCGGTTCAGGGAAGACCACCCTGCTCAATGTGCTCTCCAGCTTCATTCCCGCCGACGAACGAATTTTGACCATCGAGAACGCTGCGGAACTGCAACTTCGACAGGAGCATGTGGTTACACTGGAATCCAAGCCGCCCAACATCGAAGGACGCGGCGAAATTACAATTCGCCAGCTGGTGATCAATGCCCTGCGTATGCGCCCGGACCGCATTGTGGTGGGAGAGATCCGCGACGAGGCCGCGCTCGATATGTTGCAGGCGATGAATACGGGTCACGACGGTTCCATGACCACCCTCCACTCGAACAGCCCGCGCGATACCCTTTCCCGTCTTGAAACAATGACGTTGATGGCTGGCATGGACTTGCCCTCGCGCGCCATCCGCGAGCAGATCTCTTCAGCCGTGGATGTCATTTGTCATCAGGAGCGTATGCGGGATGGGACGCGCAAGGTGACCAACATCACGGAAGTCAGCGGCATGGAAGGTGACGTGATCACCATGACGGATATTTTTGTCTTCGAACAAACCGGCATCGAGAACGGACAACTTGTCGGCCGGTTGCGCCCAACTGGCTTGCGACCGAAATTCATGGACAAGATCGAGGCGTCGGGCATCAATCTGCCTCCTTCAATATTTGGCATCGGTGAAAGGCGTCGCTACTAGTTCGGTTGTGCAGGTGACTATTCGATGAATCCTGTCATTTTACTGGGTGGGGGTCTTCTCCTCCTCGTTCTCCTGATCGTTGGCGCGGTCGTGACCGTGGTGAGCGAGCGGTCGCTCGTGGAGGAGCGCCTCGGGCAATTCCTGGAGGACGATAAACCACGCGCGGACGATGTCTCGCGCGGGGCGGTGGTCACGGAGTGGCTGAACCGGCGGGTGGCAAAATCCTCGTGGGGCGACCGGGTTGCCCGTGAATTGGCGCGCGCCGATTTGAAGTTGAAGGTCTCTGAATATTACGCGCTGGTTTTTATTTCCGCAATCACCGTCGCCGTTGTGGGATATTTCCTCCAACCGATCTGGATCTCCGGGGTGATCGGCGGAGTCATTGGTTTTTTTGCCCCGAGGTTCTACGTTAAGCGCCAACAAACCCAGAGGCTGTACAGATTCAACGACCAGCTATCGGATATGCTGAACCTTATGGTGAACGGCTTGCGAGCGGGCTATTCAACCATGCAAGCCATGGAGGCGGTCAGCCGGGAACTGCCGTCCCCGATCTCGGACGAGTTTCGGAGGCTGGTCCAGGAAATGCAGATCGGTATCTCCCAGGAAAAGGCATTGGACAATTTGCTCCGCCGCATCCCCAGCGACGATCTTGATTTTGTGATCACTGCGATCAATGTGCAACGGGAGGTTGGCGGTAACCTGTCTGAAATCCTCGATACGATTTCATTTACCATTCGTGAGCGGGTGCGCATCAAAGGCGAGATACGCGTACTGACCGCCTCGGTGCGAACCTCCGGCGCTGTGTTGTCGTTAATCCCCGTATTTCTTAGCCTGGCTCTGTATTTCGTCAGTCCGGAATACCTGGGTGGATTCTTCGATGATCGCGGAGGCTTGCCGCAGCCTCTTTGTGGAATTATTGCGGTTGTAGTAATCGTTGGCATGATCTCGCTGGGGTATTTCATCATGATGAAGATCGCGGATATCGAGGTGTGATATGAGCGTTGGATTAATCATCTTTGGCGCTATCGTCTTACTTGCCATCATCGCTGTGGTTGTCTTTAGCGTCCGCGCGAATGCGGCGTCACAGGGCGAATCCGATGACCCCTTGCAGGATCGCCTCTCTGAGTTTATTCAGCGTGGTGAGGTGGCATCCCTGGAGGAGATCGAGCTATCGCAGACCTTTAGTGAGCGGGTCCTAATTCCCTCCATCCGGCGGCTCGGTGAATTCTCTGCGCGGTTCACGCCGCAGAAAATGATCCAGGATACGGCTCGGAACCTCGAGTTGGCTGGCAACCCCTGGCCCGTGGATGCGCCGACCTTCCTCGCGATACGATTTATTCTGGCTGTCCTCTTGGGCGGATTCATGATCACCATGATGGCGTTGTCGCCCACGCCGAACCCCACGAACAATTTCCTTTACATCGGCGGATCCATCTTCGGCGGATTTTTCCTGCCTCATCTGATCCTGACGAGCCGCATCTCACGCCGCCAGAACGAGGTGCGAAAAGCCATGCCGGATGCGCTGGACTTGTTGACGATTTGCGTAGAGGCAGGGCTGGGATTCGACGCCGCCATGGCGAAGGTCAGTGAAAAGTGGGAGAATGAGTTGTCGCTCGCCTTTGCCAGGACCATTCGGGAAGTGCAGCTGGGCAAGACGCGCCGCGAAGCCCTGAAAACCATGGCAGACCGGTTGGGGATTCCGGAGATGTCGAGTTTTGTCGCCGCGATCATCCAAAGCGAAATGTTGGGTGTGAGTATGGCGAGGGTGCTCCGCATTCAATCGGACCAGATGCGTGTGAAGCGCCGTCAATTGGCGGAAGAAGCGGCGCACAAAGCGCCGGTGAAAATGATCATTCCAATGGCGTTGTTGATCTTCCCGTCCATCATGATCATCATTCTCACACCGGCAGCGCTCAACATTTACGCGACTTTATAAACACAAAACCTTCTTCGCAACCTTGAACAGAATTCCGTGGTCGTATCGCTTGTACCGATGGACCTGGAGCGGGCTGGATCTCCTCTTCCCTCCCGTGTGCGGAGGATGCGGCAAGCCCGGCTCGCGCTGGTGTGCGGATTGCCAGTCTCGCGTTCCGCAGATTCATGCTCCATTTTGCGAGACGTGCGGAATTCCCACTCGTGGGGCACACCGCTGTGAAAAATGCGAATCGAACCCGCCCGCGTATCGTCTGATGCGTTCGTGGGCGGTTTTTGATTCTCCGCTGCAGAACGCCCTGCATACCATCAAGTATCGCAGGAACATCGGGCTGGCAGATTCGCTTGCCCTGCAAATGGCTGGGTTTGTTCGCTCGCTGGGTTGGGAGGTGGACGTAATGATCCCGGCTCCGTTGGGAAAAGCGCGGTTGCAGGAGCGGGGATATAATCAGGTTGCGCTGGTCGCTCAGCCGCTTGCATACGAACTTGGAATGACGTATTCCCCGCATGGCTTGCGAAAGGTCCGCGAGACGCGCTCACAGGTCGGGTTGAATATCGCCCAACGCCGCGACAACGTGCGGGAGGCGTATCAGGCTGACCCGTCGGTGGTGAAGCGGAAGGTCGTCCTCTTGATGGACGATGTGGCGACGACAGGCTCGACGGTTGCCGCAGCGACCGAGGCGCTGTTATCCGCCGGTGCGCAGGCGGTGTATGCGTTGACCGTTGCGCGCGCACTTTCACATCATGATCTGAATCGTGTTTGACAATGGCGCGTTGCCGTTGATATCACAATTTCAGGAGGTTTCCATGTCTGACAAAATCGATGTACAGGCTCGAAACATGCGTTTGACCGATCACACTCGCGAGTATGTCGAAACGAAAGCCGCCAAACTCGAACGCCACCTTCAGGAAATTGATGAGATCCACATCGAGCTGGCGCATGAAAAAGCGGCGCGGCAGGCGGGGGACCGTCAGGTGGCTCAGGTGACCGTTCGCGGAAAAGGCTTCCTGTTGCGGACGGAGGAACGTTCGGACGACCTGCACACCGCGTTCGATGCCGCACTGGATAAGATGCAGAGGCAGGTGGAGCGCTACAAGGGAAAGCACCACCGAGGCCGCGGCGATGGGCGTTCGGCGGCGGAAGTGGTGGAGCCGGAGGACTGGCCCGTCGATGAGACCGGCGAACTCCTGCCGTTGATCGCCAAGCGGAAGAAATTCATCGTGATGCCCATGGATGAAGACGAGGCGGTGGAACAGATGCGCCTGCTGGGTCACGATAACTTCTTCATCTTCTTCAACGCCGAAAAGAACTCGATCCAGGTCTTGTACCGCAGGCGGAACGGCTCATACGGGTTGATCGAACCGATCGTGGGCTGAACCTACAACGAAAGCAGACCAGCCCGGCGCATCCGCCGGGCTGGTGGTTGGAAGGAGTGAGCATGGATATTGATAAGACGGAAGCGGACGAAACCAATCCGCCGAACGCTTCGATCGATTTTGAATCCGCGCGGCAAAGTGTGTTGCAATTAATTCGCGCGGTGGGGGAGGACCCCGAGCGTGAAGGGTTGAAGAACACGCCTGAACGTGTCTCGCGCATGTACGCCGAGCTCTTGAGCGGCTACAGCACCGACCCCAAACGGTTCATCAACGGCGCGCTGTTCCACATCAATTACGACGAAATGGTCGTGGTGCGCGACATCGAGTTCTACAGTCTGTGCGAGCATCACATGCTCCCGTTTGTCGGGCGGGCGCACGTGGCGTACATGCCGGCGGGCAAGGTGATCGGCTTGTCGAAAATTCCCCGCATCGTGGACATGTACGCGCGCCGCCTGCAAGTGCAGGAACGCATGACCCGCCAGATTGCCGACTTCATCCAACAAACGCTCGAGCCGCACGGCGTGGCGGTGGTGGTCGAGGCGATGCACCTGTGTTCGATGATGCGCGGCGTGAAAAAACACGATGCGCGCATGACCACCTCGGCGATGCATGGATCGTTCCGCGCAAACCTTGCCACGCGACAAGAATTTTTGGAGAACATCAGCCGCGGATCAAAACCGCTTCAGTTCTGACCGTCAACCTGCTTCATCCCGTCGATCGAATACCCCTCGACGCGCCTCCATCTGAATCGTCTGGCGGAGGCGCGTTGCTGTTTGTGCGATCGACTCGCCGCGGAGCGGGTTGTTAAAGTCCGGGTGAAGTTCTGCGAGCGGGATGACGATGTAAGGCAACTCCCAATTCCTCTCGTCCATCGCCGAGTCGTCGAAGAGCACGATGTCGATGTCCATGGTGCGGGCGGCGAATTTGTTTTCCCCGCGCACGCGCCCCAGCGCGGATTCGATGGAGGCGATCACCCGCTCCTTCAATTCACTGCGGGTCGTTTCGCACTCGAACAGCAGGCAGACATTCAGGTAGTTGGGACCCTCCGCGCCGATTGCTTTCGATTCCCAGACACTCGATATTTTTTTGATCGATCCCGCGTGCGAAAGCATCTCGACAGCTTTCGTCAAATTTATCTCAGGCTCGATGTTCGACCCAAGGTTCAAGTACGCCTGATGCATGTCACGCCTCGCGACTGCGTTCGATCTCCACGCCGACGGATTCGGCAAAGCGCACCGCGCCCGGCTTTTCCACGCGCACGATGACCCTGGCGACCTTTGGCTCGCCCAGGCAGATCTCGGCGAGGTCGTTTGCCAGCGCTTCGACCGTCTGCCGCCCGACCGACTCGGCGTGCGCGAGGAGTTTCTTCGCCGTGGCGCTGTAATCCACCGTGTGGCGGATGTTGTCCGATTTCCCTGCGCGGCGCGTGTCGGTGAACAGGATAACGCTGATGCGGATGTCTTGCGGGCGGCGGCGTTCGCGTTCGGTGACGCCAATCACCCCACGGGCGATGAGGTTGGTGATGAGGATTTTGTCCATGGATAATTCCTTTCGGTGGTTGAGTAGCGACGAGTGTAACGATGAGCGTATCGAAACCACCAGTAAGCAGAAAAATATTCGTTTAGAAAATAGATTTCTTATAACCTGTGGTTTCGATACGTGGCGCTTGGGGCGCCACTACTCAACCAACGGGTTTGCTGGTTATACCAAATGCCTGCCGCCATCCACGTGGATGATCTCGCCGGTGATGTAGGGGGGAGCGGTGAGTAAAAATATCAGCGCGGATTCGATCTCGCCTGACTGCGCCCAACGATTCATCGGGATGGATTTGGTGATTTCAGCGTTAACATCCCCATCGGCGGGCGGGAGGATCGCGCCAAGCGCCAGCCCGTTGACGATGACTCGCGGCGCGAGCGAGACCGCGAGAATTTTCGTCAGCGCGGCGAGAGCGGACTTGCTGACGGTGTACGGGAAGTGGTCCGCGCCGGGGCGCAAGGCGCGCCAATCGAGGATGTTGACAATGCGCGCACCGTCATCCGCTTGCGCAAAGCGGGCGAAGGCTTGACTGAGCAGGAACGGCGCGGTGAGGTTGACGGCGAAATGCTTGTTCCAATCTTCGAGGCTGGTGGATGAAAATGAAAGAGGCTCGAAGATTGACGCGCTGTTGACGAGTCCGTGCAGGGGGGATGGAAGGTTGAGTTGGGGAATCAAATTCAAAATGGAGGATGAATCGGCGAAGTCCGCTTTGAGAATCCAGGCGCGGCGGTCCAGCCCGATGATTTCCGTGCGAAGCGATGCGGCGTCGTCGTCCGAATGCGCGTGATGGATGACGACGTCCGCCCCGGCGTTGGCGCAGGCAAGGGCGAACAAGCGTCCCACGCGGCGAGCCGCGCCGGTGACGAGGATGATTTTTCCGTCGAGCGGCTTGTCGGTCATGCAAGGATTGTACATCATCCTTGACTTGCCCGTTTGTGGGTGGGATAATGCCTGCAACGGTTTTCAGTCAGTCATCCAATTTGAATCGAAAGGTGAAACATGGCTCAGAATCAAATCTACACGGGGGATATTGCAGAGCAACGCATCGACCCATCGCAGGAGTACACTACAGAAAACCAGGAGTTGACCTTCGCCCCCGACCAGCATGCGATCTGGGCGGATTTGTATCGCGGCGTGCATCAACCGTACCTGCTCGAACACATTTGCCGCGAGTGGAGACAGGGCATCGAACTGCTCGCGTTGAACCCGAAAGGCATCTCGACGGTCGCCCACTTGAACGAGCGCATCACGCCTCGCACAGGCTGGCGCATCGAACGGACGGTGGTGCGCTACACCATGGCAGACGATTGGTATCAAAAATTTGCCCAACGTGTATTTTTGATCACCGATTATTTACGCACGCGCGACCAGATGGAGTTCACACCCGAACCCGATATGTTCCATGACATTTTCGGTCACCTGCCGTTCCTCACGCAAAAATTCTACGCGGACATCGAGGACAAATTCGCGCCTGCCTACGTGAAGGCGACGCAGGAGGAACGCGAGGTGATCAAACGGCTGGCGTGGTACAGCACCGAGTTTGGCTTGGTGATGGAGGATAACCGCTTCAAGGTGTTCGGCGCGGGGATCATCTCGGGGCGCAAGGAGTTGACGCGCACCATCATGGAGTTCTACCGCCTCGGGCGCGACAATGTGATCGATTTTACCGGTAACGTGTACGAACAGTTGTATCACCAGTTCCTCGCCAATAAGAACAAACTCTTCCGCATCATTGACGGGGTGAACGCGCTCCACCAAAAGGGACAGATGTCCTCCGCCGACGCAGGCTGGAACGTTGTGTTGTCGCTGTACCAGAATTTAGGCATCAAGCAGGATGGCATGTTCGGCGGCGAGGTGATCATCGCGCCGTTCGACATCGAGACCATCGCGCGCATCCCGAAGACGGTCTACGCCTTCAACCCGATGCTGTTCGTGTGCGAGTCGCTGGAACACATGGACGAGGTGTTGGAGTCGTATCTCGGTCCGATTGCGGGGAGAGGGTAGGACAAAGAAGTCAACTGGTGAACTGGTTCGGAGTTGACCACAAAAGTTACCTTCACGCAATTGGATAAATCTGCCGCCCGCCAAAAGCCGCAGAGCAACGGGATGTGGGGCGAGGATGTCATCCAGATCATGTACGATGTGCCGAACCACCGCATTCAGGTGTGGAAGTTCGAGGGCAAGGCGTGGGTGCAGGTGGGGAACGATATTCCCGTCAAGTTCGTGGATGGGGATGTGTTCACGGTCTTCGCGGGCAAGGATGGCACGGTGGAAATCACTCGTAACGGACGGTTGCTGTCCACGCGCCAGCCTGCTGTGTTACAAACACCGACGCCAACAGTCACAGAAACTCCAATACAGAAAGATGCCAGCGCTCCTGAATTGGCGAACTTCGCCCTCGTTGGACTCAAACTTCCCGCGCCGTATCAACAAAGTGGTTCTCTCATCATTGACTACACTTACGATCCTCTCAACCGTCTCGCTTCTGCCGATTACAGCGATGGACGCAGTTTCGATTACACCTACGATGCTTCGGGCAATGTGTTGGAACTGGGACAGAATTTGGGACCGGGCACAATTATCACCACCTACACCTATGACGAAGCGAATCAACTCAACACGGCTCAACAGGACAGTACCACTTGGCAGTACACCTACGATGCCAACGGTAGTTTAATTTCGGATGGCGTGAAAAACTATACCTACGATTCCGCGAACAGGCTGGTGCAAGTCAGTGACCAGTCAACAGTGACCAGTCTCTCCTATAACGGACTTGGTCAACGCCTGAGCATGGACGCGGCGGGCGTGATCGCCACGTATGTACTGGACGGCGACAGACCTCTCACCGCTGAATCAAACGGCAACACCACCTTCTACCTCTACGGGCTTGGCGCAATTGGAGAGAAAACGACGGAATGGAACTTCTCCCTGCCTGATGGCACGAACACCCCGCGCCAGTTGACGGATATTCAAGGAGAAATAACTCTCTCTGCCCGCTACACACCCTGGGGCGATACGCTCGAAACATACGGAACAGGTAATTTCAGTTATGGCTATCTTGGCGGACTGCTGGATGCCGCTACTGGATTGTTGTATGTTGGCAATGGGCAGTATTATGATCCGTCCACGGGTAGATTCCTGACGAGAGATGTGTACCCGAACAGCCCAAATCCCTACGTACCGTGGAATCCTATTGGGGCGATCCTTGCGCCGCTGGCGCTAATTTCACTTTTCTACACGCGCAAGAGGAAGGGGAGTAAAACTGGAACGTTCTTGGTTTTGTTGATTGTTCTCGGTGGTGTGGGGATGACTCTGGCGGCGTGTGGACCCGTCACAACTCCGACTGCGCCTGCTCCTAATCCTACGCCTGTTCCCACGTCTACGCCTGATGACAGCGCGCCTGCCGTTCCTCCCAGTGCATCCCCGCCTTGGGGGCCGGCAACTATAGTAGCCATCGTACCAATCGCAACGGCTTCGCCTGTTGCGACTCCAACTCCCACATGCACGCCAACGCCAACTTTAGTCAGTACACCCATATCCGTTTCTGATTTTTCATCCATACTTCTTTCACTATATGGAGTTGAGCTACAAAATAGTTCAAATGAAATCTTGGGAACTTGGAATCAAAGATTGGCATTCAATGCCTGGAGAGCGGTTACGGATGTCGCAAATAGACTTGGCGGCGCTCTAAGGTTCCGCGAGGCATTCTACACCATTGGTCAGAACTTGGTGCTTAGGAAAGTCGAATCATACATTGAATATTTAAGCGGCAATGTTCAAGTTCCACACAATAATGGCGCGATAACAAGAGGCACCCATTTGGTTGAGATTGCAGATATTGAATACCAAGTTGAAGACTCGATACGAAATAACATAGTGCATGAATTAGGTCATGTCTTCAATAATAATCACGGCAATCCCGCAGAGACTATCATGCCGTTTACTTTTGTGGAACGGAGAAAAGAGTTTTTACGTCCAGTAGGAGACGATGGCGTTATGTGGCAGTTACATCCACCATTGGACAACGAACTTTCCACTGAAACCGAGACTTTTGCGGATATGTTCGTAGCTCACGTTTATTATGCGTGGGTAAACCCATCCAGAATCTCACCTGACCCTCAAAAATGGATGGAGGATATTGTAAGATGAGTATCAAAAAAAACATCCTCTGTTTACACCTTTGTGCTCTCTTCGCATTGGCGATAAGTAATTGCAACGCTTTGGGTGAAATTTCGCCTGAATCTGACAGGAAAACTCCGTCAATAACCCAAGAGGCAGTTGAAACAAGTCTTGGCAGTGAGACCCCAACTTTGTCTATAACACAAACATCAACCACAGTAGATGATTTTTCTGTCTTAGGTGACAATCAATGCTCGCTTCCGTGCTGGCGGGGTATCGTCCCTGGGAAATCATCTATCGCTGAGTTGGGAGCGATTACACAAAACCTGATTGGGGTCTCCCCTTCCCAAGAGTCGGGTACCTTTCAAAATCAACAATACTTTTCAACGGATGCGTATAAAAGTTTCATGTCCGATAAATCAAGGATAGGTTTTTCCATTGGATCCTTTTCACACTTCAACCAGAACATCATTGAAGTATTAGATATTCAAACGTATGTGTTAGAATATGAAGAGGCGGATGAAAGTAAGGGTCAATCCTCCTATTGGCGATTATTTCAGAAATACAGTCTTCAAAATGTATTAACTGAATACGGACAACCGAGTCAAGTTATGATTTTTGCAGAAATGTACCGAGAAGAGTTCTTACAGGAGCGAGAGTCCTTGTATCTTCGGTTGCTTTATCCAGCAAAAGGAATCTATGTGAGTTACGACATGCCGCTAGGAAGAAACGGCGACAAAGGAATAGCGTGCCCATCAAATGCGGATTTTAGCTTGTGGCTAACATCGCCTGATTTAAGCGAGTTTTATGAGCCGTGGTGGGAGGGTTCACAAGGTTACACTAACTTTTCTGCAACTTTTGACACGCCCATTGAAGAAGCGTTAGGAATGAACATAGACTCATTTTACGATATCTTTAGCAAAGAAAATGCACCATGTTTTACTACGCCAATTAAGATTTGGTTGCCGTAATCAACGCCTCAACCTACTCTGCCAATCGGCTGGTGCAAGTCAGTGACCAGTCAACAGTGACCAGTCTCTCCTATAACGGACTTGGTCAACGCCTGAGCATGGACGCGGCGGGCGTGATCGCCACGTATGTGCTGGATGGGAACCGTCCTCTCACCGCTGAATCAAACGGCAACACTACTTTCTACATGTATGGTCTCCGCGCAAATGGTACTAAAATTGGGAGATTGACATACCTATTACTTTTTAGTTTGTTGCCTTCTTTGTTCGCTTTTCCATAACACGACCGCCAAGACCTCCCACGCCATCACCTGCGCCAGCTGATATTCACCAAACACGAAAGCGCTGTCCCCCCGAAAGGCTTCGAGGAAGAGACGCGCGCCAGCGGAGAGCGCGACGAAATCAAGGAAGAGAACGCCGGGGGGTGATGCTGTTTTACGAATCCAAAGAAACCCAAAAATAATCAGCGCGGCGATCAACTCGTAGATTTGAGTTGGATGCCGCGTCGCGTTCCACAATCCGATGCCCCATGGCAGGTCGGTGGGACTACCAAAGGAGGTGCCTGCGGCGAGGTGGGAGAGGTGGAGTCCGATAGCGAGGAGGGCAAATACCGGCGTGAGCGCGTCGAGCGTGCCCCACAGGGGGAGGTTTTGTCTTTTGCCGTAGACGATTCCCACGACCACGGCGACGATCATCCCGCCGATGGGATCGAACAAGTCAACGTTGATGGAGAATAGATTCAGCGGACTATCGGCAAAGGCGGATAAATTCGCCACCGCATACAAAATCCGCCCGCCGAGGATGTAGCCAACCAAGCCGTACATGGTGAGATTGTTCAGCGCCTCTTTAGAGACGCCGTGGCGTTCGCTCCGTTTTTCGGCGAGGGCGAGCCCGATCCACAGCGCGGCGAGGAGGAGGATGAAATGAC
>CAZGSB010000003.1:0-144229 GCA_964528275.1 uncultured Anaerolinea sp. | reverse complement strand
ACGATTGACGCCGCGAGGCGTTTTTTGTTGCCGCCACGGGTTTCCCCGCAGGGGGGATGAGACAAATCCCGTCGACGCCTCTCCCAATTTTTGATTGACGATTGTGGATTTACGATTGACGCCGCGAGGCGTTTTTTGTTGCCGCCACGGGTTTCCCCGCAGGGGGATGAGACAAATCCCGTCAACACCTCTATCAATTTACGATTGACGATTGTGGATTTACGATTTACGCCGCGAGGCATTTTTTGTTGCCGCTGTATTTTTTGCGTAGGGGATTTTGCCGGCACGCATACGTGTTTTCGTCTTATAATTGCCAAATGCATAACCGGATTCATTGTTTGCAGGGGAACGCCTTTCCATCAAGTACTCTCGCATGAAAATATTGTACGTCGAAGATGACCTTGCACACGTGGCACTCACCGAGCGCGCGCTCGAGGAGTCGTTTCAACGCGGGTTGATCCTGCTGCATGCCGAGACGATCGCCGCCGCCATGGCTTTACTCGAAGCCCATCCAGATGTGGACCTGGTATTGTCAGACCTCCGCCTCCCGGATGGGTCCGGGTTGGATCTGCTGAAAGCGGTGAAGCACCGTATGCCGCTAGCACCGGTGGTGCTCGTTACCGGACAGGGGGACCAGGAGAACGCCGTTGCCGCCCTCAAAGGCGGGGCTACCGATTACATCGTAAAACAAAGCGATTATCTCCTCCGCCTACCGGTGGCGATCAATAATGCGATCGCACAAAATCGTCTGGCGCAGGAACAGGCGGCGCTCAGGGAGGCAGAGGTGAAGTACCAAACCCTGGTCGAGCAAACACCGGCGGTCGTGTTCCTTGACAAGGCGGATGAGAACGAGACAGGAATTTATATGAGCCCGCGCGTAGAGGAGCTGACCGGCTACGCTCCCAGTCAATGGCTCGCAGACACCCACCTATGGGAAATCATAATTCATGAAGACGATCAGCCTCGAATCAAGGAGGCGTATGAAACCTCGCATAAATCCGGGTCGTCGTTTCTCGAGGAATATCGAATCGTTCGGCGCGACGGGAAGGCGATCTGGGTTAAGGAGAACACGCATCTTATCAAGGATGCAGCGGGGAACCCGCTCTACTGGCAGGGCATTATCATAGATATTACCAAGGAGCGCGAGATTCAGGCAGCCCTGCAGAGCGAACGGGATTTCGCCCTGCAGATCCTGAATACGATGGCGCAAGGGCTGACACTCACCAACGAAGAGGGGGCGTTCGAGTATGTCAACCCTGCCTACGCCAGGATGATCGGACGCGCTCAAGAGGAGATCATTGGCAAACGGCCGGCTGATTTTACCGACCCCATCGCCCTCGAAACGCTAAAAAACGAAAGCGATACCCGGCACAAAGGATACGCCTCTGCTTATGAATCCCTGCTGATTCACCAACAGGGCCATACGGTCCCAGTAATTATCAGCGGAGCGCCGCGCTCCAAAGATGCGGGGAGACGAGGCGCCATTGCGGTCGTCACCGACCTTACTGCGATCAAAAAAGCGGAGGTTTCGCTCGCGCGGCAGGTAAAGGAATTGACCATCCTGCAATTGGCTTCGACCGCGGAGACGGAGATCGCCACCTCCGAAAACGAGCTAATCGAAAAGATCACCGGCATCATCCATCAGGTATACACCGAGGTGTGCGGCATCCTTCTGCTAGACCCCGCAGGGGAGGTGCTATACCCTCACCTCTCGTATCGCGGCGCGGATGTTTCAAACTGGGAAAAAGGATATTCGATCACGCAGGGAATAACAGGAAAATGTGTGCGCTCAGGGACAGCCATTCGGGTCGGGAACGTGCAGGAAGAAGCGACGTACGTACGCATTGCAGATGGGGTTCGATCGGAACTGTGTGTGCCGATCCGCGTGAACGAGAAGATCATCGGGGTCATGAATGTCGAAAGCAGGAACTCGAATGCATTCGATGATGGCGACGAACGATTCCTCGTCACTCTTGCGGGCGGCTTGGGAAGCGCGATCGAACGGATTCGGCTTCACAACGCGGAACAACGTCGTGTTCGTGAACTTGAGATCATCAACCAGGTTTCCACCTACCTGCGAACCGCCCAAACGCTGGAGGAAATGCTGGTGATTCTGCTGGGCGAAACGATGAACCTGATCGAAACCAGCCACGGGTCGATCTGGCTCTACAGTCAGGGCGACAATCTTCTCATTCAACGAATCGCCCGGGGCTCAGAAGAGAACATCCCCAAAAAATCGTTAAGACCGGGCGAGGGTATCATCGGGTCGACGTTTACAACCGGAAAAAAATACATTTCTCGCGAAGTCAGGGACGATCCCCTCACACACGAAGCCAATCGACAAAGCATTGAAGCCGGTCTCGGTTGCGTCGCCATACCGGTGCAATCCACTGTCGGGCCCGTGGGCGTGTTGTCCATATTCGTCCGGTCAGAGCGCCAGATCACCTCCGACGAGATCAACCTGTTGACGATTCTCGCCGAGATCACCGGCAACGCTGTCCATCGCGCCGAACTGTTCGAACAGGGGCAGGAGCAAATCCGCCGGCTGACAACCCTGCGGGATATCGACTCTGCCATCGCATCGTCCACCGATTTGAGGGTCATCCTCAACATCCTGACCGAGCACGCGGTGAGGCAACTCAAAGTGGACGCCGTGGACGTTCTTTTATATCGCCCGGAGATTCAAAGCCTTGCACATATTACTAGCGCCGGCTTCCGCAACCCGTCACCCACTCGCCCACTGGTGCGAATCGGAGAAGGGTTGGCGGGGCAGGTTCTCATGAAGGGAAGAATCGATCACGTCATCGACTTGAAAAATTCACCCGAGGCGCGCCGCGATCCGTTGATCGCGCGCGAGGGGTTTGTCACGTACATTGGCGTCCCGCTGATCGTGAAGGGCCAGATCAAGGGTGTCTTTGAGGCGTTCCATCGATCTCCGCTTCAAGCCAACGCTGATTGGATGCAATTCTTCCAGACTCTTGCGGGGCAGGCGGCGATCGCGATCGACAGCGCGCATTTGTTCGATAACCTGCAAAAGACCAACCAGGAACTTACCCAGGCATATGACACCACGCTGGAAGGCTGGGCGCGCGCGCTGGAACTCCGCGACCGCGAAACTGAGGGGCACACCCGGCGCGTGACAGACCTGACCTTGATGCTCGCAAAAACAATGAGCATCCGGGACGAAGAGTTGGTGAACATCTATCGCGGTGTACTGCTTCACGATATTGGGAAAATGGGCGTTCCAGACCAGATCCTGAAAAAAACGGGACCACTTAACGACTTGGAGTGGGATGAAATGCGTCGTCATCCGCAATATGCTTACGACCTGCTTTCCCCCATCGAATTCCTGCGCCCCGCGCTCGATATCCCCTATTGCCACCACGAACATTGGGACGGAAGCGGGTATCCCAACCGCTTGAAGGGCGATCAGATTCCCCTGGCCGCGCGGATTTTTTCCGTGGTGGATGTCTGGGATGCCCTGTTATCGAATCGCCCGTATCGGAACGCATGGTCGCGCCAGCGTGTGGTCGAATACATCCGCGAGAATGCGGGCATAATCTTCGACCCGAAGGTTGTGGAAATATTTCTCGCGATGATGACCCGGCAGGAATGAGAATGGATGGCATTGCCAGCCATTAATTTATTTTACGCGTAAAAATTTTCGCTTGCCCACCTGCAAAACGCCCGGGTGCGGGAATACCGTATCGCCGCGCTCGATGGTCTCGCCGTCCAGCCGCACGGCTTTCTGGTCGAACAGCCTGCGCGCTTCAGACTTGCTTGGGGCAAGCCCTGCCGCAAGGATGACATCAAGGACGGACTGCCCGGATTGCAACCGGTGCTCCGGCATTTCATCGGGGATTTCCTTCTGCTGGAACATTTTCACGAACGCTTCCTGCGCCGACGTTGCCTCTGCTTCGCCGTAGAAAATGGATACGACCTCGTGCGCCATCCGCATCTTCGCATCGCGCGGGTGAGTCTTCCCTTCCGCGAGCTCTTTTTCGATGCCATCGATCTCGCCCGGGCTCCAGCGTGTGACCAACCGCATATATTTCCCCATGGCAAAATCGGGAATGGACATCAACTTGCCGTACATGTCCTCCGCGCTGCTGTTGATGGGGACGACATTGCCCGTGGATTTTGACATGCGGAGCACGCCGTCGGTGCCGGGCAAAATGCCCGTGATGACTCCGACCAACGGTCTCTGCCCGAGCGCTTCCTGTAGTTTGCGCCCCGCCACGATGATGTTGAACAACTGGTCTGAGCCGCCAACCTGCACATCCGTCTGCATGGCAACAGCATCATATCCCTGCATCAAGGCATAGAAAGTTTCGTGCAGGTAGATCGCTTCGCCTTTTTCCAGCCGCTTTGCAAAATTTTCACGGGCAAGGAATTGCTGTACCGTGAAGTTCTGCCCCAGGCGGATCAAGTCCAGCAATGAAAGCTCGCTCAACCACTCCCCGTTGTAGCGAACGGTGGTTTTTGACCGATCGAGCACGCGGAACGCCTGGTCGGCGTAGGTTTTGGCATTCTCTGCCACCTGTGCTTCCGTGAGGATCGGGCGCGCTTTATTTTTATCCGAGGGGTCGCCGACAAGAGCCGTGTAACTACCGATCAAAAATGTCACCTCATGACCGAGGTCCTGAAACTGGCGTAGTTTCCGCATTGAGATCGTATGCCCGAGGTGCAGGTCGGTTGAGGTCGGGTCGTAGCCGCAATACACCCGCAACGGACGGTTCTCCTTTCGGGCTTCCACGAGTCGCTGGCGGAGTTCAGCCGCCATCGACTTCCCGATCTCTTCGTCACCATATTCGGTGCCTTGCATCAACAATTCAACTTGTTCTTCGATATTCACAAACTACCTCCAAAGATACAAACAAAAACGCGTGACGCGAGCCTTAAACGGCGAGTGCGCCACGCGGTCAAGTCGCCATTGCCTGGTCAGATGTGGTGCGAGTAATACTTTCCTGTGAGCATGCGCCGATTATACCGCTTGTTCCATCAGTCAGTCAGCGTGTCGAAATGAATGCAACTCATCATCTGACTAAGTTTACCTAACCCGGCGGCACGTGCAAACCATCACTGCCCAAGATTGAAAGTGAACGACCAGGGACCTCTCACGGTATAGAATTCATCGCTGAATACGATCTGCTCCGCTTCCTCCTGCGACAGGCTATCTGGCTTGCCCACCACCTGCATGACCGGCACGCCGTTGACATCCGCGCACCCCAGCGTGATTCCGGTCCCCCGCTCGAGCATAGTTTGCTGGATCTTGGGCATGTAGATATCGCAGTAATCCTCGGAGCGCGGGGGAGCGGCAAGGGTTTCCACGGTGATGACCACAGACGAGAGGTCGGCATCCGGCGGCACATTGTAAAAGGACAATGTATCGCACCTTAGCCCGGAAGCGCCTTCCACAGGTTCCTGTATGCTCAACAGCGTGGACGCGAAATCGAACAGCACGACATCGCCATACTGCAAACTCGCGCCCCAGATCGACCAATCGGAACCATCGATCAACGTAAAGCACACATCGGCATTCACGTCCTTCCCGTCCCGCCAGGCATGCGTCGCGGTCACATTGATCCCGCTGGAGGATTGGACGGGCGCTGCCGGCGCAGAATCCACCGTTGGGTACGATTGGTCGATCAGCGCGGTTGGCAGGGGTTGAATGGCGCCTTGTGGAGCGCCGCCCGGAGAACACGCGGTGATCAACACCAGGATGACAACTGAAAATCTTTTCATTTTGAAACTCCTTCTGACGTGACCAAATTTCGCAAGGCGTCCGGTAACGATCCATACTCAAACTTGAAGCCCAATTCGAGAAGCCGCCTGGGGTGCGAATACCTCCCCTCCGTGAGCAACACGCTCATTTCGCCGAGCGTCATCCGCAATAGGAAGGTTGGAACGTGAAACCAGTACGGTCGCTTTAGGGACTTCGCCACTGCCCGCATGAAATCGGCATTGGAGGTCTGCTCGGGGGCGATCAAATTGAACGGTCCCGATGCTGATTCGTGGTTGAGCAGGAAATTAATCGCGTCGATCTGGTCGGACAAATGAATCCATGGCATCGCTTGCGACCCACTGCCAAATCTTCCTCCGAAGAAGAACCAGACCGGTAACTTGATCAAGGGGAACAAACCATCACGGCGAGACAACACGACCGCAGTGCGGCAGATCACCCTGCGGACTCCGAGTCGCTCGATCTCTTCGGAAGCCGCCTCCCAGTGGACCGTCAGGCGGGCAAGGAAATCATCGCCGGGCGGCGTCGATTCGTCGGCGACGGTAGCGCCTCGCAAGCCGTAATGGTTGATCCCCGAGGTTTGGAGGTAAACGCGCGGGCGGCGGGAAGCGCCGGCAATGGCAGAGGCAAGCGCACGGGCGGGAAAGACCCGCGAGTCTTCGAATTGCTGTTTGCGTCGTTTCGTCCAGGGCCAGCGATCGGTGCTCAACCCGGTGACGTTGATCACCGCATCCATTTCCCGGATAAGATGACCCCACCCCTCGGCAGTTTTTCCGTCCCAACGAAAATGGTTCGGTTTGTTTCGTTCACGCCGGGTCAGGATCGCAACGTGATGCCCATCGTCAAGCAAGCGGGTTGCAAGCGCAGACCCCAGGAAGCCGGTACCGCCGGCAATCAGTATATTCACACACGCTCCTCTGACAGGTCCATAACACCCCGCGCGGGGGTTTCCACGGTTTCAAATATTCGGCAGTATAATCGTGCCTGTTGTGGAGCCAAAATGCACGAGCCTGTATTGGTTTTGAATGCCAATTTCGAACCGATCAACGTGTGTACCACCAGACGGGCAGTCGGTTTATTGCTGGCTGGCAAGGCGGATATGGTGTTGAACGGCCGCGGGCACATTCGGACGATTCGCGAACTGATCCCGCGCCCTTCGATCATCCGCCTGGAGAGCCAGGTTCATCGACCGCGCCCCCACGTCAAGTTGACGCGGCGCGAAGTGTTCCGCCGCGATAATTATACCTGCCAGTATTGCGGCAAGCGCGAGGGAGGGTTGACCGTGGACCACGTGATCCCGAGGCACATGGGAGGCGCGCACATATGGACGAACGTGGTGGCCGCCTGCCCTTCCTGTAACCACAAAAAGGGCGGCAGGCGGATGGAAGAATCGCATATGCGCTTATCGCATTTTCCTAAAGAGCCGCCTGCCAATGCGGCGTACATCTTCGGTAAACATTTGCATGAATATCACGAATGGGAGCCGTATATTTCGGGCTGGTAAAAATCCCTCTCCAGAGCATTTTCGGGAGAGGGATTTTTCTATCGTGGTAAGAGTTTCGCCGCCAGAAACGGGCGAGTCGCTAAATCTCGATCGTCATGAAATCGGTCGCGACGATCACTTCGCCTTTGAATGCCTTTCGCGCCTCTGCGGCGAGGTCTCCCCCGGCGAACCGACCTGTCGGATAATGGATCAAGTAAAGCGCGCCTGCCTCGGATTTGGTAGCGATCTCTCCTGCCTGTTCCGCCGAGGAGTGACCGAACGTAGCGCCTGCCGCTTCGTGAATCAGCACATCGGCTCCTGCGGCGAGGCGTACGGTCTGCTCGCACGGTTCGGTATCGCAGGAATACGCCAGAACTTTCCCGCTCGACAGACATTCGATCCGTAAACCAATGGTTGGAATCATATGGTGGACAGGCGAGGAGCGGACACAAAACTCGTCACAGTCCATCACCATTGCCATTTCCGCTTCCGGCAGGCGGTAAAACCCGACAGGGAAAAAGTTGGGCCATTCGCCCCAGCCGTAAAAACCCATCAGGCTTTCCAGTTTATCCATGGTGTAATGCAAACCGTAAATGTTGACGGGCTTGGTGCGCCCCATCAGCCACATGTCCATGAGGAGCAACGGTACGCCTGCCACATGGTCGGGATGAAAATGAGTGATGACGATATCGGTTAGCGAGTTAAAGTCCACGCCCGCCTGTTCGAGTCGCACGACCGGGGTGCTGACACAATCCACGAGGATCGTCCGCTCCCTGCCGACAATGACAAGGTGGGTATTCTCATGACCGATCGAAGGCACCGCATTGGACGAACCCAGGATGATTACTTTTGGCATCTTTCCCTCCTAAAAAACCATTTTGAGAAGTTGCGGCGTAACGTACACTTCGATCAATGCCGCGACGGCGAGAAACGGGAGGACAATTCCGACAAAGACCCGGAACCAATCTGCAAGAGCGACAAGCAGGAGTTCGCCCAAACTTTGATCCGGTTGCGGGGTGACCAGTAAAGCCCCCGCCTTCAACGTGGCAGACACCGAGAGAAACACAGCAGATAACTCGAAAATTCCGTGAGGCAGGATCCCCGCGGCGAACAACAACCACGGTGAAACTCCCAGCAGCATTCCACCGCCCAGCACACCACCGACGAATCCCATATTGACCAGGAACAAGGTGACACCGAGCGTTCCAAACGAGACAATTCCCAACAAGAGCATCAGTACAATCGCGCGCGCGTTATGAAAAAATAACAATGGAGCGGGAATCTGGCGACTCGCGTCGTCGAGGTCGCTCAGGTTTTGATTCACCAGGGTGTTGATCCGATCTGTCATTTCCGGTGAGATCTCCAAATAAGATGGCACCATGGTGACCACCCATAAATAACTCGCCACGATTGCCGCAAATCCAAGGAAAGTCACCAACCCCAGGGGGCGTCGTAATTCGCGCAATGTTGCAGGTAGTTCATCGACATACCATTCATAAACCGATTCCGCCCGTCCGATAAAGCGCGAAGCAAATGCACGACCCATCAACTTAATATTGAGTGTGTCGATCTCCCTCCCCAACAAATATTCGCGGCGGAAATGCGAAAGCCCAAGGCGTACGATCAAGACGGACAGCAACGTCACCGCCGCGATCGCGTACCACAACACGCCCTCATTGCCCCAAAATATCAGCACCGTTTCCCCTTGAAGTAAAAACGCCACCGGGACCACCACAAACGATGCCAGCAGGTTTGCGGCGCGAATACTGGTGGCTTGTACCGAAATCACGATGGCTGAACTCACCATCAACACGGCATGGGCAAACGTAAGCAGTAAAACCAATGAAAGCAGGTATGCGCCGGGCAACACCACCTCGCGCCGTGAGATCAGCACGAGATAAATCCCCACAGAAGAATAACTAAAAACCAGCGGGGTTGTAATGCCGACCAGCAATTTTCCCAGATACAGGTGATGGTCATCGAGCGGCGAACTTAACAACGGCTCGATGGTGCCGCGTTCCTTTTCCCCGACGAACGACTCAAGGGCAACGACCAGCGTGAACGAAAGCGGGAAGAACCCGATCACCAGAATGACAAACGGCACGAGTCGTTCGAGGATCAGGTCGCCGCCGAATCGGTTCATGAACCGAATCGCTTGCTCGGTCGTATCATCCGCGATGAACGGGAACAACGTCACCAGCAGGAGCATTGGCGCGACGATGCGCCAATCACGGAACTGATCGATAAACTCGCGCCGCGCCACCATCCAGATCGCATTCCAACTACGCCGCATACGCCAACCCCTGCGCGTCCGCCATCGTCTTCAGATACACCTGCTCCAATTTTCTCGGCACTTCCTGAAATGAAACCAACGGAGCATTTCGGGATGTCAATGCATGCACCACTTTGGGATTCGCCGACTGCGGCGCATCGATTCGAAATTTGAGGCTGGTCCCGCTCCTCGACACGATCTCCACCCCGGCAGGCAGGTCGAGATCATCGGCGTTAAACACCTCCGCAAACTTTGCCTCATACTCCACCGGACCCAATACCTGTTGTTTGAGTTCATCCAACGTCCCGTTCAGGAGAATCTTTCCGCGATAAATGATCGCAATGTGATCCGCCAGCGCTTCGGCTTCGGCAAGGTTATGCGTGCAAATGATGATCGTCCGCTGGGAGGAGCGCAGGCGGGCGATCTCATCCCGCACCAGGCGCGAAGACTCCGGGTCCATGGCGGAGGTGGGTTCATCCAACAACAACACAGACGGATCGTGGATCAAGGAACGTGCCAGGGCAAGTTTTTGCTTCATGCCTTTTGAATATTCCCCCGAACGACGTTGCGCCGCCTCGGCAAGCCCAAAATACTCCAACAGGTACCTGCCGCGCGTTGCGCGAGCATGAGCATCCAGCCCGTAGATCTTTCCGAAATAATCAAGATATTCGTTCGCGCTCATCCGCAGGTACAAACCGTGTTGTTCGGTCAGCACGCCCACGTTCGAGCGAATTTCTTTGGGAGCCTTCGTCACGTCGTACCCAGCCACGCGCGCCCAGCCGCGAGTAGGATGGATCAGAGCGGTCAACATGCGCACCGTGGTCGTTTTTCCGGCGCCATTCTGCCCCAGCAACGCAAGGATCTGACCGGGTTGCACACGGATGGACACGCCTGCCACCGCCCAGAAATTTTGATTGAATTGCTTGCTGAGATCGTTGGTTTCGATCATGGAGTGCTGTTTCATCCTTTGTTGGCGAGCATAGCCAGCGCCTATTTTACAGTCAATAAGACAACAGTCCCCCTGCAAAATTGATAAGCGATCAGC
Organism: uncultured Anaerolinea sp.; assembly: GCA_964528275.1. Classification (GTDB taxonomy): domain Bacteria; phylum Chloroflexota; class Anaerolineae; order Anaerolineales; family Villigracilaceae; genus Defluviilinea. The sequence goes on along the minus strand of CAZGSB010000003.1, from coordinate 133,686 downwards.
TTGTTACCGAGTCACCGCGATGCCGCCAATACAACGCGGCGCCGGCGCACACAGCAACCACCGCCATCACGGTCTGGTTGATGTTGATGCCGGCAACCAACGAAGCATCGAGCCGCAAAAAGTCCAGCCAGAAGCGGATGAGCGGATACGTAACCAAATACGTAAGAAATATATCTCCGGAGTTGAGCCGCGCCGCATATCGGCGTGAAATCCACAAAAGAAACAGCATGTTTGCAAAGTTCAAAACCGATTCGTAGAAAAACAACGGGTGGTAATACTCCACATCGGCGTAGTTTGCAAGGCGATGCGCCGGGTCGATGTATAGTTTCCACGGCAGACTCGTCGGCGCGCCGTACAATTCCTGGTTGAAGAAATTCCCCCAGCGACCGATCGCCTGCCCCAACGCAAGGCACGGCGCGGCAATATCCGCCCATTCCGAAAATTTCAGGTTGTTCTTGCGCGAGTAGAAATACAGGACAACCGCCCCGCCGATCACTGCGCCGGGGATTCCCAAACCGCCCTTCCAAACCGCCAACGCGTCGAGCGGATGCGAAAGATACCACGCCGCGGTCACACCCGAAGACGGGGGCGGCGTGAGGATATGCCAGATGCGGGCGCCGACAATGCCGCCCACGATCAGGTAGATGAGTAAATCCCAAACGATTTCCGAGTCGTGCCCGCGCTTTGCCGCCTCTTTGGTTGCCAGCCACGCGCCTGCCACCGCGCCAAGCATCAGGATCACTCCGTAAAAATGGAGGACTTGCTCCTTGCCGAAAAAAATGTAATGGATTCCATCGAACTGAATACTCACGAATCCCTCCTTTCAGGATTTTTCAATCGCATCCGTTCGTAGGTCTGGGCGCGCACATGCCAGACCCGTTGCAAAGCCGTGATGTTGGCAAAAACCGCAATGATGGCAAGCCCGATGTAAAGCATATTGAAGACCAGCGAAGGCGCCAGCACCAGGTATCGTTCCACACGCGTCAGCAATCCCACCTTGGCGCCGTACCCCAACCCTTCCGCCCGCGCCTTGACGTACGAAACAAGCACCGACCCAGCCGCCGCCCCAAAGACCAGCATCCCGCCCAATGGCTCGCCAATACTCAAAAAGTGATACAACAACCCCCCGTAGATGATCAATTCGGAGTAGCGGTCGCTGACCGAATCGACAAAAGCGCCGAAATCGCCGGACTCGCCTCGCAATCGCGCCATCGTTCCATCGAGCGCATCGATCGGGGTCATGATCAACACGAAAATGCCGCCGGTGAACATATCGCCCTGCGAGAGGTAATACGCGCCGACCGTGTTCCCCGCCATGCCGATCATGGTCATCATGTTGGGAGTAAGACCCAACGAATTGAACAACCTGCCAAGCGGGTCGAGCACCCACTTGAACCACAGGCGCAAATAATCGGTGAAGGTTTTTTTTGGTGCCGTGGGAGAAACGTCTTTGCTCATGTCAGACAAGTCCGGCAATCATATCAGGGTTTGGATGCCCACCCAGCACGAAAATTTTACCCGCCATTCGCCAACTCTTCATCCAACGGACCCAGCAGGACATCGCGTTCTTTCCCGCCCCCTTGGGAGGGTCCGACTACTCCCATTTCCTCCAACTGGTCGAGCAAGCGCGCCGCGCGCGGATACCCGATTCGCAACCGCCGTTGCAACAAAGACGCCGAGGCGCGCTGGCTTTGGCGGACAATGGCAACCGCCTGCTCGATCAGCCCCTCATCTTCGTTTTCGTCCGGTTCACGGAGCAATTTTTCCCACGGCGGGGTTTCGTCTGGTTCTTCCGCCGTCTTCTTCCAGTGCGCAATGATGCGCTCGATCTCCATATCGGTGATCATCACCCCTTGCGCGCGCGCCGGTGTGCCACTTTCCGGGTTCAGGAACAGCATATCGCCGCGCCCCAACAGGGAATCCGCTCCCACCGTATCCAATATCACGCGGCTGTCTGTGCCGGATGCCACGGCAAATGCGAGACGAGCCGGGAAGTTCGCTTTGATCAAGCCGGTCACCACGTCTGTCGAAGGGCGTTGCGTGGCAACGATGAGATGGATTCCCGTGGCGCGCGCCATTTGCGCCAGACGCACCAGGTTATGTTCGGTCTGGTCCGGAGCAGACATCATCAGGTCGGCGAGTTCGTCGATCAACACAACAATGCGAGGCAGGGTCGCGCCGTCCTTCTTGCGCGAGACGCGGCGGTTGTACGCTTCCAAATCACGGACGTGCGCCGCCTCCAGCAGGCGATAACGATGTTCCATTTCCACAACCACCCAGCGCAAAACGCCGAGAATGCGTTCCACGTTGGTTTCCACTTTTCCGTACAGGTGCGGCAGACCGTTGAAGCGCAACAACTCCACCATCTTCGAATCGATCATCACCATGCGCAAGTCTTCCGGCGGGTTGTTCATGGCAAAACAGGCCGCCAGCGACGTGATGCACACCGACTTCCCCGAGCCGGTGGCACCGGCGATCAACAAGTGCGGCATGCGCGCAAGGTCGGCGACGATGGGTTGACCCGATACATCGCGCCCCAACGCCATGGCAAGCGGTGTGCCGATCTTGTGAAACGCATCGGTCTCCAAAATGGAACGCATCCGCACCACTGAGGTATGTGTGTTCGGCACTTCAATGCCGACATACGGTTTGCCCGGCACCGGCGCTTCGATGCGCAATCGCTCGGCGGAAAGCGCCAGCGCCAGATCTTTTTGCAGGGAAGCAATCTGCGCCACGCGCACCTTGATCTGTTGCGCCTCCTCTTCGGTCGCGCCCGCTTTTTTCATGAAGCCGGGTTGCACGGCAAATTGCGTCACGGTGGGTCCCACGCGAAAACCGATGACCGTGGCGGAGATGCCAAATTCAGCCAGTGTTTTTTCGATCATGCCGGCGGTCTGGTTAATCGTCCGCTCGTCGGGGCGGGCATTTTGATCGGCGAGCAATATGTTCAAAGTCGGGAGGCGCTCATCGCGATCGCGAGGCGCGGACGGCTTCTTATCTTTCTGATCAGCAGCGCGCAGGGATTTTCTAAACTCGGGCGGCAATGCCGGCGCGGCGGATTTCTTGCGCGGTTGACGCGCGGGCTTCGCCTCTCCCACGTTCGCCTCAATCGGGATTTCGAGTTGGGTCGCTGTTCCCTCCGCCGGCGCTTCGCCGGCGAGTTTGAGAAGCCATCTCTCAAGGATTGCCCAAAAACCCAATCCCGTGGCGGCAAAGAACATCCACAAGCCAACCAACAGGACCGTCCCCCATGGTCGGCTCAGCCGCCAGAATAAGGTGATGAGACCCCAGCCGATTCTGCCGCCGTCTGCGCCTGCCTCCGCGCGGATGAGCGATCCGCCGCCGATGGAGGCTAGCAAGCCCAAGGTGAGAAGCGAAGCGATCTCCAACGCGAAGAGGCGTCCCCACCCAAGCGGAGTCCCACTCCGGCGAACGGTCAGGAATCCGAAATATCCAAGGCCGAGCACCACAAGGTAGGAACCCCAACCAAACCAGAGTGAAAGAAAATCTGCCCATGGTGTGAGCAACGCGCCTTCGGTGAATTTTCGCAAAGCAAGGAAGGTCATGAGCGCGACGGCGAACAGGAAAACGCCGAATGCGTCTCTTACGGAGCGTCCGAAACGTTCGTTGAAACGCGCGAACTGAGTCAGCCAGTCGTTCGCTGGTTCAGGTTCGTGGATGGGTGTACCGGGTCGCTGATGCATGGGTCGGATTTGTGAGCGTTACAGACTGCCCACTCCCTCGCTGGTTTCCATATCGAGGATGGCGCGCGCCACGGCTTCCACCGCCACGCGCTGTTTGCGGTAGAGGTCGGCTTCCGACATGGCGAGCCGCCCCGCCACCTCGCGCACTTTTCTGCCTTCGATGAATTTCATTTCGAGGATGTTGTACAAAATCCACTCGCTGGTGAAACGGCGATCGCCCTCGGGTTTGACATGGTCCACGGCTTTACGGAGCAGGGCACGCAAGGCGTTCGAGGCATTCCCTTCGTATTCTTCCACCAGCGTTTGAACAACTCGCAACCGCATCAATGGGCTGTTCGATAACTTCGGTCCTCCCCAATAGTGGGTCAGCGCATCCTTCACCCAATCGGCGAGGTCTGCTTCTTTCGGCAGGGGTTCGGCGAGGAGCGTCGCTTTCGAGTCGTAGCGACCCGCCGCGCGCATTCGCTGGAGCAGTTCGATCTGGGGTTGTAGATCCTCGAGCGAATGAAATACGCGTTGTTGCAGAAGGCGGTCTTCGAGGGCAAGCGCGGCGCGGTCGGCGAGAAGCCACAAGGCATCGCGCTGGTCTCTATCCATGGGGCGGTCCGCTTTTCGGGCGATCCCCAACACGCCCAGCAAAGGGGGAATCTCATCCTTGTCGCCGATCTCTTTTTCTTTGCGCAGAGGCAGGATCCAGAATCCGCCCCACACGTATTCGTGTCGTTCGCTCTGGCCATTCGAGTGGACGACATGCAACGCTTCCTCGAGGTTTTCACGCTCAAGCAGGGAGCGATTCCCCGCCACGACGCTGAGGGTCAATTCGTTCCCATCCAGCGCGGCGACGAACGCGCAGGGCGATTGCAGATGGTCGCGCACCGCGGCGAGCACCGTTTCAAGGAATTGCTGCAAGTCGCCGCGGGTGAGCAGACGCTCTTCGATGTTTTGCAGGAGTTGAAGCTCTTCGCGGTCGCGCCCATAAAACAACAGGCGTTCCCACAACGGGGAAAACAATGTGACGGCGTGCTCGAACAGCAGGACGGTCACCACCACGGCGAGCGGGACAAAACCCGAATATGGTTCGCCGCCGAGGAATTCACCCGTGCGCCGGACGAGCGTCATGGTGGTCAACGCCAGAGACGCGGTGACCGGTCCGCGCAACAGCCATTTGAACAAGCGGCTTTTGACCACGCGATCGGGCCACGAAACGCCGAAGAATGCCACGGCATATGCCATGACGACAACCAATACCGCAACCAAAAGGTTATTGATGAACGCAATGCCCCAAAACAAAAGCGGGTATTCCGCGGCGAGAGCCGAACCAAACAAAAGGTAGGGGTAGGAACCGAGCGCGGGGGCGGTCGCGCCCGCCATCAGGTAGAACATGCGCCGCCTGCCGGAGCGGGTGAGCATCAGCGAAAACGCGCGGACAAAGTTATACCCCGCCCATGCGATGATGATGAGGTAGAAGCCGGTAAAAAACTGAGTCCAGGGTGTGTGCTGTAAATGAGGCGCGGGCACGCCATTCGGCACCAGCGGACCCACCAGCATCCCAAGCGCCAACAGGACGACAAACCCCACCGCGATCGCGTACACGACGCGGATGGCAATCCGCCGCCGCCCGCGCGAGGGTCGCCCCGCTGTCACCAGCAACGCATCGGAAAGATGCAGGTAGGCGGGCGGCAGAAAGATGATCCCGATCCATTGGAGTTCGAGCAGGTATTCGATTCCCCAATTCGGCACGGTCTTGTTTTGCAGCGCCTCGGTGGTGAAGACCACGACCACGCACAACAGGATGATGGCAAACGAACGCGCCACGCGGTCGCGCAGGTTGAACGACAGGGCATACATCAACAGCGAAAATGCCGTGATCGCGATGCCTGCGGTCAAAATATTATTCAGCGTCTGAAGCGCTGTAAGCAATCCATCCAACCAGCCGAGGAACATAACCTATTTCATCGTCCTGCCGAAAAACAGGGTTACATCTTGTGTGGGGTAATACTGGTCATTATACCCGCAGAACTCGTAGCCGAATTTCTGCGCCAGACGAATCCCGCCTTCGTTCTTGGACTGCATCTCAAGGATCAACCGCCGCACGCCTCGTTCGGACGCCCAACCCTGCGCCGCCAGTAGCAAAGCGGATGCGGCGCCCTTGCGCCTAACCTCCGAAGTGACGACGAGGTCGGTCACCCACACCACCGCGGCGGATGGCTCTGCTTTGGCGCACAAATACCCGACCACGGCTCCTTTGTCGATGGCTACCAGCGTCAAGTCGCGGCGTGTCCACTCGTCGGCAAGCGCATACGGGTTCCGCGGATACGCCACATCCACCGTGCGCGGCAGGCGCACTTCGCGGAAGCCCGCCATCATCTGATTCGTTTCGCGCTTTATATCCAGTTGCCAGACGTAATCGCTTCGGCTCTTGTGATCGAGCGCCATCAAACGGGGAATATCGGTGGCAACAGCGGGTCGAATATCGAACAAGGTGATTCTCCGAATTTATTTATTTTCCACGCGCACGGCGATCACGCATGGTTCGATGGTCTGCCCGGCGTTATCGATCAACACGAGTTGCAGGAAGTAGTCGCCGTTGGGAAGCGTGGTCGTATCCCAGACACCCAATCCATCGTTCTTGACGATTTTATCGCCCGCCGAAATGGTTGCCCAAACATTCGACCCCAACGACGAGATCTCGTATTTGAAAAAGGCAAGGTTGGGAACATCGGCGGTGCCGATCAACTCGACGATTCCGCTCACCACGGCGCCGGGCTTCGGCGAGGTCAGCATGATGCGGTCGGGAACGCATCCGCTCATGCCGCTTGGGGCGGCTTGCGTGGGTAACGACGCAACTTGCGTCGCGGCATCGGGCGGCAACGTAACCGCCGGGGTCACGAGAAGATTCAGGGTGGGGGTTGGCAGGATGTCGGAGGCGGGCAGGGTTGGGATGATAAATGTGGTGATGAAAAATTCCGCGAGTACCAACCCGAGGACCGCCATGCCGAAGAGCGTGGAGCGTACAAGCCGTTGGAGGGCAAATTCCCGTTCGAGACCGTACACCGAGTTCCGCCACTCCAACCAATGGCGGACCATGCTCCGGACAACGAATAATCCCCAAAGGATCAACCCGATATAGATCAGAGGTTGATAGATTTCAAGGGATCGAAAAAACAGACTCATGCAACGAACTTACAGGGAGCGGAGCACGCCGCGGATGATCTTTTCGATTTTCGGCGTAATGACCTTGCCGGCTTCGATCACTTCCTCGTGGGTTGTCACCGTCGAACCATCCAGGTTGGCTTTGTTGCTGATGCCGGAAAACCCAAGTACGCGCATCCCGCCGTGACGGGCGACGATCACCTCCGGCACTGTGGACATGCCCACTGCATCCGTGCCAGCCATGCGCAGGAAGCGCAAGTCTGCGGGACCTTCGAAGGATGGACCGCTCAAGCCACAATACACCCCTTCGCGCAGAGTGATTCCATTCTCTGATGCGGCTTTGCGTGCCAGAGCCATCAGTTGCAGGTCGTACGCCTGGCTCATATCCGGGAAGCGCGGACCGAGTTCATCGATATTCGGTCCCATGAGTGGGTTGGCGCCGGTCATCCCCATGAGATTGAGGTTATCGGTGATGAGCATCACGTCGCCCGGCGCAAATTCCGGGTTGACGCCGCCCGCGGCGTTGGTGACGATCATCATTTCCAACCCCATACGGACCATGACGCGCGTCGGAAGCGTCACTTGTGAAATGCTATAGCCTTCGTAAAAATGCACGCGCCCCTGCATGACCATCACAGACTGACCCTCCAGTTCACCAATGACCAGCCTGCCGGCATGCCCGTGGACGGTGGAAACGGGCCAATTGGGCAATTCGCCGAAGGGGACCGCATCCGCTTTCTGGACTGAATCAGCCAGACTGTTCAGCCCGGAGCCGAGGATGATGCCGATCCGTGGACGATGTTGCGTGCGCGCCCGCACGGCTTCCACCGCCAGGTCGATCTGTTCGAGGGTTACAAATTGATTCATGATCTTCTTCTCGTTCAAGGGTTTGCCGTTGATACTCCCACGGCAAAAAAATTATAACAGATTACAGAGTATCTCATAATTTGATACACCAATCTTCGATTTCCTTTGCGATGTTCGACGAAAAAAAAGTTACTTTTTTATAAGGCAGGCGCTGGATGTTACACTGAAGGCGCGGGCATGCAGTAAAATACCCCGCATATCGGTTGAACCTGCATGATAAAAAACCAACTTTCACCCGCCAGCATCGCGACTCTGGTTCTCGCAACCCTGATCTCGCTTCTCGGTCAGGGTTTTTGGCTGGCTCCTCTCCAATTCGACCCGTTGCTTCGATATCTCTCCGCGGCAGGGAACGTTATCCCGGGTATTATTTTGTTATCGCTGGCGGCGGCGCTTTACATATCCGCGCTTCGCAAGATTAGGCTTTCGCACGAACGCATCAAGCGACAGATCGAGATCCTGTTGATCGCACAATTTCTAGCGGCGGGAGGCATCCTCGTCATTCTGCGCGATGCGACACAAGCCCTGCAACAAGCCGGCTTCATCCTGAGCGCCACAATCACCTTCCTGACAAGCATCGGGTTGTATCTGAATTTCGGCCTCCCGGGTGAGCTGGGCGCTGGGCAAACAGACCTGGAAAGTTCAACAACGCTTATTTTTGAGCCTGAAACGGACGCGCTTCGCGCCCAGATCGAAATTCTGGATCAGCGGCTTGCCTCCGAAAAAAAACGGTCGGCGCAACTCACCTACCTCAACGAACTCAGCAAGCAGTTGGAAGCGGAACTGGAACTGGAAGTCGCTGCGCAACTGGCAGTGAACACCCTCGAACATGCCATCGAGTGCTCCTTCGTTTCCATCATGTGGCATGAAACGGAAAAACAGAGATATATCGTCCTTACCTCCGTGGGCAAGGGGGCGAACGCGATTCCCCCCGGCTATCAGCAGGATTCGCACAAGGGTGTCCTGGGCAGGACCACAAGACTAAAAAAGACTCAAAGCGTGGCAGATACGCGAGCCGATGCGGATTTTCTTCCACTGAATAACACCACCGTACTCTCCATGATCAGCGTTCCGATCCTGCAACACAGCAAGATTCGCAGCGTGATCGAAATCTGCTCGGAACAAGCATCTGCCTTTTCCAACACCGATGTAGCCATCGCAGAAGATGTGGCTCTTGAACTCACGCGCGCATGGGAACGCGTCAGTTATCATCAGCGGCTCAAGGAACTGATTCAGGCGGGCATCTCACTCACCACCCTGCTCGACCCGCAAGCCGCCGTGCAGGAAGTTGCGCGCATCGCCCAACGGACACTGGAGGCGCGTTTTGTATTCGTCACACTGCTCGACCAGCAGGGAAATTTCTCGCGCACCTCTGCCGCCGGCAGCGCCCCGCGCCTGTTCGCCGCCTTGAGCGAAAACTCGACGGATGAACCGATCATCCAAGCCGCGCTGAACGCCACCAGACCATTCCGCATTCGCGATATTCGAAAATACATCCGCCCGGGAAAACTGGAGATCGACACGGCGGAACTCAGGAGCGCGCTTGCCATTCCCATCCGCCTGCACCGCCTGAGCATTGGCACCATCATCGCCTTTGGCAAGCAGGATGGTGTCTCGTTCTCCGAGAACGACCAATCGCTCGCCGACCTGATGTCGTCACAGGCCGCGGCATCCATCGAAAGTTCGTGGCTCTACCAGGAACTGCGCAACACACTGAACAACACATCGATGCTGTATCAACTGAGCGTGGACGTGATCCAGGCGGAGGAATTAAGCGACGCGGCGAAATTGATCGCCCAAGCCGCATACAAACTGACCAACGCCAGCGAAGCGGGGATTATGCTATTGTCCAAATCGGGCAACATCGAGGCGGAGGTTGGGATCGACGCGGGAGGCTTCCATACCCGCCGCGAACACCCGCAAACCAGCATCGACCAGGCAATTCAGACGGGTCAGAGCATCATCATCCCGAACGAAAACGGCTCCCTCGTCTGTTATCCATTGCTGACCGTTGGCGGGACGTACGGCGCATTGTGGATGAAGATTCCCGAAAGCCGCGGGCAAAACTTTGCGAACCTGCAGACGCTGGCGAATCAAGCCGCCGTTGCGCTTGAGCGCGCCATCCTTTTGGCGGAGTCGCGGCGTCAGGCGGAGGAGATCAAGCAGGCATATGCGGAATTGGAAATTACCTACGACCGCACACTGACCTCGCTCATGTCCGCGCTCGATGCGCGCGACCGCGAGACCGAGGGACACAGCGTGCGCGTCAGCCGGCTGGCTGGCACCCTGGCAAGGGAACTCGGATTGCCCGAAGGGCAAATGAAATCACTCGAGCGCGGCGCACTATTGCATGATATCGGCAAGATCGGCATCAGCGACACCATCCTGCACAAGCCGGACAAACTCACCGACGAGGAGTGGAAGATCATGCGCATCCACCCGGATATTGGAGCGCGCATCGTGGAAGGGATTCCGTTCCTGCGAGATTCTGTGTCGGTGATCCGGCACCACCACGAACGCTGGGATGGAAGCGGATACCCGTCCGGTTTGCGAGGCAGTGAGATTCCCATCCAGGCGCGCATATTTGCCGTTGCCGACGTCTTCGACGCGCTGACCAGCAAGCGCAAGTACCGTGAAAAATCCTCCGCGGAGGAAACGTTGAACTACATGAAAGAAAATGCGGGGGTGTTGTTCGACCCTGAAATTGTCGAGGCGTTAACCCGCATTGCCTACCAGGAATTTACAGAAAGCTCGTAACGGTCGCGCTCAGCGGAACACCTGGGCAAACGCATCCACCGTCATTTCAACAGCCTCGTCGTCTATGGCGTAATGCGTGACAAGCCGAATGCGGCGCGCCCCCGCCCAATCGATCAACACCCCAAACGCTGATATTTTTTCGCACAACATTTTTTCATCCAGAGGCACATCCTCGGCCAGGTTGAAATACACCATGTTCGTGAACGGCGTACCCTCGTCCAGCAGAATACCGGGAATTTTTTGCAAGCCTTCCGCTAGTTTTTTTGCGCGCAGATGATCCTCCGCCACGCGCTTCGACATGATCTCCAACGAGATGATTCCTGCCGCGGCAAGAATGCCCACCTGCCGCATCCCGCCGCCGAGCATTTTTCGCAAGTGATGGGCGCGCGCGATGAACGGATTCGTCCCTGCCAACATCGATCCGACCGGCGACGCCAGCCCCTTGCTCAAGCAAAACATGACCGAATCTGCGGGGGAGATCAGCTCCTTCACGTCCACGTTCAAGGCGGCGGCGGCGTTGAAGATGCGCGCCCCGTCGATGTGGAACTTCAAGTTGTTATCACGAGCGATATCGCCCACCTCACGCGTGTATTCGACAGACAACGCCATCCCGCCGCAATTGTTTTGGGTGTTTTCGATGCAGATCAGGCGTGTAATGGGCTGATGCACGTCCTCCGGACGGATCGCCGCCCGGATCTCTTGCAGGTCAAGGGTGCCGTCTTTTTGATTATGAATTGGAAACGGGTGGATGCCCCCGAGCGCCGACATACCGCCCGCCTCGTTTTGATAAATGTGCGAGCGCGCCCCAACGATCGCTTCATCCCCGCGCTGGCAATGGACAAGCAACGCGAGCAAATTTCCCATCGTCCCCGACGGGACAAAAATTGACGCTTCCATTCCTACCATTTCCGCGGCAAGCGCTTCAAGCCGATTCAGGGTTGGGTCGTCTCCGTACACATCATCCCCCACCTCGGCGGTCGCCATGGCTTCACGCATTTCGGGGGTGGGCTTCGTTACGGTGTCCGAGCGAAGGTCAATAATCTCCATGTTTAACCATCCTTTTGCAAATGCTCTAAAATTCGACTGAGTTCAACCGGCAAGGGAGCCTCAAAAATTCGCGGCTCCTTCTCATTCGGCAGGGTAATCTTTAGCCGAAACGCGTGGAGGAAGTGCCGGCTCATTTGAACTGAGTGATTTTTTCTTCCGTACACTTCGTCCCCCGCAATTGGGCACTTCAAGAACGCGCAATGCAAACGGATCTGGTGCGTGCGCCCGGTGAACGGGTGAAACTCAAGCAGGGAGTGATGTTCAAAACTTTCGAGAGTTTTGTATTCCGAGATTGCCTCCCGCCCTTTTGCCTTGGAAACATTTGCCATACGCTTTCGGTTTTTAGGATCCCTGCCAATGTAAGTTTCCACGCGCCCCGATGGCGTGGGTGGTTTTCCATCCACGAGGGCAAGGTAGGTTTTTTCCACGTGGCGCAGGCGGAATTGATCCTGCAACCAACGATGAGCGCGTTCGTTTTTTGCGAGCACGATCAAGCCCGAGGTGTCCTTGTCCAGCCGATGGACAACTCCCGGGCGCTCCTCGCCGCCGATGCCTTCGATCTCCGGGTCGTGCCCCAGCGCCGCGTTGACGAGCGTCCCGCTGGCATGTCCCACCGCCGGGTGGACCACCATCCCGGCAGGTTTATTGACCACGAGCAGGTCGCCGTTTTCGAAAATAATGTCGAGGGGGATTTGTTCAGCCACAAGTTCTGTCGGCGCGGCGGGAGGGATGCGAACCGTAAGCGCGGCGCCGGCGTCCAATGGCTGACCAGCCTTCTTGGCGGGCGAACCGTTCACCGTCACAAATCCACCCGCAATGAGTTGTTGAATCCGTGAGCGGGAAAAGTCCGTCAGCGCTTCGGCTACAACTTTATCGAGCCGTTCGCCTGCCCGCCCGTCGAATTGGATTTGGTAGACGCGTTCGCCTGTCACGTCACTGACTCATTTGCGCAATTGCCGCCTGTTTTGCGGCGCGTTCCTGAAGGTACACCCCCAGCAAGAGGATCGCCGTCCCCACGCTAATGCTCGCATCGGCAACATTGAAAACGGCGAAGGTGCCAACTGAAATAAAGTCGGTCACGCGTCCATCGAACAGCAGGCGGTCGAGCAGGTTGCCGAGCGCGCCGCCCAACTGCATGCTCATCGCAAGCCGCAATGTCCAATCGTGTTTTTCCACCTGAGGAAAATAGTACACGATGGCGCCGATCACCACGAAAGCCAGCACAGTGAAAACCATGCTCCCATTTTGGAACATGCCGAATGCCGCGCCGGTGTTATGCCAGTGCACGAAACGCGCGTACGGGCTGAGCCACTCCAGCCAATCGGGTAACCACGTGCCCCCCAGCGGCAGGTTCGCTCGCACCAACGATTTCGTCCATTGATCGAACGCCACGATCAAGCCCGCCACCGAAAACAGGAAGCCGAATTTTTCAAACAAACTTTTCACAATTCACCTCAACGCAAAACTGCGCAATTCTATCATTAGTCTTGCACGTAGCGCCGCGGCACGCGTGCGCTGATGCTGGTGAGCGCTTCGTACTCGTTCGTCCCCGTCCATGCGGCGAAATCGGAGACGGCGATCCCATCGCCGAGCAAGATCACATCGTCGCCCACGTTGACATCGTCATCGCCCACATTGACCATGAATTGATCCATGCAAATCCTGCCGACCTGTGGATATTTCTTTCCGCCGATGGACACCTGCGCTTTGTTCGTCATGCGACGGAAATACCCGTCGGCATAACCGCATGGGATGGTGACGATTCGCGCCTCCGTTTCAGCCTGCCACAGCGACCCATAACTGACGGGCCGCCCCGGCCTGGTCCGCTTTGAGTAGGCCACTTTCGACATCCATTTCAGGGCAGGATTGACCTCGATATCACGTTTGACTTCCTCGCCGGGGTACACGCCATAAAATAATACACCCGGACGCACCATGTCAAAATTCGCCTCCGGAAGATTCAAAATCCCGCCCGAGTTGCTGAGATGCCTGAGCGCGGGGGCAGGTTCGCTCAACGTCTCGTAAATTCGCAGGACTTCCTGGAATCGCTCTAGCTGCATCAATGAGTAACTCCGGTCTGCAAGCTCCGAGTTGGCGAGGTGGGAATAAATCCCCTCCACGTCCACATGTTTCAGGCGCAGGGAATGCTCAATGAATGATTCGGCTTCGTATTCATGCACGCCCACACGCTCCATGCCGGTGTCGATTTTCAGGTGTGTTTTGATCCGTTTGGCTGTCTGTCGCGCGACTTCCTCTGCCGCGTCCAGAATCTCGAGGGACGAGCCGGTCAAAGTCAGGTCATATTCAGCCAAGAGGGGGACTTGCTCCGGCAAGGTACCGCCAGCGACCAGAATTGGCTTTTGAATTCCCAATCCCCGCAATTGGAGGCCCTCCTCGACGATCGCAACGCCGAAATAATCCACAAACGGCTCGATGAAGGGGGCGACTCCTTCCACGCCGTGCCCGTAGGCGTTGGCTTTCACCATCGGCATCACCTGCGCCGGGGCGACGCGAGCGCGAATGGAGGTAATATTTCTCTGGAGTTGCGTGAGGTTAACTTCGAGGAATGTAGGACGCATAAAAAATCACCCATCGGCATTATATTTTAACCGACGGATGATTAATTCTTCATGAACCCGGTTATTTATTCTTCTTTTTCGGTTTGTTGTTCGGTTGAGATGCAAAATTTCCTGCTTTCTCAATTTTCTTTGAAGAATCTTCCAATGCTTTTCGGATTAATGCCGCATTCCGGTTCAAAGACTGGTAAATCTTTTGTTCCGGCTTCCAGGAATCTCCGGGTTTCATCGATAACATGGCTTTGCTCGTCCACGCCTCAACAATCGCCATTTGCTGAACAAATCCAATCACAGATATTTCAATATTTGCGTTTTGCGAAAGGGCTTTTTGTATATCCTCTGCCGGGTTTAACCATTTCGAGAGAGCAATGGACCCTACCCCAGCCAGGGCGCCTTCGCCAAAAAACACCAAATTATTCTGAGTCAGCACCGACCAAATTGCGAGGCATAGGATGATAACGCCCAGCCAGAACGTGATCCTCGCTGACCACAAACGCAATTCCCATGCCGAATTGCTCCTGCCAAATATGCTATATAACATTTCTTCAATCGGCTTGACCCTGCCAAGCCCAGTGCGTATCCGCTGGATCAGCGTGCCGACTTCGTCAAGCTCCTTATCCAATACCTCACGTGTAACGAGTCTGTATCCAATCAAGAAAAGCAAGCCGGGCGACAAGACCAACACCGAGAGCCCCAATACAATGATCGAAATGACCATCAAGCCCGGCAAGGTATCTTTCAGCGGGTAAGTGTACTCACCCGACAGAGCGCCTTCCGGTAGAATGGCTTCGCCGCGAGCGAACATATCTGTTATATCGTGCAGATAGCGGGGGGAAAACAGAATGACCAGTAACCGTTCAAAGTAAAGGAAGCCAGCCACAAAAAAAGCAATTCCGATAAGTAAGGATAACAGCGATTTGCTTATTGCAACCGCCCTCGCCATGGGAAGGATATTGTTTAATTCATCCTCGTGTTCTCCGCCCTTTACACTTTCGCCATCCATGCCACCACCAAATACCCTATTCAAGAACCTTAACCATCTGGGTCCCCTGGATGGCTGTGATGACAAGCCTGACTCCTGCGTCGTCTGTTCAAGAACGTTGTCTCCATTTTTACCAGGCATCTCAACCTCCAATATCGTAACGATTTCGATGTCTCATCGTACAACATTCAAGAATCAGAGTCAATAAGTAACTTCAAATCTGGCATACCTGCTCAAATTTCTCGGATTTTTGTGTTGCCGATAAATCTCCGTTCCGATATAAAAGCATTGAGCCAAATGGCTGGCACCTCCCATTTGGCTCAAGACGAAAACAAACTTGAAAACTTAGTAGTCGCGCCGACGCTCGCGGTTACGGTCGCCGCCGCGGAACCCGCCGGGGCGTTCTTCGCGCGGGCGGGCGATGTTCACAGTGAGGGCGCGACCGTTGAAATCCTTGCCATGGAACATGGAGATCGCGTTCTGTGCCTCATCGGCAGAACTCATCTCCACAAACCCAAAGCCTTTCGAACGTCCGCTGACGCGATCCTGAATGACCTGCGCCGATTTCACCGTGCCCGCTTGTGCGAACAGGTCCTGCAAATCTGCATCGCCTGTGTTGAACGGCAGGTTTCCAACATACAATTTTGCTTCCATGCTATTCTCCTGAGTGTGGGCTTCGACGGAGAAGCAACCCTCGAAGCGAGACGGAACAATAGTGCATGACTTAGTGATCACAGACACCCAGGTGCCAGGAAGCAGGTTTCCCTCTGATTGTCGGACCGCCAGACTTCATGCAACGACAGGCAGATTTTAACACAAACTGAGATTGCAGGCTACGTACTCGGAGACCAAAACCGCAACCACCCCCCGTTCTCGCGCAGGGAAAACTGACTTCTCGCCTGCAGTTGGTCCAACCGTGAAGAAGAATCCCCGCCGAGCGCCGCCGCTATTGTGGAATTCCTGATCTGCCCGAACACACGGGTGCGGAAACTGGGAATCCATGAAATGACTTTTCCGTAGCGTTCGGCGGCCAGGGTCAGGATGGGCCAGACCCGGCGGGACGGTCCGCGCTGAAGGAGCCAGCGCAGGTTTTGCAGGGCATCGAAGTCAAATGCGGTGACCGCTTCAAGGTCGTCGATCAGCAACAACACAGACTGCGAACCGCTCCTATGTTGGTGCGCCCAGGATGCCAGCGAAAGCAACAACTCCTCAGCCCCGCTTTCATGCGTGGAAAAGATCGCCACCCGTTGCGGCGACATCCGTTCACTTTCCCATTCATGCGCCTGCGAAGTGAGAACTCCAAATTGCACCTCGGTGGATTCGTGGGTTATTGCCAAAGCACGGACGATGTTCTTCAAAAACCCGGTCTTCCCCGAACCGGCATCGCCGACGATGAGGATCGGTCCAACGGACGGATCGTGCATGTTCAACAGAACGGGCAACCCATCTTCTGCCATGCCGAGGAATAACGCCTCGCGTGGGAGCGGTCCGATCTGGGCGAGGATGCGGTCGAGGCTGGACAAAGCAGGCTTGGGTGCGGAGCGATGCAGTTCGATCTCCGGCTGAAGTTCCGCCAGCGCAGTCAATGCCAGTGAATAGGTCTGTTTGTTGTCCGTCATGGCTCTCTCCTTTTTAGAACGTATGTTCTATTTTAGGATACCATCCCCCACGCGTCAAGGATTTGAAACTTAAAGTTTGAATCAAAAAAGCGGACGAGGACATCGTCCGCTTTTCTTGGGGAGTTCTCGTTATCCCAATGCGCCGGCAATCGCGCCCATCACTACGAACGTGATGAGGTGATTGCCCGCTTCGAGCACCCATGCCTTCAAACGGTCGGCGAAGAGTTTATTGGTCAGGCTCGAGGGAGCAACGAAACCCAGCCAGAGCATAAAACCTGCCGTAGCGCCGGAAGCAAGCGACACGCCTCCCGCCAGGCTCCCCATGGTATTCACAAAGATATTCATGAACACCGCCTGCACAAAAGAACACAGGATGATCAAGCCCCAGGTTAAACCCATGCTGAGGGATGAGCCGCTCGGATCTTCCTTGTCCGATTTTCCGATCGCCTTCCACCACATGGGGAAAAAGGTCTTGGGTCCGAACCAAACCGCGCCAATAACCATACTGGCGAACACGCCCGCGACAACCGCCACCCAATTAATTGAACCAAAATCCATTTCAGCCTCCATTGAAAAGTTCATCGGCATCCGCCGATACTTGGAGTCATTGTATCAGAATATTTGTTCTAATTACAAGGGTTTTATGAGCGCGTTTAGATCTTGCCTGCCACGTAATCGAGCACATCGATCTTTGTCAGGATGCCCATCGGTCGACTGTTATCCACTACGATCAGGGCAAGCCCATCCTTCAGTGAGGTCATTGCCTCTTCAAGCGATGTTTCCGGCGGGAAGACCGCGCCGGCATGTTGCACCAATGGATCAATGGTCTCGTCCTGCGTATGCTGATGTTTATCGAGGATGTGATTGAGCAGGTCCACTTCTTCGATGAGTCCCACCAACGCCCCATCCGCGCCCACGACGGGCATTTGCGAAATCCCGTGCTGGTGCATTACCGCAACCACTTTGCGGATCGAATCGCCGAGCGCGGCGGTGAACAATGTTTTATCAGGCTTGGCAAGGAGGAGGTCGCCAAGAGCCGTTTCACCGAATTCCATCGAGAGGAAACCGAACTCGCGCATCCACTTGTCGTCATAAAATTTTGAAAGGTAGCGCGAGCCCGAATCAGGGAGTATGACCACAGGCAGGCGATCCCCGCTCAACTTGCGGCAATATTTCACCGCGCCCGCCACCGCTGAGCCGGACGAACCGCCCGCAAAGATGCCCTCCTGCCTGACGAGCGCGCGCGCCCACAAAAATGACTCGCGGTCGCCGGCGCGTTCAATCGCATCCACCACCGAAAGGTCGAGCGCGGTAGGCAGAAAGTCTTCACCGATACCTTCGACCTTATACGTTTTCGGGTACGCCCCATCGGGGATCGTCCCCTTGTTTTGCCAGATCTCGGTCAGGATCGAACCTTCGATGTCAATTCCCACAATTTGGATGTTCGGATTCTTTGACTTGAGATACCGCCCCACACCGGTGACCGTCCCGCCTGTTCCCATGCCCATGATGACATCGGTCACACGCCCTTCAGTCTGCTCCCACAACTCAGGTCCCGTCGTCAACTCATGCGTGAGCGGATTATCGGGGTTGTGATACTGATTCGCCAGAATCGCGTTCGGCGTCTCGCGGACAAATCGCTTCGCTACTTCATAATACGAGCGCGGATCTTCCGGCGCCACCGCGGTCGGAGTGATCACCACCTTCGCTCCGTACGCGCGCAACAACAAAATCTTTTCATTGCTCATTTTATCGGGCATAACGAAGATGGTCTTGTAGCCCTTCAATGCCGCGGCAATTGCAAGACCGACACCCGTGTTGCCTGAGGTTGCCTCGATGACGGTCCCGCCCGGCTTGAGCTCCCCCCGTTTCTCTGCCTGCTCGATGATGAATGCTCCAACTCGATCCTTGACCGACCCCCCAGGGTTCATAAATTCCAATTTTGCGTACAACGGTACCGGTAAATCCTTCGCAATCCGCCCCAGCCGCACCAGGGGCGTGTTCCCCATGGCTCCAAGAACATTGTCAAAGACTCGTTTTTCATTCGAAGGGGGTAAGGTCATTCTCACTCCTTTGGTTGGGATGATGATGCTATTTTACCCCAGCAGAAAAAATCTCCGAGAACCTGAAATTCTCGGAGATTTGGCATTTTAGTATACCGGCAAACTCGTATCCACTTCCTCTGCCCAGGCGTTGATGCCGCCCTTGAGGTTTTTCATCTTCTTGAACCCCGCGCTGGACAATATCTCAATCGCGCGCGCGGAGCGGGACCCGCGTTTGCAGAAGACGATCATCTCTTCGGCAGAGTCGAGTTCAGACATGCGTTGCGCCACTTCACCGAGCGGGATGTTCTTTGCGCCCTCGATGGCGACGATTTCCAACTCGTGAGGTTCGCGTACGTCGAGGAGAATCAGGTTCGGGTCCAGTTGGAGGCGCTCTTGCATCTCCTGAGGCGTGATGTCCCAGCCCGCGCCGGCGGACGTATCATCCGCATGATGGCCGGGGACACCGCAGAATTCCTCGTAATCGATCAACTCTTTGATGTCGGCATTCGGTCCGCACACGCGGCAATTAGGGTTCTTCTTGAGTTTGACGAAATCGAAACTCATGTCGAGCGCGTTATACAGAAGAAGCTTGCCGATGAGAGGTTCGCCGATGCCCAGTAAAACTTTGAGCGCTTCGGTGGCTTGAAGTGTGCCGATCGTGCCCGGCAGAACGCCGAACACCCCGCCTTCGGCGCACGAGGGGACGAGTCCTGGCGGTGGCGGCTCGGGGAAAAGACAACGATAGCAAGGACCCTCCTTGGCGTGAAAAACACTCACCTGTCCATCGAAGCGGAAGATGGAGCCGTAGATGTTGGGCTTGCCGAGAAACACACTGACGTCATTGGTGAGATAGCGTGTGGGGAAATTATCGGTGCCGTCAATGAGGATGTCGTAGTCTTTGGCGATGCGCAGCGCATTCTCGGAGGTATACGGCTCGTTATAAATATCAACTTGAATGTCTGGGTTCAAATCTTGCAAACGATCACGCGCGCTTTCGACTTTGAGTTTGCCCACTGTGGCTGTGCCATGAATCACTTGTCGTTGCAGGTTCGATGAATCTACGATGTCGTAATCCACCAGCCCGATGCGACCGATACCTGCCGCGGCGAGATAGAGCGCGACGGGCGAGCCAAGTCCGCCGGTGCCGATGACAAGCGCGGAGGAGTTTTTGAGTTTGATCTGCCCTTGCAAGCCGACTTCCGGCATGAGCAGGTGACGCGAATAACGCAGGATTTGTTGGTGGGAGAGTTCTTCGATCATAAAATACCTTTTCACCACGAAGGACACAAAGCACACAAAGAAAATCTGCTGGGCGGCTATTCGCTCATTGCACATCCAACCTTGGCGCCCTTCGTGTCCTTTATGTTTAAGAAATTCTTCCTCCCGCAATGGAGGGGATCAGCATCAACTTATCGCCATCCTTGATCGGCGTATCCACGCCTTGCAGGTCTTTGATGTTGCTTTCGCCGACGAACAGGTTCACGAACGGTCGCAACTCGTTCATTTCGTTGAAGATGTGCGGCTTGATCGCGGGATATTGTCCGGTCAGGTCGTTCAACGCATCGGTGATTTTTGCGCCGGAGACGATCACTTCGCTTTTACCGCTGGTGTAGGTTCGTAGCGGGGTTGGGATTCTGAGTGTGGTCATTGATTCTAATTTCTCTCTATTCTTTATCACCACGAAGGATACGAAGGACACAAGGAAAATCCACTGGAGGGCTATTCGCCCATCACTCGTCTAACCTTAGTGACCATTGTGTCCTTTGTGGTTAAGGGTTTTATATAAACAATTGTACTTCGGCTTCGGACGCGAATTCAAGGAAGGTCGCTGCGCCGCCGATCTCGGCTTGTGGGATGAAATCCTCCCTCTTGAAGCCGAAAACATCCATCGTCATCTGGCAGCCGATCAGGCGGACATCCATCTCGACACAGGATTCGCGCAGTTCTTCGATGGTGGCAACGCCTTTGTTGTGAAAGGTCTGCTTCATCAGGTTGGTCGCCAAGCCTTCAAAACCCGGCACATTTGCCATCAGCAGATTGGGCATCGCCCAGTTGATATTTTGAAACGCTTCCGGTCCGAACGGCATCTTCATCGGCATGGCAGGGTTGCCCAGTGGGGAGACCGCAGCCGTGAGTTCAGGCTTCAACAGGGTCAAGCCGTAAAACGTAAAGAACACGCCCACCTCCCAGCCCATCGCCGCCGCGGCGCTGGCAAGGATGAACGGCGGGTACGCCCAATCCAGCGTCCCTTTGCTGGCAATCAGGGCAAGTCGTTTTGGGGCGTTTGGGTTTGATTTGGTCATTTCAACCTCACTATGCCTTCTTCAAAAAGAAGACGAATTTATTTTGGTCCGTTGTGGAAAGCAATAACTCGTTTCCGGTTTGGCGACTCCACGCGGCAATGTCAGGCGGCGAGCCGGCATCGGTCGAGATCATCTTCAAGACCTGTCCGCTCTGCAATTCCTTCATCGCCTTGGTGGTTTTCACGATCGGCATCGGGCATAACATACCCGAACAATCCAGCAACACATCTTCCTTGATAACTTCCACGTCGTTCATTTGATTTCTCCTGAAATTTCGATTTCCTCTTCTTCGTATCTCGTCCGGTCCTCGGTCAACTTCCACGAGCGATGACTGACCGCCTTCCCCGCATCCACACGCGTAATGATGTACGAGAAAAACGGCTGCGCCCACTCGCGATCGTACTCGGATGGGACGTTCGGGCAATCGGGATGTGAGTGGAAAACCCCGATCAGACCCAACTTGAGGCTGTCCGCCCGGACCTCGGCTTTCATATAATCTTCGGCACTGATCAAAAAGCGATTGTGGCGCGCCGCGTCCTCGCGCGCATTGGGCAGGGATATGATTTCCTTCACTTCGCCAGCCTCGCCGAGCAAAAACCCCGCCCCTTCTTCGGGATAAGCCTCCTGCACATGCGCATTGATCCGTTCGACCAGGTCGCGCTTAATTTGTAGAGTCACTTCCCCTCCCAAAGCGACTTGTCGCTCAGATATTTATATCCCGCATCCGGGAAGACGGTCACCACAACACCTTCCTCCAACTCGCTGGCTACACGTAGTGCCGCGATAGCCGCCGCGCCGGACGAAACCCCTACGAATAAACCCTCTTCCCGTGCCAGCCGCATCGTCATTTCACGTGCGTCCTCCGTACGTACTTCGAGAGTATTGTCGGCAAACGTTTCATCGAAGATTCCGGGCTTGATCGCGGACGGCATATGCTTCAGCCCCTCCAGCCCATGGAACGCGGCATCAGGTTGGAAAGCGATCACTTTCACGTTGGGTAAACGCCCGCGCAGGTATCTTCCCGTCCCCATCAACGTCCCAGACGTGCCCAAGCCTGCGACAAAGTGCGTGACCTCGCCAGCGGTCTGTGCTTCGATCTCTGGTCCCGTAGATTTAAAGTGAGCCTGCCAGTTGGCATCGTTGTTGTACTGATTTGCATACCAATACAAGTCTGGGTGATCTTTCGCAAGGTCGCGCGCGATGAGAATCGCACCATCCGAACCTTCGGTGGGATCGGTGAGAATCAACTCAGCGCCAAGCGCGCGCAGAATGGCGAGGCGTTCCTCGCTTGCGCTGGCGGGAATGGTCAACGTGACAGGGATTCCCAACGCCGCGCCGATCGTCGCGTATGCGATGCCCATGTTGCCGGAGGTCGAATCGAGCAGGCGTTTTCCGCTCCCGATCTCGCCGTTGGCAAGCGCAGACTGGATGATATTGAGCGCGGCTCGATCCTTGACGGAGCCGCCGGGGTTGAACCACTCTGCCTTGGCGAAAACTTTCACCGCTTGAGGCAGGTTGACACTGAGTCGGCGAAGCGGGAGAAGCGGAGTCCCTCCCACGTGCGAGGCAAGCCCATCCCAGCGAGTCGTGTTTGTCTCGGTGATTTTGAAATCGAGCAGAGTCATGGTCTCCTATTAAAAATATAAACAGCCAACGAGCAAACAAAAAGACGGCGACAAGCGCCACACACCAGCAAAGGAATTTGCAAGCGGGGGTCGTCTACCGTCTGAGCCGTTGACTGCGTACGAAGGGAGTGTCTCTCAGGCGGTGATTACGAGCCCCGCCCGATACACAAGCAATAGTTAAAAAGTTTCATGGTTTGGTCACTAGATGTCGGGTATTTTATGTATCTTACCAGGTTTGTCAAGTTAATAATTCCTTGATCCACCCGCCGCCGATGCCATCAGAATTAGTTTATCCTCCGCGCTTAATTTCGTCTCCATCCCATCCAAATCGCGGATATGTGTACCGTTGACGAAGATGTTGAAGTAACGACGAAGGTTTCCGCTGGAATCGACAAGGTGCGGTTTGATGGTCGGATACTGTTCGATGATCTTCTCGATCAACTCGCGGACCGACCTCGCCTCGACCGAAATTTCAGCCTGGTTCGCGACGTAAAATTTCATCACATTTGGGAAGCGAACGATTGCCATACGAGGATTATAATGGAAGGAACAAGGAGGCAGATATGGCAACCCGATTTACGGTGATGACGTGGAACGTGGAAAACCTCTTTCCACCGGGGCACATGGCGAGCCCGGGGAAAACCGTCAAAGAGGCGGATTATCAAGCAAAGTTGAAATATCTTGCCAAACGGATTCTGGAGGTCAAACCCGATGTGCTGGGTTTGCAGGAAGTCGGCGCGCGAACCAACGCTGATTCGCAAACGCTGGATGATCTCCAAAATCAGTTGGGCGGAAAATATCCCTTCAAAGCGCTGGCGAGCAAAACAGACGGGCGCGGAATCCGCGTGGGGTTTCTATCCAAATTGAAGATTCATTCGGTGGATGAAGTGGCGGATTTTCCCGCAGGCGAATTCGAAAAAGTGATGGATTGGGCTGGCAAATCACCCATCAAAAAAATGAGTCGCATCTCACTGAAGATCGAGGTGGAGCCTGTGACAGGAATGCGCGTGCATGTGATCGCCCTGCATTTAAAATCCAAACTTGTCAACTATCCAAAAGTGGGCGGGGGCACAAGTTTCAGCCCGAAGGATGAAAACCAGCGAGCCACCGGTAGCGGGCTTGGCTTGTTACGAAGAACAGCAGAAGCGGTCGCTGTTCGGTTTCACCTGAACCAATTGATGAAAACCGCCCCGAATGTGATCGTGCTGGGCGACTTCAACGATGAACCGCAAGCCGCCACCTCTCAGATCTTTTTAGGTCCCGTAGACGCCGATGTCACCACCGACAACAAAACCGATAAATTCGGTCTTTACAACCTCGTGGACAAGATCTCCCGCAAAGGTGGACCCGAAAACGACAAGAAATTCCTCAAAGCCAAAGAACGGTTCTCCCGCGTCGGTCAGAGTGGCAACGAACTCCTCGACCATATCCTCGTGAGCAAGTCCCTGATCGGCGCGAGCAAGGACTTAAAGAAGGATATTTGGAAGGTCAAGAGTGTGCACATCCTAACCGACAGCATCGTCAACGAGACTGTAGGCTTGAATCCCGATGAACGCATCGGCAGGGATCATCCCGACCACGCGCCGGTGTTTGTGAGGTTTGCATTGTGAGGAAATAACAGAAACATGACTCACCCCAAACTTAAGGATTCAGCCACGGATTACACTGATTCTCACGGATTTTAGGTTTTTCGCTCCGAAAGGTGGAAGACGAAAGCCGACCAAGTGGCGACAGGTCGGCTTTTTTCGTGCAAATTTGTGAAACTTGTACTGAGCGGGTCGAAGTATCCGTGGCTAAATGCTTTAAAGATTAAATTCGGAGTTAATCATGTTTCAATTTCCAATTCTGCAATGTGGGTTTGACACAGGGCGAGAAGACCTCGCCCCTACCACAATTACCAATTACGAATTACCCCTTACTCTTCCTTCTTCGCTTCCATTTCCTTCTTGTGCGCCTCGATAATCACGCCCGCCACGTGTGTCGGGACAACATCGTAATGATCGAGTTCCATCGTGAAATACCCGCGCCCGCCGGTGATCGAACGGAGTTGCGTCGTGTAGCGCGTCATCTCCGCCATCGGCACGTGCGCCACGATGACCGTGCTACCGCGCTCAGAGTCGGTGCCTTGCACGCGTCCGCGGCGGGTGTTGAGGTCACTCATCACGTCGCCCATACTCGCATCGGGGACGGTGACGCGCACGTTCATGATGGGCTCGAATAGCACAGGACCCGCATCCTGTACGGCAAGTTTGAACGCCTCGCGCCCGGCAATTTCGAACGCGACAGGCTTGGAATCCACTTCGTGTTCCTTGCCGTCAAAGACGATCACTTTCACGTTGCTCATCGGGTAACCCGCGAACGCGCCTCGCTCCATCGTGGCTTTGATTCCTTTTTCGATCGGCGGCAAATAGGACTTGGAAAGGTTCATGCCGACGAGTTCATCGTCGAATTCAAAATCGGCAGAGGGGAGCGGCTCGATACGAAGATGCACTTCGCCAAATTGACCCGCGCCGCCCGTTTGCTTTTTGTGGCGATATTGCGCGGTGGCTTTGCGCGTGATGCCCTCGCGATACGGAATCTTCGGCTGGTGCGTCGCCAGCCCCACCTGAAATTTAGTCTGCGCGCGGTTGATCGCCACATCGATGTGCTGATCGCCCATCCCCTGCAAAACCGTCTCGTGCGTGATCGAGTCGTTCTGCCACGTGAGAGTCAGATCTTCCTCGCATAATTTCGTCAACGTCGGTGAAATTTTTGCGGCATCGGCTTGCGTTTTTGGCGTGACCGCCACACGATACAACGCGGCGGGGAAATGCGGCTTGGCAATCGTAAGCGGATGCCCCTTGTCGCAAAACGTGTCACCCGTCGCAGAAACCGACAACTTCGACACCGCCGCAAGGTCGCCCGCATGGACGATCTTCGCCGGGATGACTTCCTTCCCGCGCTGGAAGTGCAACCCCGACATGCGCTCGTCCGCATTTTTATTTTGATTCCACACATGCGCGTCGGCTTGGATATTACCCTGCATCACGCGGAAGTACGTCATTTTGCCGACGAACGGATCAGCCGTCGTCTTCCACACGTAAGCGGCGAGCGGTTCAGAATCAGAAGGCTTCAACGCCTCTTCGCCCTGCTTGCCTTGCGCAACCCGTTTCGGACCCTGCGCGGGAGGAGGCATCAAGTCAATGATGTCGTTGAGCAAAGCAATGATGCCGACCTCGCGCGCGCCCGCGGCGCAAAAGACCGGTACAAAACTCCCCGCGTAGACCACGTCCTCCAAGCCGCGAACCATTTCTGCGTCCGAGAGAGAACCGTTTTCGAGATATTTTTCCATCAACTCGTCCTCCCCCTCCGCCGCATCCTCCACCATTGTGAAGTGCGCCGCATCCGCCGCTTCTTTGAGTTCGGCGGGAATCTCTGCCGTCGTCTTGCCGTCCCCCATGTACGCCTTCATGCCGATCACATCCACCACCCCTTTGAAGTTTTGCTTCTCGCCGATCGGGATATGCACCTGCACCACGCGTTTGCCATGCAGTTCCACAAATTCCTTGATCGCATCGTAGGTCTTTTGGAAATCCGCGTTGTCGCGGTCCATCTTGTTGATCACGAAAAAACGCGGCAGGTTGAACTCTTCGCAATAACGCCACGCCAATTCGGTGCCGACCTCGATACCGGCAACCGCGTCCACTAAAATGATCGCGCCGTCGGCGACACTCAAGGCGGAAATGGCTTCGCCTACAAAGTCTGTGTAGCCCGGCGCGTCGATGACGTTGATCTTGTGATCGCGATGCTCGATGGGAATGACACTGGAATAGATCGATATTTTGCGGCGATGTTCCTCATCGTCATAATCAGAGATTGCCGTACCGTCCTCCACTTTACCCAACCTCGTCGTCGCCCCCGTCACATGCAAAAACGCTTCCGCCAACATGGTCTTGCCAGCCCCGCCGTGCGACACCAGCGCAACGTTGCGGATAAACTCGGTGGTATACTCTTTCATCGAAAAAGCCCTTCCTACCCGTCAGGATGTGTGCAAGTCGCATGATTGTAAACAAACTCAAATGAATTGTCAAAGCAGGATGTAAATAACGCTTCAACTCACAGGGACGCCTGATTCGCCCCAGCGAACATTTCCTCCGCGTCAACTTTCCTCCGCCCATGCCGCGCGACGACGAACTCCACACCCTCACCGAAACCTTGATCTACGAACTGGTCAAAGCCTTCGCCCTCCCCCAAACAACATTGAATCAATTCATTGCGCGCGCGATCTTTGGCAAAGCGGTGCGCGCCATTGCGCAAACCGGCATCGGCTTGGACCGCGTCGTTGCCCAAAGCGGACTCAACGGCGGCGCGAAATGGCTCCTCCCAAAATTCGTCAAATCGCATCAGGCGCGCGGCGTGGACAACATCCCCGCCAGCGGACCGCTCGTCATCGCCTCCAACCATCCCGCCAACGTGGATACCATGGTCATTGCGGCGCACGTGGAGCGACCGGATTTCAAAGTATTTGCAGGCGACATTCCATTCTTCAAAAACCTCCCCAACACCAGCCGTTACGCGATTTACATTCCCCCAAATGAAAACACCGCCGGGCGGATGCGCGCGCTACGCGAATCCATCCGCCACCTGAACAGTGGAAGCGCGCTCTTGATCTTCCCACGCGGGTTGATCGAAGCCGACCCCGCATTCATGCCGCACCCCGAGGGCGAGTTTAGCGTGTGGTCGCGCAGTCTCGAAATTTTCCTCCAACGCGTGCCTGACCTGCAAATCCTCATCACGATCGTGAGCGGAGTCATTTCGCCATCAGCCATGCGACATCCTCTTACGTGGTTTCGCAAAGAACGCCGCGACCGTCAACGATTGGCGTTCATTTATCAGTTGATGCGCCAAATGGTTAGCGGAGATGAAATATTTGGGCTGACGCCGCGAGTGACGTTTGGAGAACTCATCACGGGAAACCATCATGAACATCCCCTTGCGGAAATCGAACAAGCCGCGCGGCGGACATTGAGTCAACACATGGCATGGAGCGGCGCATGAAGCCCGAGGTCCGCATCTTCCACGAATCGGAAAGGCTGAGCCGACACGCGGCAAATTTGTTCATCGAGTCATCAAACCGCGCCATCCGTGAGCGCGGACGTTTTCTCGTGGCATTGAACGGCGGCAGTTCGCCGACGCGACTATTTCAACTGCTCGCCACGGAATATCGCAATCACGTCGAGTGGGGCAACGTCCATGTGTTTTGGGGCGATGAACGCTGCTTACCGCCAACCGATTTGGGGAGTAATTACAAACAAGCGGTCGATTTACTATTGAGTCACGTGCCCATCCCCGAAGAAAATATCCATCGCGCCAAAGGCGAACTTGACCCAGTCACCGCCGCAAAGGATTATGCGCTCACTCTTAGCAAATTCTCCAATGCTCCATTTTCTGTTCCCCGCTTCGATCTCGTCTACCTCGGCATGGGTGAGGACGGGCACACGGCGTCGTTATTCCCCGGCTCGCCCGTACAAGTCACTGAACCCGTCATCCCGGTGACTGCAAACTATCAAGACCGCCCTGCCAATCGCGTCACACTCACGCAACTCGTCTTCAACCAGGCGCGGGTGGTTGTGTTCATGGCAACGGGTGAAAAGAAGGCAGAAACTTTGGCAGAAGTGCTCAGTGACAGATATAATCCAGCCCAATACCCTGCCCAGCGCATCGACCCGAAAGATGGGCAATTGATCTGGCTGGTGGACGATGCCGCGGCGGGTAAACTGCCGAGGAAGATAAAGGGGTTGAAGATTTGTGAAGGATAAATAACTTGTGTCATTGCGAGGGCGGCGAATGCCGCCCGTGGCAATCTCGCGTTTCAAGTCAATTATTATCTTGAAGGTTAGACGAGATTGCCACGACCCCGCATCGCGGGGTCTCGCAATGACACCCAAACAAGAGGAGACATCATGGAACTCGCAATGATCGGTCTGGGAAAGATGGGGTTGAATATGGCAACGCGACTCGCTCGCGGAGGACATCGCGTGATCGGCTATGCGCGGACTGCGGCAACCGTGGACGAGGCGATTAAGAACGGCGCGGAAGGCGCGCACTCGCTGGCAGAAGCGGTGGGTAAACTCAAATCGCCGCGCATTGTGTGGTTGATGGTCCCTGCGGGACAGGTGACGCACGACAGCGTGCAGGAATTATCCGAGTTGCTCTCGAAGGGCGACATCGTCATCGACGGCGGCAACTCGAATTACAAAGATTCTGTCCGTCACGCGGCGATGCTCGAACCGAAGGGCATCGAATTTGTGGACTGCGGCACAAGCGGCGGGATTTGGGGGCTGACGGAGGGATACAGCCTGATGATCGGCGGCACAGCCGAAACGGTGGAAAAGATGCGTCCCATTTTCGAGACTCTCGCTCCCGCCGCCGATAAAGGCTGGGGACGCGTCGGTCCGCATGGAGCGGGTCATTTCACCAAAATGATCCATAACGGGATCGAATACGGCATGATGCAGGCGTTCGCCGAGGGCTTTAGCATTTTGAAAGCGAAGAAAGAATTCGACATGGACCTCGCGCAGATCTCGCACATCTGGCAACACGGCAGTGTCGTCCGTTCGTGGCTGCTCGACCTCGCCGCGCGCGCATTAGACGAGGACACGACTCTTTCAGCGATCAAACCCTGGGTGGCTGATTCAGGCGAAGGGCGCTGGACCGTGTTCGAATCCATAGACCTCGATGTCGCCGCGCCGGTGCTCACGCTCGCGCTGCAAATGCGCTTCGCCAGCCGCGACGAGGAAAATTATTCGGCGCGCATGCTGGCGGCGTTGCGCAATCAATTCGGCGGACATGCCATCAAGAAAGCGGAATAAAAGAATATCGTCATTGCGAGGAGTGGCAATCTCATGTAACCGAGGAGATTGCCACGGGCGAAAAGCACCGCCCTCGCAATGACAGGACATTACCATGGATAACGGACTCCCCACAACCATCATCATCTTCGGCGCATCGGGCGATCTCACCCAGCGCAAACTGATCCCCTCGCTGTTCAGCATCTTCCGCAAGGGGCGTATGCCGAAACAGTTCAACATCTTCGGCTACGGCGGAACGGCGTTTTCGAACGAGCAGTTTCGGACTCGCCTGGAAGATGGCATGAAACAGTTTGCGTCGTTTTCGTTCACCGCGGAAGAGTGGAATGCCTTCGCCCCGAACCTTTTTTACCAGCAGGGACAATACGGCAACCTCGACGATTTCGAGAAACTCATCAAGGTGCTGGACGCGCAGGAAAAGGGACCGGTCAATCGCATGTACTACATGGCGACCCCACCGGGAGTCTTCCCCAGCATCATCGCCATTCTCGGGCTGACCGAGCAACTCAACGAGAAGGACGGCTGGCGGCGCGTGGTGATCGAAAAACCCTTCGGCACCGACCTCAACTCGGCAAAAAAGTTGAACCAGCAAATCCATAAAACAGTCAACGAGAGTCAGATCTATCGCATCGACCATTACCTCGGCAAAGAAACCGTGCAGAACATTTTGGTCACACGGTTTGCCAACACGATCTTCGAGCCGTTGTGGAACCGCAACTACATCGACCACATCGAAATCACCGTGGCGGAAAAAGTCGGCGTGGAGCACCGCGCGCGCTTTTACGACGGTGTCGGCGTGATGCGCGATATGTTCCAGAACCATCTCCTCCAGTTGGTGTCGCTGGTTGCCATGGAGCCGCCTTCGTCCTTTGAAGCCACGGCGTTGCGCAATGAAAAGGTCAAGGTGTTGAGTTCGATCAAGCCGATGAATCAGGAATCGGTGGCGAAGCGAACCGTGCGCGCGCAATATCAGGGCTATCGCGCGGAGGCAGGGGTCAATCCCGAATCGTTCACGCCCACGTTTGCCGCCGTCCGCTTGCAGATCGATAACTGGCGCTGGCAGGGCGTACCGTTTTATTTGCGCTCGGGCAAATCGTTGAAAGAGAAGTTGAGCCAGATCGTCATCCAGTTCAAGGAGCCGCCGCACTTGCTGTTCAACTCGTCGAACGGAGGTCCGATACCCAACATGCTCGTACTTTACCTGCAACCCGACGAGGGCGTGCACTGGCGGTTCGAAGCAAAAGTGCCTGATACGATCTCGCAGACGCGCTCGGTGGACATGGAATTCCACTACGCGGAGGCTTTCGGCAAGACGGCGATTCCCGAAGCCTACGAACGCCTCTTGCTGGACACGATAACTGGTGACGCCTCCTTATTTACTCGCGCCGACGAAGTGGAAACCGCCTGGGGACTCATCGACCCGATCCTTCAAGTGTGGTCCGCCAACGAGCAACCGATGGCAACATACGATGTCGGCTCGTGGGGACCCAAAGAAGCGGACGATCTGCTTTCGAGCGAAGGTCGCACCTGGTCCACCTGGGACGGACGGAAAGAGTAAACCGCGCGACTACAGATCCATGCAGATCTTTCTCACGGGTGCGTCAGGCTTCATCGGCGGGGCAATTGCAAAGGGATTATCCGTCGCGCATGAGGTTCGGGCGATGTCGCGTTCGGAGCAAAGCGATGAGTCCATTCGCGCGCTGGGGGCGTCTCCCATTCGATGCGAATTGGGCGGGGTCAAACCCGAACACCTGCAAGGCTGTGAAGTTATTATTCACTGCGCGGCATTTGTCAAGCAGTGGGGCACACGGGAGGAATTTTGGAAAACGAATGTGAATGGAACCGCGCAACTCCTCGATGCCGCTCGTCAGGCAGGAGTGACGATGGTTATTTCCATGAGTTCCGAGTCGGTATTATTCGACGGGCATCATCTCAGGGATGTTGACGAAACGCACCCCTACCCCGCCCTTACACCTTTCCTTTATCCAGAGACAAAAGCCGCCGCGGAGAAACTCGTCCTGTCGGCAAACCGCCCGGGCTTTACCACGATCGCCCTGCGTCCGCGGTTCGTGTGGGGACCCGGCGATAATGCCATCCTGCCGTATGTGAAAAAGTCCGTGCGTTCCGGTCTGTTTATGTGGATCGACGGAGGCAAACAAAGGACGTCCACCACGCACATTGATAACATCGTCCACGCAACGGCGCTGGCGCTCACGCGCGGGCGCGGCGGGCAGACATACTTCATCACGGACGAAGGCGATACGACCGTCCGCGAGTTCCTCACGGCGTTGCTGAAAACGCAGGGGATGCACATGTCGCGCACATCCATTCCGAGCTGGCTGGCAAGGTTTTTGGGAATCACAGTGGAATTCGTCTGGAAATTATTTCGGTTGAAACCCGAGCCGCCTCTCACCCACTTCGGCGCGGCGATGGCTTCCAGCGATGTGACGTTGAAGATTCAGAAGGCGCGGGAGGAGTTGGGGTACGCACCGGTGATGTCGAGGGAGGAGGGGTTGAGGGAGTTGGCGAGAATAAAGTAAGGGCAACTCTGAGAGTTGCCCTTACTCGATTAATATCTTCCTCTTTGCACAACATTCTCCGGATTCGGTAACTCACTTTCCCTCGCGGGAAACACCTGCACGGCGCACGCCTTGAATTCGGGGATTTTTGCCTGCGGGTCGAGGGCGTCGTTGGTGAGTAAATTCGCGGCGGCTTCGACGAAATGCCAAGGGAGGAAAACCACCCCAACGGTGGTCTTTTCGGTGACGGTGGCGCGGACGACGATCTCGCCACGGCGCGAGGTGACACGCACGGGCATATCGTTCGTGATGCCGTGCATCTCCGCATCGGCGGGGTGGATTTCGACGCGCGCTTCGGGGTAGGCTTCGTTCAAAGCGGAGTTGCGGGTCATCGTGCCGCCGTGCCAGTGTTCGAGCAGGCGACCGGTGGTGAGGATGAAGGGGTATTCATCGTCCACAGGCTCCATCACGGGGACGTAATCCACGCTGATGAATTTGCCGCGTCCACGGGGGAAGGATTCCTTGAAGAGCGTCGGTGTGCCGGGGTGGTCGAGGGTCGGCACGGGGTAGATCAAGCCGACCTTGTCGATGCGCTCGTACGTGATGCCGGCGTAGTCCTTGCTAAGGGTCGCCACCTCGCGCAGGATCTCTTCGGGGTGGGAATATGTCCAATGGCTTGTGGCAACTCCAAGTCGGGATTCGAGGCGCAGGGCAAGGTCGCAGAGAATTTCCCAATCGGGGCGGGACTGTCCGCGTGGAGGTTGCGCTGTCCGCACACGTTGCACACGGCGGTCGGTGTTGGAGAACGTCCCATCCTTTTCGGCGAACGGAGTCGCGGGCAGGAAGACATCGGCGAACGCGCCGGACTCGTTGATGAAAATATCCTGCGAGACAAGGAACTCGAGATGCGTCATATGCTTGCGCGTCTCGTTGAGGTTCGGCTCCGACATCATCGGGTTCTCGCCCATGATGAAAAGCGCGCGCACGCCGCCCTCATGCGCGTGACTCAAAATCTCGGTGGTGGTGAGACCGAGTTTGCGCGGAAGACCGCCCGCCTCGATGTTCCATAATTTTTCCCATTTCGCGGCGTGTTCTTCGTTGTCCACGCGTTGATAGCCGGGGTAAAAGAACGGCATCGCGCCCATGTCGCTCGCGCCTTGCACATTGTTCTGCCCGCGCAAGGGGTTCAAGCCCGTGCCGTCGCGCCCGATGTGACCGGTGAGCAACGCGAGATTCACCAAGCCAAGCGCGGAAGCCGTGCCATGCGAAAGTTGCGAGATGCCCATGCCCCAGTAAATGGTGGCGTTGCTGGCTTTGGCATACAAACGCGCCGCTTTGCGAATATCTTCGGCGGGCACACCTGAAATTTCTTCGGCATATTCGGGCGTAAATTTTTCGAGCGACTCGATAAACTCATTGAAGCCTTCGGTGCGGTTCGCAATGAAATCTGGGTTGATGAGATTTTCTTTGACAATGACATGCGCCATCGCTGAAAAGACCGGCACGTTCGTACCGGGTTTGAGCGGGAGCCACAACTCGGCAAAGTCCACCAGGTCAATTCGGCGCGGATCGATGACGATTAACTTCGCGCCGTTCTTCCTGACCGCCTCCTTCATTTGTAAACCAATGATCGGATGATTCTCGGAGGTGTTCGAGCCGGTGACGATGAACACATCGTTCAACATCACCTGTGAGGCTGTGTTGCTCATCGCCGACGTGCCCAACGACTGGAGCAGGGCAACGACGCTACCTGCATGGCACAGACGTGTGCAGTGATCCACATTGTTCGTGCGGAAGAGTGCGCGCCACATCTTTTGCAGGAGGTAGTTATCTTCGTTGGTCGCTTTGGCGCAACAGTAGACCGCCATCGCGTCCGAGCCATCGCGCTTGTAGATCTCGACCAGTTTATCGGCGGTGATGTTTAGCGCGGTGTCCCAATCGGTGACGACCCAATCCCAGAGATTGGAGACTTGCGACTCGGCGATTGGTTTTCCGTCGGTACTAACCGCGAAGACTTGTTCGCGCCCATCAGGTTTGGGTTTGCCTTCGAGTAAATATCTTCGCACCAGCGGGGTTGTGACTCGCTTGGGGTGATAAACAAAGTCGTAGCCGAAGCGTCCCTTCACGCATAAGTTTCCCTGATTGACGGGCGAATCAAACGGCGAGGTGACTTTGTAGATGAAGTCATCTTTAGAGTGTAGTTGTAGCGTACATCCCACGCCGCAATAGGGGCAGGTTGTGGTTGTCACTTTGTTGGCGACAATTCTTTTTTCATTCGATTGAACTTCAGCAATCATAACGAACCTCCAATAACAAACCAACTCGGTGGTTGAGTAGGACGAGCGCTCTTCTCGTCCGTATCGAAACCACAAATTACATATACACTGCTTATTGCTGGTTTCGATACGTCCCGCGAAGATCGTGGGGGACTACTCAACCAGCGGAATCCAGGGGTTATTTCTCTCTCCTTCGCTTCCTACCCGTATTCATTACGCTGATTTCTTCCGGCTTCATCCCCTGCTCCAGCAGATATTGTCGTTTCGGCTTCAACGCGCCTGTGGGGCACACGCCCACGCATTGACCGCACAACACACACGATGTTTCGGGGATCGCTTTGTCGAAGAACGTGCCGATTTGAGTTTCAAAACCGCGCCCCTCGAAGTTGATCGCGTACGTGTATTGCGCGTCCTCCGCGCAGACCTGCACACAGCGCCAGCACAGCAGGCACTTCGAGTAATCGCGCACGTACATCGGGTTGTCATCCTTGACTTCGGACTCACGGCGTTCGGCATCGGGGAAGCGATTCGCGTCCGCGCCGTAATTTGTCAACATCGTTTGGATTTCATCCGCTTCGGATAAATCCATCGTCGAGTCGAGCATCTCCAGAATCGTCTTTCGCGCGCGGACGACCTTCTCGCTTCGCGTCTGGACCTTCATGCCTGCCCCGGCTTGGACGACGCACGCGGGCTGTAGCACCCTCGACCCCTCCACCTCCACGACGCACATGCGGCACAACCCGTTCGCGGTCGTCGCATCGTGGTAGCAGATTGTCGGAACGTCCGCGCCGATTTCACGGGCGATGTCGAGGAGGGTTTTACCTTGATCGGTGGTGGTTTCTTTTCCGTCAATCGTCAGTATAATGTCAGCCATTTTGCCTCGTAACATGTGGTGGTCGAGTAGCGACGAACGATAGTGAGGAGCGTATCGAGACCACAATACATAATTTCATTTTGCCTACAGTTTGCTGGTTTCGATACGCCTTTCGCAACGAACGCTCAAGGCTACTCAACCAGCGGTTCGCCATTAATCTTCAAACAACTCGGGCCACAACTTCATCGCCGACAGCACCGCGCTTGCCGCCGTCTGCCCCAACCCGCAGAGACTCGCATCCGTCATCGTCCAGCCGACATCTTGCAGTCGGGCGAAGTCGCCATCGAGGGTTTTGCCATCCGCGATACGGTCGAGAATTTCCATTTGGCGTTGCGTGCCCATCTGGCAGGGATAGCACTTGCCGCACGATTCGTGTGAGAAGAAGTGACCCAAACTCTGCAGCACCTGCCGCATGTCGCGCGTCTCGTCGAAGACCATCACAACACCGGAGCCGAGAGGCAAGCCCGCGGCGCGCAGGTCTTCGAATGTCATTTTTACGTCGAGATGCTCGCCGGTTGCAAATGCACCCGCCGCACCGCCAAAGAGAACGGATTGCAGTTGTTTCTTGTTCGCAACGCCCCCCGCCATTTCAAGCAGTTCACGAAGAGTCACGCCGAATGGAATTTCATACACGCCGGGTTTGGTCACATCGCCGGAGACGCAGAATAATTTCGGTCCGGGTGATTTCTCGGTGCCGATCTTGCGATATTCGGCGGAACCCAAACCAACGATCAGCGGCACACTGCACAACGTCTCCACGTTGTTGATGACGGTCGGTTTGCCGAAGACGCCGTGAGTCGTCGGGAACGGCGGCTTGATGCGCGGAAAACCGCGCTTGCCCTCGATGGACTCGAACAGCGCCGTCTCCTCGCCGCAGATGTACGCGCCCGCGCCAACGCGGATTTCAATGTCAAAATCTTCGCCGAGATAGCGAGCCGCGCGCGCTTCGCTCAACGCAGTTTCAAGGACGGGCACGATGTATGGATATTCACCGCGGATGTAGATGTATCCCCTGCTCGCGCCGATGGCGTACGCGGCGATGCACATCCCTTCGATAACCTGGTGCGGATCGTCAATGAGCAGGACGCGGTCCTTGAACGTGCCCGGCTCGGATTCGTCCGCGTTGCAGATGATGTATTTCTGGTCGGCAGTCGCGTTCGCCGCGCCTTCCCACTTGATTCCCGTTGGGAATGCCGCGCCGCCGCGCCCGACCAAGCCAGAGGCTTTGACCTCGGCAACGACTTCTTCCGGCTTCATCCCCTTCGCTTTTTTGAGCGCGGCATATTCGCCGTATTGCGCGAGGGATGTGGTTGAACCTTTTCCACAGTTCGCAGTGAGCATACGGATCGAGCCATACACATTCGACGGTGGGCGACCAAGTTCGTGCGCATCTTTTTCCAGATTGATATTTGTCTCGGCTTGGTCGTCCACCAACGCCACTGGGGCGTGTTCACACAGCCCCAGGCACGGACTCGGCTCGATGGTGAGAGACAGGTCGCCCGTCGTCCGACCCGCTTCAAGTCCATGGTGTGAGCAAAGATGATTCAACACATCCTTCCCGCCTTTGAGCGCGCACGCCACGTCCGTGCACACGCGGATGACATGCCGGCTGGTCGGTTTGTTGTAGAAGAGAGAGTAAAACTCGATCACACCATGCACATCCGCCAGCGGGACGCGTAACGCGCGGGCGATCTCGACGGCAACCGGCTCGGAGATCCAGCCATAAATTTTTTGAGCCGCATGCAAGGCTGGCAACAGCCCCGAGCGGCCCAACGGGATGAAGGATTCGATCGCAGGTTTCAGAGGGGTGAGGTTAACGTCTGCCATAAAATCTCCGAGCGGAAGTATAGCCGATAAATATTATCCGGGTAAAGTGACATTCCAGGGACGAAAATCACAACGTAGAAATAAGGGTCGGGTATACTCGCCGCATGAATACGTTGTCAGTTTTTTTCAGGAAAAGGGGGAAGTCGCTGACACTGCTGGCGTTCTGCCTGATGTTGATCTGGTGGTGGCGCGTTCCGTTGGGTGAATTTCTGGTCTGGATCAGCGACCGCGATGCGGTAGCGAATTACATTGGCGAAAACGGTAGTTGGGGAATCGTGGTCTACACCGCTTTGTTGGTTCTACAGTTGATCGTTGCTTTTGTGCCGGGGCAGGCGCTGGTCTTCGCCGGCGGATACGTCTTCGGCTTTTGGGAGGCGCTCGGAATCACGATACCGGTGGCAGTGATCGGGAGCCAGATTGCTTTTTATCTCGCGCGCCGGTACGGACGACCGCTCGCCTACCGCCTCGCCACGCAAAAAGCTGTCGACCGCTGGGAGGCAATTTCAAGGAACCAGGGCATTCTTTTTTATTTCCTTGCGTTCAACCTGCCGATCTTTCCCTCCGATGCGATGTGTTACGTGGCGGGGTTGGCGACGATTTCGCCGAGAAATTTTTTCATTGCAAATGTATTGGGCAGGTCGGTCTCGACGGTGTTTACCGTGATGGTCGGGGCGTACGGAGTAAACCTTCCGCCGATTTTCTGGGTGGTGGTTTTGGTCGTCGTGATCGGTTTTTATGTTGGGTGGGTGTTCTACGCGCGGAAGCACAATATCCATGTGAAACGGGATACGTAACAAGAACATTCACTTCGCACTAAAAGTAAGGCTCAACCGTTTACAAGTATTTGGTAGAAAGTTGTATAAGAACACATATTCAAAATGCTCAGAGGCGGTCTGCGACCGCCGCAGTTGCAAACATAGCACCGCAGGGTCGCAGACCCTGCGGGAGCAGAAGAGGGGGTTGTTTTTTATAGGACATAACGATACCTACTTAACGGGAAATTTAAAAACCTTTGCCACGGATTACACGAATTCGCACGGATTGTTTTTTAAAAATCGGTGAAAATCTGTGAAACTTGTACTGACGGTTCGTCTTTCGCTCACGTGTCGAATGATCCGTGGCTAAATACTTGTGAGGGTTAGACAGTCAAATTTGCAGTGGGGAGAAAGCGCGGCTGGCGGCGGTATTGCGTGGCTTGCTCGAACGCATACGCGAACTTGATCAACGTCGGCTCCTGCCACGCTGTGGAGAAAAACGAGAGTCCCACCGGTAAGCCGAACACATATCCCGCGGGCACGGTGACATGCGGATACCCCGCCACCGCCGCGGGAGACGTCGATTCCATGTCCCAGTTCGGCGCGTCGCCGTTGGCAAGGTCGATCACCCAGGCGGGTCCGCCGGAGGGGACAACGATCGCATCCAGTTTGTATTTTTTCAAGGTCGCATCAATTCCCTCTTTGCGCGTCAGCCGCAGGTTTTTTTTCAACGCGTCCCTGTATTTTTTATCTTTCAGAGAGCCTTTGTCCAGCGCCGTCGTCATCCGTTCGTGACCGAAATACGGCAGGACAAGGTCGCGATTCTCTTCGTTGAACTTGATCACGTCATCCATCGAATGGACTCGCGCACCCGCGTCAAGACTTTTCAGGTACGCGTTTAAGTCTGCTTTGAATTCGTAATACAAAACTTCGCGTTCTGATTCGCCGAATTTATCGAAGTTCTTCACGTCGGCGGGATCAACCACGGTCGCGCCGAGATGTTTCATCACGTCGATGCAGTTTTCCAAAATTTTCAGCACGCGCGGATTCGTCCCAGCCATGTTTCGCGCGATCCCGACTCGCGCGCCTTTGAGTCCGTTATAGTCCAGGAATTTGGCGTAATTGGAGAAACCTCGCTTCTTGCTTCCCCGTGTGGCTGGATCCTCCCCGTCGACTCCGGTCATCGCCCCGAGCAGAATTGCAGCGTCGGCAACCGTCCGCGCCATGGGACCGGGCGTATCCTGGCTGTGCGCGACCGGAATAATTCCGCTTCGGCTCAACAATCCCAGCGTTGGCTTGATACCCACCACGCCGTTCGTCTGCGCCGGGCAAATGATCGAACCGTCGGTCTCCGTCCCCACCGCGCCGACCGCGAGATTCGCCGCCACCGCCGCGCCCGACCCGGACGATGACCCGCACGCCGAGCGGTCCAACGCGTACGGGTTGCGCGTCAACCCTCCGCGCGACGACCATCCGCTGACCGAGTTCTTGCCGCGAAAGTTTGCCCACTCGCTCAGGTTGGTCTTGCCAAGGATCACCGCCCCCGCCTTGCGAAGTTGCTTCACGATGTACGCATCTCGTGATGCGTAATTCCCCTCGAGCGCCAGCGACCCGGCAGTCGTCTGCATGTTGTCGTGTGTGTCAATGTTATCTTTGAGCAGGACCGGGATTCCGTGTAACGCACCGCGCACCTTTTTCTTTTTGCGTTCGGCGTCCAACGCGGAAGCGATCTCGAGCGCGTCGGGGTTGAGTTCGATGACCGAGTTCACGTGCGGTCCGTTTTTATCCACCGCTTCGATGCGCGACAAATACAATTCGGCAACCTGGCGCGAGGTCAACTCTCCTGATTCAAACTTCTGCTTGAGGTCGGCGATCGTCCACTCTGGCAGGATCATCTTCCCCCGCCGGTGATGTAATGCTCCAACTGCGAGATCATTGACTTTTGTACTTCCACCACTTCGCGCAACACGTCGCGCACTGAGATCAGCCCCTCGAGTTTCCCGCCGGAATACACGGGCAGGTGGCGGATATTTTTCTCCAACATCAACGACATGCAGGCTTCCAGTTCCTCCTCCGCCTGTATCGTGACGACCTTCGCGGTCATGATGTCTTTGACCTTTGTATCTTTTGCCTGTTTCCCGGAAAGTTCCAACTTCCGCACACAGTCCCGTTCCGACAGAATCCCCTTCATTTCGCCGCCCTCCATGACCAGCACCGCGCCCGTGTTGTGCTTTGCCATCAATTTCAAGGCTTCCAGCACGCTCGCCGAGGGGGCGATCACGAAAATCTCCGTTCCTTTTTTGCGGATCATGTCCTGTACGGTAGCCATGGCTCGCTCTCCTTTTCCGAAGATGGGTCAAAGTATAGGCTCAAACGCCTGCACTGACAAGGAAACGCGTCAATAAACCGACTGCGTCACATTCCACGAGCTGGCGATCTCGCGGATCTCCTCCGCGCTGAGTCCGCCGCCCGGGGAATCGGCGAGCAGGTTCAACGTCTCGTAGTGAGCCGCCGTTTCGGCGTATTCGATCAGGTCGGAGGCGTGCAGGATCGAATCGTCGGCGCGCGTCATCACCCCATGGCGCGCCCAGATCACAATGCGGTGAGTCCGAAGCGAGAGTTTCGTCTCCACCACCAACTGAGCGGAACCCGGTAACAGGAAGGGAATCGCCCCGATTCCCTCGGGCATGTTGAGGATGGCTTCGGGTTGCCAGCGGAGCAACCGCCGGCTGAGCGTTTTTTCATCCTGATACTCGTCGAGGTGACTGAGGTGGGTCAGGTGGACGGGCTGGGCGTGGATCACCGTGTGCAGATTTATACCAGTCGCGCGCATCCGGTCCGCGTGGACGCCGAGGTGGGAGTTGAATTCGCTCGTCACCCGCTGGAACTGCCGCTGGGGAGATGTGAACTGCCTGCCTCTTCGCCCGCCCTCCTCGACGATGACACAGGCAAGGTTCCCCAACGGGGATTCGGCGATCTCTCTCAACCTTCTGCCTGATCCGCTGACGATCAACATCATCCCCGCCAGCTCAGGGACGTGGTGAGGCAGTTCGACATCCTGCGCCTGCGGGAAGAGCGCGCTCACCTCCAGCGGCTTCCGCAGGCACACTGAGATGTTACCCGCCGCCCCCTCCGCCGCGCCGATCTCCGCCAGGCGCGCGCCCGCCTTCCCGAGTTGGTAGAGGATGGTTTCAAGATCAAGAACTGTGTTTTCTGCCATCAGGAGCATTTTATCAATCAAATGAGATTGAGAAAAGTAAAAGACTCCCATATGGGAGTCTTTTCTGTCGGGGTGCCGAGATTTGCATCGTCCCCCCTGCGGGGAAACTCGGGCCTACAGCAAAAAGACTCCCGCAATTGGGAGTCTTTCTTGTCGGGGTGCCGAGATTTGAACTCGGGACCTCACGGACCCGAACCGTGCGCTCTACCGGTCTGAGCCACACCCCGATTGCCTAAAAGCGTGCAGATTATACCATCGGTATTTGTTTCCGCAAGTTATGGATTCAACTGGACTTCCTGTGTGTACACGTAGAACACACCGGGGATGCGGTCGTCTTCCTGATGAATCGTCAGGCGGGCAATGACTGGCTCGGAGATTTTATAGGGAACGGTTGTTTCGAACAATTGCGGGGCGGCTTGCTCGATGTCAAATATTCGCAAGCCTAAAGATTTCCCATCGGGTGTGATAAGTTCCAAGATCAACGGCTTTGTGCTGAAGGGCCACACATCTCCGCGGATTCGGAGGATGCCCTTCGAAGCAATATCTTTTTTTGTCGGGGAGAAGATTCGTATCGGCTCGGACGGGTTGCCCGGCGTGGTGATCTCATTTTCGCCGGTGGATAGCAACAGCAACCGCACGGAATTCAACGCCTGAATGCGGTCGAATTCATCGAAGGTGCTGACGGTGAGACGCGCCACCTCGGCGGCACCGGGGATTTCAAAATTGATCTTGATGGTTTGTAAAATTCCATTGTTGGAGGTCGGCACGTTCTTTTTGAGCAGGCGCGTGATCAGCCGCCCGTCCTCGCCGAATAAGTCCACTTGTACGATCTCGCTTTTCCCGGTGGTGATGTCCATTTTGAGGGTGATCGGCGAAACCACTTTCGAAAACGGACCTGGCGCACTGATCTCGATCTCTGCCAGGTCGTGGCCGGGAATGCTCGTGGGTGTAGGTGACGGTCCCGGGGTGATGGTCAATGTCGGCGCGGGAGTGTGGGTTGGCGCAAGCGTGGGGAGCGATGCGAGCAAGGTTTCCGTCGCGGCGAGGTTTGCCGCATCGGCGGTCAGCGCGATGACGGTGGGTAAATGCTCCGGCGGAATCGAAGTCGGAAGAGGCGTGGATGCCGGGAAGCCGCAGCCAGCCAA
The DNA here is from genome assembly GCA_964528275.1 of uncultured Anaerolinea sp. Lineage (GTDB taxonomy): Bacteria > Chloroflexota > Anaerolineae > Anaerolineales > Villigracilaceae > Defluviilinea. Next base: position 91,547 of record CAZGSB010000003.1, on the reverse strand, counting down.
AAGTCCGAAAAATGAGGCGAGGGTCAGGAGTCGATTTTTCATGTATTCATGAACAAGTCCAATGATGCAACGCCGCATCATTGGACTTGTCGATTGGAATAGTGAATGGCTTACAGCGAGTAGATCTCGCCGTATTTTTTCGTCAGGTAGCGGACGTACGGCTCCGGCGCGATCTTCGAGCCGGTGATCTGCTGGACAAGGTCCTGCGGGTCGTATTTATGCCCGTATTGATGGATGTTCTCGCGGAGCCAGCCGAGCAACGCATCGAATTTGCCGTTGCTGATCTGGTCGTCGAGGTCGCGGATATCTTTGTTGATCTTTTCCCATAGCTGGGCAGAGACCAGGTTCCCCAACGCATACGTGGAGAAGTAACCGATGGAGCCGCCCGACCAGTGGATATCCTGAAGGACACCCTGCGCATCGTTCGGCGGTGTGACGCCGAGATACTCGCGCATTTTTGTATTCCAGATTTCGGGCAGGTCTTTGAGGGCGATCTTGTTTTCGACCATGGCGATCTCGAGTTCGAGGCGCAGCATGATGTGCAGGTTGTAAGTGGCTTCGTCAGCGTTTACGCGGATAAGTGAAGGCTCCACTTTGTTGATGCCTTTGTGGAACGCCTTCAGCCCGACGCCATCGAGTTGCGCGGGGAACAACTTTTTGAGTTTCGGGAAGAAATGCTCCCAGAACGGAAGCGAACGCCCGACCAAATTCTCCCACATGCGGGATTGCGACTCGTGAACGGCGAGCGATGTGCCGCCTTCGAGCGAGGTGCGCTCATAGGCGGGGTTAACGCCCTGCTCGTACATGCCGTGACCCGCTTCATGCATGGTGCTGAAGAGCATCGCCAGCGGTTTATCGGCTTCGAAACGCGTGGTCAGGCGGACGTCGTTCACGCTGAAGGTCGTTTCGAACGGGTGCGGGGCTTTGTCCTGCCGGCCGCGGCTGAAATCGTAGCCGAGGGCTTTGACGATGTCTTCGCCGAACGCCCATAGTTTTTGTTCGTTGTATTTTTTGTGCAGGAAATCGTCCTTCACCTGTTTTGAAGCGGCGATGGCTTTGATCAACTCCACCTGCTTCGGGCGCAAGCCATCGAAGATCGCCTTCACTTCGGAGGTCTTCATGCCGGGTTCGTAGTCATCGAGCAGGGTATCATACGGATGATCGGCGGGAGGAAAGAACGAAATATATTTGTGGACGAGGTCGAGCACTTTTTGCAGGTGCGGCAGGAAGATCGAATAATCCGATTTGCCTTTCGCTTCCACCCACGCCTCGAAGGCTTTGGAGGTGACGACCGCCTGTTCCGCCACAAACGACGGAGGCACACGCTTTGCCTTATCGTAGGCGCGCGCGGCAACGCGAAGCATCGCGGCATCATCCGAATTTGCATCGGCAAACTCGGGTTTCAGGTCCTCGAGCAATTGCCCGACTTCATCAGAGGTAAATTTTTCCTGCAAAATTTTTCCGAGCGTAGCCAATTGTTGACCGCGCGCCTCGCCGCCCATCGGCGGCATGTTCACCTGCTGGTCCCACCCCAGCACCGACGCGGCTCTGCCAAGGTCGGACACCTCCCCTAAAATTTCCTTCAAGCGATTGAGTTTTTCAGACATCCTATGCTCCATGCGGCAATCCCGCCGGTGTATTCGGCGGCGGGAGCCGGTGATTAATTTACCTTACGCAACCTTGCTCGAAGGCGGTCTGTGACCGCCGTGTTTTGCAGGCTACACCGCAGGGTCGCAGACCCTGCGGGAGCATAAACCGCGTAAGGTGAGTGATTAATTTACTTTCCAGCGAAGCGGTTTGTTCTGCAACGCGGACAATACTTCGTTTGCAATATCCTCCGAGGCGCGGGATTGCGCTTCGGCGGTCTGCGCCCCGATGTGCGGACTCGCGATCACTTTCGGATGGAGAACGGCTTCGCTCATCCCCGGCGGCTCCACTGCGTACACGTCCAGCGCGGCGCCGGCGACCTTGCCGCTGTTCAACGCGGCGACCAGCGCGGCTTCGTCGATGATGCCGCCGCGCGCGGCGCACATGATTCGGACTCCGTCTTTCATCTGCGAAAACGCCAGCGGACCGACCATGTCCCGCGTCTGCACGTTGAGCGGCAGGTGCAGGGAGATGAAATCAGCCCAGGCGTACAGGTCTTGAATCGAAACCGGCTCCGCGCCGCGCACGGTGATTTCCTCCTCCGAGATCAACGGGTCGTACGCGATGACATTCATGCCAAAGGCGGAGGCGCGTTTCCCCAACTCCACGCCGATGCGACCGAAGCCAACCACGCCCAGGGTTTTGCCGTTCAATTCCACGCCTTCGAGTTCTTTTTTGAGCCACTTGCCCTGTTTCATGCCGGCATCGGCACGGGGGATCTCGCGCGCGAGCGCCAGCATCAAACCGAAGGTCAACTCTGCCACCGCGATCGAAGTGGACATCGGCGCGTTGACGACGGTCACGTTGTGTTTCTTCGCCGCCTCGAGGTCGATATTGTCCACGCCGACGCCGGCGCGGCCGACAACTTTGAGGCGGGTGGCGGCGTCCAGGACGGAAGCAGCCACCTTCGTCCGGCCGCGAACGATGAGTCCGTCAAAATCAGAAACGACCTTAAGCAGGTCGTCTGCGGAAATATCGTTGCGTTGATCTACGTCGGCGAGCGTCCGCAAAACGGACAAGCCGCTTTCGTCGAGTCCGTCGGTGATGAGGATTTTGAAATTTGGCATGAGGGTATTTTACCCGATACGGGGCGGGATAACCCCGCCCCTACTCATACCGCAACGCTTCGACCGGTTCGAGGTTCGCCGCGCGGTTTGCGGGATAAATCCCAAAGAACAACCCGACCGCCGCAGAAAAGAGGGTTGCAAGCGCGACCGCGTCCGCGGACACCACGGGGATGAATTCGGTACCGCTCGCCGCGGCAACCTGACCAACCGCGTACGCAATCAACCAGCCGAGAAAGATCCCGATGAGGCCGCCGATCAGGCTGAGCAGGGATGATTCAGTGAGGAACTGAATCAGGATGTCCCTGCGACGCGCGCCGAGCGCTTTCCGCAAGCCGATCTCGCGCGTCCGTTCGGTGACCGACACAAGCATGATGTTCATGATGCCGATGCCGCCCACAAGCAAAGAGATTGCCGCGATGCCGCCGAGGAAGATGGTCAACACGCCGGTAATGGTGGACGCGGTGGCGAGAAAATCCTGTTGAGTGAAGACGGTGAAATCGTCCGCGCCGATCTCGGTGCGATGCCGCTGGCGAAGGATATCTGAAATTTCCTGCGCGGCAAGCGGCACCGCCTCCGCGCTGATGGCTTGCACAAGCAACATATCCACCTGGTCGCGGTTGTTGCGCCGGATCAGGCGCGTCTGCGCTGTGGTGAAGGGAATGATGACGCGGTTGTCCTCACTACCAAACGCGCCGCCGCCTTTTGAAGCGAGCACGCCGATGATTCGGAACGGTTGCCCGTCGATGCGGATCGTTTCGCCGGTGATGCCGTCGTGACGCCCGAACAGGGTGTCTGCGGCTTCCGGTCCGATCAACACCACGGAGGCGCGACCCAGCAAATGCTCTTCGGTGATGAACTCACCTTCGGTCAATTCGTAATTCCGCACCGGAAAGTATGTCGGAGTTACGCCGTTCACTTCCACAGTTGCCCTCTCTCCCTCATAGGCGATCTCGCGATTCGCCTGCAACAACGGGGCAACAGCCACAACGGACGGCGCGGCGAACGGGTCGGCGATCGCATCCGCATCGGCGAGCGTGATCGGGCGCGTATTGCGCACCGAATCGTCGGGGCTGCCACGGAATACGAACAGCAGGTTGGTGCCGATGCCGCTGATCGAACCGGTGATGGACTCCTCCGCGCCGCGCCCCACTGCCAGCATGGCGATAACCGCCGCCACACCGATCACAATCCCCAGCACGGTCAGACCGGACCTCAACTTGTTCCCAGCAATGGACTCGAGCGCCTCCAGGAAGGCTTGCGCGATACTCATGACGCACCGTCCAGCAACCCATCGCGCAGGCGGATCACGCGCTGGGTTTGTTCGGCAATCGTCGGGTCGTGCGTGACGATGATCAACGTCGTCCCGCTTTCCCGGTTCAGGTTCAACAGCAGGTTCATGATCTCCTTGCCGACTTTTGAATCAAGGTTGCCCGTCGGTTCGTCCGCCATGATGATGGCGGGGTTGTTGACGATGGCGCGCGCGATGGCGACGCGCTGTTGCTGTCCACCCGAGAGTTCGGTGGGACGATGCGTCATCCGATCCCCCAGCCCAACAGCCTTCAACGCGTCGATGGCGCGGTCTTTCCTTCCTTTCGGGTTGCCGGAATATCGCAAGGGAAGCTCCACGTTCGTGATCGCCGTCTGGCGTGAGAGCAAATTGAAACTCTGGAAGACAAACCCCACTTTGCGATTCCGAACGTCTGCCAGTTGGTCGTCGCTCAACGAAGCGACGGACTCCCCGTCCAGCACATAGTCGCCCGACGAAGGGCGGTCGAGGCAACCCAGCGTATTCATCAACGTGGATTTACCGGAGCCGGAAGGTCCCATGATGGCGACCACCTCGCCGCGTTCGATGGTAAACGATACGCCGCGCAACGCCTCCACTTCCACTTCGCCCATGGTGTAGACCTTACGCAGGTCGCGGGCTTCAATTACATGCGTCATGGCTAGTTCCCAAACCCACCACCGGGTCCGCCGCCGGGACCCGAAAATTCGACCGGTGGATTCAAGATCACCACATCGCCGACCGTCACATCGCCGCCAGCCAGTACGCTGACCGACTCAGAGGATGACCCGAGGCTGATCTCTTTTTGTTCCGGCAAACCGTTGACCAGCAAATAGATCACGCGCTGACCGTTGACCAGCCGCACGGCGCGGTTCGGCACAAGAACGACATCGTCAATCTGCTCGACGGTGATGTTGACCGCGGCGGTCATCCCAGGCTTGACGTCGCCATCGGCATCGGTCAACTCGACCGTGACTTTGAAATTAACCACGCCGCCCACATTGGTTCCCGCCTTCGCCACTTCCACCACTTCGCCGTGATAATCCTTGCCGAGAATGGCATCGAACGATAACGTCACCGGTTGACCGACTGCCACGCTGTTGATGTCCACTTCCGAAACTTCCACATCCACGAACAGGCTGGTCAGGTCGTCGAGGCGGAACGCAGTCGCGCCTGCGCTCACCTGGTCGCCGGGCAGTGGCTGGGCTTCCGTCACGGTAGCGGCAAAAGGCGCGGAAATGCGAGCCAGATTTATGGTCGCTTGAGCCGCATCCACACGGGCTTGCGCGGCGGTGATCTCCGTCAGGTTTCCGCCGGCAAGCCGGTCATAGTCACGCTGGGAGTCGTCCAGTTTTGCTTTTGCAAGCGCGAGGTCTTCATCCGCTTTGGCGATGGTTTCCTCGCTGGCGTAGCCGCGATATTCTTTCAACACGGGAATCTGACGGTTGCCGAATTTTTTGTAGACGATTTCCTTGATATGGATCTTTCCGTTCAGTTCCTCGCGCCAGTTCGCGGCTTTGTCGTACACTTCCTGCGCGTCTCGCAAGTTGATCGTTGCCTGGGCAAGCGCGGTATCCGAATTGATCAGGTCATCCAGGGCTTGTTGGGCGCTGGCGAGATCTGCCTCGGCAAGGATGACGCTTTGCGGCAGGGATGTTTTTTCGAGGTAGGCAAGCACGAAATCGGCAGGGACGTTATCCCCCACCTTCACATTGACCACATCCACCGTGCCAGCCGCCTGCCAGATCAGGGTCGCCGACTGTTTCGCGCGGACCGTTCCAGTCGCGCCGATGGTGGCGGTCAGGTTTCCACGCTCGATCGAGGCGGTCTGGAATTGACTCGCGGGGTCGGGCTGGGAGTTTTGATTGTACAAAAACCCGCCGATACCCACAACCAGGATCAATAACAAGATCCACAACCACCTTCGTTTTTTGAAAAATTCTCTCATTCGGTTCCTCCAACAAATTTCGGACCCACCGTTTGTAACGGAATCTTTTTATCTCCACCACGGGGAAGGCAAAGGATCGCAAAGGGAAAACGCCTACCAACATCCTTCGTGTACCTTTGTGACCCTTCGTGGTAAAGGTTTTCCTGCCAAAAACGGGAGAGCCACTATTTTCTAAAGCCGGGAAAATTCTACCCGACAAATATGAATTGCCAATGAATAACCATGCAAGGTATACGCAATGCTGACACAACGGTTTCGCCTGCGCCCCCTCACCCGGGCTGATATAATTTTTACATGCTGTATCGCATTGCGCGCCTTCTGGATTTCCTCACCGTCGGTCTTGTGATGCTCTTTGCAGTCACAGGCGACCTGCCTCGTTTCACCGGTCAGACTGACCGGGTCCGCCTGTACACCCGCGAGATCGAATTCGATTACCCCAACTGGGTATGGGATGCCACGTGGACGAAGATCGAACAAAACTCGCTCGCCCTGCCCCATGTCTTCGACCGCGGATCGAACAAACAGATCGTCTTCGCGTATCTTCGAACCACCCAGCAATTGATGGAAACCGAATATTATCTTGAAAGCGTCATCGCCGACCCCGCCATCACCGACAAGGAAACCGCCAGCGCGCAGCTACGCGCCAACCGCGACCAACTGCTCGAACGGCAGGCAGTGCTGGCGCCGCTCGCCGAGGCGACCCTGCAAAGCCAGATCTCTGAAGCAGTTGCCGAACTCGACCTTACCATCGCCGGGCAACCCCTCCCGCCGGTGCTGTATCACACCTCGCCCACACCGCTCGCGCTGATCGTCTCGCGCCGCAACGTGATCGAACAGATCGCCAACATCTCCGTCCTGCCGACTCTCACCCTCGACCAACAGATCGAACTCGAAAATAACGTTGCCCGTTCCCTCGACGTCTCCACCCTCACCGTACCCATCGGCGGCGTGGGCGTCTACCCAACCATGGTCACCGAAACCACCGACCTGCGCTGGACGCTGGAAACCATCGCGCACGAGTGGACGCATAACTATCTGAACATCCGCCCGCTCGGAATCAACTACAGCGCCACGCCCGAACTCCGCACGATGAACGAGACCACCGCCTCGATCGCCGGCAGTGAAGTGGGGACTCTCGTCCTTGAAAAATACTACCCCGAGCTCCTCGCCTCGAATCCCAATTTCGGGCTGGTCGCTTTCCCTGAAGCACCCCTCCCCCTCGACGGGCAGGAAGACCCGCCGCCGTTCGACTTCCGCGCTGAGATGCACGAAACGCGTATCACCGCCGACGAACTGCTCATGCAAGGCAAGATCGTGGAAGCCGAAGCCTACATGGAAGAGCGCCGCCAGGTTTTCTGGCAACATGGCTACCTTCTGCGTAAACTCAACCAGGCGTATTTTGCCTTCCACGGCGCCTACGCCGATGTGCCCGGCGGCGCGGCAGGCGAAGACCCGGTCGGTCCCGCCGTCCGCGCCTTGCGCGAACAAAGCGACTCGCTGGCAGACTTCATCAACACCATCGCGCAAATGACCTCGTTCGAGGAACTACAAGAGGCGATTCGGTGACTCTCTCAACCCGCGCAGCTTTCCTCTTCCCTCTTTGCGTAGTATTGATCGCCTGTTCGCCCGCGTCGGCAACTCCGGCAGAAATCTTTACTTTACCACCAGACATCGCCATCCCCACCCCGCCCTCCTGCACCACCGTGACCGTCGAACCCACGCCGGGACCGGAAGCGCCGTCACTCTTCCCCGCGGAGAGCGCGAGCGACAAAGCGGTCGGCGTAACCGACGCGAGCGTGAGTTTCATCACATACATCGACTATCAGGATTCGCGCAGTAAATTTTTCGTGGATGTGGCGAATCAACTCCTCGAAGATTTCCCCGACGATGTGCGGTTCGCCTATCGTCCGTTCCCGCTGGTGGAAGTGAACGACAAATCCGCGCTCGCCATGCAAGCCGTCACAGCCGCCGACGCGCAGGGAAAATTTTGGGACATGCACAACCTGCTATTCGTGCAGTACGAGAACTGGGCAAACCTGCCGCCCGTGGATTTTGATCAATGGCTGACAGCGCAAGCCTCCACGTTGGAAATGAACGTGGAGCAATTTAAATCCGATTTGACAAACGAGGCGACTGTCGCTCAAGTCCAAAAATACGCGACCTACGGACTCGCCATCGGCATCCCCGGTACGCCGCTCATCCTCATCAATGGGCAGATCTACGGTGGACCCCGCGATCACGGCAGTCTCAGGGACATCATTTCCTTGATCCTCATGGGCAAGCGCCAGTTCGCCTCCTGCCCCCCGCTCACCGTGCAAACCGACCGCCAATACATCGCCACGTTACACACCGAAAAAGGCGACATCATCATCGAACTGTTTGCCGACAAAGCGCCGATCACGGTTAACTCGTTCATCTTCCTCGCGCGCAATGGATGGTACGACGATATCACCTTCCACCGCGTCGTCCCCGACCTGTTCGCGTTGACCGGCGACCCCAGCGGCACCGGCGACGGCAACCCCGGCTACTACATCGTCAACGAATTCGACACCTCGCTGAGTTTCAACCGCCCCGGCATCGTCGGCATGACGAACGCCGGTCCCGACGCCAGCGACGGGCAATTCTTCATCACCTACGCGCCGACCGCGCAATACGACGGCAAGTACACCATCTTCGGGCAGGTCTTGAGCGGGATGGACGTGTTGCTCGCCCTCACCCCCCGCGACGCGCAACCGGGGAGCGACATGCCGCCGGGAGATAGATTGTTGAGTGTGGAGATTGAGGAAAAGTAAAATGCAGATTAAGGCATTACTGTAGGTGTTTGTTCAAGCAGTTCCGTAGGCGCTGTTGCAGGCTCAGTGGGCACGGCAAATTTGGCAGACAGCGATTTTTCAATTTCTATTTCAAGTTCGGTTAAAGTGGCAATATCGGGTACTGCACCTGAGCCTAAATTTTCACCGAACGAAGATACGACTTCACCTTCAATTGCATAGCGTCCAAACGGATTCACTATACGATAAAGCTCGCGATCTGGTGCCTGAACCGAATCACCAGAAATATCAACTAAGAATAATATATATTCTTCGCCAAGATCATAAAGGGGGTCATCTACAATTTCCACGATACTGTTAGCGATTGCAGGGTCATAACCGCCGGTCTGCATAACGGTAATATTTGTTTGCGGCTTACCATAATAAGTCTTTAATACTTTAAAAACTGTATCGGAGAAGAGTGTCTCTATGATTGTCGAACCAGCTATTTCGTTATCCGCCGTCCAAACGGGCACTTCACTGCGCACAATACGCGATTTTGGTTGACTCAAAACTTGAACTCGCACAATTAGGTCAGATTCTTCCACAACTTCATTAATAGTTACAGCAGAAGAGACCCAGTCTGCACTCGAAAGGATTCTTGTAGCGAACGGGGTTTCTGTTGAACTTACCGCCAAGTCCTTAAAGGCAATATTCTTATTTCGTAGAACAACTGTTAGTGTGAACAAAATAATCACAGTCATCGCTACAATTGCGCTAATACTAAAGAAGATTCTGTTTTTCATTTCTTTCGTCTTGAGTTCAAGGAAGCAATGGATATAAGTCTAAGGACGCTTGTATGATTACTCTATCATAACTGAAAAAGTTGTCAGGCAAATCATTCATGGTAAGATTCCTCCATGAACTCCTATTCCTCCTCTGCGCGCGACGGCGATTTAGCGCAACTCGTCGGCTTGCGGCATAAACATTTCATTTTGAATTTACAAGCGGGGGCAAAATTCGAAACCCATCGCGGCATCCTGCAACACGACGACCTGATCGGCAAAGCATGGGGTTCACAAGTGTTTAGCCATCTCGGTTCGCCGTTCTTCCTCCTCCAGCCATCGCTCGGAGACCTGCTCACCAACCTGCCGCGCACCACGCAGATCATGTACCCGAAGGATATCGGTTTCATCCTGGTGACGATGGGCGTGGGACCCGGTCAAACCGTGATGGAGGCTGGCTCCGGCTCCGGTTCGATGACCACCGCCCTCGCGTATGCCGTCGGGCGCGAAGGGCGCGTCATCTCGTACGAAGTCCGCCCGGATATGCAGAACCTTGCCAAAAAGAATCTCAACCGCTTCGGTCTCGCCTCGCGCGTGGATTTCAAACTGCGCGACATCGTCGAAGGCTTCGATGAAACCGACGCTGATTCGTTCTTCCTTGATGTGCCCAATCCGTACGATTACGTCCAGCAAGTCCGTGCCGCGCTCAAGCCCGGCGGTTTCCTGTGTTGTCTGATTCCCACGTTCAACCAGGTGGAAAAGACTTTGCAAGCGTTACGCCAATCGAATTTTGCATTTCTCGAAGTATGCGAACTCCTCTTGCGATACTACAAACCCGAGCCGACGCGCCTCCGCCCGACCGACCGCATGGTCGCACACACCGGGTTTTTGATCTTTGCCCGCAAGATCGAGCCGAGCGAAGACCCGCGCGCGAAAGAATTGAACGAAGAAATCGAAAAAGGAGATATCTAACCATGCGCCGAATGTTTCGCCGCCAGGCACGCAAGGGATTTGCCCAGCAAGTCCCGCCGATTTTGCAGGAAGCCAACCTCGCTTTTGACAAAGGCGAATTTGGACGCGCCGCCCAGTTGTTCGAACAGATCGCCCAAACCGCCGATGCCCGCGGCGGACCGCGCGCTCCGCTCTTTCACCTGCAAGCCGGTCGCGCTCGGGTCTACGCCGGGCAGGTTGCCCTGGGCATTCCCTCCCTCAAGCGCGGACTCTCGCTCCTCGCCGAACGGAAACAATTCCAGCGCCTGCTGACTGCCCGGCGGCGCGTGTTGAGCGAATTGAAGGAAAGGGGGTTATCCGAAGAAGCAAACGCAATCGAGGCATGGTTGAAGTCCATCTCCCCGGCTTCATCCGAGTTCGAGACGCAACTTCCGCCCAGCAAGAAGCCCGTCCTGCCCACACACTGCCCTCAATGTGGCGCGGCGTTGAGACCGGATGAAGTGGAGTGGCTGGATGAAGTCACCGCCGAGTGCGGGTATTGCGGTAGCCCGGTGAGGGAAGAGAATTAAATACCGAGGCATGCCACCCTCCCGAAGGACATCGGGACGATGTGAGCGATAGCGAAGGGTCTCTGTCTGCATTGTAGGAGACTCTTCGGTCGCAGAAAACCGCTCCCTCAGAGTGACACAACAAGAAAATGAACCTCACCGAAGAATTCATCTCACAGCATTTGCGTGAAGCGATCCAAGCCGCGGGTCCCTCCTCGGATGGGTACGCGGAACTCGAACTCACCGACGAAACGCGGCTGAAATGCGCGGCAGTTTTGGTCCCGCTCGTGTGGCAGGACGATGAATGGCATCTGTTGTTTACACGCCGCACCGACCGCGTCGAATCGCACAAGGGACAGGTCTCATTCCCCGGTGGCGCATGTGACAATGGGGAAACCACTCCCGAACAAACCGCGTTGCGTGAGGTACAAGAAGAAATCGGGATCAACCCCGGCGATGTGAAAATTTTGGGGCGGCTCGCCAACCTGATCACGATCTCATATTTCCGCGTCACACCGGTGGTGGGAGTTATCAAATGGCCCAACGTGTTCCGCGTGGGCGAACATGAAGTGGCGCGCGTGTTCACGATCCCGCTGGGGTGGCTGGCGAATGCGTCCAACCGCTGGCAATTCGAAATCGGGGAAAAGAAGCGCTCCGTCATCGCGTATCACCCGTACGATGGCGAACTCCTTTGGGGCGCGACCGCGCGTATGACGGTCGATTTTTTAAACGTGTTGGGTTTTTAAATTCGTAGGGGCAGGTCTGAGACCTGCCCCTACGGAAAATCTTATTTCTTCTCGTCGGAAACTTCGTCTTCCTTCTTGCCGCGCTCCACAGAGAGTTCGGGCTCGGTCGGTGTGACAGCCGCCACGGCGCCCTCTGCGCCCGGCACTGCCGCTTCTTCTTCCACCTTCGGCATGGTCGCCACAGCCACCATCGTATCGCCGTCTTCGAGCAAACGGACTTTGTCCGCTACTTTTACATCGCGCACGCGAATACCATCGCCGATCTTCGCAAGGACGGAAATATCCACGTCAATGCGTTCGGGAAGGTCGGCGGGCAGACACTCGACATGCAGTTGCTCAAGGTTGTGGACGAGCACCGCGCCATGGTCTTTCACCGCGCCGGAGACACCCACAAAGTGGATCGTGACCGCGGTGCGAAGTTTTTCATCCATCGAGACCGCCAGAAAATCCACATGCAACAAGCGGTTCTTGATGTAATCGCGCTGTTTCTCACGCACGAGCGTGAGGTGCTGTGTGCCTTCCACATCGATCGTGACCAGGCTGGACGAAGTGGTCTTCGCCAACGCCAGCGATGCGGAATGCGCCTCCAGGTTGATATTGATCGGCTCGGTGTGACGACCATAGATCACCGCAGGCAGTTTCCCCTCGCGTCGCAAGGCTTTCACCTGCTTACCCACCACTCCCCGCTTTTCCGCTTGTAGTACAACTTTCTCCATCGTTACTCCTCGAGCGCCTCTCTCTCCCGGATTGCGGACTTAAGTCCGCATTTGCGGGGATACCTTCGCTCTATGAAATGAATTTCTGTAGTGACGACTTTAGTCGTCAAATCAAAAGCGACTCAAGTCGCTACTACATTCTTTAATTACGCCGGATCAAAAATCGTCCGAGCAACAACATCAGCCCGCCGAACAAACCGCCGACGAGACCGGCGATCACCACTCCGCGTGTGTCGAGTGTGGTGACGACATTCCCCTGCACGTTGCGGGCAATCAGCAGAACTGTACGGACATTCTCGGCGTGGACATCCTGCGCTGCGAGATACCCTACGGCGCTGTGATGGATGTCTGCGCTTCCCGCCCCGAGTACGCCTGTGTACCCGCTCACCGACGCCCTCTCCGCCTGGACGATTCCCACAGCCGCGTTCTCTACATCAACGTCGGAAGCGGTGACCATGCCCAACGCGCTCTGTCGGGCAACCACATGCGCGGCTTTCACGTTCGCCGCCGCGCTATTCTGCATTTCCACTTCTTCCGCACGGATGAACTCCGCATCGGCATGGTGCATCCGCACCAGTTCCGCGTGCACAGACTTCACATCCGCTTGTGAAACGTTCGTCACCTGCGGCGATTCGAATTCGGGAAGTTCTTCCGGTTCGACCATGGCGGGCGGGATTTTACCATATAAAACCGACCGCGGACGATAGACCATTGACCATAGCAAACCGACTATCGTCGGCGGTCCGCGGTCAATGGTCTGTTTTCCCTCATCGCCTCCGCCACCGCATGTGACATCTCATCCTCCCGTTCATCGAGTTTCGCGACGATATTTCGATGATCCTCGTCGTTGCGGTTTTGGCTAAGTTTGAAATTCGCCTCGACGCGGGTCACTTCCACCTGAAACGCGACGACGCCTCGCATTTCTTTCTCCACGAAGTCTTGCGGTAATGTCTCAAGAGAATAATCAGCCGCAGACTCGTGCCGCGCGATCAGGTTTTTCAACAGGTCATACACCTCGGCGTGACCCTCCACGATGCGCGGCTTGCCGTAGATATGGATCGCCTGATAATTCCATGTCGGCACATTGACGTGGTTGTACCACGTGGGCGAGATGTATGTGTGCGCTCCCTGAAAGATGACCAGCGCTTCAGCGTCCCTCTCGAAGGATTTCCACAACGGGTTTGCTTTTGACATGTGCCCGTTGATCAAAAGCCTGCCGTCATCTTCAACCACTTCCACGAGCAGATGACTCGCCGTCGGTTTCTCGCCATCGTATGCCACCACGGTCGCAAATTCATTCTGGCGAAGAAACTCCAGAATTTTGGCATGATCTTCCTCGCGATACAGTTTTGGTGTATACATTTTTCTCCTTTGCGATAGGCAGTATATCATTGCGAAGCGGTGGTTTCGACACGCCCCTCAAGGGGCGTTCGGAGCGCTCAACCACCAAAATAATTCAATTCTCTAATCCTCCAATTCTCTAACTGCTCATTTACCAATTACCAATTACAATCTACCCGAACTTAACCTCAACCAACACACAAAACCATGAAACGCTATCTCCTCTTCACCGTCTTCATCTCCGGCATGACCGTCCTCGCCGCTGAACTCGCGGCGGGACGCTTGATCGGCAACGTGTTCGGCACCAGCAACATCGTCTGGGCAAGCATCATCGGGTTGATCCTCATTTACCTGACGGTGGGATATTTCATCGGCGGCAAATGGGCGGATGCGAACCCGACTCCCGCCGCGATGTACCGCGTCCTTGCGTGGGGCGCGTTCACGCTGGGACTCGTCCCGTACGTTGCCGGACCCGTCCTCAAATCCGCGGCGACCGCTTTCGACACGTTGCAGGTCGGCATCCTGGGCGCGTCGTTCATCGCGGTGCTGATCCTTTTCATCCTCCCCATCACCTTGTTGGGAACGATTTCACCCTACGCCATCCGCCTGACCGTGGATGACACCTCACGCGCCGGGCAAACCTCCGGGCAAATTTACGCGATCTCGACGCTCGGTTCATTCATCGGGACGTTCCTGCCGACACTCGTCACCATCCCCGCCATCGGGACGAAAAATACATTCCTCCTCTTCAGCATGATTCTCTTGCTCGTCGCGCTGATCGGTCTGGCGCGTTTTGCGAACTCGCGCGAGACCATCAAACATCTTTGGATGCCGATCGTGCTGATTCTTGCCGCGTTGCTCTCGCACCAGCAATCCATTAAAAACAACGCGGGGCAGATTTACGAGACCGAGTCGGCGTACAACTACATCGAGGTGGATGTTCAAAATGGCTACACCATTTTGCGACTGAACGAGGGGCAGGGCGTGCACTCGATCTATCATCCCGACACGTTGCAACACAACGGACCGTGGGATCAATTCCTCGTCAGCCCGTACTTCAACGCCAATACGAAGCCGATTGACATTCAACGCGTCGCCATTGTCGGTCTCGCGGCGGGCACAACCGCGCGGCAGATGTCGGCGGTGTATGACGATCTTCCGATCGACGGGTTCGAACTGGATTCAAAAATTGTCGAGGTGGGTAAAACATATTTTGGCATGGACTTGCCCAACCTGAACATCGTAATCGGCGACGGGCGACTCAACCTGGACAGAAGCCCGCACCAATACGACATCATCGCGGTGGATGCGTACCGCCCGCCGTACATCCCCGCGCACATGACGACGCGTGAGTTCTTCGAGATCTGCGCTTCACACCTGACGGAGAGCGGTGTGCTCACCCTGAACAGCGCCAGCGTCCCCGGCGACCGCCGCCTGATCAACGGACTCGCTACCACCATGGCAACCGTTTTTCCTTCGATTTATACGGTGGATATCCCCGGCTCGCTCAACACGATGATCTTTGCGACCAAGCAACCCACCACACCCGAAGATTTTGCCGCCAACCTGCTCGCGCTTTCGCAAGACCCCAACGTTCATCCCCTGTTGATCTCCACCATGACCGTGACATACGCCAACCTCAAATTGGATTATGAAACCACCACCGTCTTCACCGACGACCACGCGCCGATCGAATGGATCGTCAACGACATGGTCATCCGCTTCATCCTTGGCGGCGGGACGGAGAACCTCCGGTGAATAAATTTTCCGCGCTCTCGTGGCTGGTTGCCATCCTCATTCCTCTCGCATTGATCGGACTGGGATTGCGGTTGTTGCTCTCGAACGCGTTCCTGCAAATCGAATACAACATGCCGTATTTTCCGCGTGACGAATACGGTTTCACAAAAGAAGACCGCTTGCGATGGGCGCCATACGCGGTGGATTACCTCGTCAACAATGAGGGGATTTCGTACCTTGGCGATTTGAAATTCGATGATGGCACGGCGCTGTACAACGAACGCGAGTTGAGTCACATGGAGGACGTGAAGCGCGTGACGAAAGGAGCGTTGAATGTTTGGTATGTGACGCTCGCCGTGTTGCTCGCACTGGGGGTTTGGTCAAGGCTGAGCGGCTGGGGGCAGGCGTACCGTCAGGGATTGATGCGAGGCGGGTGGTTGATGGTTGGGCTGGCGGCTGTCATCGGTTTGATCGTCCTCGTCGGCATCTCGATTAATCCCAATGTCTTTTGGGAATTCTTCACAGCTTTCCATCAACTCTTCTTTGAAGGCGACTCGTGGTTGTTCTTGTACTCCGACACGTTGATCCGTCTCTTCCCGCTCCGCTTCTGGCAGGACGCGTTCCTTTTCGCTGCAGTGATCGCGCTGGGAGGCGGGGTGGCGTTGGGGACGGGATTGAGGCGAGGGGCGTGAGCGCTCCGTACTGCGCAATTACGTAGTACGAAGCACGCAGTATCGATGGAGTACGGTGTATAATTTCCTCAGGAGAATCGCTCATGGCAGACTCGTTATCGCTTGAAAACAAAGTGGCGCTGGTGACCGGCGGCTCGCGCGGCATTGGTCGCGCGGTGGCGCTGGAACTCGCGGCGCGCAGCGCGGCAGTGGTCGTCAACTACAACAAATCCTCCGATGCCGCGGATGAGGTGGTGAAGCAGATCCAATCGGGCGGAGGCAAAGCCGCCGCGTTTCAAGCGGATGTGTCCGATTTCAAACAAGCCGAAGCGTTGGTGAAGTTTGCGATTGACACGTTCGGCGACCTGACCATCCTCGTCAATAATGCGGGCATCACCAAAGATACGCTCATCATGATGATGTCCGAAGCGGATTGGGACTCGGTGATCACCACAAACCTCAAGTCCACGTTCAACTGCTCGAAAGCCGCCGTCAAGCACATGATGCGCAAGCGTACAGGACGAATCATCAATATGGCTTCGGTTGCCGGGCAGATGGGCAACCCAGGGCAGACGAATTATTCCGCATCGAAAGGCGGGCAGATCGCGTTCACGAAATCGCTGGCGCGCGAGGTGGCGGCGCGGAACATCACCGTCAACGCGGTGGCGCCCGGCTTTGTGGATACCGAAATCCTCGATGCGATGTCGCCGGAGACACTCGAAGCCGCTCTCAAACTTATTCCACTGGCGCGTAAAGGCAAGCCCGAAGAGATCGCGTACGCTGTCGCGTTCTTAGCCTCTGACCAAGCCGCGTTCATCACCGGGCAGGTGCTCGGTGTGGACGGCGGCATGGCGATGATGTGAAAACATACACTGTTGGTTGAGTAGGGCGGGTGATCGTTCCGCCCGTATCGAAACCAACAGTATTCAAAAGTAATCTTTCAACAATAATTGCTTTGCTTACATGGTGGTTTCGATACGCCCTTCACTGCGTTCAGGGCTACTCAACCACCAGAGGAATGAGAAAAATATGACCGACACCAACCCCCTCGATAAAACCACCCTCGCTCCCGATGTGCTCGTTACCATTGTGAGGTTGTCGGCGTTGGGCGTGCCAGGCGTCAGCCGCATGGCAAACGTCACCGGCGGCGTGAACCGCTTGTTCCGACGCGGCGTCCACGATGGGGTGCGCATCGAAGTCGAGGATAATGTCGCCGTTGTAGACCTGCACCTGATCCTCAAAAAGGATGTGAATATCCGCGAGGTGAGTCGCAACGTGCAGGAGCAGGTGGCTCGCGCGGTGCAGGAAATGGTCGGCATGGATGTGGGCGCCGTGGATGTGCATGTGGAGAATATTGATTTCGAGGATGGAGAAGTGGAGCCGGCATGAAACCCCGCACCAGGGCGCGCTCGATCGCCCTGCAAGTACTTTACGAAGTGGATATTGCGAACCATCTTCCGGGCGACGTGCTCAAAGTGCGCCTGGAGGAGACTCCGCTTGCCGGCGACCTTTCGGAGTTTACGCGCCGGATCATCTTCGGCGTTCTCCCGCTCACGCCGAATTTAGACCTGCTCCTCTCCAAATACGCGCCGGAGTGGCCCCTCGACCAGATCGCCGCCATCGACCGCAACATCCTGCGCATCGCGCTGTGGGAATTCGCCGTGTATCACGAAACCCCGATCAAAGTCGCCATCAACGAAGCCGTGGAACTGGCAAAACTCTACGGGTCAGATTCCGCGCCGCGTTTTGTGAACGGCGTGCTCGGCTCGCTGGCAGACCACCAGCACGAAATTCGACAATCCCTGCAAAAGGCATAATGTAGTTTATGGAAATCCTCGGCGTCGGACCTTCTGAGTTTGTATTCATCGTTCTCATTGCCATTGTGGTGCTCGGACCGAAAAACATGAAACAGGCGGGACGGACGATCGGTCACCTGCTCAACCGTTACGTTACTTCGGATACGGGGAAACTAGTGGCGAATACGTTCAACGAACTGAGCAACCTGCCCCGGCGGTTAATGCGCGAGGCGAACCTCGAAAATTTCGAGAAGGAACTCGACCTGAAGAATTCGATCGCGCCGCCGTTCGAGAAGCAAGCCCGGACTTCCACGCTTAAGTCGCCGCGCCGGCCTGCCGTGAAAACGCCCGCTCCCGCCGAACCCGAAGAGTCAACTCCTGCGGTTTCGGATGAGTCGCCCGAGAAACCCGAAGGCAACGAAGAACATGCGTAATCGGTTGAAAAAGTTATGGCGGGTGATCACCTTCCCATTCGTTCTGGTGTTCAAACTAATCCTCCTGCCCTTTCAAGCGCCTTTCCGCGCGTGGGAGTTCCTGAACTCCGAGCCGGACGAAACATCGGAGAAAACCCTGGTCGATCATTTGGAGGATTTCCGCACGCATCTTTTTTGGATTTTAGCGATCATCGCTCTGGCTGTGGGTGTTTCTTTTTATTTCACCATCCCGTTGATGGAATATCTCGCCACACCCATCGGAGGGCTGGCGAAACTACAAGCGATCGAGGTCACCGAGGAGATCGGCGTGTACATGCGCGTCGCGTTGACCAGCGGGTTGACCATATCCATCCCCTTTACCGTATTCGGGCTTTGGCGGTTCGCCGCCTTGGGCTTGAAATCTTCAGAGAAAAAATTCAGTTTGCTCGCCATACCGGTCGCGACAATATTATTTGCCGGCGGGGTGTTCACCACCCATCGCGTTCTGATACCGGCGGCATTGCCCTTCCTCGGCGGTTTTACCGAGATCGCGCAGTTCTGGACTGCAAAAGAATATTTCGGCTTCATCACCGGGCTCATGCTTTGGATCGGCTTATTCTTTGAAACCCCGCTTGTCATTTTCGTCCTCACCTACCTTGGAATCATACAGCCCAGGGTGTTATTGGAGCAATGGCGACTCGCCGTGGTCGTCATTGCCATCCTTGCCGCCGCGGTCACGCCGACCGTCGACCCGGTCAACATGGGATTGGTGATGCTGCCGATGACCCTGCTTTACTTTTTCAGCATCCTGATGAGCTACGGCGCCGCCGGCTTGCGGAGGAGAAACGCCGAGGCGGCGAAGAACGATGAGGAATATGGATCAGGCACCCCGATAGAGTGAAGCGAAAGAGGAGAGAGATGAAATCACGCCTTTCAGTATCGCGCCGAGCGTTGACCGCCGTCATCGTTATGGCATTGGCAAGCCAGGCTTGCTCGTGGACGTTGATCAAATGGCCCACGTTCCCCACCGCCATCGCCCCAACCTCCATCCCAAGCGGACCCACCTCCACACCTGCCCCGCGCGCCGACGTGACCTTCACCGTTCGTTTGCCGGACCCGTTGCAACCCGGCGAGAAGTTGATCATTCGCGTGTTGGACGAAGTCGCCGGGTTGGCGTATAACCCGGTGGATTACGAACTCAACGCGGTGGATACGGTCACGTACACACGCACGCTTCAGATTCCCGACCAGGCAGTCATTCGTTACACCTATGTTCGTTATCCCACGGCAACAGAAGAAGATACCAACTTCGACCAACCGATTCGATACCGCCTGTTCCACGCGAACGTAAACACACAGATCACCGACACGATCAGCAGTTGGACGGATAAACCAGCCAATACGCTTTCCGGGAGCATCTTCGGCACCGTGGTGGATGCAGACACCAACCTGCCCATCCCCGATATCCTCGTCACCGCGGGCGGCGAACAAATCCTCACTGATTCTGCCGGGCGCTTCGTCCTTTCCGGGTTGCGCGCCGGCACGCATAATCTTGTTGCCTATGCCCTTGATGGTTCGTACCAGATTTTTCAACAGGGCGCCGCGGTGGCAGACAACCAACTCACGCAGGCGGCACAGATCCGCCTCAAGCAACAACCGCTGGTGAATGTGACCTTCATCGTAGCGATCCCGCAAGGCACACAAGGGACGGTTCGACTCGCGGGCAACCTGCTCCAGCTTGGCAACACCTTCGCCGATTTACGCGGGGGATTCAGCGCCATTGCCGACCGCATGCAATCCCTGCAACCCGCCGCGGACGGCAGGTTCACGACCACGCTCCGCCTGCCCGTCGGCGCGGATGTGCAATACAAATACACCCTCGGCGATGGGTACTGGAATTCGGAATTCACCTCCGAAGGGCGGTTCGTCACCCGCCGCATCCTCGTCGGTCCGCAGGATATGGTCGTTCAGGATGCCGTTCAATCATGGCAAAACGGACCGCCCAACGCGCCCATCCTGTTCGATGTCACTGTGCCAGCCAACACCCCACCGGGCGATTTCATCTACATCCAATTCAAACACAATGGCTGGAACCCGCCCATCCCGATGCAGAACGCCGGCGCGAACCACTGGGTGTTCAAACTCTACGGACCGTTGCGCGAGAGTTCCTCTTTCAGTTATCGGTATTGCCGCAACGCGCAATGTGACTCTGCCGACGAATCGCAATTTGTCAGTCCCTCCGCGCACGGGCGCAACATCTCGCCCACCATCACACCGCAATTCATCACCGATACGATCGGCGCCTGGGCGTGGCCCCAAAATTCCGGCAGCGCCACACTGGTCGCAACAGCCATCCCGTCGCGTGGAAGCGGGTTCATGGCGGGAGTCGAATTTCAGTCGTATTACGATCCCAACGTCCCGCGCTTCAACGATACCGCCCTCCAAAATATTCAAGGCATCGGAGCAAACTGGGTGATCTACACTCCCACGTGGACGTATAAACGCGTCAACCCGAATGTCTTCACACCGATCCCCGGCAAAGACGCCTTTTGGAAAGACACCCTGGATTCGGTCACGCAGGCGAGGGCGCGAAATCTCAACGTCGCCATCTTCCCGCAACCGCGTTTCGAAGTGAACGCCGCGGAGTTTTGGAAAACCGCCCCCCGTGACGCCAACTGGTGGAACGACTGGTTCGACCATTACCGCGCCTTCGCGATTCACTTCGCCAACCAGGCGACACGGTCCGGCGCGCAGGGGTTGATCCTCGGCGGCGATTGGATTCTCCCGGCTCTTCCCAACGGGAAGCTTGCCGACGGCTCCCCGAGCGGAGTCCCCGCCGACGCGGAGGCGCGCTGGAAGTCCATCATCGCCGAAGTCCGCCAGCACTTCCGCGGCAACCTGATCTTCGCCCTGCCCTACAACAGCACAGACTTCTCACCACCGGTCGTCATCCTGCAGGATACCGACGCGGTCTACCTGTTGTGGTTCGCAAAACTAAGCGACCTCGCCACCCCCAACAAAACCGACATGATCAATGAAGCGGGGCGCTTGCTCGACCAAAACATTGCGCCGTGGCAACAACAGATCGCAAAGCCGTTCATCCTCGCGCTTTCGTATCCATCCTCCACAAATTCTGCGACGGGTTGCATCCCCAGCGGGAGCGGAACCTGCCTCGACTGGTCCGCGCTCAGCCGCCCGAACGCCGACCTCGGCACCGTGAACATCGACCTGCAACAACAGGTGGATATTTACGACGCCGTGCTCAGCGCATTGAACACCCGCTCATGGGTCAGCGGACTTGTGAGCCGCGGGTTCTTCTCCCCGGTCGAATTGCAGGACAAGTCGGCATCGCTCTACGGCAAACCCGCGCGCGACGTGTTGTGGTATTGGTTCCCGAGGCTGTTGGGAAAGGTTCAATAATTTATGTAGGGGCGACCCGACGGGTCACCCCTACAAATATTTGGAGGCATTCCATGTCGAAAACAAAATTAATTTTGAAACGTACCGGTCTGGGTGCGTTGATCCTCGCCGTTCTCCTCGCGGGAGGCGGCGGGTTCTATTTCAAGAGTTATCTCCCGAACACCGTCGCGCCCAAATCCTTTCCGCAAATTGACGGGGAGATTCAAATCGAAGGTCTGGATGGACCCGTGGATATTTATCGCGACCAGCACGGCATCGCCAACATCTACGCGACGACATCTCACGATCTTTTCTTTGCACAGGGGTTCGTCCATGCATCTGAACGTTTCTGGCAAATGGATTTTTATCGGCACGTAGGCGAGGGACGCGTGGCTGAAATGTTCGGCGCGAGTCAGGTGGAAGCCGATATGTTCCTCACAACTCTCGGCTGGCGTAGAACATCGCTCGAAGAATACGATGCGCTCAGTCCTGAATCGAAAGCCATCTTACAGGCATACGCCGACGGCGTGAACGCGTATATCAAAGGCAAATCCAACGAAGAGTTGAGTCTTGAATATGCCGTGCTCGATCTCCCGATCATCAATCCCGATTACATCGTCGAACCGTGGGAGCCGGTCAACACGCTGGCGTGGGCAAAGGCGCTCGCGTGGGATTTGAAAAGCAACCTCGGGAACGAGATCGAACGCGCGGTTTTGATGAAAACACTCACGCCGGTACAAGTGGCGGAAATTTTTCCTCCGTACCCTTCGGATAACCCGGTGATCGTCAACAAGATTGGCGAAGGGACGTCATCGAACGAATCCGCATCGAACCATGCCGCGCTGGACATTCCCATCGAAACGCTCCTGGCAGTCGAACAACACGCCTCTTCGCTCGACGGGCTGTTTGGTTCGCTCGGCGACGGGGTTGGCTCGAACTCGTGGGCGATCACCGGCGAAAAGACAATAACCGGCAAACCGCTTCTCGCGAACGATCCTCATTTGGGAATTGGGATGCCATCCATCTTTTACCAGAACAGCCTGCACTGCCAGCCTAAAAATGACGCCTGCCCGTATGACCTCGCAGGCTTCTCGCTCGCCGGCGCACCCGGCATCTTACTCGGACACAACGACCGCATCGCGTGGGGTTTCACCTTCTCCTACGAAGATGTGATGGACTTGTTCATCGAGAAGGTCAACCCGGAAAACCCGAACCAATACGAAGTCAACGGGGAATGGGTGGACTTCGAGACATGGACGGAAACGATCAACGTGGCAGGCGGTGACCCGGTGGAAATCACCGTCCGCGCCACACGGCATGGACCCGTAATCTCTGACGCGTACGGTCCCCTGAAAAACGAGGGCGACCCGGACGATGAAGAATTCGTGCCGTTCAAAGACCGCGCAGGCATCGAACTCCCCGAGCAATACGTGATCGCATTAAGTTGGACTGCTCTTTCGACAGGCAACACACTTACCAAAGGGAATCCGCTCGAGGCAGTCTGGGGATTCAATCGCGCGCAAAACTGGGAGGAGTTCCATCAGGCGGCGGGCATCTTCCACACACCGGGGCACAACCTGCTGTACGCCGATGTGGATGGGAATATCGGGTATGTTGCAGGCGGGGATGTGCCCATCCGCAAGAATGGCGACGGCACGATACCCGTCCCCGGCTGGAACAGCGAATATGACTGGATCGGAATCGTCCCTGCCGATGAAATGCCATACACCTTCAACCCGGTGGAAGGATATATCGCGCCCGCGAACAACAAGATCGTCGGCGATGAGTATCCCTACCTGATCGCCAAAGATTGGAACTACGGCTTCCGCGCCCGCCGCATCGTGGATATGATCGAAGCTGCGCCCGGCTTGATCGACATTCCGTACATGCAAAACATGCAGCGCGACGCATACGATTTCAGCGCGGAGACGTTCGTGCCTTTGCTGATGCAACTGGACGGGCAATTCGACAAGCCCAACGAGACAACGGCATTCGAATTATTGAAAGAATGGGATTATCAAGCGCAAGCGGATTCCGCCGGCGCCGCCGTCTACGCCGCCTTTTGGCGCAACCTGCTGAAGAACACGCTTCACGACCAACTCCCGGAAGCCTACCAGCCCCTCGGCAGTTCGCGTTGGTTTGAGGTGATGCGTATCCTCGCGGCAAACCCCGATTCTTCGTTTTGGGACGACACCGCCACCGCCAACACCGTGGAAACGCAAGACGATATTTTGAAGAAATCATTCCGCGATGGCGTTGCTGAACTGGAAGGCACACTTGGCAACGATCCGTCCGCATGGACGTGGGGAGGGTTGCACGTCAGCAATTTCGTGAATGACACGCTGGGCAGTACGCCAATTTCCCTCATCAACGAATTGTTCAACCGCGGACCCTTCCCCACCGGCGGCGGGTCATCCATTGTTAACGCAACATCGTGGGATTTTGCCGACGGGTATGAAGTCACCGACATCCCCGCCATGCGGACGGTGTACGACCTGTCGGATTTCAACAACACCGTGACCGTCCATTCCACCGGGCAATCGGGTCACGCATATCATCCGCATTACGACGACCTTGCTCCTCTGTGGTCGAGTTTGGAATATTATTCCATGCTGTGGGATCGCACAAATGTGGAAGCCGACGCCGAAGGGCATTTGGTGTTGACGCCGAAATGATCTTGTAGGACGAGATTAATCTCGTCCTACATTTTTTAATGCCACCCACGAAAAGAAGACTACCCCAAGGTAACTCGCGGCGAGGTCGGCGAGGCTGAATGTGCGGCTGGCGAAAAATTGCTGGGAATATTCTTCGAGTCCGATGAGGAAGGCGAGAGTCAAGCCGACGAAAAAGGCGATCCGATTCGGGCGTCGAGTGGGAAGCGCGCGGAAGAGGGTGAGGTCGAGGAGCAGGGTCAGAATCCCATACAGGACGAAATGTCCGATCTTGTCGCCAAACGGGAGGCTGACCAATGCAGAGAGAAATCCCAGCCTCCCCAGATCGGCGAGGACGATGATCAAGACGATCAAGGCGGAGAAGAGAATCGTGATGCACTTCACAAAAAAAATCAGGGCGGGTCGTTTAACCCGCCCTGCGCTCATCAAGCCTTGGTTGATTCGGCTTTGGCTTCGCGCCGCGCCTTCCACCATTCGACGACCATCGGCAGGACAGAGACCAGAATAATGGCGATGATGACGAATTCGAAATTCTCGCGCACGAACGGGATGTTGCCGAAGAAATACCCCGCGAACGTGAAGAGCAAAACCCACACGATGCCGCCGACAAAATTGTATGTGATGAAATATCCGTAGGACATTTTGCCGATGCCCGCCACGAACGGAGCGAACGTGCGAACGATGGGCACGAAGCGCGCAAGGAAGATGGTCTTGCCGCCGTGTTTTTCAAAGAAGGCGTGGGTGCGGTCAAAGTATTCCTTTTTGAGGAATTTGATGTTGTAGGCGCGTTCGCCAAGATAGTACCCAATGGAGTAATTAACCGTATCGCCGAGAATGGCGGCGAGCATCAACAAACCCGCCAGCAGGTACACGTTCAACGAACCGAGCGCAGCAAACGTACCTGCCGCGAAGAGCAACGAATCGCCGGGCAGGAACGGCGTGACGACCACGCCCGTTTCGAGGAAGATCACGGCGAAGAGGATGCCGTACGTCCAGGCGCCGTATTGTGAAATGATGTTCGCGAGGTGTTCATCGAGGTGCAGGAACAGGTCGATAAAACCGGTCAGAAAATCCATGATTTGTTTCTCTCTTTCAGTGTTTATAAAATGACAGCCACCGGCGGTGACTGTCATTTGGTTTTGCAGGCTGGGATTATACCGTGCTTTCCGTTTTGAACTCGATGCGGCTGAGCCAGTCGCCCAACACCAAAACCAGCAGGCTTCCAAGAGATGATAGCCCCAGGTTGAGCGCTCCGAACGGGAAGAGGGACCAGCCCTGCCACAAGCCGAGGAGATGCCCCGCCGCGAAACCGATCGCGCTCATCAACAGATCGAAGAGCAGGCGCAGGAACCCTCCACCACGGATGAGGTGATAGAGCGAACCCAACAGAAACGCGACAAGCAGGGCGAAGAACAGGGAGGGCAGGGTCATGCGCAGAAGAGGCTGAAGACTGGAGATTTACGGCTTCAGATACTTTGCAAAGAAATCGGCGATCGCGTTGTAGCACGTCACGCGGTTTTCGTATTTCAACACGTCATGCCCTTCGTCCTCGAACACAAGCAGGTCGATCTCTTTGCCCGTGGACTTCAACTCGCGCACGAGGTCTTCCGACTCCGCGGCGACCACGCGCGGGTCGTTGCGTCCTTGAATAACCAACATCGGCGCGGACATGTGGTGCAGGTGGGTCTTCGGCGAACGCTCGACCAGAAAGGCGCGTTCATTCGCTTTTTCGGGGTCGCCGAGTGCGATCTTGAAATACGGCTTCCACGTTTCGGGGATGCGCTCGGAAAAGGTCAACAGGTCATACGGACCGAACATATCGCACGAAGCCTTCCACAGATCGGGGTGCAAGCCCGCCTGCATCAACGTCATGTAGCCGCCATACGAGCGACCGACAACTGCGGCGCGATTGACGTCGAGGCGTTTGTCTTTCGGCAATACTTTCGTCATCGCGTGGACGTGATCGAGGCGATCCTGCCCGCCCCAGTCGCGGTCCACATGCTTGGTGTAGGAAAGTCCGTAACCGGTGGAGCCGCGCACGTTCGGCACAAAGACGGCGAATCCGCGCAGGGTGAGATATTGAATCAGCGGCATGGAGAACCATGCGAAATCCGGGCGCTCCTGTCCCTGCGGACCGCCGTGGATGTAGTACACCACCGGTCGCGCGCCTTTGTAGCCGAGTCCCTTCGCGGGGAGATACAGCCGGGCGGAGGTACGCAAGCCGTCATGGGAGACAAAAGAAGCGTCTTCCCCTTTGGATAGGTAGCCATCCGGAATCCCCAGAATCTTTTCCTCCGTATGGCGGGTGACCTTGTTCCGCCGCGGACCTTCGACGGTGTAGATCTGCGTCGGCGAGGTGGCGGTCGAAAACGAGAAGGTGAACGAATCGCTCTTTTTATCGTACGCCACGCGTTCGAGCATTCCTCCGTCCAGCGGCTTCGCGCCCACAAGCAAATACTTGAGATTCATCACCCGTTTCTTTTCATCGAAATCGCCCTCGTATACCCATGAGCAGCCATCGATGTTGTACACCACCATGTACTGGCCGCCTTTGAGATGCGCTACTTCCACCAGCTCGCCGTTGCCTTTGTGTTTTATACCCTTGACCTGCACAGGCTCGAGCGTGCCCGGCCTTGCGAAATCAAGATACCCAAGGCTGTACGCATCCTCGAAGACCGACGATACGACCACGGCGCCCTTGCCACTCGGCGAGAACACGGTGGAACCCAGCCCGTTGAGCGGGACCTGCTCGCCTTCGGCGCGATCTTCGAGTAATTTTCCGTAGAGTGTTTTTTGTTTTCCTTTTTCCCACAAACACAACACGCCATCCCCGACGGAATAGCCCGTGCCCAGCAACAACTTCGTGTGATCTTTGTTGTGCGCGGCAACACCCAGCCCAAATTGATATTCGGCAATCTTGGTCAGTTTTCCGCTTTTCAGGTCGCCGCGATAGGTTTCGATCATCGGTTTGTCCCGCCGTTCCGCGCCCAAATAAACGATGCCCTGTTCAGAGTCGCATTCGCCGAGGTGAACGCGATATTCGGCAAAGAAATTGTTGAAGGCTGGCGCCGGGTAACCGCCCTCCGCGGGGATCAACATCGGTTGATAATTCTCATCGCCGTCCCTGTCGATCATCACCAGGACCTTGTTGAGTTTCGAAAATGCATAAAATGAAAGCCCGCCGATCAGATGCGGGTTTTGCAGGGCGATATTCGGCGGAAGCAAGGGCTCTGGCACACTGCCGCCGAATTTCATGGCATACAAACTCAACTTACCCGATAGGTTGCTCAGAAAATAAATCTTCCGTCCAGTGCTCTGCGGGACGACGAACAAACGAGCCGACATCAACGATTCAACACGGTATTGCATGCCGTTCTCCTTCTGTTTTGTTGAGATTATTCAGAATCAATTCCAGGCGCATCACTGCCAATTCGTAAATTCTAAATGATGATTCCTCCACCGACGACTTCATCGCCGCGGTAGAAGACTGCCGCCTGCCCGGCGGTTATATCACGTACCGGCGCGTCGAACGCGATTTCCGCGTGGTTCTCACCCTGCGGCTTGACCCACGCCTCCGCCTCCCTCGCCGTGTAGCGGATCTTCACCTCCGCGCGGAACGGCTCGGCGGGGACTTCACCGCTCACCCAGTTGACATCGCGCGCCGTCAATTCGAGTGAGCCTAGTTCATCCTGTGTACCGACAACGAGCGTATTGCGTACTGCGTGCTTCGTAATGACGTAAAGAGGAACGGATGAAACAACCCCAAGTCCTTTGCGCTGACCGATGGTGTAGTTTGCGAGACCGGAATGCTCGCCGATCACTTTGCCGTCACGCGTGACGATCTCGCCCGGCCGCAACATTCCAGCCGCGTTGCGTTGCAGGAAGTTGCGATAATCATCTCCGGCGAGGAAGCACAAGTCCTGCGAGTCCTTGCGCGAGGCGGTCGGTAGTCCGTGCTTTTCGGCGATCTGGCGGATCTCAGGCTTGGTGTAATCACCGACGGGGAATAGCGCGTGTTTCAATTTTTCCTGAGCGAGCACATGCAAGACATACGACTGATCCTTGCTGTGATCGATTGCGCGAAGTAAAACAGTCTTTCCCGTTGCATCTCTCTGCACCCTCGCATAATGACCGGTTGCCATGAAATCCGCCCCCAATGCCAGCGCGTGATCGAGAAGGAATGTCCAGCGGATTTTGCGGTTGCAAATCAAACACGGATTCGGCGTCTCGCCGCGCGCATACCCTTCGAGAAAATATTCGACCACCGTTTCGCGGAAGACATCCTTCGCATCGATGACGTAAAAAGGGATGTCGAGCATTGCCGCCACCCGCCGCGCTTGCGCCATGGAATCGGGCGTGCAACAGCGGTTGGAATCTTCCTTGCCGGGCTCGCTCCACAGACGGAGCATCATGCCGATCACCTCATAGCCTTGCTCCTTCAGCAAGGCGGCGGCAACGGAGGAGTCCACCCCTCCAGACATGGCAACAACAACTTTGGGCATGGCGGTTATTTTGGAATTACGCAAGCATTGTCGATTTTATCGCTTACATCGATAAACTGGTAAGGCGAGAGCCAACCGGCAAAATAGTTCCGGTCTTCGAGCACGGGCAGGTCGGAGCCAAAATACTGGCGGAGGAGTACACGAAACGAATTGACCGGCGTGATCGAGGGATACAACGACCCATACTCGCCGTCGGGGAAGTAATACGCGTTCAGAATGGAATATCGCTCGGCGAGGCACGACTCGTCCAACGCGAGGGTGTCGTAATACGCGCCGGGTCCATGGTCGCCCTGGATGATGATGACCGGCGGGTTGGGCGAGGTTTCCAAAATCGCTGTCACCACTTCCATCAACTGGGTGTTGAGATACGCCATCTGATTCACGTAGCCTGAGATATATTCTTCCGGCGTCCCCGGATACAACGAAGCGTCCCAGGTGCTGTACGGACGGGCGGGAAGGATGAAATCCCCATCCCGATCAAAAATGAAGGGCGGATGCGGCGAAAGGAGGTGAGCAAACACAAATTTCGGTCCGGGAACCGTTTGGGGGACGTCCCGCAAGGTGCGCAAGGAATACAGGATATAGTCACGGTGCAGGCGATACCCCGGGACGGGAAGGTCGATGCCCCACGACTCCGCAGCCACATCGACGACCGTCGACGAAAGAACCAGTCCCTCGAATTCATTGAGCGTCGTCAACGGGTAGTACACATCCGCATCATCCAGTTGGGCGAACAACGCGGCGCTGGGCAAAGCCACGAATTGATAGCCTTGTCCCTGCAACACGTTCCGCAGGACGGTATGTTGAAGCAGTTCCCGCAACGGACTGCGGTCGCTGGTGGCGCCGAACCCATCCACGTATTCATCGAGATAGTCCAGGTTCATGCTCGAAGAAATGGAGAGTTCCGTTTGCGGGTAATTCGACGTGGCGCGGTCTGCAATGTAGAACCTCTGCGCTTCGAGAAACGCGATGAACGGAGCGTTATCGTAACCGTAGTATTGTCGTAAAAAATCTTCGCGCCCATAACCATCCACAACGATCAAATAAATATCAGGCTGGGCCGGAGGCTGGCTGGACGTGGAAACCTCGACATGCTCAACCCGCTCGCGAATCGCTTGAATCTGTCCCGACGACCGGTACACCGTTG
Organism: uncultured Anaerolinea sp.; assembly: GCA_964528275.1. GTDB lineage: Bacteria > Chloroflexota > Anaerolineae > Anaerolineales > Villigracilaceae > Defluviilinea. The sequence continues at coordinate 61,426 of CAZGSB010000003.1, read as the reverse complement.
AAAATGCACTCCACAGCGAAAACCCCACCAGCGCAAGCGCGGTCACATTCAAAAACGTGGTGATCGCCTGTTGATTCTTTATCCGATCCCAGGTTGGTTTGGCGGCAAGCAAAGCCAGCACGGAGGTAAACACGACTAACGCGACGATGCCGCCTGCGGGCGAACGCCAGAATGTCGAGTACTCCAACAGAGATCGGTAAATATGCCCGGTGAACAGCCACACCATGCTCAAGGTTGCCACCCATGCGGCGTAGGTTGTTTCGCTGTATTTCCAGTGGAGCAAATAAAAGATTCCGCCGCTGAACGCCACCGCGATCAATAGCGGACGGAATATCCAATGCCACGGGACCTGCGAGGCATTTTGGGAATAGACGCCGACGATAAAGTAAACCGCAAACAGGAAGGGATGATAGACACGAATGCGGTTCATCTAATTCCGGGCGGCAAGTTGACGCGCTTTTTCCACAAGATCAGGCAGGGCGAAGAGGAATCTTTCCACATCTGCCGACGATGTTCCAGCCCCCAACGTCACCCGCAACGACCCCAAGCCCCACTCGCGCGATAAGCCGATGGCGTTCATCACCTCGCTAGGTTCGGGATTGCCCGTTTTACAAGCAGAGCCGGAAGAGCAAGCGAACCCTGCCGCATCCAGAAGGGTCAACAGTAAATTGCCGTCCACGTTCTTGAACGCAAAACTGGCGTGATGAGGCAGGCGGGCTTCCAAATCACCGGTCAAACGGGAATCGGGAATGGTTTCGAGCACGGTTCCGATGATTTTGTCTCGCAAAGGTCTGACATGACCCATGCGTAACTCGCCTTCCTCGGCGGTCAAACGCAGCGCTTCGGCAAAACCGACGATCAAGGGCACATTTTGCGTCCCTGCCCGAAGGTTGAACTCCTGTCCACCACCGGTCAGGTGCGAGATCAGCGGCGTTCCCTTGCGGACGTATAATGCGCCGACGCCTTTCGGTCCGTAGAATTTGTGCGCGCCGAGCGACAGCATATCCACGCCGAGGGTATTTACGTCCAACGGCAGGTATGCCGCGGCTTGCACCGCGTCGGTGTGGAATAAGATATTGTTCGCGCGGCACAGCTCGGCAATTTCACGAATGGGGTTGATCGTGCCGATCTCATTGTTGGCATACATCACAGAAACGATCGCCGTGTTGTCGCAGATCGCCTTCGCAACAGATTCGACAGTAACGAAGCCGCGTTCATCCACATCGAGCCATTCGATTTGAAAACCTTCGTACTTTCCAAGATGCTCAAGGGTTTTGGTAACAGCGGGATGTTCCGCGCGCGATGCGAGAATCCAATTTGCGCCGGTCTTCTCGCGCATGGCGTACGCCGCCCCGCGAATCGCAAGGTTATCCGATTCAGAGCCGCACGATGTGAAAATGATTTCACTCGGGAGACAATTCAACACCCGCGCAACCGTCTCACGCGCGGAATCGATCGCGGCTTCGGCAACCTGTCCGAAGCGGTGAACAGACGAAGGATTGCCAAATGAAGCGCTGAAGAACGGCGACATCGCCTCCACTACGCGCGAGTCCACGGGTGTGGTCGCGGAATAATCCAGATAAATCATGGATGAGATTATAGCATGCTGACCGTAGGAGAATTGTAGGGTGGGTCTGCCTGTTCGGAGGTTCGAATCCATGTAAAATAGCGGCTCGATGAAAGGAGAACGAATGAAAGTACGTTTGATTATTTTGGGGATTTGCGCGATAACAATCGCCTCGTGCGGAGGCGGCGATGCAGAACCCACCACGACTCCGACATTCAGCGCAGACCAAATCCAGACCGTGGCTGTGGAGACGTTTTCCGCGGCTCTCACCCAGACTGGGCTTGTTTCGCCATCGGAGACTCCTGTCCCCACCCTGACCGCCTCCGCCACCTTCGCCCCGCCTGCCACTCTCCCCGGCGGGACGACACCGCAAGGGCTACCCACCTCCGCCGCCACAACATCCTGCTATAGACTCGCGTACGTGAGCGATGTGACCATCCCGGACAACACCGCGATGACCGCGGGGCAAACCTTTACGAAAACCTGGAAGGTCGCAAATACCGGCTCATGCGCCTGGGACGCCGGGTTTAAATTTTCACTGGTAAGCGGAGACGCCATGGGCGGCGCAATGTACACCCTGCCCTCAGCTGTGCCCGCAAACAGCACACTCGACATTTCCATTGATATGACGGCTCCCGCCAAGTCCGGGACCATTCGCGGCGATTGGCGCATGGCAACCGCCGGCGGGCAGGTCTTTGGCGATATTGTTTACGTCCAGATCGTTGTTGGCGCTACAACCGGCACACCCGCCACCGCCACGAATACCAGCGCGGCGGCGACGAGCACGGCGACCCCAACCACCACACCGACCGTAACCCTCACACCTCCGTAACAAAACAAAAAATCCCTTCGCTGAAATGCGAAGGGATTCCTTCACCCCAACATCCATGGAAGTTCAAATCCCCGCGTTGTTCAAGGCGTTCATCACGCTGGATAACGCCGTGGTGAGCGCCGGGTGTGTGACCTCGAAGTGCGCGATGGTTTCCCGCAGGCGTTCCAGCGAAAAATCGTTGGAGCCATTGGGTTCCGCGCTCTCCAGTATTTTTTGAATATCCGCGTCCAGCGCGCGCAATAATTCGCGCCCCTTTTCATCCACGTCCCCCGCCGCAGAGAGTTCGTCCCGTACCTGCTCAAGAAGTTGCGATAGATTCTTTTCGGTCATGACAGCCTCGCTTTCCACTGGGATACCATGATTGTACGACCGGTATCCATTCAATACAATATCTCGCGCGTTGCCTGCTCGATCTCTTCGTAGACTCGTTTCACATCCTCTTTCATTTCCATCGAAACTCCCGCCGTCTGTGGGATGAACTTCACGAGGTTCTTCGCCTGCCGCATCAGGTCTTTGACGTTGGCGATGTATGAAAAATCCGATTTACCAAGCCCGCTGGTCGGGGCGGGCAAATCGCGGGCCTGCTGAATCAACTTTCTGGCGCGGGCGAGGCGTTCTGTGGCGGGAATTATCTTCGGCATGATCAAATCACTTTGTTGTCTCTATTTTAATCCACATCAACCGGGAAATCCGATGTAAAATCGGAAAATCTTGTCATTGCCTACGCAAGCGTTCAACATACTTCCATTCGATTGAGGAGACACTCATGAAAAAGTTGACGAATGCAGGATTGATCCTATTGCTCCTTGCCGCCCTGTTCGCGACCAGCCGGAGCGCGCAAGCCGCACCCACCACATTGACCGCCGGTGATATTGCCATCATCGGCTTTAATTTTGACGATGCCGACCAGATCGCGTTCGTACTGCTGGTGAACGTCGGCTCGGGCACGCAGATCAATTTCACCGATAACGGATGGCGGAGTAATAACACCTTCCGCACCGGCGAAGGCACCTTCACCTGGACGGCGGCGACCGACTTGCCCGCCGGCACGATCGTTGTTCCTGCCGTGAGCGGCGTGGCATTCAGTTCCACTGGCGATCAAGTTCTCGCCTATCAAGGCTCGAGCAGTGCCCCAACGTTCCTATACGCCGTCAACAGTGAAGGCGCGGGAGTGTGGCAATCCAACGCAACCAGCGCGGCAACATCGGCTCTTCCGCTGGGGTTGGTCAACGGGACAAGCGCGATCGCCCTCAACGAGATTGACAACGCCAAATACAACGGAATCACTTCCGGCACCAAAGCGCAATTGCTGGCGGCGATCAGCGCCCCGGCGAATTGGATAGGAAGCGATTCGACCCGCCAGACCATGCCCAGCGGCTCCTTCACCGTGACGGGCGCGGCAACGAATACCCCCACGCGCACACCGACATCGACCTCCACCCCCACCGCGACAGCCACCCGCACGTCCACACCAACCGCTACATTTACATCCACCTTCACCCCAACAGCAACATTCACACCGACGTTCACGCCCACAGCGACATTCACTCCGACCTTCACACCAACTGCGACATTTACTCCTTCATTTACACCGACTGCCACGTTCACGCCGACCAATACCCCTGTCAGCGGACCCACCACTTTGACCGCCGGGGATATTGCCATCATCGGGTTCAACTTCGATGATGCCGATGAAATGGCGTTCGTATTGCTTGTGGATGTCGGCGCTGGCACACAAGTCAACTTTACCGATAACGGCTGGCTGAACACCAATGCCTTCCGCACCGGCGAAGGCACATTCACCTGGACAGCGGGAAGCAACCTCGTGGCAGGAACGATCATTGTACCTGCCGTCAGCGGTGTGGCATTTTCGGCGAGCGGCGATCAGATCCTCGGTTATCAAGGATCGAGCGCAAGCCCGACCTTTGCGTATGCGCTGAACAGCGAAGGCGCGGCGGTCTGGCAAGCAAACGCGATAGACAGCAATACGTCTGCGCTTCCACAAGGATTGGTCAACGGCACCAGCGCGGTCGCGCTCAACGAGATTGACAACGCTGTGTACATCGGAACCACCAGCGGAACGAAATCTCAATTACAGTCAGCCATTGGCAACCCCTCCAACTGGACGGGAAGCGACACCGTCCGTCAGACGATGCCGACCGGATCGTTCACCGTTCAATCTGGTTCGACGCCCACGAACACTCCGACCAGTACACCGATCGGCGGGTCGAGTTGTCCGCCCGCGACCATCACCGCGATTGGCGCTATTCAAGGCACCGGAACGACGACTCCTCTCAGCGGACAGCAACACACCATTCGAGGCGTGGTCATTGCCGACTACCAGGGAGCCAACGAATTAAGCGGCTTCTTCGTGCAGGATGGCGGCGATGGGAACGGCGCTTCATCAGACGGTCTGTTCATCCCATCCACAACCGCGGTCAACAACGGTGACCCGGTGCAAGTGACAGGCACGGTAGGTGAATCCTTCGCCCGCACCCAATTCACCGCAGTGCAAACCGTCACCGTATGCGGAACCGCACCAAGCCTGACGCCCGTCAGCCTGTCGTTACCTGTGACAACAGCGACCGATTTCGAACCGTATGAAGGCATGCTGGTCACATTTGCTCAAACATTGGTCGCGACAGAAAACTTCGGCCTCGGGCGCTACGGCGAAGTTGCGCTGGCATCCGAACGGCTGTTTAATCCCACAAACATCACCACACCGGGCGCATCTGCAATTGCCATGCAAGCCGCAAACGATCTCAAACGCATCGTCCTCGACGATGGGAGCACAACTCAAAACCTCGACCCGGTCGAATATCCCGCGCCCGGATTATCCTTCGTGAATACGTTACGTTCCGGAGATACAGTCGCCGGTTTGACCGGCGTGATGGATTACGCCTTCAGCGCGTACCGCGTCCATGCCACTACCACTCCGACGTGGACTCACGCCAACGCGCGCACAGCCGCCCCGAACAACGTGGGAGGCACATTGCGCGTCGCCAGCTTCAACGTGTTGAACTATTTCAACGGACCGACCTTCCCCACCTCGCGCGGCGCGAGCACCGCCGATGAATTCACCCGCCAACGCACGAAGATCATCAACGCCATCCTCGCCATGAACGCCGATGTGATCGGGTTGATCGAATTGGAGAACGACGGCTATGGTGCCGCCAGTGCGATTCAAGACCTCGTGAATGGATTGAACGCCGGCGCACCCGTGGGAACGACCTACGATTTCATTGACCCGGGTGTATCACAGGTTGGAACCGACGAAATAACCGTTGGCATCATCTATCGGGTGGAAACCGTCACACCGGTTGGCTCGGCGGCGATCAAAGAGAATGGCGCATTCGCCGCGCTCAACCGCCCACCGATGGCGCAGACCTTCCAACAGATCAGCGGAGGCGGCAAGTTCACCGTGGCAGTCAACCACTTTAAATCGAAGGGCTCGGCTTGCGCCGGCGACCCCGACACCGGCGACGGGCAGGGCAACTGCAATCAGACTCGCGTGAACGCCGCCAACGATCTGGTTTCATGGCTGGCTGGCGACCCCACCAACAGCAACGACCCCGATTTCCTCATCATCGGCGACCTGAACGCGTACGCCAAAGAAGACCCGGTCACTGCCATCAAGAACGCAGGCTATACCAACCTGACCGAGACTCTCGTTGGACAGTTCGCCTACTCGTACGTGTTCGATGGGCAATCGGGGTACCTCGACCACGCGCTTGCCACCGCCGGGCTTTCCTCACAGGTCAACGGCGTGACCGAGTGGCACATCAACTGCGACGAACCGGTAGTCCTTGACTACAACGTTGAATTCAAATCCGCGGGGCAGGTCATCAGTTTCTATGGCACCGAGCCATATCGCTCCTCCGACCACGACCCGGTGATCATCGGGTTGACGCTGACGCCTTAAAACAAAAAGACGGTCGCTAAAAAAGCGACCGTCTTTTATATCCAGCCATAAGCGGTCGTGAGAGGCGGATGAGTAATCCCTCTCCCCCTGATGTGTGGAATATAATCACAATATGCAAATTCGACGCATCGCGATTTCCATCGTGATCCTCATCCTGGGACTTGCCGCTTCGTTCCCCATTCAGGCTGTGCAGGCAGTGGCAATCGACTCCGCCCCGCAGGCACAGGTCAGCGCGTACGAGTTGATCATCGCCATGAACACCCTGCGCGTCTCGTACGGACTCCCCGCGCTGATCGAAGATCCCATTGTCAACGCGGTGGCGCAAAACACCGCGCAGATCATGGCGGCGAACAACATGTCGTGGCATATCGGCGACGTGCGCGGACGGATCGCCGCGGCGGGCTACGGCGGCGGAGCCACCGTGTGGGCTACCGAAAATTTTGCGGTGAGTCACGGCGGCATGGGCATCGACGAGATCATGGCAGTCTGGGCAGACCCCGACCACATGCGCCCGGCGGTCACGCCAGCCTATTGCAACATCGGCGCGGGTGTGGCGACCGTGAACGGCAAGACGTACTACGTCCTGCAAGCCGCGTATGTCAGCGGGCAGGAGTGCGGCAGTTACACGTCCGTTTCGGGAGGCGTATCCGCTTCGGGTACGAGTATCAGCCCGATTTCGCAATTGATCGTCCCCGTCCAAATCGCCACGCCGGATGCGGATGGGGAAATCTTCCACACGGTTCAGTCGGGGCAATCCTTCTGGTCGATCGCGGTCGCGTACCAGATCACCATTCAGGACCTGGAAACCTGGAATAATCTGACGCGCGATACGCCGTTACAAGCCGGGCAGAAACTGTTCATCCCGAACAAGAACACCGAGGGATTCGCGACACCCACGCCGTATGGCATGGTTGTCACGCAATCTCCGGATGCAAATGGGAAGATCGTCCACGTGGTTCAGCCGTACCAGGCGCTGGTCACCATCGCGGATGCGTATCACGTTTCGGTGGATCGCATTCTGGAGTTGAACGGGCTTCAAGCGGATGTGCCCCTGCAAATCGAACAAAAACTTGTGATCGCGCCCGGCAACATCACGCCCAGCCCCACGTTGAGCAACATCCAAAAACTCACGCCCGAAGCGGACGGCAACTACTATCACACCGTACAAAGCGGAGAAACACTTTCGGGTATTGCTGGTTTGTACGAGGTATCTCTTTCAGATTTGATGACCTGGAACGGACTCAACGCCGCATCGGTGATCATCCCCGGGCAAAAACTGCTGTTGCGAGTTTCGCCTCCCGCCACAGCGACAGTCACACTTGCGCCAGCGACATCCACTCCGTCGCCGCGACCGTCTGTGACCACAGCGCCAGCTTCTGCGGTGACGGCGGTCGTCCCTCCCGAGCAATCCTCCAGCGGCGGAAATCTTTTCTGGCTGATCGGCGCGGTCACGCTGGTGATCGCCGGGTTGCTGGTGTGGGGTTTTGCGCGTCAAACGGATAAGCCCACTTAAAAGGTATAATCTACCCAACGCAAGGAGAAAGTATGGACTGGCGAAACCACATCACTGTTGACCCAAATATCGTACACGGTCAGGCGTGCATCAAAGGGACGCGCATCATGGTTTCTGTGATTCTCGACAACCTGGCGGAGGGATTGGATGCGAAGGAAATCTTGAAAAGTTATCCTTCATTGACCAGGGAAGCCATCCAAGCCGCCATCAACTACGCGGCGGAGTTGGCGCGTGAACGAGTGATCGCCGTCGCCGCTTAATACATGAAGTTCAAACTCGACGAAAATATTCCAGTCGAAGCCTCTGCCCTGCTACAGGAAGCGGGACACGACTCGTTGACCGTACTGGACCAAAACATGGGCGGCGATTGAAAAACAGTTATGGATTGTCGAAGAGGACAAGATTCGAGTGCGGGAGTAACGCCGCGAACCATCACAACACCCTGCGATAAATAATTCCCGCGAACCTCTGAAACTTCGACGCAGTCATCCAGCGCATCGGCACGGAGCAGGTCGCGTTACGGTACGAGGAGAATCGTTTTGCCACAAAAATCACTCCAGCGAATATTTACATTCATTGCCCGCATCGGCGCAACTCCGGGGGACGACGACGATACGCGACTGCAAAAGTCGTTGCTGGTGCTCTGCGCGTTCCCTTTCATGGTCGCTGGCGTTGGCTGGGGCTTGCTCTACACGCTCTCCGGTGAGCCAACGGCGGGGGCAATCCCTCTCTCGTATTCTTTTATTTCCATGCTCAGCATCGTCAACTTCGGGCGGACGCACGAATATCGGTTCTTTCGTTTCAGCCAGTTGACGTTGATCCTGCTGTTGCCGTTCTTTCTCATGGCGGCGCTCGGCGGGTTCGTCAACGGGAGCGCGGTCATCCTGTGGTCGTTGATCTGCCCGCTCGGCGCAATGCTCTTCGATGAGCCGCGCCACGCGCCCCGCTGGTTCATTGCCTTCGCAATTCTCGTTGCGGCGAGCGGATTCCTGCAATCGTACGTGCGCCTCGAAAACAACCTCTCGCAATCGCTGGTCATCTTCTTTTTTGTCATCAACTTCATCGGGGTTGGCTCGCTCGTTTTCCTGATGGTGTACTACTTCGTCGGGCAGAAAAACATGTTCCAGGCGAAGTCCGAAACGCTGTTGTTGAACATCCTGCCGAGGGAGATTGCCGCGATCCTCAAAAACGAGAGCCGCACCATCGCTGACCATTACGAAGAAGCGAGTGTGTTGTTCGCCGATATGGTGGGGTTCACCTCCCTCTCGGAGCGACTGCCCCCGGTGGAGATGGTCGAACTGCTGAATGAGGTCTTCTCTTTTTTCGATTCGCTCCTCGACAAATACGGCGTGGAAAAGATCCGTACCATCGGCGATAGTTACATGGTGGCGGCTGGCGTGCCTCGCGGCAAACCCGACCACGCGCAGGCGCTGGCGCACATGGCGCTGGAGATGCGTGACTACATATCCACATACCAATTCCGCAACGGACAGCGCGTCAACTTTCGAATCGGGATCAATTCAGGTTCCATGATCGCAGGCGTCATCGGCAGTCGGAAATTTGTCTACGATGTGTGGGGCGACGCGGTGAACGTCGCCAGCCGCATGGAATCGCACGGCTTGGGCGGCGCGGTGCAAGTCACGCGCGCAACCTACGAGCTGATCAAGGATGAATTCGTCTGCGAGCCGCGCGGCGCGGTGGAAGTCAAAGGCAAAGGGGAGATGGATGTTTGGTTGGTGCGATCCGCAAAGGTGTAAAAAGAGTCCCGGCGCTCCCGTTCCTGGCGGAAAAAAGACCTTACCACGAAGGCTTGCATTGCGACTGAAAGGAGTGTCGAAATGACACCAAGTACACAAAGGGAAAAAAGAGTCTTGATTTCCTTGGTCTTTCCTTCGTGACCATCGTGTCCTTAGTGTTTAAAAAGTTGAACCAGAATCCCAAAGGCTGAAGGAGCGTCAATGTCCGCATCGTCAAAAACCATCCTGCTCTGCACCATCGGCAGTGCGGGAGATGTCAACCCGTTCATCGGCATCGGGAAACAACTCAAACAGCGCGGGTTTCGCGTCGTTTTGATCACCTCTCCCTATTTTGAAGCAACCGCACGCGATGAGGGACTCGAATTTGTCGGTCTCGGCACGGCGGAGGATTATTTGTCCATCATCCAGGACCCCGACCTGTGGAGCCCGGACAAAGGCTTCAAGGTTTTCGCCGAGCGCGTGGTCTTCCCGATCATGGAGCCCGCCTACAAGATCATCGCGGGCTTCGACCCGGCGAACACCATCCTCGTCGCACAAGGACAATTCTTCGCGGCACACATCGCGCACGAGAAACTGCGTTTCCCATTCATCACCGTTCATTTACAACCTGCCGCCTTTCGCAGCGCGTATGATTTCCCGATGTCACCGGTCAAACTGCCTCCGTTTGCCGTGCGCGGACTGTTCACCTTGATCGACGCCCTCCTGCTGGATAAATTATTTGCGCCCAACATCAACCGCTTCCGGCGGACCCTCAAGCTGGCTCCCCTGCGCAACGTGTTCGGCGGCTGGATGCACTCCCCGCAACTCAACCTCGGCTTGTTCCCCGAATGGTTCGCCCAGCCCCAGCGCGACTGGTCGCCGGTCACCCGTTTGACCGGCTTCGTGTTGTACGACAAACAAAACGGGGAAGAGAACCTTCCCAAAGAGTTGGAATCCTTCTTGAGCGCGGGCGATCCGCCGATCCTCTTTACCGCAGGGACAGCCATGAAACACGCCGACCGCTTCTTTCGCGATTGCGTCGAGGCTTGTCAACGGCTTGGGCGGCGCGGCATCCTGCTCACTGCGCACCCTGAACAACTGCCCGCCGATCTTCCGCAGGGCATCCGTCATTTTGCGTATGTGCCGTTCAGCAAGGCGCTTCCGCGCGCGCTGGCGCTCGTCCACCACGGAGGGATCGGCACCACCGCGCAGGCGATCGCGGCGGGCATCCCGCACGTGATTCGCCCGATGGCGCACGACCAGCCCGATACCGCCGCCCGCGTCCAAAGATTGGGCATCGGCGCAACGCTCACCCCGGATAAATTCAACGCCGGGTCGCTTGCCGAAAAAATAAGGACGCTTGTCACTTCGCCAACCGTGAAAGAGCGGTGTATAACTTTTTCAGAAATAGTTCACCCCCAGCAAGCCCTCGAAGACACCTGTGACGTCATCGAGAGGTTTTCGAAGAATTAAGGTTTGGACTTACTCAAAACCATTTTTTTTGCTCAAAGGCGATCTACCCTGAAGGGTATGATATGTGACCGCCGTATTTTGCAGTGACGTCGCAGGGTCACAGACCCTGCGGGAGCCCGTTAGAAAAGTGACAGTCACCTTTAAAGGTGACTGTCACTTATAATTGCTCTCATGCCACTCACCCCGCAGGAATTTGTCAGCAAGTGGAAGCGCGCGAGCGCCAGTCGGTTCAGGAACATTTCATTGACTTGTGCGCGCTGGTCGGGCATGAAACGCCCATGGGACAAGACCCCTCCGGCACGCGCTACGCGTTCGAGATGGGCGCAGCAAAGACCAGCGGCGGCACCGGCTGGGCAGACGTGGCAAAACTCGGTTTTTTCGGGTGGGAATACAAAGGCAAAGACTCCGATCTCGATAAAGCCTACGAACAACTGTTGCGCTATCGCGATGCGCTTCACAACCCGCCGTTGTTGATCGTCTCCGACATCAACAACATCGTCATCCGCACCAACTACACCAACCTCCCCACGCGGACGATCACTCTCACGCTCGACGACCTGCTCACCGCCGACGGTCTTCACACCCTCAAAACTGTTTTCTTCAACCCCGAACAACTCAAGCCCAAAGAGACTATCGAAAGCGTGACGCAGGAAGCCGCCAGGCAATTTTCGACGCTGGCGAATGTGTTACGCAAATTCGGCGAAGAGCCGCAGACCGTGGCGCATTTCCTGATTCGCCTGTTGTTCTGTTTGTTCGCGGAAGATATCGGACTGTTACCCGAAAAACTGTTCCCGCGCTTGCTTGAACAAACGCGCCGCAACTCAAAACAATTCGCGGACGTGTTACAGCAGTTGTTCCGCGCCATGAACACGGGCGGATTCTTCGGCGCGGACAAGATCCTGCACTTCAACGGCGGTCTGTTCGACGATGACAGCGTCCTGCAATTGGACAGCGACGCGATGGACATCATCGGCAACATAGACGGGCTGGATTGGGGCGCGATCAAACCGTCCATCTTCGGCACGCTCTTCGAACGCGGACTCGACCCGGGCAAACGCTCCCAACTCGGCGCGCATTACACAAGTGAAGAAGATATTTTGTTGATCGTCGAGCCTGTGTTGATGGCTCCTCTGCGCCGCGAGTGGGAGGGGTTGAAAGTTGAATGCCAAAAGCTGAAGGTTGAAGCAGACGGGTTGACCGGCAAGAAACGCGCCGCCGCGCTGGAGAAGATCGGCAAGACCCTGCGCGCCTTCGCGGACAAGATCGCCGCGACCACCGTCCTTGACCCCGCCTGCGGAAGCGGCAATTTTTTGTATGTGGCTCTGCGCCTGCTCCTCGACCTGCAAAATGACGTGCTGAGTTTTTCGGATGAATTGGGTTTGGGCAGACCCTACATCACCGTAACGCCCGCGCAACTCTACGGCATCGAAACCAACGAGTACGCCCACGAACTCGCCCAGATGACGATTCAGATCGGCTACATCCAATGGCTGAGAGACAACGGCTACGGCTCGCCCGCCGAACCCATCCTCAAACAAACGAAGAATATTTTGAAGATGGATGCGATACTTGCCCCGCAGGTGACAGTCACTTCAGAAGTGACTGTCACCTCGCCGCCTCGCGAACCCGAATGGCCCCCAGTGGACGTCATCATCGGCAACCCGCCGTTTTTGGGTAGTCAAAAGATGCGCAGAGAATTAGGTAACGAATATGTAGAAAATCTTTGGAAGCTATACGGAGATAGAATACCAAACTCTAGCGATCTAGTTTGTTATTGGTTTGAAAAAGCTCGCGCAATGGTTGAAACAGGGAAAGTGAAACGAGTTGGATTATTAGCAACACAAGCTATTCGATCAGGCAATAATCGTAAATCTCTGGAGCGAATCAAGGAAACAGGAAGTATCTTTTGGGCCGAGTCTGATAGAGATTGGGTTTTAGATGGTGCTTCCGTTCGGGTCTCAATGATTGGATTCGATAATGGAGATGAAAGGGAGTTTGTCTTAGATGGTGATGACACCGACTCAATCAACGCCGATCTATCCTCGGCAACTGATCTAACCAAAGCAATCGCCTTAATCGAAAACCAAAACATTGGTTTTCGTAGCGACGAAAAGGGAGGCCCATTTGACATTGACGATACTCTCGCACAGAAAATGTTGTCTACTCCCAATCCTAATGGACGTCCTAATTCTGATGTTATAAGACAGTACTTCAATGCAAACGATATAACCAATCGTTGGAGCGGGAGCTGGATAATAGATTTTGGTGTTGACATGCCTTTAGAGCAAGCTGCACTATACGAATCGCCATTCGAATATATTAAGAAGGTAGTTAAGCCAGTTCGGGATGAATCAAGAGTTCAAAAGGAAAAAGAATATTGGTGGTTGCACCGTCGTCCAGCACCTGATATGAGGCAGGCTATCAAGAACTTAAGTAGGTTTATTGGGACACCTCGTGTCGCTAAACACAGGATTTTTATTTGGCTAGATAGTCAAATTATCCCTGACAGTAGAGTTTATGTTTTTGCTAAAGAGGAAGATTATTTTATAGGCATATTACATTCGCGCATCCACGAGATTTGGGCTCTTGCTACCTCTTCTCGGCATGGGGTTGGAAACGACCCAACCTATAACTTAACCACCTGCTTTGAAACCTTCCCCTTCCCGTGGGCGCCGGGCACAGAGCCAAAAAACGATCCGCGCGTGAGGGCGATCAGTGAGGCGGCGAAGGAACTGGTCGAACAAAGAGATCGCTGGTTGAAACCAGAGCAGGTGACAGTCACTTCGGAAGTGACTGTCACCTCGGACAAGAAGCGCACGCTCACGAACCTGTACAACCAACGTCCCACCTGGCTCGACCTCGCACACAAGAAACTCGATGAGGCTGTCTTTGCGGCATACGGCTGGAAGAGTGATTTATCCGATGAGGAGATTCTGGAGAAGTTGCTGGCGTTGAATTTACACCGAGCAAGGTGACAGCAAGGTGACAGTCATCTTAAAGATGACTGTCACCTGAACTCACGAGGAGAAACCCCATGCCCTATGCTCGAAAAGACCTGCTCACCTGGCAAAAGGGAATGTACTATCACATCTACAATCGCGGCATCAGCAAATCGCCCATATTCCGCGAGGAGGCAAACTACCTCTTTGTCATTCGCAGGATCAAGGAATACAGCCGCGCGAACCATCTCAGCATGATCGCCTACACCCTCGAACCGAACCATTATCACTTCCTTACGCGGCAGGATGGCGATGAACCGGCGAGTAATTTGCCTCAATTCGTGTTCAACAGTTACACCAAAGCCTATAACAATAAATACGAGCACAGCGGCACGTTGTTCGAGGGGCGGTTCAGAGCCAAACCCGTCCAAAGTTACAGCCACTTACTGCATCTCTGTCGTTACATCCATGGCAACCCCGTGAAGGATGGCCTGGTGACAGACCCAGCCGAATGGCAATGGTCGAATTACCTTGAATGGATCGGTGAACGCGACGGCACGCTGGTTGATCGCGAATTCATCAGGGAAAATTTTGGGACAGCAAAAGCATACAAGCAATACCTCTTCGACGATCTGAAATCCCGCAACCTGCCTGAGGATGTGAAGAGGTTTTTGAACGAACTGATGAAATAAAAGTTAGGTGACAGTCACTTTAAAAGTGACTGTCACCTTTTCTCCCGCTAACACTCACTAAACCCGCACGCGTAACACTTCCTGCATCCCTCCTCATTCACCACGGCGGCTTCGCCGCACTCGGGACACAGGTCGCCGATTTTCATCATGGATGTCGGCAGTGAGGCATCGGCGGCTTCCTCCTCAATCGTGCGCCCGCCGTGTCCGTTCCCGTTGCCGTTCGATTTTTCCTCGACGACGGTCTTGGAACCCGACTTCTCCCGCAAATACATCTCGACCACCTGACCGATGCCATCGGGCAATGACCGCACGCGGTTGGGACCCAGCCCCAGCGAGCGTCCGCCGCCGATGCCGATCAATTGTCGCACCACCTCGCGCAATCGGTCTGTCGGCTTGACGGTGGAGGTCATCCGCAAAATGTATGAGATCAAACGCCCGATCGCTTCGGAGACGGCGGCGGTCTCTGAGCCAGCCTTCGCCGTATTGATGAACGCCTCGAACGGTTCGTCCCCGCCGTTCTCGTTGATGGTGATGAACGCCTTGCCGACGGGCGTCTCCACGTTGTACGTTTTGCCGGTCAACGCCTTGGGGCGCGGCTTCTTCGGGTCGTGGAAATATGCAGGCGACGATTCCGCTTGGGGAACCGGGGCAGATGCACTCGCGGGCTGAGGCGCTGGTCTCGATACGCCGCCTTCGGCGTCTACTCGACCACCAACTTTTTTATCCGCTGTCGCGTTCGTCTCCAACACCACTTTGTCGCGCGAGCCGGTCACATACACCGTGATGCCTTTGCATCCGAGTTCCCACGCCAGCACGTACGCGGTGGCGACATCGTTTTCCGTTGCGCCCGCGGAGAAGTTGACGGTCTTCGAGAGCGAGTTATCCACAAAGGCTTGCAACGCGCCTTGCATGCGCACGTGTTCCTCGGCGGTCACATCCGCCGACACCACGAACGTATCGCGCACGCTTTGCGGCAGTTCTTTGATGTGCTGGCACGTGCCTTCACGCATCACCTGCTCGACGATTTCCTGCCGTTTCTCTTCGCCCAGCCCCAACTTTTTCAACGCCTCATCGAAGCGCGGACTCGCGTATGCAAGTTTGAGATCTTTGCCGTTGTCGTTGACGTGGCGGATGTACGCCAGCGCGAAGACGGGTTCACAACCATAGCCTTCGCAACCGGCGACGGTGGCGATCGTGCCGGTCGGCGCGACGGTGGTCTGCGCGGCATTGCGGATTCCGTGATTCTGGATGCCCTTTACCACCGCCTCCCACTCGACGTTCGGTCTGCCCCAGTCATCCGTGAACGGAATCAACGTCTGCGGCGGAGCCCACTTCATATTTTTCCTGTCGTAAATGCTTCCTTCGATGGCGGGAAACGCGCCGCGCTCCTGCGCCAGTTCGATACTCGTGACCATCGCGTGATAACGGACGAACTCCATCACCTGCGCGCCGAACTCCTGCCCCTCCTGCGAGCCGTAACGCACTCCCACGTGGTACATCAAATCCGCCAGACCCATGATGCCCAACCCGATGCGGCGCGCTTTGTGCGCGGCTTCGGTGAGTTGCGGCACGGCGGGCACGTACGCATTTGCCTCGACAACATCATCAAGGAAGCGCGTCGCCGTCACAACGCTCTGGCGGAGTAACTCCCAATCCACGGTTCCGTCCGGAGCGCAGTGCTCGTTGAGGTTCACCGACCCAAGACAGCAGTTTTCGTATGGTCCAAGCCATTGCTCACCGCATGGGTTTGTCGCCTCCAGCGGATACAAATGCGGAACAGGATTACTGCGATTCGCCGCATCGAGAAACAACACGCCCGGCTCGCCATTGTGATGTGCCTGCTTGACGATCTTATCGAACAGTTCGCGCGCATTCACCTTTTTGTACGTGTTGATCTTGATGCCCGCGGCTTCGGCTTGTTCGAGCGTGCCGCTAAATCCTTTTTGCTTCATCTCTTTCATATCGGGGAAGCGCAATTCCCACTCCTCGTTGTTCTTCACCGCGCGCATGAACGCATCGGTGATGCCGACCGAGATATTGAAATTCGTGATCTGGTTTTCGTTGATCTTGCACGTGATGAAATCCTCCACATCCGGGTGATCCACGCGCAGGACAGCCATATTGGCGCCCCTACGGGTTCCGCCCTGCGCAATCTCGCCGAACGCGTGATCATACACGCGCAGGAATCCCACGGGTCCCGTTGCCTGACCCGCCGAGGTCTGCACCATTGCCCCATGCGGGCGGAGGCGTGAAAACGAGAAGCCGTTTCCGCCACCGGTCTGCTGGATCAGCGCCGCATCGCGCAGGGTTTGGAAGATGCCGGCGCTGTCACGCCCCATGTCATCGGTGATGGGCAGAACAAAACATGCCGCGAGTTGACCTAACGGAGTCCCCGCGCCGGTAAATGTCGGGGAGTTCGGGAAAAATTTCTTGCTGGATAATAAATGGTAGTACTCGACAGCGCGCTTTTCGACATCGTCGCCCCATTGCGCTTCGACGTTGGCAACATGATACGCCACGCGCCAGAACATACCTTCCACGGTTTCGGCGGGCTTGCCATCGTCCCCGCGTCGGACGTAGCGCTTCATCAACACCTGCCGCGCGTTGTCGGTGAGATTCGCCTTGGGCAAATCTGCGGGCATGGGCGGGGTTGGGAGTAATCCGTTTTTGGCGATGGGTGTAGCGGTTATTTTGGTTGCCATGTTGCACTCTCCTCAGAGTTGGAATTAGGGATGAAAAAACCGACGGCACATCCATTCCGCCCTTGGCGGAGGAGATGTACCGTCAGTATGTTAGCTTTCGAGCAGGTGGTCGATTTCGTTGCGGATGGACTTCAGGTCGTCGAGACCGAGATACACGATCGCATAGCGGACGTAGGCGATCTGGTCCAGTTCCTTCAAGCCGGACATCACCAGGTCGCCAACGATGCGGGAGGAAACTTCGGACTTGCCCAGTTTCTGCAACTGCGACTCGACCTGGCCCAGCATCCGCTCGATATCCGCGGCGGAGACCGGTCGTTTCGCGCATGAGATGCGCACGCCGCGCGCCAGTTTCTCGCGATCGAATTCTTCGCGCGTGCCATCCTGTTTGATCAGGAGCGGTGTCGCCAGGATCGGGCGCTCGTAGGTGCTGAAGCGTTGTCCGCATTTAAAACATTCGCGGCGCCGGCGAATCCCTCCATGGCTGTCATGGGAGGTATCGAGCACTTTAGAGTCGTGATGCTGGCAGTATGGGCACCGCATGGATAAAATTAACTCCGAAAATTAGAACATCTGTTGCCGCCATCTGTGGGCGTTCAGGCACTGCATCCCCGTACATTTGGCTATTTCGAGCGGGATTTTAGCACACTGAAGCGGTCAATTCAAGACGATTCACCTTAAAATTTCGATTCAATTTTTTGAAGAGTTCAGCGGAGACTTGCCAGAAAGTCCAGCACCATACGGTTGAAGATCGGCGCATCGGACTGATGAGGCACATGCCCGGCGTTGATGGATTTACCCCGCGCATTCGGCAGGGCGCTCACGAGTTTTGGGAACGACGACGGGGCTAGCGTTCTATCGCGTTCGCCCCACACCACCAGGGTCGGCGCGGAAATTTGGGAGAGATGCTCGTTGGCATCGGGAATCTCGTTGGGAATGTGATACACACCGGGCGCTGTGCGTATGTAATCGAGCGCGGTCTGCCGGCGGATGTGCTCGGGGAGTTGGTGTGCCGCGCCGGAACTGTGTCCCATTGCCACGCTGGTCATATCCACCACGAAGCGGAACATCCATTGCGGAGTCCGTTCGAGGATGAAGGCGCGCAGGTTGGTGCGTCCATAGGTTCGGCGGAGGAGGAAGGGAAGCTGGGTGCGGGAATAAAACGGGCTCACGAGAACCAAGCCTCGGATGCGGTCCGCGAAGCGACGCGCAAACTCCATGGCAATGTATCCGCCGAGGGAATGTCCCACGAGGATGAGCGGTTCGCTCAAGCGCAGGGAATCGATCCAACTCGAAATATTTTCGATGAGCCATTGGGCGCGATAGGCGCGCGTCTCGGGCTTCGGGCTGTCGCCGTGCCCGAGCAAATCCACAGCGTACGAGGCGTATCCCTCGCGCGTCAATTCGGGGATGAGTTCACTCCAATCGTAGAGCGATGCGGCGATGCCGTGAATCAAGATCACCGGCGCGCCAGCCCCCTCGTGTACAAAATTTGCCGTGCGCGGAATGGCAGGGTTATTGACTTCCGTGTTTTTCATACCGGGTGGCTAATTCTCTGCGTAATATTTTACCGATGTACGATTTCGGGAATTCGTCCATAAAAATGACAAAGCGCGGCACAAGATGCGCAGGCAATCGTCTCTTGCAATACGAGATCACCGCGGCAGGCGTGGGACGATCCCGGTCGGCGATCACAAACGCGAACGGGTTGCCCGCCACGGCGGCGACCGCCACCTCTTTGACTTGTGGAATTTCGTAGATCACTTCCTCTACATCGCGCGGGAAGGCTGGCTGTTTTTTCAATTTCGATGAATACCACATATCCGCCTTGCGTGCGATAATGCGGATATAACCATCTTCATCGGCTTGGGCAATATCGCCCGTGAGTAACCACCCATCGTCGGTCAGGACTTCTTTGGTCGCCTTCGGGTTTTTCCAATATCCCATCATCACCTGCGGACCTCGAACGGCAAGCTCACCGATCTGCCCTTGTTTCACCTCTTTGAGACGGCGTGCGAGGTCGAAGATCTTCGCTTCGGTGGACGGTAACGGCACGCCGATCGTGCCGACCTTGCCTTTGCTTCCCAGCGGGTTGGCGTGAGTCACCGGGGAAGTTTCGGTCAAGCCGTAGCCCTCCACGAGGCGGCCGCGCGTCAATTTCTCGAACGCCTCCTGCACCTCCACGTGCAATGGTTCGGAGCCGCTGATGCAATACTTGATCGAATTGATGCCGTATTTCCTCACGCCTTTAAAGGTGTTGATGGCGCGATACATGTTCGGCACGCCAGGGAAGATTGTCGGCTTGTATTTCTTGATCGTCTTCAACACGTCCAATACCTGGAATTGCGCCTTCAAGATCATCGCCGCCCCGAGCGAGACAGGCACATTCATGGCGGTGGTCAACCCATAACTATGGAAGATGGGCACCACGCATAAAAAGCGCTCTCTTCCCTCCTTCGCTTCCGGCAGCCAGTGACGGGTCTGCAAGGCATTCGCCACGAGGTTGCGATGCGTAAGCATGACGCCCTTCGACTGTGCCGTTGTGCCGCCGGTATACTGGATCACAGCGATATCTTCCGGGGCAACATCGACGGTCGGCGATTTACTACCATTCCCACGCACCCACTCGCTCCAATGCAAGGCGTTCTTCACATTGAAATTTCGATTGCGCCAGTTCGAAATCGCCTTTTTGGGCAGGGACAGATATTCAGCCGGGTCGGTCAGCACTACGTGCGGCACACCGCTCCCCTGCTGGATCTGCTTCGCCAGCCCCGCCCACATCGAAAGCGTGACGAGCACGCTCGCTTCCGCATCTTTGATCTGCCGCACCACCTCCTCCGGCTCGATCACAGGCGGCACGAAAACAGCGGTTGCGCCGGCTTTCATCGTACCGTAAAAGCCGATCACCATTTGCGGCACATTGGGGAGCATCAACGCCACGCGAGCGCCTCTTCCAATTCCGAGCGAGGTCAACGCGTTGGCGAAGCGATTTGCCTCGTGATTCAACTTTCGATACGAAAGGCGACTGCCCTCGAAGAAAATCGCGGGGCGGTTCGGAAACCTGCGCACCGATGAACGGAGCAGGTGATGGAGCGGAATATTCGGCACGCCCACCGTATACGGCACGCCATCTTCGTACGCATCCAGCCACGGGCGTTCCTTCCGTAACGCATCGCGCCCACTTACCTTTGCCTGCGGAGCGCGGGACGATTCGCGCCACGAGCGCTGACCTTCGCCGGACAGGAAACGGTCCAACGCGCGATCGACCGCGTCGCGCCGCTCCAACATGACCATGTGGCCCGATACGCCGATGTCAACATCTTCGGCGCCCGGGATGGAGGCGGCTACTTTCTCGAACAAGGGACGCTCGAACACCCGGTCGCGATGCCCGCGAATGACGAGGGTCGGCACGGCGAGGGCGGCAAAACGATCCCACCCTTTCCAGCGCGACATGTTCTCCCGGTAATAAATTTTGAGCGCATGCGGCGCGCCATGCAGCCAGGAACGAGTCCATGGTTCGAACACACGCAGCACAGAGACCGGCAACGAGAGGAGAAAGCGAAACAATGGATTCAGTGTGAACTCGCCGGCTGTTGCCATCAACACCAGCCGCTCCACCCGGTCGGGATTCTTTAAGGCATACTCGGTCACCACCGCCCCGCCGTAGGAATGCCCAACCAAGACGAACTTTCCCTTCACCCGCAGGATTGTCAACGCCGACTCGACATCCTGCACGATCTGCGGCATATCGTAGCCGCGGCTGGGTTTATCGGAAAGACCATGACCGCGCAGATCGAGGGCAATCACCCGGTTCTCCACAGCGAACTTTTGCAACTGTTGGTGAAACTGCGCCGCCCGCCCCCCAAACCCGTGGATGAACACAAACGTCCGCTGGGGATGATCCGGCGAGATGTCGATCGCTGAGAGTCTCACGAGGGGATTCATCGAAACGCGGACTTCATGGCGGTAGAGGTCGAGGTCAATGTCCATGCAGGGAGTTTACAGGAGGCGGGGAGGATTGTCAATTTTCTGAATAGAGATTGGGGAAAGCGAATCAAGTCTCCCCTGCGAAAGAGGCGCGACTGCAAATCCCTGCTTTACAAATTTTGACTGCCCTGCTATACTCGCGCCATTGAAGTTGACTGGTATGGCGCTTTCGGCGCCATTTGTGTAGAAACAATCGCATGAGATCACTGCAATCCCTCGCGAGCACGTCAGCGAGGGTCTTTCTTTATCTCCCCCTCTCCCTTCGGGCGCGAAGTGTGCCGATGCGAGAGGACGGGTGAGGGTTGACCTTAACCGCCACCGGCGGATAAAAATTTACAACAAAAGAGGTTTATAAACATTGTATGAGTAAGCAAGGAAAATTGAAAATCATTCCCCTGGGGGGGCTCGGGGAAGTGGGCAAGAACATGACCGCCTACGAATTCCAAAACCAGATCCTGGTGGTGGATGCCGGCATCATGTTCCCCACCAACGACATGGTCGGGATCGATTACATCATCCCCGACTACCAATATTTGCGCGACAAAGCCGACAAGGTCGTCGCCATCGTCATCACACACGGGCACGAAGATCACATTGGTGCGATCCACCATCTGTTGAACGACATCCCCGTGCCGGTCTATGCCACACCGCTCACGCTCGGTCTGATCGAAGGCAAGCTGGCGCGCAATAATGTGTCTGGCAAGGCAAAACTGATAAAAGTGGAAGCGGGAAGTTCCATCCAGCTGGGACCGTTCAACGTGGAGTTCTTCCACGTCTGCCATTCGATTCCCGACGCGGTCGGATTGGGGATCACCACCCCGGCGGGACTCGTCGTTCACATGAGCGACTTCAAATTCGATCAGACTCCCGTGGATGGCTGGCCCACCGACTTTGCCAAACTCGCCGAGTTTTCAAAGCGAGGCGTAGACTTATTGCTTTCGGATTCGACCAACGCTGAGCGCCCCGGCTGGACACCATCGGAAAAGGTCATTGGTCCCGGTTTCGATAAAGTATTTGGCGATGCAAAAGGGCGCATTATCGTCGCTACGTTCGCATCGTTGATCTCGCGCGTCCAGCAGGTGGCGGATGCGACGGCAAAACTCGGGCGCAAGATGACTCTTGCAGGTCCGAGCATGGTGGACAACGTGAAGATCGCCCGAAAGTTGGGGTATCTGGATATCCCCGATGAACTTCTCGTGCCCATTGATCAAGCGCTCAAGATGCAAGATCACAAGATCGTCATCATGTGCACCGGCTCACAGGGCGAACCGTCGTCCATCGTCGGGCGGCTGTCCTCCGGCACGAACCGCCAGTTTGATTTGAAGGCGGGGGATACGGTGGTGCTGTCCTCGCATCCGATTCCCGGCAACGAAGAGACCATCAGCAAAACCATCAACCGCCTGCTGCGCAAAGGCGCGAACGTCATTTACGACTCGATCGCGCCCGTCCATGTGTCTGGTCACGCCGCGCAGGAGGAGCAAAAACTGCTCATCAATCTTGTGAAGCCGAAACATTTCATCCCCATCCATGGAGAATTACGCCAACTCCGCCGCCATGCCCAACTCGCCATCGATGTCGGTGTGCCGGAAAAGGATGTCATGGTCATCGAAAACGGGCAGGTTGCCCACCTTGCCGGCGGAAAGATCACCCTCGGCGAGCGCATCCCCGGCGATTACGTTTTCGTGGACGGCGAATCGGTCGGCGATGTGGATTTCGACATCATGCGCGAACGCAGTAAACTGGCGCGCAACGGAATCTTCCTGATCGACATCAGCGTGGACAAGATGACCGGGCGGTTATTGCACGACCCCGAGATCATCACCCGCGGATTCGTTTCGCAGGAGGATGCCGAAGCGCTCATGCCCGAAGTCCGACGGCAGATCATGAATGTGGTCAACGACGGTTACGACAGCGAGAAGGACATCATCAACGTGGTGCGCTCGTATTTGTACGACGAGACCAAACGCAAGCCGATGGTGCTCGTCACGTTGAGCAAGGGATAAGAGTAGGGCGAGATCGTTTCTCGCCCTACAATTTATTCGCGATCTGGCGGTCGATCTTTCCCATCGGGTACTCACCCAGGTTATTCAACCGAACCCACTCCAATGTCCCTCCTCCTTCAACGGAGGATAATTTGCATTGAAACGCGTGGACCGTTACCCTGAAGTGTGAGTACGCATGATCGACAACCGCAATCGGACTAAGACCACGCTTCACGCGGACGTGGAGGCTGTATGCCGCCTTCAGCGCGGATGCCAACCGTGAAACCGGGTCGCCTTCGACGCGCACATTCGGGAATTCCCACATCCCCGCCAGCAATCCCTTCGATGGGCGCTTTGCCAATAGCACGTAGGGCGAATTATTAATTCGCTTTACGATCACCGCCGCGGCTTGGATATGGTGAGGAATCTTTTTCTTCGCCTTTTTCAGCGGGCGAAGATGTTGGGTTCCGTTTTTACGCGCCAGGCAATTTGCCTTTACCGGGCAAACCTCGCACCGCGGATTCTTGGGAGTACAGATCATCGCTCCCAAATCCATGAGCGCCTGATTGAATCCAGCGGCATTGCCTTTGGGGAGACTCTCGCGGGCGAACGTCCACAAACGTTTTTCGCCCTCCGTCGAATCGATGGGTACATCCATATCGAAGATGCGCGAAAACACACGTTTGAGATTGCCATCCAGCGCAGGCTCGTCCATGCCGAATACGATCGAAGCCAGCGCGCCAGCGGTGTATTGCCCTACGCCGGGCAGTTTCTGCAATTCAGCCAGTTCGCGCGGGAGTTTTCCGTTGTGGTTTTCGTTGATAAGCTTGGCGGTTTTGTGCAGGTTGCGCGCGCGGCTGTAGTAACCCAGTCCCTCCCAGGCGTTCAACACCTCGCGCTCGTCCGCGCGCGCCAATGCGCGAAACGAGGGGAATAACTTGAGCCATTTTTGGTAATACGGAATCACCGTCTCGACGCGGGTCTGCTGGAGCATGAATTCGGAGACCAGAACCGCATACGGACTTTTACGCCCCCTCCACGGGAGAGTCCGTTTGTTTTTGGCGTACCAATTCAAAAGGGCGGATGCGAAGCGAGGCATGTCAGGGAATGCAAGATTCGGTCAATGCTTCGGCTGAATATGTCTCATCGGAGTCGGGCAGGAAAATCCAGCGCGCTTCGAGGTAATCGCTGTGTTGGCATCCCAGCACGATCACATCGTCGCCATGCCGGAGCGGGAGCGGCGAGTTCGCCGGGAAGACTACGCTCACTGCGTGATCGTTGAGCACGATGAACCCCAGCCGCGAAAAATCACGGACGGCGTAGATGGGCCACGGGTGCGCCGAAAAAATCCCGTCGTTGCGGCGGAAGAAGCGCGGGTAGAGCAACCTGCCCTCGACGATCTGCGCATCGGGTTGGGAGAGAAATTCCATGATTGCTGAATTTTGAGCGATGACACTGTCTTTCAATACTTCATCTTTTGAGGTGTAGCGCGGCTGGGCGAATCCCTGTGCCAGCCACGGCAAAGAGCCAACGAAGATAAACGCGGTGACGAGAGGAACTAATTTCCATGGTGTCGAGCCAAACGGGTTACCATTCGTAAACTCGGAAGCGAGCTTCCTGACTCCAAAAGTTACTCCGAACAGTTGCGTGACCCAGCCGAAAATTTCGATTATGCCAATGCCAAAATAGAAATATGCGACCCAATCCACGGGTAGGTTATAGCGCCACGAGGAGAAGCGCGAGATACCGTTGGCAAGCGCGTATCCCACGTTGAAGGCGAGCGGCGTGAATCCGACCCAGCCCATGCGCTTCCACGATGCGCCGAAGCCGATGGCGATCACAGCGAGGTAAACAAACACCAGCGCGAGGTTATACCCTTCGAGCGATCCATTCCATTCGACCCAGTAAAGATTTGTCGGCTCGCGCAAGCCGTTAAACGGCTGGATCAACGGCAGGGCAAGCAAGCCACCGATCTCGGTATTGAGAAAATGGTTCGTGATGAATCCCGCCACAAACCCGGGGTTTTCAAGCGTGAACGTGACGATGCGATTCCCGAGGCTTTCATTTTGAAAATCGAACTGGCTGATGTCGAGGTTTTCATCGAACGAGTACTGCGAGAAAATGACCGCCATCTGTGACGGGTCATCGAAGGCGAACTGCCCGACGAGCAGGTAATTTCGAGTCAACCACGGCGCGATCGTCGCGGACATCACCAGTCCAAAGGCGACGCAGGCGAGGAGCCAGTCCTTCCACTTCTTCTGGTAGGCGAACCAAGCCAGAATGAACACGAATGGAAGAATGATGAGCGACTGCGTACGGAGCAACAGCAACAACCCGAACGCGCCGCCTGCCATCAACGCGGATTTTGCGTCGCGTCTTTCCAGCCAGCGCATAACGACGAGGCAGACCAACGCAATGCCCAAGGAAGTTGCAAAATCGGTGACGAACATTTTCGTCGAGGCAGTGCGCGTGTTGGAGGAAACCCACAATGTGGTCAACTCGCGGAAGATGGCGAAGAAGGCGATGGTGACACCGGCGGCGCGGGAGTGGATTTTCGACCCGAGCCAGTACAATGCCACGGGAAAGAGCGCGAAGACCAGTGTTTGCGCTGTGATAATACGCACGTAATCCTGCCCGAAGAGGAAATGAAGCGCGGCGAGAAAGGTCACGTACAAAGGGCGCGGAGGAATACTACCGAGATAATCCGTGCCGATGAGCAGGGATTGCGCGAGGTAATCGTAGAATCCCGCATCGGAGTATGGGAACGGGGTAGTGTACGGCAGCGTGATCGGCGCGTAGAAACTATTTTTCAATGAATCTATCGACACACTCAGCCAAAGAGCGGAGGCGGTGAGATAGATGGAGAAAGGGAGGAGATATTGGACGAGTGGAGAATTAGCGTAATGCGTATTGCGTACTGCGTACATGAGGACGCCAAGACCGAGGAGGATTGCGAGGGCGAATTGCCATCCAGGAATCGCAACGCCGGGCTCGCCCCAATAGGCTTCGTCTTTGGTGATGCCGAGTTTGGTGAAGGAGACGAAGAGCAGAACTAGAAGCAGAAGGCAGAAGGCGGAAAGCGAGGAGAGGTAGATAGCCTTATTCCGACGAAGCGCGTCAATGTGAAGTCCATTTTTGAGGACGAGGAGGAAAAACATAAATTGGAGCGAAAGGACGAGAAGATACCAAAGCAGTGGGCTTAATCGTTGGTACAGCGGGAGCAGTTGCCCGGGGTCGAGGTAACGCAGAAGGAAGAGGAGCAGGCTGAACGTCAGGGAAAGAAGCGCGGAGATAACGACGGGAAGAGGCTGGGCAAGGCGAGCCGGTTGAGGAGGACGATATCCCATCCATGCGAAAATCATCATCAGTGAAATAATGATCGTCAGCAACGCGAGGCGCGCAGGCGAGAGGCTTCCGCCTTCGGAGGGAATCAAAAGGAGCGCGACCATCGCGACCGCGCCCTCGATTGAGCAGAGATAATAGAACCAGCGAGCTGTCATTTAATTGTTTGGCGAATAGAATTGAAACCCGGGGCGTGAAGGTACGATCTTGTACGAAAAGTTTTTTACGTAGTTGAACAATTTGTTTTGCAGGGTGTCCCAATCCGACGAGTCGATGATGCGCCGCGCTTCGATCGCGTCGGAGGCGAGCAAGCCGACTTGAATTTGCGGGTAGGAGCCGTAGATCGTTGCCCACGCTTCGGCGGGTTGCAAGCCGAGCCGTTGCACGCCGGGGATAAATTCACCGATGACGAACTCGAAATATTCCTGATCGCGTTCGCCGACGATATCCCATGTCATCAAAACTTTGACTGCCATTTTTTCCTTTTGTGTCACTCTGAGGGAGTGGCGCCTCGCGCCACGACCGAAGAGTCTCGCGTGTCGTGTTGGAGATTCTTCGCGAAGTTTATCCTGAGCCTGCGAAGGGCTCAGAATGACACTCCGTGATTAACTCGCCTGATAGTCCAACACGACGACGTGAGTCTCGCTGGGAAGACTGGAGCGCGTCACCTTCAGGGACGGCTGGTTCTCCGGCTTCGACAGCCCCATCTCTTTGACGAACTTGCTGAGCGAGTCGAGTGAGAGTTTTACAGCGGGTGTCGAATAGTGCATCGGCACGACGAGGTTCGGCTCGATCAGGCTGATGATCTCCGCCGCCTTTGCTGCGTTCAACCCGCCTCCCCCACCGACCGGCACCAACGCAACGTTGATCGTGCCCAGCGATTCGATTTCGGATTGCGTGGGGGTTTGCTTCAAGTCGCCGAGATGCGCGACGGTGATGCCGTCATAATCGAATACGTAGATGGTGTTGCCCGCCGCTTTGCCTTTCTTCTTTCCGCCGCCATCGGACGAAACGCCGGTGACAAATACGCCGCCGATCTCGAACTCGCCCGCGCCGTCAATGACGTGCGACATGCCCTTGACCGCGTCCGTGTTGTTGTGCCCGGGCGCGTCGTGACTGACCGTGACGATATCCGCCTTTAGTTTGAGCGCGGAATAGCCGATGGACTTGTTATCGAAAGGATCCGTCACCACCGTCGCCATGTTGCGCTCGGTGAGACGAAAACAGGAATGTCCGTACCAGGTGATTTCCATGAATGAGGAGCCTCCGGGTGGGTATTATAACCGGAGTTCTCATTGCCTCATGAGCGCCTCAATAAATTTCCACCGCTTCGTCTTGGTGTAATCGCCGCCTTCGGGATAAAAATACTTTTTGTAATCCGCCCAATGATCGGGGATGCCGAACAGATCGTCCTTTTCGCCGTTCTGCCGCAGATAACGGATAATCCGCTTACGCGCGTGCTCGCTCAACGCGTTGTCCTTACCCCAGCCGACATACATCGACACCGACTCGGCGAAATCCTCCACGCGATTGAATGCCCAGTTCGAGCCGCTGGGCTTGTCGCCGTAGAAATAGCCTGCCGCGTTACAACCGGGTTTTCGCCCGCGCCTGCCGGGCAGGTTTTCCGACCGGCGATACGCGGAATCGGAGAGCCCAAAAAACATCTTGAGCCGGGAAAGAGTTGGGCTGGTGAATCCGCCAGTGTAGCGTTCGAGTTGACGCGAGAGTCCCCAGCCATTTTTCTCATCCCAAATGTGCGCAAACTCGTGAACGACTGTCCATGCGGAGAACGATCCCTTATTCGAGAAAGTGACCTGCCCCTGCAACGCCTCCCCACCGTGCGAGCCGATGTTTGCTTTTTTCACCGTCACACTACCAAGGTTTTGGACGAAACGCAGGTTGCCACCCATCTCGTTTGCAACGAGAGCAAGCGAATCATGTAATCGATCCAGTTCAGCAAGCGACCAGGTCTCCTGTTGCCAGTTAAGTTCACCGGCATAAACTTCATGCCCGCCATCCACGAGGACGGTCACATCGAACTCGCTTTTGAGGCGGGCGATCCGCTCGGCGGCGCGCTCCGATTCAAATTGGTCCATGGATGAAGTATAACGGCATTAGAATATTCGGCAACAAAGAATTCAGGAGACCTCATGTCCAAACCCAATGCCCTGCCCTACTTCGAAGCCGCCTTCGCCGCCGTGGTGTGGGGCGCATCGTTCATCGCCACCAAAGTCGCGCTTCAAGATGTATCGCCGATCACCATTGTCTGGCTACGCTTCGCCATGGGTCTGCTTGTGCTTGGCGCGGCGGTTGCGTTACGAAAACAGTTCTCGCTCCCGAAGAAAAACGAGTGGGGTTACTTCGCCCTGCTCGGTTTTCTGGGCATCACGTTCCATCAATGGCTGCAATCGAACGGGTTGCAGACCTCCGAGGCGGGCACCACCGCGTGGATTGTGGCGACGACTCCGGTCTTCATGGCGTTGCTGGGCTGGTTGATTCTCAAAGAAGGGTTGACCCTCCTCAAGATATTGGGAATCGGACTCGCCTTCGTCGGCGTCCTGCTGGTCGTCTCGGATGGGAACCTCGCTTCGATCTCCATCGGGAAATTTGGTTCGCCGGGCGACGCGCTCATCCTCGTCAGCGCGATCAATTGGTCGGTGGTGTCCGTCCTTTCACGGCGCGGTTTGAAATCGAACGAGCCCACCGTGTTTGTTTTTTACATGATGTTTTTCGGCTGGCTGTTCTCATCCGTCCTTTTTATCGCCGGTGGAAATTTCGCAGAGGTGCCGCGCCTCACCACCCACGGCTGGCTGGGTATCGGCTTCCTTGGTGTATTTTGTTCCGGGCTGGCATACCTCGCCTGGTACGACGCATTGCAAGCGCTGACGACCGCCAGCACCGGCGCATTTTTATACATCGAACCGCTTGTTGCGATGATCGTCGCATTTTTCGTGCTGGCAGAACCCGTCACTTTCGCCGCGCTGGTCGGCGGCGGCATCATCCTGTTTGGCGTGTCGCTGGTGAACAAACCCTGATGGGTTGAACCAGGCTGAAATCAGGGGCGAGGCGGGTTTTCGATCCCGCGGTGATTTCCTCGCCAATGCAAAAAATGTGGGTGTATAATCCAGTCACTATATTTCCACGAAACGGAGGAAAGACCCATGGCAAGCGTAACGTTCGATCATGTTTTCAAAAAGTACGGGGATGTGACTGCGGTGAACGACCTTAATATCCACATCGATGACAAGGAATTTCTCGTGCTGGTTGGTCCTTCGGGGTGCGGCAAGACCACCGCCTTGCGGTCGCTGGCTGGTTTGGAGGAAATTACCAGCGGTGAAATTCGAATCAGCGACCGGGTAGTGAACGATGTTCCACCGAAAGACCGCGATATCGCCATGGTCTTTCAATCGTATGCGTTATACCCGCACCTTTCGGTGTACGATAACATGGCGTTCGGCTTGAAACTGCGCAAGACACCAAAGGCGGAGATCAAACGGCGCGTGAACGAAGCCGCCGAGATCCTCGGTATCACGGATTATCTCGACCGCAAGCCTCGCCAGCTCTCGGGTGGTCAACGTCAGCGCGTTGCCGTGGGGCGCGCCATCGTGCGGGAGCCCAAGGTCTTTTTGTTCGACGAGCCGCTCTCGAACCTCGATGCCAAACTTCGCGTACAGATGCGCGCAGAGATCAGCAAGTTGCACCAGCGTTTGCAGACCACGTTCATCTATGTGACTCACGATCAAACGGAAGCCATGACAATGGCAACCCGCATCGCCGTCATCAACAAAGGCGTTCTGCAACAACTGGACACCCCCCAACAACTCTACGATAAGCCCAACAACCTGTTTGTGGCGGGGTTCATCGGCTCGCCAGCCATGAACTTCTTCCCCGGTAAACTTCGCAAGGACGGTAATAATCTGATCGTGGATGCCGTCGATTTCACGGTAGCCATCCCGGCGAAGGTCTCGAAGCCGTACGAGTCTTACGCGGGCAAGGACATTATTTTCGGCATCCGTCCTGAGAACATTCACGATGCCGAATATGTGCCCACGAATATCGATGCTGAAAAGGTCAACGTCAAGGTGGATGTCACCGAATTGATGGGCAATGAAATTTTCCTCTACCTGATGGTTGGGAAAAATACTTTTGTCGCTCGTGTCGATCCGCGCTCGAAATTACGGGTCGGGCAGGACGCGGCGGTTGCCTTCGATATGGACAACATTCACATTTTCGATGCCGCCAGCGAGCAGGCAATTCGATAGATCGTTATCCGATCACTCAACCCCGGAACCCTATCGGTTCCGGGGTTTATTTTTAAACTCATTGACGGGCTTTACAAATTCATGTTAGACTGAAAGTGCTTTCATATCCGAGACACCCGAACGGTTGCCATGCCTAGAAAAAAGAAACCCACCATTTACGATGTCGCGCGCGGTTCCGGCGTGAGTATTTCCACGATCTCCCGCGTGCTGAACTCGCCGGACAAGGTGAACCCCGAGACGCGCAAGCGGGTGATGGCGTCGATCGATTCACTGGGGTTCGTCCCCAAGGCAGAGGCACGAGCGCGAGCCATGCAAAACACGAACCGGATCGGGGTGCTGACTCCGTTCTTCACAGCGCCTTCATTCGTGCAACGCCTGCGAGGCGTGGCTTCTGCGTTGTTGAAAGCCAATTACGAGCTTGTTATTTATCCGGTCGATTCGGTCGAGCATCTGCAAGGCTACATCTCATCCATCTCGATCATGCAAAACATCGACGGGTTGATCATCATGTCGCTGGCGATTGACGACAAGGATGCGCGGCGCCTTCATGACAACGGTATGGAAACGGTGTTGATCGAATATTCGCACCCAAAATTGAACAGCATCGAGATTGATGATGTGTACGGCGGGCAGTTGGCTGCCCGTCATTTGATCGAAAAAGGGCATAAGCGAATTGCCTTCCTCGGCGATATCGAACCGCCTGAGAAATACGCCATTCATCCAGTGAAATCCCGGCTGGAAGGGTTTCGGAAGATAATGGAGGACGCAGGGATCGGCTTACCCAAAAAATACGTCATGCAGGCATCCTATACGCACGCCAGTTCCCAAAAAGCGGCGCTGGACCTATTGAGCACGAACCCTCCCCCTACAGCCATATTCGCGGCATCGGACATTCAAGCGGTGAGTGTTTTGAAAGTTGCGCGCAGGTTGAAAATGCACATTCCGGAAGACATTGCCGTTATCGGGTTCGACGACATTGATCTTGCGGAGTATATGGACATTACAACCATTCGGCAGCACTTGGATGAGTCGGGGAGGCTGGCTACCCAATTTCTACTTTCACACATCGGGGAATCCGGTCGAGCGCAGCAACACAGCAAACTTCCACTGGCACTTGTCGAGCGCTTGACCACGTAACGCAATTTGTGCGATTTTTCCCATACTTGAAAAAATTGAGCGGTTTTAGATATTGACTCTAAATGGAGTTGTGCTATACTGCGTTATGAAAGTGCTTTCATAAAAACGCTTTCAGCCGGTCCAAAATTTGCGATCTCTTACTAAACAGGAGGTGCCTGCCTAACCATTGACCGTTCCCCCAACCCACTTACTCGAAAATCTATTTAATTTCTCAAGGAGAGAAGAATGAAAAAGACAGTTTGGCAACTTATCGGTTTGCTTGTCGTGATCTCGATGTTCCTCGCGGCATGCGGACCCGCCGAAGCCCCGGCCACCGAAGCACCGGCGACGGAAGCCCCAGCGACCGAGGCGCCCGCTACGGAAGCTCCCGCCACCGAAGCCGCGATGCCCGATGTTGGCTTTGCCTACCCAGCGGGCGGAGCGCTCGAAGCCGCGATCAAGGGTGAGTACGCGGGAACGACCGTCACCGTGGATGGCGCTTTCGAAGGCAACGACCCCGATGGCGTGAAATTCGCAGAATCCATGAAGGCGTTCGAAGAAGCCACCGGCATCACGGTCAACTATATCGGTAACAAGGAATTTGAAGGCACCATTTCCGTCCGCGTGGAAGCCGGTGACGCTCCGGATATTGTGGACTTTCCGCAGCCCGGCCTGTTCGCCCGTTTTGTCCGAAGCGGCGATGTTGTGCCGGTTGATTTCATCTCAGACGAGTGGCTCTCACAACAGTACAACGCGGGTTGGCGTGAATTCAATACCGTGGACGGTGTGGAAGCCGGCGTAATGCACCGCTATTCCGGCAAAAGCCTCGTGTGGTATCCGAAAGTTGCGTGGGATGCGGCAGGCTATGAAGTTCCAGAGACCTGGGATGAATTGGTCGCTTTGACCCAGCAGATCGCAGACGATGGTGATACCGCTTGGTGTATTGGTATCGAATCTGGCGCGGCAACTGGTTGGGTCGCTACCGACTGGACCGAAGATATGATGCTTCGCACGACATCGCTCGAAAACTATGATGCCTGGGTTGCGGGCACTCTGCCGTTCGATTCCCCCGAAGTTAGAAATGCCATCGAAACCTGGAGCGAGGTTTGGTTCAACGATTCCTTCGTAAGCGGCGGGCGATCCTCGATCGTCACTACTTTCTTTGGTGATGCCCCCGGCGGTATGTTCAACGATCCCCCGAATTGCTGGCTGCACCGCCAGGCAAACTTCATCACCAGCTTCTTCCCCGAAGGAGTTGAGTACGGGGTTGATTACGACTTCTTCTATCTGCCCCCAGTTGATGATGCCTATGGCAAGCCGTTCCTCGTTGCTGGCGACCTGGTTGCCATGTTCAACGACCGCCCCGAGGTTCGCGCGTTGATGGAATACTTCACCACTCCCCAATCCGCCAGTGGCTGGCTTGAGGGTGGCGGCGCGATTTCCGCTCATCAGACCGCGACGCAGGACATGTACGGCTCCGATCTGGACTACAACATCTCCCAACTCGTGGCTGGCGCCACCAGTTTCCGCTTCGACGGTTCAGACCTGATGCCGGGGGAAGTTGGAGCAGGCTCCTTCTGGGAGCACATCTCCAGCTATGTAGCCGGTTCCGAGGATCTGGATACGGCTTTGCCGGCGATTGACGCATCCTGGCCCCGCTAGTCCCTGAGTAAGCATGAAATGGGTGGAAGACTGTCACCAGTCTTCCACCCATATTTTAAGATTTCAAAGTCAAATTCCATTAATTTCAGTTAGAATAGCCAAGACACGTATAGTTCATCCAGATCGAAGGAGATCGTCATGGACATCGTTAAACGCTCGAGTGAAGCGGGTCAATCCTGGGGTGCAAAGATCATCGCCTGGATTGGGCGTATCCTTCTTGCCATCAGCATTCCACTCATCGCCTTCTTCGTTCTTTATCAGGGATTCTTATTCCTGCGCGACAGTGATGCCCCGCGGGGAGTGATCGCCCTGGTTGCCATCATCTGGGGCGTGGGCGGTGTTGCACTTTTATACTGGATCTTCAACAACCTGGTTGAAAAACTACCTGACGCATGGAGAACGCGGCTCCTGCCTTTTGTTTTTGTTGGTCCAGCCATGGTGATCCTCGCCTGGTACCTGGCAGTACCCACAATGCGAACGTTCTGGATCAGTTTATTTGACCGGGATGGTCCTCCAGAGGGGCTTAATTTTATTCAACAAATTAATAGCGATTCATTCGTAGGGTTCCACAACTATTTTGATCCAGCCACTGACACCGACACTGACCCGAATGAGTCGGTTTTTGATCGGGGTGGATTAATGTCGCAGGCGTTTCGCAACAACCTGATGTGGATCGTCTTCGGGAGTACTTCATCAGTGGTGTTTGGGCTACTGATCGCGACGCTTGCTGATCGAAGTAGTTTTGAAAAACTGGCAAAATCACTGATCTTTCTGCCGATGGCGATTTCATTCGTAGGCGCCAGCATCATCTGGAATTTCATTTATGAAAAAAGACCCGCGGATCAACCCCAGATCGGGCTGCTCAATGCGATCATTCAGGGCTTGGGGGGGCAGCCTCAAGCCTGGCCCCAATGGGTGGATATCGCACCATGGAATAACCTCTTCCTGATAGTAATCGTCGTCTGGTTGCAGGCGGGTTTTGCCATGGTACTGTTCTCTGCCGCACTGAAGGGCATACCCGATGAATTGCTGGAAGCGGGTCGCATCGATGGCGCGACAGAAATTCAAATCTTCTTCCGAATCATGGTCCCCTACATTCAGGGCACGATCATTTCCGTGTGGACGACGATCATCATCTTCACGCTGAAAATTTTCGATGTGGTTTGGGTGATGACCGGCGGACAGTTCGGCACCCATGTGATAGCCACCCAGTTTTACAGGCAGTCATTCACGAACGGCAATTCGGGTCTTGGTTCTGCCATCGCCATTGTGTTGTTGATCGCAGTTATCCCCGTCATGATTTATAACCTGAAGCAATTCCGGGAAAGGGAGGTTTTCTAGGATGAACAACGCAAAACGACAGAAACAAACCCGTCAGTTGGTGATCAATCTTATCCTGCTGGGTTTGATCATCATTTGGACGGTTCCAACGCTGGGAATATTCATCTCATCATTCCGTCACAGGGATGATATTGCCAAAAGCGGCTGGTGGAATATTTTCCCTCATAGAGAGTGGCAACCTGTAGAGGAGATCAGCCCTGCAGAAGCAGGGCTCAACCCGGATGAGGTGATGACGATTGAAGGAGCTACGGGTACGTTTGAGGAGTTCCGCGCGGGTATTGAAACTTCGGAAGGCAAGCGCATCACCTGGATCGGCAATAAGCGTATCGGACGTGTCGAAGTGCAGGAACAAGTCTGGGCAGTGAATTGGAACTTCACCCTCGATAATTACACCCAGGTACTCGGGGGGCAGGACTTTAAGTTCACACGCCCTGACGGCACCGTGGATGTTGTCCCTGGCGATAACATGGTCGGCGCATTTCTCAACAGCCTGGCAGTTGCCATCCCATCCACAGTCATTCCGATCCTGATTGCCGCGTTTGCCGCGTATGCCTTCGCGTGGATGGACTTTCAGGGCCGCCGCTGGATGTTCATTTTGGTGGTTGCATTACTGGTTGTTCCCTTGCAGATCTCGTTGGTTCCGATCCTTCGAGATTACAAGATATTGCAGTTGAACGGCACTTTCCTCGCCATCTGGCTGGCACATACTGGGTTCGGGCTGGCGCTGGCAACCTATCTTTTGTATAACTACATCAGCGGACTGCCTCGTGACATTTTGGAATCCGCATTCATCGATGGCGCATCACATTTCACCGTTTTCACGCAGTTAGTCCTGCCGTTGTCGGTGCCCGCGCTGGCTTCGTTTGCGATCTTCCAGTTTCTGTGGGTGTGGAACGATTACCTTGTTGCGTTAATCTTCCTGGGCGGCAACCCGGATTTTGAACTGGTAACACAGCGCATGGCAGCCATTGTCGGCTCGCGCGGGAGCGAGTGGCACCTGTTGACGGCTGGCGCGTTCGTTTCGATGCTGCTTCCGTTGTTGGTGTTCTTCTCGTTGCAACGATACTTTGTGCGGGGATTGCTTGCCGGCTCGGTTAAAGGATGAGCAAGTAACGCAAGACACCGAATTTTCCAACCGCCAAGAACAATTTCTTGGCGGTTGACGTAAAGGACGAAATCTACTGTGGAATACAAATTTCCGGACAATTTTCTTTGGGGAGTTGCGGCTTCCGCATATCAGATCGAAGGCGCCTGGAACGAAGATGGAAAAGGCGAAAGCATTTGGGACCGATTCGCGCGCTGGGAAGCGCATGTGCTGAACGGCGATACCGGCAATATCGCCTGCGATCATTATCACCGCTACAAAGAGGATGTTGCATTAATCAAATCCTTGCAAATCCCTTCCTACGGGTTCACCATTGCGTGGACACGAATCCTCCCACAGGGGAGCGGAAGCATAAATCAAAAGGGGCTCGATTTTTATTCGCGGCTCGTCGATGAATTGCTGAACGCCGGGATCACGCCCAAAACGACTCTCTTTCACTGGGACCTGCCGCAAGCGCTACAGGATTCCGGGGGCTGGACAAATCGCGACACAACCGACCATTTTGCCGAGTACGCGCGCATCGTGTTCGACCGTTTGGCGGACCGCGTTCACCTGTGGGCGACTCACAACGAGCCATGGGTTTCCGCGTTCCTCGGGCACGCCACCGGCGTACACGCGCCGGGCATCTGCGACTATTCGCAGGCGTACCAAGCCGCGCATCACCTGTTGCTTTCACACGGAAAGGCGGTGCAAGTCTTTCGTCAGGGCGGGTATCCGGGAACGATCGGGCTGATATTAAACCTGAACGGCTTGCAACCAGCCTCCCCCAGCGAGGAAGATGCGGCGGCGACCCAACGCGTCCACGACGAGACCCATGCGCTGTTCCTTGATCCGGTCTACAAGGGATCGTATCCGCAAAAATTATTCGACTACATTGGAGCGCACCAGCCAAAGGTTCATTCAGATGATCTAAAGATCATTCACTCACCGATCGATTTTCTTGGGCTGAACTACTACAACACCGACCTGGTTTCCTTCGATATTTTTGGCGGTTTGAACAAGGCGCGCCTCACGCCATACTCTGCCGCCGGGTGGAGTCGCACAGAAATGAATTGGGGCATTCACCCACAAGGCCTGAAGGACGAAGTCCTGTATCTCAAGGAAAAGTATGGGAACCCGGCACTGTACCTGACCGAAAATGGTTGCGCCATGCCGGACGCGCCCGACCAGGATGGATTTGTCAGCGACTGGGACAGGATTCGATTCCTGCAGGCGCACCTGCAAGCATTGTATGAAGCGATACAGGAAGGGGCAAATGTGCACGGATATTTCGTGTGGAGCATTTTCGACAACTTCGAATGGGAGCGTGGGTTCAGCAAGCGATTCGGTCTCGTCCGTGTGGATTATGAAACTTTGCGGCGCATCCCGAAACAAAGCGCGTATTGGTATAAAAATGTAATCGGAAGAAACGGGTTCGCGTTGTAATCATGTGGTACAAGGACGCAGTTTTCTACCAGATCTCTGTCCGCGCGTTCAAGGATAGCGACGGTGATGGGTACGGGGACTTGAAAGGTATTATCGAAAAACTGGATTACCTCGAATCGCTCGGAGTGGATTGCCTCTGGCTCATGCCCATTTATCCCTCGCCCCTGCGGGACGACGGGTACGACATCGCAGATTACTACAATGTAGACCCCATGTACGGAACCCAGGACGACTTGAAAGCGCTGGTGGATGCGGCGCACGCCCGGAAGATCCGCATCATCATGGACCTGGTGCTGAATCACACATCGGATGCGCACCCGTGGTTTCAGGCGGCGCGCGCCGATAAAACCTCCCCCTTCCGGGACTATTACGTGTGGAGCGATACGGATCAAAAATACGCAGGCACACGCATTATCTTTTTGGACACCGAACCCTCGAATTGGACATGGGATGAACAAGCCGGGCAATATTTCTGGCATCGCTTCTACTCGACCCAACCGGACCTGAATTTCGACAACCCGAGGGTCCAGGAGGAAATGCTGAACGTGGCGCGCTTCTGGCTGGACCTTGGCATCGACGGCTTCCGCGCCGATGCGGTGCCATACCTGATCGAGCGCGAAGGCACGAATTGTGAGAACCTTCCGGAAACACACGCGTATCTCAAACAACTTCGTTCCTTTATGGATGCCCAGTACCCCGATCGAATCCTATTGTGCGAAGCGAATCAGTGGCCCGAAGATGTGCGGCCTTACTTCGGTCACGGCGACGAGTTCCATATGGGCTTCCACTTTCCCATCATGCCGCGCATATTCATGGCGCTGAAAAAAGAACGCGCCGACGATATGATCGAAATTCTCCGTCGAACTCCGCCGATCCCTGACAATTGTCAATGGTGCACGTTCCTGCGCAATCACGACGAACTGACCCTCGAAATGGTCACCGCCGAAGAGCGCCAGTGGATGTGGGAGCAATATGCGCCCGACCCGCAGATGCGCATCAACCTCGGGATTCGCCGCAGGCTGTCATCCCTGCTGGAAAACGACCAGCGGAAGATCGAACTCGCAAACTCCCTGTTATTCACATTACCCGGCTCACCGATCATCTACTACGGTGACGAGATCGGCATGACCGAAAACCTGGACCTGCCGGATCGAAACGGCGTCCGCACCCCCATGCAGTGGGACCACTCACCAAACGCGGGCTTTACCACGGGATCGCCATTTGCGCCCATCGGGGAAAATTACTCGCGGGCGAACGTCAAAGGTCAGGTTGAAGATCCCTCCTCATTATTCCACTCGATTCAAAAGATGGTACAAACGCGAAAACGCCACCCGGCATTTGGTCACGGGGCAATGGAATGGCAGGATGCCGGGAATCCCGCCCTCGCCATTTTTACCCGCTCCTTGAGTGACGAACAAATACTGGTCGTACACAATCTAAGCTCCATGGAGCAATTCGTGCTCGGCGCAGGCAGTGCGCAGGAAACATATCGCGACTTGTTATCCGGTATAACCTTGGAGCTCAACGAACCCCTGACGCTACAGCCCTTTCAATTCCTTTGGCTGGTCCGGAAATCTGGTGATGAGACGCTTAATTGAAAAATGGTCGGGTTTATGCTAGAATGCGGGCTGTTTCTTCAATCGTATTCAATTCGGGATTGTCTCTGCCGGTTGGGTCCCCGACTCCGACATATACAATATCGAACCTTGTAACCGACGGATGACACCAGGAACATTATCGGTTCCTTTGCGGTAAAATCTCATCGAAGATGAAGTTTTCATGCGCAAGACTCCCGTATTACCAGCCCAACCCCCACGTCAATCCAATTATTTATTCTATTCGACGGGTTCGCCCGGTATTCGAAGCGATCAGCCTTTATCAAAAGGAGGTGATGACCTGCCAGAAAGATTCCCATCGTACCCCCTGATCCGATTTAAATAATTCCAAAAGGAGTAGAAGAAATGAAATCCAAGTTACATGTGCTGTTCAGCCTGCTGCTTATCGCGGCATTCGCGCTGACAGCCTGCGGTTCACCCGCCACGGAAGCGCCTGCCACGGAAGCACCTGCCACCGAGGCACCTGCCACCGAAGCGCCCGCGCCGACAGAAGCGCCGGTTGTCGAGCCGGTAGGATCACTCCGCATCTGGGCGGACGATACCCGCGCTCCAATCCTCCAGGACCTCGCCGATGAAGTTCTCGCCGCCTACAACCTTGAACTCGTGGTTGAGTTGAAATCCTCCATCCGTGACGACTTCCAGGTGGCTGCGCCATTGGGCGAAGGTCCCGACATTATTTTCGGCGTTCCCCACGACCAGGCTGGCGCAATGGTCGCCAATGGCTTGCTGGCTGAGATCGACTTGGGCGACAAGCAGGGTGACTTTGTTCAAGTCGCCCTGGATGCCTGCACGTTCGATGGCAAGTTGTATTGCATGCCTTACGCCACCGAAAATATCGGCTTTTTCTATAACACCGACCTCGTGCCCACCCCTCCCACGACCTGGGATGAAGTTCTCGAAATCGGCCGCGCCCTCAAAGCGGAAGGCAAAGTGGAATATGTAATGGCTGTCACAGGCCCCCACTACGATGTGTATCCTCTACACTCGTCCTTCGGCGCGTATATTTTTGGCAAGGACGAAAACGGCAACTGGAATCCGCAGGATGTGGGTATTGACGGCGAAGGCATGGTTGCTGGCGTCCAGTGGCTTGCGGATGGCGTGAAGAACGGCGATCTGCCCGCCGATTGGGATTGGGCGAACAACCACGCCCTCTTCGAAACCGGCAAGGTACCGTTCATCATGGCTGGTCCGTGGGCGTTGAGCCGCATCCGCGAATCCGGCGTGCCGTACGCGATTACGAACTTCCCCGATGGCGGTTTCCCGCTGGCTGGCACACAGGGCATTTACGTCAATGTGCAGAGCGAAAACTTGTTGCTCGCCCAGGCGTTCCTGACCGAATACATCGCCACCGAAGAGACCATGTTCAAACTGTATGAAGTTGGTCAACGCCCCCCTGCGTACATCCCCGCGCTGGAAAAGGTGGAAGATGCCGACCTTCAGGCAATGGCTGCTGCCGGCGAGAATGCGGTCATGATGCCTTCGATCCCGGAAATGGGATCCGTTTGGGGCTCGTGGACCGACGCGATCACTCTCTCGGCTCGTGACGGCAAACAGGAAGTGCCGACCGCGCTCACCGAAGGTGCCGACAAGATCCGCGCCCTGATCGCTAATCCGCTGACCGGCATGGTCAACGTCCCCGGCTCGTACCAAGCCGCGGCTGGATGCCCAGGCGACTGGCAGCCGGAATGCGCAGTGACCGCCATGACCCTCGGCGATGATGGTAAATACCACAGCGGTCCTTTCAACCTCGCGGCTGGCGACTATGAATTCAAAGTCGCCCTGGATGGATCCTGGACAACCAACTACGGCTCCGATGGCGCGCAGGATGGTCCCAATTACAAGATCACACTTGCCGCTGCCGGTACAGTAGAGTTCGTATACGATCCTGCGACCAAACTGGTCGAAGCGATCATCAAGTAACAAGAACGACAAACGGAGGGGCGAATCGCCCCTCCGTTTTCACATTTCCAACGGATTGCTCGAACCTTCCGCGAGGAGGAAGCCATGAGTCAGGTCGCTTCGAAAACACGCAAGAGATCGGGGATGGTCGAAGAATCAGCATTATCGAAAGTAATCCGGTATCTCTTTCTGGTTCTGTTTGATTTGGCGGCATTCTGGTTCATTCAGAACGCCTTCACCAATGGCTTCAACCAATTGGTCGTGGTGGTGGGGTTTATTGCAGTACTCTTCAATGTAATTTTTCTTCTTCCGCAAGCCTATCCATTCCGATGGATGGCGATCGGGCTGGGCTTTCTCATCCTTCTTACCATTTACCCCATCCTTTTCACCATCTACGTAGCTTTCACGAATTACGGTGACGGGCATCTTCTCACCAAGGAACAAGCCATTCCCATCATCGAAAAACAAACCTACCTGCCCGAATCCGGTAAATCATATACCTGGACCGCCTATCAATCCGATTCGGGCGAGTATGTGCTATGGCTGATCAATCCCACCGGAGAAACCTTTCTCGCTAAACCCGGCGAGGAGATCACGCCCGCCAATCCCGGAGACCCCGGCATCGGCGAGGCGGACGGCAAGGGCATACCAACTTCCATCGAGGGGTATACCCGTTTGAACGTATTGCGCGCCGCCACAGACCAGGATCTGCCCAGCATCAAATTCGGGGTTGAGGGCGTGCAATCGATACAGATCCGGAACCCGAGCGAAGCCGCCGAACTTCAAATTCGTTTCCAATACGACGAATCACTGGATGCGGTCATTGACCAATCCAACGGGGATGTATACGAGAACGTTTTTGGAACGTTCACCACCAAGGATGGCAAGACCATCAAGCCCGGCTTTCGAGCAGAGGTGGGATTAAAGAATTTCATCGACTTCACCAACAGCCCGGCGCTGCGCGGACCTCTCTTGCAGATCGTCACCTGGAACTTTATCTTCCCCACCATAACGGTTCTTTCCACCTTTGCGCTTGGGCTTGCCATCGCCATCATGTTCAACGACCGGGATTTTCCCCTCAAAAAACTGATCCGTTCGCTGTTGATCATTCCGTACACCGTCCCCGCCCTGATCAGCATCATCATGTGGCGCGGCATGATGAATTCGGAATTTGGTGTGATTAATTTTTACCTGAAAGAATGGATCGGCACGGCGCCGCGCTGGACCACCGAGGCGTTCTGGGCGCAGACTGCCATCCTGATCGTGCAACTCTGGCTGGGGTATCCCTATTTCATGCTGGTTTGCAGCGGCGCATTGCAGTCCATACCCTCCGACATCTACGAAGCGGCAACCATTGACGGCGCCACCACCTGGCAAAAGTTCAGGCACATCACCCTTCCTTTATTGCTAGTCGCCGTCGGTCCCTTGCTCATTGCATCCTATGTGCACAACTTCAACAACTTCGGCGTCATCTACCTCTTCATTCAGGGAGGTCCGCCCATTGTCGGAGCAAGCACAAACGCCGGTCACACCGACATCCTGATCAGTTATGTGTATAAACTTGCCTTTGAGAGCGGAGGCCGAGGCGTCCAATACGGACTGGCGTCTGCGATCTCCATCGTGGTCTTCTTCATCGTCGGAGCCATTACATTATTCCAATATCGCTTTACGAACATGTGGGAAGAGGTGAGTGAAAATGTCTAACATAACCCGCGCCTACCAAAGCTTGCGCAGTTCGCAACACTTCCAAAGGAGGTTTGGCATCGGGATCCGACTCGTGATCGCCGCGTTCCTGATCTTCTTTTCGATCTTTCCCATGTTGTGGATCATATCGGCATCGTTCAACAGTTCGCAGTCATTGGCGACCCAATCGCTCATTCCGCCTCGCGCAAGCCTGGTCAACTACCAGCGCTTATTCGGGCTGGATCCCACCTATCGCTTCGGCGACCTGGTCTATCAAAAATGGATCTTCAACTCTGTGAAGGTGTCGGGCATTTCCACCATCCTCAGCCTCGCCATCACGACCATGGCGGCGTACGCATTTTCCCGCCTGCGTTTCAGAGGGCGCGTGACCATTCTCAAGGGGATTCTGCTTATTAATGTTTTCCCCAACCTGCTGGCATTGATCGCGGTCTATGTGCTGGTCTTCCAATTCGGGGAGATCATCCCCGCCATTGGGCTGAATACGCATGCCGGGTTGATCCTGGTTTATCTGGGCGGCTCGATGGGATTGAATATCTGGCTCATGAAGGGATTCCTCGATACCATTCCCCGCGACATCGACGAATCGGGCATGGTGGACGGCGCTTCGCACTTCCAGATCTTTTGGAATTTGCTTCTTCCTCTCCTGCGCCCCATTCTGGTGGTCATCGGAGTCATTTCTTTCATCGGCACCTATAGCGATTTTATCCTGGCTCGCATTCTCCTCAACGATGTCGATAAATACACGTTGATGGTTGGGTTGCAGATCTTCACCGCGGGTCAATTCGACCAAAAGTGGGGTGTGTTCGCCGCGGGCGCGTTGTTGGGCGCACTCCCGATCATGATCATCTACTTCGTGCTTCAGGATCAGATCGTCGGCGGGCTGACGCAAGGCGCGGTAAAGGGATAATCCCTGTATCTGACCACCTCCAGAAATGAAAATCCTGATACGCCTTGTTGTGATCGTAGTTATCGTTGTTTCTGCACTGTCAGCATGTAGCCCTGCTCAAACACCGACCGATGCCATCGCGATACCGACACAACTACAGGCAATATCATCACCTGTCGTCACTCTGCCCCCATCAACAACCATGTCGATACCAACCATTCCATCTCCCGATGAGTTTCACGTCAATCCCATTGACGGACT
The DNA here is from genome assembly GCA_964528275.1 of uncultured Anaerolinea sp. Taxonomy (GTDB): domain Bacteria; phylum Chloroflexota; class Anaerolineae; order Anaerolineales; family Villigracilaceae; genus Defluviilinea. The sequence goes on along the minus strand of CAZGSB010000003.1, from coordinate 17,465 downwards.
CCACCCGGATTTCATCATGGGCGCTGATGTTTCCATGCTCAGCCAGATCGAGGAAAGTGGAGGAAAATATTACGACAATGGAGTCGAGACGGACGCTCTTGAGATTTTGAAAAATCACGGAGTAAACTGGATCAGGCTTCGGATTTGGAATGATCCGACCGATGCGAGTGGGAATCCGCTTGGAGGCGGGAACAACGACCTGCAAAGGACGGTCGGAATCGCGGTGCGGGCAAAGTCGCTGGGGCTAAAATTCCTGCTCGATTTCCATTACAGCGATTGGTGGGCTGACCCCGGCAAACAGAACATGCCCAAGGCGTGGAAAGACCTCGATGTAGAGCAATTGAATCAAGCGGTGTATGAGTACACCGCAGAAGTGATCCGTACGCTTGCCGATGCTGGCGCGATGCCAGACATGGTGCAGATCGGCAACGAGGTCAATGGCGGCATGATGTGGCCCGCAGGGAAAACATGGAGCGAGGGCAGCGAAGTCGTTGGCGGATACGATGGTTTTGCAAATCTTCTTTCGAGCGGAATTCGCGCGGTGCGAGACAATGATCCCCAAAAGAAAATCCAGATCGCCGTCCACCTGGCAGACGGCGGCGACAACGGACTCTATCGTACGGTTTTCGACGAGTTGACACAACGCAAAGTGGACTTCGATATTATCGGTCTTTCCTACTACAGTTTCTGGCATGGACCGCTCGATGCTTTCGCCAACAACATGATAGACATCAGCGAAAGGTACAACAAGGATGTCCTCGTCCTCGAGGCGGCATACCCCTATACCACCGAGGATGCAGACGGGTACACCAACCTTGCCGGTGGAGGCTCGCTTGAGCAAGGCGGGTATAAAGCCACGGTACAAGGTCAGGCAACCGCCATGCGAGACATTATGGTTTCTGTGGCACAAGTGCCTAACGGCAGGGGTCTCGGAGTTTTTTACTGGGAGCCTGAATGGATCGCCGTGAAAGGTGCGGGCTGGGCTACGGGAGAAGGTAATGCGTGGGAAAATTCGGCGATGTTCGATTTTGATGGTAACGCATTACCGTCGCTGGAGGTCTTCAACCGGGTGAGGCCGGAACAAGGAAATGCTTTTATCCCTCCGCAAGTCGTTGAAGTGAGCGCGATTGACGTTTTTGTCCCCCTCAGCGAGTTACCTGAACTCCCAGAGACCGTGAAAGCGCTGTTTAGCGATGACGCCATTCGCGAAATCTCCGTAGACTGGGACTCGTATCCTCCGCCGTTTCTTGATAAAGTGGGCAGTTTCAAATTAAACGGCAAAATCGAGGGGACAGATTCATATGCCGTCGCTACGATTTACACAGGCAGTGCCAGGAACTTTGCGCAGAACTCAGGCTTTGAAGATGGCGAAGCGTCGTGGGTCATCGAGCAAAATGTCACTGCGGTGGATATCAGCGATGAAGTGCAAAACGTGCTCAACGGCAACCATGCACTGCACTACTGGGCGGAAGGTCCGTTCGAGTTCACCGTCTACCAAACGATCACAGGGTTGGAAAACGGCAACTACACTTTCAATATCTGGATGCAGGGCGGCGGTCAGGATATTCTGGAGTTGTATGCCAGCGATTATGGCGGAGCGACTCTCACTGTCGGATTCGAAGCCAAGGGATGGCGCGAGTGGCAGAACCCGGTCATTGAAAACATCGCCGTTACAAATGGAAAAGTCACGATCGGCATACGCGTCTCATCGACAGGCGGCACGTGGGGCTTTTTTGACGACGCAAGTTTATTCCTGGCTGAACTGAAGTAAATTGATTCGCTCATCCCAACACAACCCCAACATCGCGGAGCAGTAATGAATTTTCCTCACTTCCTGTACGGCAGCGACTATAACCCCGACCAATGGCACGAAGACGTGTGGCTCGAAGATGCGCGCCTCATGCAGGAAGCCGGAGTGAATCTTGTTTCGCTTGGAATATTTTCATGGACGAAGCTCGAACCGCATCAGGATGAATTCGATTTCGACTGGCTCGACCGCTTGATGGATCTGCTCCACGCGCACGGCGTCAGCGTCAACCTGGCGACGCCCACCGCTTCTCCCCCAGTTTGGCTTGTTCGCAGTCATCCTGAGATTCTTCCCATCACCGACGACGGCACGACCCTCGGGCTTGGCTCGCGCCGACATTACTGTCCACATAGTTCGGGGTATCTCGAACGCGCCGACATCATCGCAACCAAACTTGCCGAACGGTATGCGAAGCACCCCGCGCTCGCCATGTGGCACGTGGATAACGAATATGCGTGCCACGTCACCGAATGTTTCTGTGAAACCTCTGCTGCCGCGTTTCGCGAGTGGCTTCAAAAGCGATACGGCTCGCTCGAAAAGTTAAATCATGCGTGGGGAACAGCATTTTGGAGTCAACATTATGGCGAGTGGGAGGAGATCCAGCCGCCGCGCAAAGCTCCAACATTTGTGAACCCCACCCAGCAATTGGATTGGCGGCGCTTCAGTTCCGATTCGTGGATCGCTTGTTTTGAAAGGCAAAAAGCCATCCTCAACCAGTTGACCCCGAGTATTCCCGTCACGACCAACTTCATGAGTTTCTTCAAGCCCATTGACTATTGGAAATTTGCCGCGCGTGAAGATGTTGTGTCTCTGGATAATTATCCCGACATGTTCGACTCCGAATGGATGATACGCGCGGGCATGAGTTACGACATGATGCGCTCACTGGGGAGCCGCCGCCCATGGGTGTTGATGGAACAAGCGACCAACAACGTCAACTGGCGGCAGAGGAACTCAGTCAAACGTCCCGGTGTGATGCGCTTGGACAGTTATCAAGCCATCGCCCGCGGCGCGGACGGCATCATGTTCTTCCAATGGCGCGCCTCCAAAGCGGGCGCGGAAAAACATCACAGCGGTATGGTCCCGCACATTGGCACAGATTCACGCGTCTGGCGGGAAGTCAAAGCCTTCGGCAATGAACTCTCCAAACTGGATGCGATCCTTGCAAGTCAGGTGCAGGCGGACGTTGCGATCCTGCTCGATTGGGAAAATTGGTGGGCAATCGAATTGGAGGGCAAGCCCTCGAATGATTTGAGGTTGATGGATCAAATTCATTCATATTACAAGCCGCTGTATGAACGCAACATCACAACCGATTTCGTGCATCCCGAAGCGGACCTCACGCGCTACAAAATGGTCATTGCCCCCAATTCGTATCTTGTCACCGACCGCGCGGCTGAAAATATCAATCGTTATGTGCAGAATGGCGGCAATCTGGTCATTTCCTTCTTCAGCGGCATCGTGGACGAAAATGAACACATCCGCCTCGGCGGCTACCCCGCGCCGTTCCGCGACATGCTGGGGTTGGTGATCGAAGAATATGTGCCGTATTTCGAATGGGGATCGAACACCGTCCGCACGAACGATGGAAAACAATTTCAATGCTCGTTCTGGAGCGATGTGATTCGTTTGACTAGCGCAGAATCAATTGCAACCTACGAGCAGGATTATTACGCTGGCAATCCCGCTGTCACGCGCAACCAATTCGGCAAGGGGACCGCGTTCCACGTCGGGACAGTCCCCGACTCAAACGGCATGGATTGGCTGGTCGAGCAATTCTGCAAATCCGCTGGCGTTAAACCCGAAACATCGAATCTCCCCGCAGGTATCGAACTCGTGCGCCGCACAAATGGAAAACAAAGTTGGCTTTTCATTTTGAATCATTCAGGCAAGGATGTACTCGTAGAGCGAGATAGCATCTCGCTATTACAGCATTCGGAAGGTTACGAGATTTTAAGCGGCGAAAAACTCGACCAACACCTTCGCCTCGCCCCAACGGACGTTGCGATCATTCAACTGTCTACTTCAAGCGAAAGCCATTGAGCAGAAGTTGGCTGTGGCGGTAAAGGAGAACAAGATGAAACGCGTATCTGTTATTTTTCTCCCGGTAGTAGTTGGCATAGCCCTGTGGCTCGGAGTGGGCTATCTTCGCTTTCTCTCGTCACAACCTGCGCCAGAAATCCCAACCTTTGAAGATGTCAGCCGCGAGACGGGGATCGTGAACAACCGCGTCGCAGGGATCGAAATGGCGGCGGGAATCGCGTGGGGTGATTATGACAACGACGGTTGGGTTGACCTGTACGTCACCGACCCGCTGGGCGTAAATACGCTGTACAAAAACAATGGAGATGGGTCGTTTGCCGTTTCGGACCTCACCGCGCAGGTTGCGTTGGCAGAGACCTATTCGCAAGGCGCAACGTTCGCCGATTACGATAACGACGGCTGGAAAGACTTGCTGGTCGTCGCCTGGGGGCAGGACCGACTTTTTCACAACGACAACGGAACTGCCTTTGTCGATGTATCGCATCATGCGGGCATCCTTGACGAACGCAACAGCAAATCAGCCTCCTGGGGCGATTACGACAACGACGGCTTCCTCGACCTGTACATCGCCAACTGGTCGTGTTATCCCAACTGCGGGCGTCCGTGGGAGGGCGAAGCCGACCGGCTGTACCACAACAACGGCGACGGCACCTTCACCGAAGTAACCGACCTGCTCGGAAGCGGCGTGACCGGAGCGGGCTTTATCGCTTCGTTCACCGATTTCGATAACGACGGCGACCTCGATATTTACCTCGTCAACGACGAGTTCATCAACCCGATCGGCAACAAACTCTGGCGCAACGACGGACCGGGATGCGAGGGCTGGTGCTTCACCCAGGCGGCAGACGAAGCCGGCGCCGATTCCACGGTCTTCGGCATGGGGCTTGCCGCGGGCGACTACGACAACGACGGTGACATGGACTACTACTACTCCAACGTCGGACCGATGGAGTTGTTGCAGAACCAGGGCGACAGCACATTCAAGGAAGTGGCGGAAGAAAGTGGCGTGCAAGCCGCCAACGGGATCGGCTGGGGCGCGGTCTTCTTCGATTACAACAACGACGGCTGGCGCGACCTGTACCTCGCCGTGTCTGACACCACAGACCACAAGGATGCGGGCGCGAATCGGCTCTTCCAAAACAACGGCGACGGCACCTTCACCTCGGTTGCGTGCCACAACGAATCAACGGACATCCGCATGAGCATCGGTGTGGCGTATGCCGATTACGATCACGATGGCTGGGTGGACCTGGTCGTGGGCAACCTCGACGAGGGCTACCGCCTGTATCAGAATCAGCAGGGGCGTGAATCAGGCAACCATTGGCTGGCAATCGAACTGGCGGGTGATGCGGATGTCAACCGCGACGCGGTCGGCGCGCGGGTGTACGTCACAGCAGGCGGCGTCACCCAAATGCAGGAAGTCATCAACGGCTCGAGCGTCATGTCGGGGAACGATCTCACGCAATCCTTCGGCGTCGGCTCACAGACCAGCGCGGACGTCCGCATCCTGTGGCCCAACGGCGTCGAACAGAAATTTCAAAACGTGAAAGCGAATCAGCGCTATAAAATCCAATATCAGGGCCAGTTGCAAACTTTGACGGTTATCCCCGTTGAAAAAATAACACGAGACGTGCCAACCTTCGGTGAATATCTCAAACAACTATTCTCAAATCTCCAGTCTCAAGTCTCCACCAACCCAGACGCACGCCTCGCCCACCTCCTGCAACACGCCGATGTGTCGCCTCCGACAAACCCGCCCTCGCCTTCGCCCGAACTTGTCAAACTTGGCGAAGCGCTGTTTTGGGATCCTGAACTGAGCGGCAACCGCGACATCTCGTGCGCCACCTGCCATCACGCCGATCTCGCCACGGGCGACGATATCTCGGTCTCGATCGGCACCAACGGTTTGGGGTTGGGACCGTTGCGTCAGGAAGGCGGGATTCGCGAATTCGTCCCGAGAAACGCCCAGCCTTTGTTCAACCTCGGATACGAAGAATGGAGCGTACTCTTTTGGGATGGGCGCGTCTTTGAGGACCCTTTCAGCGGCTTCAACACCCCAGCCTCCGACCGCCTCCCCAGCGGACTCGACAACCTGCTCGCGGCGCAAGCCATGTTCCCGGTCACTTCGCGCGATGAAATGCGCGGCAACCGCGGCGAGGTGGACATCTTCGGGAATAAGAACGAACTCGCCATGCTGGTGGATTACAAAGCCCGCCCGATCTGGGGCGCGTTGATGAAACGATTGCTGGCGATACCCGGCTACGTGGATTTATTCAATGCCGCGTATCCCGATGTGCCAACTGACGAACTCGGCTTCCAGCACGCCGCCAACGGACTCGCCGCGTACGAGATCGCCGTATTCACGTTTGAAGATGCACCGTTTGACCGCTACATTCAGGGCGACCTCAACGCATTGACCGAGGAACAAAAACAAGGCGCGATTTTATTTTATGGCGACGCGGGTTGTTCTGCCTGTCACTCCACGGGCTTGCTCACCGACCAGAAATTCCATAACATCGCCGTGCCGCAGATCGGTGATGGGAAGGGCAAGGAACAACCCTTCGATCTCGGTCGCGCCCGCGAAACTGGCAACGACTGCGACCGCTACGCCTTCCGCACCCCGCCCTTGCGAAACGTCGCCATCACGGGACCATGGATGCACGACGGCGCGTTCACCACCCTCGAAGCGACCGTGCGTCATCATTTGAATCCTGCCGCCAGTTTGCAAAATTACGACCCAAGTCAGTTGACCGAACTGATGAGGGATACCTGTCAGGACCAACCTGAAACGATTGCCGCGATTTTGAAATGGTACACGCAGGACAACCCCAGCGAAGGCGTGCAACTCAGCGAACGGGAGTTTCAACAACTCCTCGCCTTCCTCGAAGCCTTCACCTCCCCCAGCGCCTTGGATTTGAGTCACACGATTCCCGACTCAGTGCCCAGTGGTTTGCAGGTCGGAGGCAACATCACGAATAGACAGGCTTCTGTATCCAACCCATGAATCCCCTCCCCCATCGGGAGAGGGTTAGGGTGAGGGCTTAACAAATATATGAAAACTCTTTTCAAAATTCTCTCGACACTTCTCCTGATTTCCCTCCTTACCGGGTGCGCGCCTGCCGCCACGGTCGAACCAACTGTCCCTGCGCCGGAAGCGACTTCCACGCCGAATCCCTATCAAGGGACGGATGGATTCCCATGGTGGAACGATGCGGTCTTCTACGAAATTTTCGTCCGCTCCTTCCGCGATAGCGACGGCGACGGCATCGGTGATTTCAACGGCATCACCGAAAAATTGGATTACCTGCAAGGGTTGGGTATCAAAGGCATCTGGCTCATGCCGATCAACCCATCGCCTTCGTATCATGGCTACGATGTGACCGATTATTACGCGGTCAACCCCGACTACGGCACGATGGACGATTTCAAACGCCTGCTCGAAGAGGCGCACAAACGCGACATCAAGATCATCATTGATTTCGTGATGAACCACACCAGTTCGAAACATCCGTGGTTTCAATCTGCCCTTTCGCCTTCGGGTGAGTTCCGAGACTGGTACGTATGGAGCGATACCGACCCCGGCACGCGCGGACCGTGGGGCGCGCAAGCGTGGTATCGCGCCAGCAACGGGCAGTACTACTACGCCATCTTCTGGGACCAAATGCCCGATTTGAATTACGGCAATCCTGCGGTGCGCGACGAAATGAAAAAGGTCACGTCGTTCTGGCTCAACGATGTAGGGATAGATGGCTTCCGCCTCGACGCAGTGCGCTACATGGTTGAAGAAGATCGGCTTGCCGACTCAAAAGCCAATCACGCCTTTCTCGAAGAATGGGGCGAGTACTATCGAAGCATCAACCCGCAAGCCTTCACCGTCGGCGAAGCGTGGACGGATAATGCCAACGTCAAGAAATATACGAACACGAATCGCGAACTCGACTCCGCCTTCAACTTCGATCTATCCGACGCGATGGGCACGTTGACTCAGGGCGATACAGCCATCTTTCGGTTCGTGCTCCAGACCACCATCCGTGATTTCCCCGAACAGGACAATGCCAACTTTCTCACCAATCACGACATGCCGCGTGTGATGACGGGTCTGGGGGTTGACAGCGACCAAAAAGCAAAACTTGCCGCAGGAATTTTGCTCACTCTTCCGGGCATTCCGTTCATGTACTACGGCGAGGAGATCGGCATGATCGGCACCAAGCCCGATGAACTCATCCGCACACCCATGCAATGGGACAACACTCACGGCGCGGCATTCACCGATGGGACGCCGTGGCAGGCGGTCAATGCCACCTTCACGACCGTCAACGTGGCGCAACAAGCAGGTGCTGCCGACTCTTTGCTCGAAACCTATCGCACGTTCATCCGACTCCGCAACGAACACTCCGCCCTGCGCGTGGGAAAAACTTATGTAGCCGAATCGAATTCCAACAAGTTGGTCTCGTATGTACGTGCAAGCAGTGACGAGACTTTTCTCATTGTCATCAACATTGACGACGAACCCCTCGCCTTGTACAACATTGACTTGACACTCGGACCGTTATCGGGTCAATATACAGCCACGTCACTGCTTGAATCATCAACGATCGCTCCTCTGACCGCGAACGACAAAGGCGGCTTCGACGATTACATCCCGCTCGCCGAACTTCCACCGTATAGTATTTTTGTCATTCAACTCACAAAATGAAAATCGTCCTGAGAGAGCGTTTCTTACATTCTCTTTTCGACACGGACAGCACGGAGTACGCTGAAGTTCACGGAAAGAGCATTTAATAAGCGGTTTTTCTCCGTGCTGTCCGTGACATCCGTGTACAAAATGAAGATACAACAGACTTAAGACAGACAATCAAATAAAAAAACAGGATTTCTCATGGAAGACTTCATCTTCGGGACTCTCGCCACCGACGAATCACGCATCGCGCACCTAAAAAACCTGCTTGGCGGAATCACCCACGCCCACCAACGCGTCCCGCGCGACCCTCTGCCGGGTCAGCCCATTCAAGTCGACCTCACCCTCGGACCCTCCCACTCGCAAAATCGCGCATGGGTCTACTGGACGAACGACGGAAGCGACCCCGAAGGCAACAACGGATTCGCATCAAACGGTTTTGCCACCCCGATGAAAACTGTTGATTCAGAATGGAACACGGTTCTGTGGGGCTACATCCGAAAATTTCGCGGGGAGATTCCCGCACAACCGGCAGGGACGGTCCTCCGTTATCGAATTTCGGCGGGCGGAACTGGCGAGGAAACCTTCGCCGACAACGACGCGTACTACGCGTTCTACGTGGATAACGACCCCGCCCCCGCCTGGACGCGCGATGCGATCATCTATCAGATTTTCGCCGATCGCTTTTTCAACACGCGAGGTGATTTCCCGCAGGTGGAAGCCAAGCCCTCGCTCAAAGGCAACGGCACGCTCAACGGCGTCGTACAAAAATTGGATTACCTCGCCGATCTCGGCGTGAGCTGTCTGTGGCTGACGCCCGTCTTCGCCAGCCCCAGTTACCACGGCTACGACGCCACCAGTTTTTTCGAGATCAATCCTCGTCTCGGCGATGCGGAGGATTTCAAGGAATTGGTCGAACAGGCGCACGGACGCGGTATGCGCCTCCTGATGGACTTCGTCCCCAATCACTGGTCGAACGAGCATCCCACTTTCCGTGAAGCGACCACCGACCCAGACAGCGAATACGTAAAGTGGTACACCTTCCATCAGTGGCCCCACGAGTACAAAATGTTCTTCACCTCCAAAACACTGCCGCAGATCAACCTGCGCTACCCGCCCGCGCGCCAGCACGTGCTGGATGCCGCGAAGTACTGGCTGGATTTTGGCGTGGACGGTTTCCGCGTGGATTATTGCATCGGTCCCACCCCCGATTTTTACGCGGACTTCCGCCGCGTCACCCGCACGACCAAACCTGATTCATGGACCTTCGGCGAAGCCGTGGACCCACCGGATTCGCAACTGACCTTCGATGGCGGCATGGATGGCGCGCTCGACTTCATGCTCCTCGAAGGCTTGCGAAAGACGTTTGCCTTCGGCACGTGGACGGCGAAACAATTTGCCGAATTTCTCGACCGCCACGAGGCATATTTCCCCGAATCGTTCTCGCGCCCGTCGTTTCTCGACAATCACGATATGAATCGATTCCTGTGGACAGCGCGCGGTGATATCCACAAACTGAAACTTGCCGCGTTGTGCCAGTTCACGCTGGCTGGCGCTCCGGTCATTTACTACGGGACAGAGGTCGGCTTGTCGCAACACAACGACGTGATGCAGGGCGGCTGGGCGATCCACGAGGAGGCGCGACTGCCCATGCTCTGGGGCGATGACCAGAATCGGGAACTCTTCGATTTCTACCGGGCGCTGATCGCCATTCGTAAGAACGAATCCGCGCTGAGGCATGGTGCGCGCGAAACAGTCTTTGTCACCGATGAAGTCCTCGTCTATCGCAGACAGGATGAAGCGGGGAGCGTCGTCTGCGCGATGAATATCTCGGAGAAAACGTGCGACCTCGAATTGGAGATGGATGAAGCAAACTTGTTACTGGGCACCGGGCTGGGGTGTGAAGTCCATGCCGAGGGCGGGAAGAAGCGGGTCGTCCTTCCGCCGTACAACGGAGTGATTCTGAAATGACGTTCCATTGTCGTTTTCACTCCCACGTTAAAATGCAGTAGAATCCAGCCTGTAGGACAAGACACCGGTCTTGTCCTGCTTTATTCATCACACCGAGGTAACTCCATGACCATCGACACGCCCGAATGGGTGCAAGACGCAATTTTCTACCAGATCTTCCCCGACCGTTTTGCGAAAAGCGCGCGGAACCCGAACGACAGGCTGACCTTCGAGGATTGGGATTCACTTCCCACCCCGCACGGGTTCAAAGGCGGAGATTTATACGGCGTGGCGGAACGGCTCGATTACATCAAAGATTTGGGCATCACCGCGTTGTATCTCAACCCTATCTTTTCGTCTGCGTCGAACCACCGCTACCACACGTTCGATTACTACACCGTGGACCCGTTGCTCGGCGGCAACGAGGCATTCAAGGAGTTGCTCGAAAAAGCGCACAAGAAGAATATCCGCATCGTGCTGGACGGGGTGTTCAACCACGCCTCGCGCGGCTTTTGGCAATTCCATCACGTGCTGGAAAACGGCGACGGCTCGCCTTATAAAGATTGGTTCTTCTTCGACGAGGAACGTTTGAACCGCAAACGACATTGGGGCGCCTACCCCAGCCCGCACGAGCAGAAACAACTTGGGCACGAAGACAGCCTCACCGCCATCGGCTACCGCGCCTGGTGGAACCTGCCCGCCCTGCCCAAACTGAACACAAACTCGCCCGCCGCGCGCGAGTTCATCTTCGAGGTAGCGGAGCACTGGATCAAACTCGGCATCGACGGCTGGCGGCTGGATGTGCCCGCCGAAATCGACGATGATTCGTTCTGGCAGGAGTTCCGCCGCCGCGTGCGGGCGATCAACCCCGAGGCGTACATCGTCGGCGAGATCTGGCACGAGTCACAGCGCTGGTTACAGGGCGACCAGTTCGACGCGGTGATGAACTACATCTGCACCAACGCCTGCATGGCGTTCTTCCCCGCGAAACACTTGAATTTGCGCGTGGCGCACCAGCATTCGAGTTTCAACAACATCCAGCACCCCATCGATGCGCACGAGTTCGCGAACCGCATCGATGCCATGATGGGGCTGTACCAGCCCGAGATCACGCGCTCGCAACTCAACCTGATCGACAGCCACGACATGCCGCGCTTCCTTTCGCTCGCCAACGGCGACAAGGATTCGCTCAAACTGGCATGGTTGTTCCTGCTCACCATCGTCGGCGCGCCGTGCATCTACTACGGCGACGAGATCGGCGTGGACGGCGAACATGATCCCTTTTGCCGAAAATCTTTTCCGTGGGATGAGCACAAATGGGATAAGAACCTGCGCGCGTACCTGCAGGAGGCGATCACCCTGCGGAAGAAACACCCCGCCCTGCGACGCGGCGACATGAAACGCCTGTGGTCGGCGCACGGCGTATACGCGTTCTCACGCTCGCACGCAGGGAAAACGCTGGTCGTGGCGTTGAACGTGGCGGATGAGGCGCAAGCGATTCACGTCACGTACGATGCGAAGAAAGCGCCGACCCCCGTCTTCGGGAAGGCATCTGCCGTCTCCGTGGCAGACGGGCGGTTGCATTTCACCGTCCCGCCGAGGAGCGGAGTGGTGTTGAAGTAAACGAAAGAGCGAGGTACGCAAAGCGCCTCGCTCTTTTTTTGTTGGGTATTTTAGATCACAACTCTCTGGCATCGGTGAGTACGCTTGCCGAGCCGAGGTGGTCTTTCAACATGTAGTAAAGTGTACCATTGATGCGCGAGCGAATTTCCACGCTGGCAGAGCGCTTCAGCGAATGGAACGCGTAAGGTTGCGCCTCCTAGGATGTATCCCTCATCGCCTTCACCAACTCCGGCAACACCTCGCCCGACTTCCCTTGCAGGAAAAAATCCGCTTTGGGCGTGAGCGGGGTCGGTTCCATGTTGATCTCGACGACCACCGCGCCGTTGTTCCGCGCGGCGTGCGCCAGCGACGCGGCAGGCTGGACGACGCCGGAGGTGCCAACCGAGAAGAAGACCTCGCACGCGCGCGCCGCTTCGACCGCCCTTTCGAGTTGGTCGCGCGGTAGCGATTCGCCGAACCACACTACGTCCGGGCGGAGCAAGCCGCCGCAGGCTTCACACACTGGCACGGAGTCGGAATCGTCGTCCCAGGTTTCGGCAAACCTCGCGCATTCCGAACAGCGGACGCGCTGGATGTTGCCGTGCAGTTCGAGCACGTTGCGGCTCCCCGCCATGCGGTGCAGACCGTCCACGTTCTGGGTGATGAGGGTGTATTGAGGGATCGTATTTTCGAGTTCAACCAGAGCGTAATGCCCGGGGTTGGGGCGCACGCCTTTGACCGCTTCACGCCTCCACGCGTACCAGTCCCAGACGAGTTTGGGATCGCGGGCGAAGGCTTCGGGCGAGGCGAGGTCTTCCGGTTTGTATTGTGACCACAGTCCACCCTGTGAGTCGCGGAAGGTGCGGAGTCCGCTTTCCTGCGATGCGCCGGCTCCGGTGAGGGCGACCAGTTTCGAGGTCCGGGAAAGAAGCGCGAGGAGTTCCGGAGGAAACGTCACGGGTTGATGGGTCGGCACATGACCAGCGAGAGCGTCTTATCGAAGACCTGGGAACGGGCGAGTTCCTTCCCTTCGTCATCGAAGGAGATCAATTGATATTCAACCCAGGCTTCGATGAACCAGTAGTATTTGCGGATGTTGATCGCGCCGACCTCATACGAGAAGGAGCCGTTGTCGCCGGGAATCATTTGCACGGAGCTCCAATCGCCCAACAACATGGTGTCCGATTTTTCGCGGGGTCGCATGAATAGCAAGACATGGTCGGTGTGGATGATATCACCCACGAATGCCGTGACCTTGATGGTGCGCGGAGAACAGGGTCCCGAGTTCCAGTAGAAAAAACCACCCGAGAGCAGGATGGTGAGGAAGCCCTGGTTTTGCGGCGTGAAGATCGAATCGCCCGCGAACGTGGACGGCGGCTTCAACGTGGCAGTGGGCAACGGCGTGGAGGTTTCGGTCCGATCGGGGACAAACGGCGTCGTGGTCGGCGTGAACGTCACCGGCGTGGGGGTGAGGGTGGCGAACAAGTCGTTGGTGGGAAACAGCGTGACCGTCGGTTGAGGCGTGGATGTATCGGGCGGGATCACGGTCGGCGTGGCGATCAAATCGAGAAGCGGATTCAATCCTGCGCAACCGTTCAGAAAGAAAACGGCGGCAAGGGTGACGGCAGTCAATTTTTTCATGAACATTCCTCTGCGCATTTTGTTGAGTTCGTTTCAGGGGGTATCGAGCGCCCGGCAACTGGTGAGCGAAATATCGGTACGGGAGACGATCGAGCGGCTCAACACGGTCAGCCCCGCTGTGGACGCGACGAACTGGTAATGAACCCAGGCATCCTGAAATTCCTCATGCCCGACGATCTGGTCGATGTGCAGGGTGTAGAAATACGTCCCCTTGTCGTTATCGCTCATGATGGCGCCGGCGCCCCACGGTGTCTTCCGACCGGTGTATTTATCCTGCAGGCGGACGAAGAGCAGAACGTAGTACAAGCCGCGCTTTTTGATGACGGTGGTGATCAACTTGACGGAGCGCGCGCCGTCGCATCCATACCCCCATACCAGCTGGTTCGTGGACCTTTGGGTCGCTACAAACAACTGCGGGCCGGGCGTGAACAGGCTGACGTCCAGCGGCTCGAGCGTGATGGTGGGGCGAATCGTCGGCGAGAAGGTCGGGCGCGGGGTGTCGGTCACGCGCGGGGTGCCGGTGGCGGGAGTGGTGGTCGCTTCTTCGGTGTTGATGGCGAACAGGTCGGGGGTGAATGTGGCGGGCAAGCCAAAGGCGGTCGGCGTCGGCGCGGGAGAACTCGTTTGCGTGGGTTGCAGGAATGTCAGGGATTCCGGGAGCGAAGCGCACCCGGCGAGGAGGGAAATGAGGGTAAGGATGATGGCGAGTCGTTTCATGAAATACCTTATGAATATCAGCCGTGTGGAGATTGCCACGCCGCCAAAGAACAAGAGCGGCGGCTCGCAATGACATTGGTTACGGCTCCCATTGAGGTTGCCAGTCGGGTTCGGGGTCGGTGGTCACCTGCCGCACGTCCGACCCGTCCGCGCGCATGATAAATATATCAGCCTGATCGTTATTTCGCAACGAGTTGAACGCGATCCACTGACCATCGGGGGAATACGAACAAGCCGCGTTGTTGCCGCCGTCGGTCAGTTGTGTGGCGGTCTGCGCCTGCACATCGATGCGGAAAATATCCTTGTCGCCGTCCGGTCCCGCGTAGATGAGCAGGTACCTGCCATCGGGCGACCAATCGAGGCTACCACCGATTCCGCCGAGGTTGCGAGTCAACTGCCGGACATTCGAGCCGTCGGCGTTCATCAGGAACACCTGGTATTCGTTCGGGTTCTCCACCCCCATGGCAAACGCGATCGTTTCGCCGTCGGGCGACCAATCCGCCGCCACGATGGCTTCCGCACCCGTAAACAACAGGCTGGCATTTTCGCCGTTGCCATCTACCGTCCACAGCGAGGTGGGTCCCACGCCGGCGCGGTTGGCGAACAGGATGCGCGTTCCATCCGGCGAAAAACTGGGCGAGATCACGTTGCCGATAAAGTCGGTTAACCGAACCAATTGCGACCCCTCGAAGACGAAGAGGAACAGGTCGAACGCCCCGCCGTTCTGATTCGAGGCGTAGACGATGGAACCGCCCCTCGGCGAATACACGGGATAATAATTATGCGCCTCGACATCCGTGATCTGCTGGTAGCCCGTCCCGTCGGCGTTGACCCAGCACAACTGGTTGAAGTCGCCTCGTGTGCAGGTGAAGATGATGCGCCCGATGTTCGGCTTGGTCGGCACCGGGAGCGCCGTCCGTGTGGGGAGCGCGGTGGGCAGTTCGGGGTTGGTGATGTCAACCGTGGAAATATCGATCTGGTTGGCAGGGATGAGGATACACAACCCCACCGCGGCGAGGACGAGGATCAACCCCCACGGCAGGCGGAAGCGATTCCCCTCCGCGCGGCGGGAGAAGATTCGGCGTCTGGACATACGGGAATTTTACTTGCATTTGACAAACTGACGCAGACCACCCTCATCCTGCCGTATGGTTATCTCAAGTTGGCATGATAGAACTGCTTTTGTACACGGAGCAAACGGACGACACGGCTTCTTCCGTAGGGAACGGAAAAAAACTCCGTCTGATCCGTGAAATCCGTGTACAAATATCCTCATTTTCAGTTTTTATGAAAATCATGCATCCTACCAAAAAAGCAGGTCGCGCGAATACAATTCGCGCGACCTGTTGGATTACGCAGTACGCAGAACTTGCTACTCCTCCCCCAATGCTTCCTTCATTTTCTTCACCTGCTTGCCGCGGTTCTCCGTATCCAGAATCCGTTTGCGGATGCGATACGACTCAGGCGTGACCTCAAGCAGTTCGTCGTCCGAAAGGTATTCGATCGCCTCATCCAGCGACATGCGGCGCGGCGGCGTCAGGCGGATTTCCATGTCCGCGCCCGCCGAGCGGATGTTTGTCAGGTGCTTCTTTTTGCACACGTTGATGGGCATATCCTGCCCGCGCGTGTTTTCACCGACCACCATGCCTTCGTAGACGGAGACACCGGGTCCGATGAACAATGTGCCGCGGTCTTCCGCGTTCTTCAACGCATACGCGGTGGTTTCGCCCGCTTCCCACGCGACGAGTGAACCTGTCTGCCGCGTGGACATGGCGCCCGCCATTTCATCGTACCCGTGGAAGACGCTGTGCATCACCCCCGCCCCGCGCGTGGAGGTGAGGAACTGGTAGCGGAAGCCGAGCAACCCGCGCGTCGGAGCGACGTAGACCATGCGCGTCATGCCCTGACCGGCGTCGTGCATCTCCATCATTTTGCCGCGTCGGCTCCCCAGCATTTCCACCACCGCGCCGACGGTTTCGTTGCTGGTCTCGATGTGCACTTCCTCGAACGGTTCGAGCAGTGCGCCATCGTCCGCCTTGTGGAAGATGACCTCCGGGCGCGAGACCTGGAACTCGTATCCTTCGCGGCGCATGGTTTCGATCAGGATGCCGAGGTGCAATTCACCGCGACCCGACACCAGAAAGTTTTCCGCTGAGTCTGTTTCCTCGACGCGCAACGAAACATTGGTGCGAAGTTCATCGAACAACCGCTCGCGCAATTTTCGCGAGGTGCTCCACTTTCCCTCTTTGCCCGTGAACGGAGAGGTATTTACGCCAAACGTCATGCGGACGGTCGGCTCCTCCACTTTGATGGTCGGCAGTTGGATGGGGTTCGCCGGGTCGGCAAGCGTTTCACCGATGGCGATCTCTTCCAAGCCTGCGAGGGAAACAATGTCGCCCGCGCTGGCTGATTCGATCTCGACCTTGTTCAACCCCTGGAAGGAATACAAATATTTGGCAGATTCGGGAAGGTTGCGACCATCCATGGTGAGGCGCGCGAGTTTTTGCCCGGCTTTGATCCTGCCGGAGAAAACCCTGCCGACGGCGGTCACACCGCGGTAATCGTCGTACCCCAGGGTGGTGACGAGCATTTGCAGAGGGGCGTCCGCATCCACTTTAGGCGCGGGGATGTGATTCAGAATCACATCGAAGAGCGGCTGAAGATCGGGACCCAACTCTGCGGTGAGCCCGGCGCGTTGGTCAATCCCAACGGCGTAGACCACGGGGAAGTCCGCCTGCTCGTCGGTCGCGCCGAGTTCGATGAACAGGTCGAAGGTCTCGTTGAGGACGCGTTCGGGTTCGGCATCCTTGCGATCCACTTTGTTGATCACCACGACCGCTTTGTGCCCCATCGAGAGCGCTTTCTTGAGCACGAAGCGCGTCTGCGGCATGGGACCTTCCGCCGCATCCACGAGGAGCAGGACGCCGTCCACCATGTTCATGACGCGCTCGACCTCGCCGCCGAAATCCGCGTGGCCGGGCGTATCCACGATGTTAATCTTGATCGGCTTGCTGGTCTTGGGATCGT
>CAZGSB010000002.1:130913-155436 GCA_964528275.1 uncultured Anaerolinea sp. | reverse complement strand
TGCGGATCTCCCAGCGCAACACCGAACCCCATTGCACGATGAGAATCGGCAGGTCGCGCCACGACTTGACCCATTTGGAATACATGTACCCGATGATGGTCTCGGACGTGGGGCGGACAACGAGTTTCTCTTCGAGTTCTTCGCCGCCGCCGTGCGTAACGACCGCGAGTTGCGGCGAGAAGCCTTCGACGTGTTCTTTTTCCTTTTCAAAGAACGAAAGTGGAATTAGCGTGGGGAACGCCGCGTTGACGTGACCGGTCTTTTTGAATTCGCCGTCCAGCCACGAGGTGATGTTCTCCCACAACGCCCAGCCATAGGGCTTGACGACCATGCATCCGCGCACGGGGGAGTAATCCGCGAGGTCCGACTTCACGACGAGTTGGTTGTACCACTCTGAAAAATCTTCCGCGCGGGTGGGTAATTTGTCTTCTGCCATGTTTCCTCATTTCCCGTGTCATTGCGAGTGGCGCTGAAAGCGCCACGTGGCAATCTCATCGAACATTCCAACAATTATTTGATGGTGAGTCGAGATTGCCACGTCAGCCCTTCGGGCTTCCTCGCAATGACACATAACATTATTGGTTTAATAACTCCACAGCAACATGCACATCCTCCGCAAACGACAGCGAATCGCGTTGGCGAAAGGGCATGTATGATTCGAACGAATTGAAAAACTGGTCGAGCGTGGACTGCCACCCTCCCCCGACCAGGATCAACGGCTTGCGGGGCAATGACTCCACCGCCATCAAATTCCACATCACCGAAATTTCCGCCAGCGTGCCGACCCCGCCGGGCATGGCGATCGCCGCGTCGCTCGCTTCGATGATGGCGAGCATGCGGTCGAGGAGCGTTTTCTTCCGCCACTCCTCCTTCACCCATTGGTTCTTGCTTACCTTGCGCCACGCTTCGATGTCCTCGCACGTCACGCCGATCACGTGTCCGCCCGCCTCATGCGCGCCGCGCGAGGCGGCTTCCATCACGCCGATGTAACCGCCGGTCAACACGGTGTGACCGCGTTGCGCGAGCAATCCGCCCAACAAACGGGCTTCTTCGTATTCGGGAGAGTCGGGTTGCGGCTGTGCGCCGCCAAAAACAGAGATGTTCATTAAAACCTCAGCCACAGATACTTCGACACGGTGAGCGAAAGACGAACCGTCAGTACAAGTTTCACGAATTCATACAGATTTTTTCAAAATAAATTCGTGAAAATCCGTGTAATTCGTGGCTAATTTTTTTCTAAAACAAAAACGGCTCGCCACGTCTGGGAGCCGCTCAACGGACACAATGAGATGAACCTTATCCAGACCAGGCAGGTTTACACTTGGTGGGTCGCGGCAACGGGTTCAGCAACATGCGCCGATTATACACGACGATTTTCTCTGCTACAATACCCGTGTGAATCTCGCCGGACTACTCAAAGAATCGCTGGATGCCCCTCACCTCGACTTAATTCGCCGCGTGGCGGATGAATCGTCAGCGTTGGGATTTCCCCTCCACCTCGTCGGCGGTTCGGTCCGGGACTTGTTGCTGGCTCGCCCCATCGTGGACGTTGACCTTGCCCTCGATGGGGATGCCATCAAGCTCGCGCGCGCGTTGGTCAAAAAATACGGCGGCGAACTCACCACGCACGAAAATTTTCACACCGCCACGTGGACTCCTCAATCCTCCAATTCTCAAATCCTCGATCTTATTTCTGCCCGCCGCGAAACATACCCTCACCCCGGCGCGCTCCCCACCGTGACCAAATCCACCCTGGACGACGACCTCCACCGCCGCGACTTCACCGTCAACGCCATGGCGATCCGCCTGGATGGCGACGGCTTCGGCGAATTGCACGATCCGCTCGGAGGAAAATCCGATCTTGAACATAAACTCATCCGCGTCCTGCATCCCAACTCGTTCACAGACGACCCCACGCGCATCTTCCGCGCTGTCCGTTACGCTGCGCGTCTCGGGTTTGAAATCGAGTCTGAAACACTGAAACATGTCAACGAGGAGTCGCTCAAAGTTCTTTCCACACTGAGCGGCGAACGCCTGCGCCACGAATTCGACATGATCTTTTCTGAAATAGAATATGCAACCATGTTCATGCGGCTGACAGGCTTGAAGGTGCTGTCCGCTCTCGAAGCGCCAAACTTCAATAATTCGTATGCCAGCCTGCTTGAAAAACTTCCTGAAGCCTCTCTCGGCGTTGACATTGACCGCGTCACACTCGGCTACCTGCTCTGGCTCGCGGATTCCACCCCGGCGAAGATTCGATCCCTCGGCGGCCGTCTCGCCTTCACCGCCGACTCGACCGAAACGCTCGCGTCCGCTTCGGCGTTGAAGACCATGTTGCCCGCGTTGAAAAATGCCAAACCCAGCGCATGGACGTTTGCCATCGAAAAATTCCCGCTCGCCTCGATCTACGGCGCGTACCTGCTGACGAACGAAAAACCCCTGCTGGATTTTCTCTCCACGTGGCGGCACATCAAACCCGTCACCACCGGCGACGACCTCACCGCCCGCGGACTCGAACCGGGACCCAAATTCAAGGAAATCCTCACCCGCCTCCGCGCCGCCTGGCTGGATGGGGAGGTGGAGAATGAGGAAGAGGAATTAAAATTGTTCAACGAACTATTGAAGGAAGGTGCAAAATGAGTTCAAGTCAGCAAAAAGGCCCTCAATTTGTCCGCTATTTTCAACCCGTCATAAATGCTTTAATTGCATTAGGTGGTTCGGGTCGGCCGGAAGAGGTTGAAGAAGCTATTGCCGAGCAATTGGGTTTAGGTGAAAGTGAAAGAAATGAGCAAATACCAAGTGGCCAATCCCGATTCAGCAACAAGGTGAATTGGGCTCGGTTCTATCTTGCAAAAGCCGGGTTGATAGACTCGTCGACGCGTGGTGTGTGGAGCCTTACAGAAAAAGGTAGAGCGACTACGCTTAATTCTGATCAGGCATTAGATTTGTTCAACCAAGTTCATAAACCCTTTGTTGCCGAACGAAAAAGATCAAAGGTTGAAAAGGTTGTAGAAGATGAGATTGTTTCGCCAGAGGATGTTGACCACAGGTTAACATTACTTAACCTACTTTTGGAATTGCCCGCTGATGGTTTTGAACGTTTGTGTCAAAGATTGTTGCGGGAATCTGGGTTTGAGAAGGTCCAAATTATAGGAAAAAGCGGAGATGGCGGTCTCGATGGGATCGGTGTTTTGCAAGTGAATGCCTTTGTAAGTTTCAAGGTTTTGTTTCAATGTAAACGATATTCTGGCTCAGTGTCCCCGTCCCAAGTTCGTGATTTTCGGGGAGCAATGATGGGGCGGGCAGATAAAGGAATCATTCTGACAACCGGCTCATTCACAGCAGACGCTCGTAAAGAAGCTGTAAGAGATGGTGTGCCACCCATTGAACTTGTTGACGGAGAAAAACTTATTGATATGTTTGAAGAATTGGAATTGGGTTTAAAGCCTAAAAAAGCTTACGATGTTGATTCTGCGTTTTTCGATGAATTTAGAAAATAGATGAACCTCCAACCCTATCTCCACTTCACTCGCCAGCTTGCCTATCGTGCGGCTGGACCAGGCAGGTTTTGTAATCCTGCAGTCTGATAAAATCGGTGGAAGAGGCAAGTTTATCCCATGGAAAAAAAACTGACGCAGACTCAAATCGACGAGCGCCTTCTCCAGGTGGAGGAGGAGGTCCAGCGCTTGCAAAGCGAACTGGCGGTTCTGCGTTCACAGAAACTGGTTAATGCGTTGCTTGAAACCGACGGTCCATTGCCGCGCGAAAACCAGACTGTTATCCGCACAGACGGAGGCTTGACGATAAAAGGCTCGCGTCTCACCTTGTTTGCCGTCATGGACGAGATTCGAGAGGGCAATTCCCTGAAAAATGTGCGCGACCTGTACGAACTTACCGACGAGGAGATGCTCGATATTCTGGACTACATTCATTTGCACAAATCGGATGTGGAAGAGGCGTATCAAGCCATCCTGAAATCTGCAGAGGAGAATAAAAAATATTGGGACGAAAAAAATCGTGAGCAATTAAGCACGACATATGTACAACGGGAAGTTGTCCGCGCAAAATTACAGGAAATGCGGGAGCAATACCGCGCAGAAAACAAGCCGTGACCGTTCTTCTCGACCATCACTTGAAAAAACAGGGGATTTTGCTCTGGGCAACTATGGGGACTGTGGGCTGGCTCAAATTACTTGATATTCCGATGCTTACCTTTAATGATGTAGGTCTCGCAATTGATAGTAACGATCGCGAAGTGTGGCGGTTTGCGCAAGAGAAGCAACTTATTCTTCTTACAGGAAACCGAAACAGTGAAGGCGGCGATTCGTTGGAACAGACGATCCGTGAAGAAAATACACCTTCATCACTACCTGTGATCACGATCGGCGTCGTTCGACGAATGGAGGAGCGGGCGTATCGTGAGCAATGCGCCGAAAGGCTTGTTGAAATTGTCTTGAATTTAGAAAACTATCTTGGTGTCGGGCGAATTTATATCCCATAATTATGAACCTCCAACCCTACCTCCACTTTGCCCGCCAGCTTGCCTACCGCGCGGGACGAATTACCCTCAGTTACTACAACAAAGGCATCCAGCACGATCTGAAATCGGACGAGTCGCCCGTCACCGCGGCGGACCGCGCCACCGAGGAATTCATCCGTGGTGAGATCGAGAAAACCTACCCCAGCCATGCCATTGTGGGGGAGGAGTACGGTGAAAAAGCCGGCGCGAAAAACCCCTTCCGCTGGATCGTTGACCCGATTGACGGGACGAAATCCTTTCTCAAGGGCGTGCCGTTCTACTCCGTGTTGATCGCGCTGGAGATCGAAGGCAAATCGCGCGTCGGTGTGGTCTGCTTCCCCGCGCTGGATGAAATCCTATATGCGGCAGACGGTCTCGGAGCGTGGTGGAACGGCAAGCGCGCGCGCGTCTCTGAGGTGAGCGACCTCAAGCAGGCTGTCTTCGCGTACACCAGCTGGTCTGGTTTCCGCACGAAGAAGCGGCTGGATGTGTTCAACAACCTGCACAAGGAATGTTTCTACGGGCGCGGCTGGGGCGATGCCTATGGTTATCACATGGTCGCGACCGGGCGCGCCGAGATCATGCTCGACCCGGCGATCAAGATCTGGGATGTGGCGCCCTTCCCGCCCATCTTTCGCGAGGCGGGCGGCTTCTTCGGCTCGTGGGCAGGCAAAGAGGGGCACGCCCACGGGGAGGGATTCGCCGTCAATGGCGCGCTCAAAAACAAAGTCCTGAAATTGATGCGTGTATAATGGGCGTCACCATGGCAGTGCGGACATCCATCCAACTCAAAGAACAAGACGAGCGTCTCCCCTATCGCTTGCGCGATCGGTTCATGTCCGGACCCGAGTTGACATTGTTCCGCACATTGCAAAAAATGGCGGGGAGTCATTACGTCATCTGCCCCAAGGTGGCGCTCAACGATGTGTTTTACATCGTTCGCCCGAACGAGAACGTGCATTTCTTCAATAAAATTTTTCGCAAACATGTGGACTTTTTACTGTGCGACCCCAAATCGCTTCAGCCGGTGTTCGGCATCGAGTTGGTCAAGCCGGTATCGAAATCCGAAACGCGCGAAGCCGACCAATTCATGGAAGACCTCTTCCTCGATGCGGGGATTCCGCTCGTGCATGTGCAATCGAGCGAACGTTATTCCGAAGACGACCTGGCGGAATTGTTCCAGTTGTCGATCATCAAAACGAAACAGACAAAATCGCTTCACGCCTCCGGGACGGCTGATTCAGTCCCCCAATGCCCCGTCTGCGGGAAGATGATGGTCCTGCGCATCCATCGCGCCGGCTCGAACGCGGGAAAAAAATACTACGGGTGCATGGACAGCCCTCGTTGCAGTGGGGTAGTGAGGATCGATTGAGTTATGGGTCTGGCGCGGGGGGAATCTCGCCTTCGGGTACGATGAATTTTCCCGCCCGCAAAACCCTATATGCAATAAAGACCACTCCAATCGTCCCATACCCAAACGCAATGGCTATGCCGCCGAGCGCAAGCATCCCTTCGCGGATGTCGGAAAGTGAGTTCGAATCCCGCCAAATCAGAACCAACCCAAATGCGGCGATCAGGATCGCGAGGAAGACCGGGGAAAGGGCAAACACCCGCGTCATTGTATCCGCCGATTTTCCACGGCTCCAAATCCATAACCCAAGGGCGAGCAGGGTGTAGGGAATACCCCAAACCAGGATGCCGAACGAGTACAGGAAAGAAATCATGATCCCTCCTGAAACGATGGGGAAAGATTCGCTGGAGGGAAACACCACCGACATCGCGAGCATGAAAACCGTAAAGATCACCCACAGGATATACGGGAATAGCAGGGACAATCGAATGAAGGTTGGCTTTTTCATGGCTGGTAATGTTTTTTGAGTTCCGAGGCGTAGTTCCTGCCGATGGTGTTCCTGTTTTCTTCCAACCACGCTGAGAAATTTCTTTTGCCTCGCGGCGGCTCTTTTGAGACCAATAAATTTGCCATCAAGCCGTCCACTTCTTCGGGGGTGAGCATCACGTCGTTGACGAACAGGCTCAAAAACTGAGCGGCAAGCAACGCCAATCGCGGCGGGACGGAGATCAACGGTCGCTGCGCGCCGACGGTTTCGCCGACCAACGTCACCAATTCCTTGAACGTGTACGACTCGGGTCCGACCGCATCAATGACGGAATTATCTTTGCTATACACCCCTTCCACCAGCAGGTCTGCCACATCCTCCACGTGGACAGGTTGGATGCCATACGCGCCGTCGCCGGGCAGGAGGAAGAACGGCAGTCGTCGCATGAGGAAAGCGATGTTGTTGATGAGGATATCCTCTCCGCCGCCCACCAGCACGGTCGGGCGGACGATCGCGTACGAAACTCCCGAATCGATCACCGATTTTTCATTTGCCGCTTTGCCCCAGTAGTAGGGGAGGTGAGAATCTGCGGATGAGTTGGCGATGCTCACATGGACGATCCGCCTCACCCCGGCGGCTTTGGCGGCATTGACGAGTTTGCGCGTGTTTTCCACCGCCTGCGGTTGGGTGTTCGAGCCTTTGTCGAACCGCACCCAGTAGGTGTTGACCAGCACTTCCACGCCTTGTAGGGACTTGGTCATATCGGCTTCGTCGAAACTCAGCGGAAATGCTTTGACCCTTCCCTCGAATGGATTGGGGCGGTTTGGATGATTGGTCAGCGTGATAACTTCCTCACCGCGCTCGAGCAATCGCTTCGTGACGAATTTACCTGTGTAACTGAACGCGCCTGTAACTGCTATTTTCATGTTGTCCTCATTTTATGTCACTCTGAGGGAGCGAAGCGACCGAAGAGTCTCGTTCTTTATTTCAGCACACCCAATACCCGGGTGACATTCGACAATCCCAAACTTTCCAGTTTCATGACCGCCTTTGACAAACTGTCAATCGCATCGAAAAACTCCTGCAAGGCTTGCACTCGCTTGTAGGCAAAATTCCATTCTTCGTTATCCACCCAGTTTTCATCCATGGCTGTCAGCGCCGCTTTCACCGAACCGATCGCTCGGTCGAACTCGCTGTTCTGGCGTTCCTTCAACAGGGATTTGATCGCCGCGTAGAAATCCGTTTCGGCGGCGTAGTAATCTTTGCGGTCGCCGAGTTTGGTGGAACGGTGGACGAGTCCCATGCGAGCCAGCGCGCGGATCTCGGTGCTGATCGCGCCTTTGGTGAGCCCGGTCTCAGTAACGATCTCATCCAGCGACAGTGAAGCAGGGGAGAGGTAGAGCACGGCAAAGATCGCGCCCATCCCTTTGGGGAAGCCCCAAAAGCGGCTGATCTGGCTCAAACCTTCCGTGAAGTCTTTTTTGATTTTGGTGAGCGATTGCGCCATCGTCTGCCTCGTTACTTACGTTTAGTAATTACTAAACGTAGTATACAACTGAGGGCGAGCAATGTCAAGGCTTTGAGTCTGCGCGTAGGCAGTTAAGCGGCATTGAGATATCCCACAAGAAATAAAAAGCGGATGCTTCGCGCATCCGCTTGAAAATTATTTGAGCAAGTCCGCCGCGGCGGATGCCATGATGGCCGAGCCTGTGATCAACACCTGCTCGTCGAAATCGAACCTGGGATGATGATGCCCGTAGTTGAGATTTTTCTCGTCGTTGGCTGAGCCGATGAAAAAATAGCACCCGCCGACTTTTTCCTGCATGTAGCCCATGTCTTCCGCGCCCATGGTGAGATATGGCGACGTATCGATCTCGCGGTCGGGATACACCGATTGCGCCGACTGGAACACGCTCTCTGAAATTTCCTCGTCATTGATGACGGTGGGCGTGACCTGCTTGAGCGTGATCTGCGCTTCGCACCCCATGGAAGTTGCCATCCCGTGGACGATCTGTTCGAAGCGTTCGAGCACCAGCTTGCGGATGTCGAGATCGAAGTTGCGGATCGTGCCGTTGATCTCGGCGGTTTGCGGAATGATGTTGAATGCCGTGCCTGCAATGACCTGCGTCACGCTCACCACGGTCGCTTTGAGCGGCGGGACGTTGCGCGAGGAGATGGTTTGCAACGCGGTGATGATCTGCGCGGCGGCGGCGATGGGGTCAACGGTAGTGTGCGGCGCCGCGCCGTGCCCGCCTTTGCCGGTAAGTTTGACGGAGAACATTTCCGCGCCTGCCATCACCGGTCCTTTGGCGACGTGGATCCAGCCGAGGGGTTTGTCGTTCCAAAGGTGGAGGGAGAGGGTCTTATCCACCTTGGGCGATTCGAGCACGCCATCGCGCAACATCATCAACGCGCCGCCGATCTCTTCTCCATTCGTGCCTTCCTCCGAGGGCTGAAAACAAAACTTGATGTTTCCCGCCAGTTCTTCGCGGCGCGCGTGGAGCATTTTCGCAACGGTGAGTCCGATCGCGGTGTGACCGTCGTGCCCGCAGGCGTGCATGACGCCGGGGTTGGTGGAGGAGTACTCCGCGCCGGTATCCTCCGTGATGGGGAGCGCATCCATGTCGAAGCGGAGCAGGATCGTCGGACCCGGCTTCGATCCCTCCAGATAGCCGACCACGCCGGTCTTGCCGACGCCTTTGGTCACCTCGATGCCGAGGGCTTCGAGCTCCCTGGCGACGATCCCGCCGGTGCGGACCTCGCGGAACCCAAGCTCGGGGTGACGGTGAAAGTCACGGCGCAGGGATTGGGTGTAAGGGAAAAGTTCGGTTGCATGCTCGAGGAATGTGGACATGGGTTTACCTCCGGTGGTTGAGTAGCCACGCATGCTCATTGCAGGGCGTATCGAAACCACCAATATCGAGAATTATTTTTTGTTACTAGGTGGTTTCGATACGGGCATCGCCCTACTCAACCACCAGATTTTTTAGGAATACTTCACAACTCTAAACTTCTCCTCGTAACGCGGATTTTCTTCCGTGCTGTCTTCAGCGCGGCGGGATTTCATCCGTTCGACGAGTTTGAGCGGGTCGGGGACTTGCGTCTTGTGTTGCTTGATCGCTTCGAGTTTGGTTTCCCACATGTCGGTGATGTCGAGGATGGTGTTGGGTTGCATGGTGAGCGAGCACCAGACCTCTTTCGGCATGTGCGGCTCGAAGCCCTCGGCGAGCAATTCAGGGAAGAAGACCGGGCTTCCCGCGGCGGGGAAGACTGCATCGAGCACAACCTGTCCGCAGGCGCGGTGGTCGGGGTGATTAATTCCGTACGTGGCAAATAAGGTCTGGGGGTCGCAGGTGACGAGGATATCGGGCTTGTGCCGGCGAATCTCGCGCACGACCTCGCGGCGGAGATTGATATCCGGCACGAGGTAGCCGTCTGCGAGGTCCATGAAGTGGACGGCTTTTGCACCGATCACATCCGCGGCGGCGCGTTGTTCCTCATGGCGGATGCCGCACAACTTTTCGGGCGTCATGTTTTCAGGCGTAGTTGCGTCGTTGAAGCCCTTGTCGCCGCAGGTGAGGAGCAGGTAGGTGATGTGATGCCCCGCGCGCGCCCAGCGGGCAAGGGTCGCGCCGCAGAAGAATTCGGGGTCGTCGGGATGTGCGAGGATGACGAGGATATTTTTGGGGGCGTCCCAATTATCGGGCGCGGAGGAGTCGAGGGTCATGAGGCAGGTTGAAGGGGGGAATGAATCGAGTAGGGGCGGACACACCGGTCCGCCCCTACGGTTAATTATTCCTGTTTTTCCTCGGGCTGGCTTTTCCGCACGTGCATCCGCCGGAGTTATGGCGGTCGCACGGCGCTTCCGATTTGCGGCGCAACGCTTCAAGTTCGTCCCACGGTTGCAAGTCGGCATGATCGAAGGTTTCGGTGAATCGTTTCCCTTCCTCGGTTTCGAGCAAGACCATTACCTTGTTGCTCATCGGCAACACATCGATGACTTTGCCTTCGCCCTTCGGTGTGACCACGCGCTTGTTGCGTTTCGGCAGTGATTTGCGCGCCTCCACGTATTGTTCGTATTCGTAGATCAGGCAACAGCGCAGACGCCCGCACATGCCGGTGATCTCCTCGGGCGTGAGCGAGATGCCCTGATCTTTCGCCATTTTGATCGAAATGGGCGAGAACTCGGTGAGGAACTTCGAGCAACAGCGCGTTTCGATACCGCACGCGCCCATGCCGCCGATGATCTTCGCGACATCGCGCGGACCGATCTGCCGCAGTTCGATGTATGTGTTCGGGTACAGGTTGTGCATGTCCTTTTTCAGCGACTTGAGATCAACCTTTTCTTCGCTCTCGGTGCTGAACAAAAAGGCGAGGCGCGAGCCGTCGTAGTTGTATTCGGCGGCGACGATCTTGACCCCGTCGAGTTTTAATTCCGCGGCGCGGGCGCGGCAATTGATCATGGCTTCAGTCTGTTTGGATTGCCACGACTGAAGCAGGAGCAGGTCGCGCGGGGTGGCGCGCCTCTCCACCGACCTCCAGCCGCCCTCCGGCTTCGGCGGGGTTTCTTTTACAACCTGCATGACCTGCCCAAGATGCCTGCCCCGAGCAGTGTCCACGATCACATGCTCGCCGACCTGCAGGTCCGGGACGGCGGAGGTGTCGAAATGGTAGATTTTGCCTACTTTGGTAAAGCGGATGCCGATGATGTTTGGTTGCATGGGCAGGATTATACCGTAACGGCGCACAGGAAATTCGTCAGTGTTCAGCCCGGCAGGGATGGATTAAAATCGGGGCAGAATTTCGTCCTTTGGAGTTGGCATGTCGGAACAAAACAAGGCGCTGATCAGACGGTTCTATGATGAAGTGGTGAACCAGAGGAAGATCGAGCTCATCGATGAGTTGATGGACGGAGACTTTGACGATCATGCCGCGCACGGAAAAGGCCGTGACCATTTCAAAAGCCTGTATCACATCATGATTCGAATATTTCCCGATATTCAGGCAGAGGTGCAGGACCTGATCGCCGAGGGGGACAAGGTGGTTGCCCGCGTGGACTTTACCGCCACACAGGCGGATTCGTTTCGCGGGTTCCCGCCCGCTCACAAAAAAGTGACTTACTCTGGTGTGGATATCTTTCGCATCGGGAGCGGAAAACTGATCGAGCGCTGGGCGCAGCGGGATTTTCTCGGCATGCTCGAAAAACTTGGGCACATCGCCCGATGACCCGGAGAATGATCATGATTCGTCTTTCAAACCTTTTTTATCGCCTGTCCACGGGTCGCGTTGCGTTGGCGGCTTTTCTGGGCTTCATCATTTTTTCCGCCACGGTGCTCCCGCTACAAGCCCGCAAGGCGGAAGTGTATTCGCATGGCGCGGGGTCACCGGACACCTCATGGATATACTCGGCGGAAGAGTTGTACCAAATGGCGGAGGCCTACGGCGCAGATGGCCGCGCGGATTATGTCTACGCTCGATTCACGTTCGATCTTATCTTCCCTGTTGTGTATCTATTTTTCCTCGGCACATCCCTAAGTTGGTCGCTGGCTAAAATCTTCGCCGACTCAAACAGGCTCCGTCTGCTCAACCTGTTTCCGGTGTTTGGGTGGGCGTTTGATATGCTGGAAAATATTTCGGCGGCGTTGGTATTTCAGCGTTTTCCCGACCCCACGCTGATCCTTGCGGACCTGGCAGGCATGTTTACTTTCATCAAGTGGGTATTTGTGTACGGGAGTTTTCTGATCGTGATCCCAGCCTGTTTCGCGGCATTTTGGATATACATCCGCTCCTGGAAGAAATAGACAGACAAAAACGCTTCGGGCTACGGGTCGGCTGGCTCGACCGTAGGATGGGAAATCCGCCCACCCGCCGGCGCGGCTGGGGAGGCGTGACAGCCGAAATGGGAAAAGAACCGTCTTTTCATCTGAATTCACCATTTTCCCCGGAGGCTTGAAATCCGCTCGCGAAAGTTGTACACTGAGTCCAGGTACTCAAATCCACTGAGGAGGAAGAAATGTCAATCAAGCGTTTTGTGCAAGTGTGTTTGATCGTGATCCTGTTGTCTGCGTCCTTCATGAGCGTGAAACCGGCAAATGCCTGGGGCGCCTGCCCGAGTACATACTACGTCCAGCCCGGCGACTGGCTGGCGAAGATCGCCCGGAATTGCGGTGTTTCACTCTCTTCGTTGGTCGCGGCGAACCCGTGGGTGAATTACACGTATTACATCTACCCGGGGCAGGTCCTGTACATCCCAGGCGGGTATGAGCCGGTTTCGTATTACTGCGGGCCGGGTTACGACCGATATGGAAGTTATTACATCGTATGCCGCGGCGATACGTTGGGCGGCATTGCCATGTATTACGGGGTGACCGTCCATCAGTTGCAATGGAGGAACGGCATCTCCAACCCGAACTACATCTACGCCGGGCAGGTGATCTACATCTATTGAACCGCCAGCCTCGGACATGACAACGCACACGCGCAGGTTGCACGCGACGAGCCTGCGCTGTGTGTTTTCTCATAATGACATGGACAGCGCCGTCGATAGTGTGGGATAATTTCAGCACGATTTTCGTTTCCAGTTCGCTGGTTGTTTTCTTCGAGTACCTGCAAGGAGAGTTTCGGTTTTATGCAAACCCAAAGACAACAGGGCTTTGTGATCCCGGTTGTTGTGATCTTTGTGTGTTTACTGGCATTCGGTATTCCCTACCTTGTTGCCGGTGGGCGCGACACGTATTCCGATGTCGTGTTGGTGCCTCGTTTATCCCCGACACCAACTCCGCTTGACCGCATCCTCACCCAGCAGGCATTCGCCAATCTTTTCTTTACGCCCACGAACGAGCCGTTCCTTGTGTTCGGAAACCAACCCAGCCCCACAACTGATTTTGGAATATTGGTGACCGGCAATACTGTCACGCCCGCCGGTTCGGTGACGCCGACCAACACGGTCGCTCCGTTTTTCGACCTCCTCACCCGCGTCAGTGGAGGAGGGGGTTTGTTCCCAAGCCCGACCAGTTCAATCACACCGTCCCCCATCCCCACGAACACCGATATCCCCACCGTGACGAAGTCCGCCACGCCGCTTCCTACGAATACGCCGGTGCCTACGGAGACTGACACGCCCCTGCCAACGGATACTGACATTCCCACGAATTCCCCTGTGCCATCCGATACGGCAGAGCCGCCCACCGACACACCGATACCCACCGACACCTCGGAGCCGCCGCCCACCGACACACCGGAGCCGCCGCCTACGGATACCCCGGAGCCTCCAGCCACGGATACCCCGGACCCCGGCGCGAATGGAGGAGGAGATTCTTTTGGTTTCGGATTTTTGTTTCTTCTGCCTTTGGCAATGGTCTTTCTCCCGCGACTTTTTGCCAGAAATTAGATCATCCGCCATTAACAAAACACCCGGACAATAACTGTCCGGGTGTTTTCAGTATTTGATTTGTCATTCAATGATGTTGATCGGAACATCGTTCGAAGCGCCGAGCGCCGCGATGCTGACCTTTGCGGCGATATTCCCGGCAATTTCGCGCAACGCCATGGCGACCGCCGAATCGGGGTGGCTGGCTACGATGGGTTTACCGGTATCGCCGCCGATGCGCACGTTTTGATCAATGGGCACTTTGCCGAGGAAGGGCGTGGTCGTAACATTGGCAAGGTGCTCGCCTCCGCCGGACCCGAACAGGTCCATGTGCGTGCCATCGGGGAGTTCGAGATAGGACATGTTCTCGACGATTCCGAGGATCGGAACGTCGAGTTTTTTGAACATGTTGAGACCGCGACTGGCATCCTCCAGCGAAACCAACTGCGGCAGGGTGACGATCACCGCGCCGCTCAACGGTAACGCCTGCGCCAGCGACAACGCCGCATCGCCGGTGCCGGGCGGCAGGTCAATGATCAGATAATCCAACTCTCCCCATTCCACATCGCTGAGGAATTGGCGGATGGCGGAGTTGAGCATGGGTCCGCGCCAGATGAGCGGCTCGCCCGGCTTGACGAGCAAACCCATCGAGATCATTTTGATGCCGTATGCCGCCGCGGGGATGAGACGCGGTCCGTTCGGCGGTGGGAGTTTTTCCACGCCCAGCATGGTGGGGGTATTGGGTCCGTAGATGTCGGCGTCCATGAGTCCGACGCGGGCGCCGGCTTGCGCAAGCGCCACGGCAATGTTGACAGCCACCGTGGACTTGCCGACGCCTCCCTTGCCTGAACCAACCGCAATGGCGTTGCGAATCGGGGTGTTGACCAAGCCGCGCATCCGCCCATCGTTGGGCACATCCGAATCCATTTTGACGGTGACTGATTTGACCCCGGCAATGGTCATGACGGCAGTCTTTGAATCTTTTTCGATCTTCGCGCGGAATGGGCACGCCGGCGTGGTGAGCATGACGGTGAACGAAACGCTCTCGCCATTGATTTCGATATCCTTCACCATGTTGAGGGTGACGAGGTCCTGCCCAAGGTCGGGTTCGGTGACTTTGCTCAGTGCCTGGAGAATTAATTCTTTTGTGATTTGATTTGTCATTTTTATTCCGATTTTTTAGGGGCGGGGTACCCCGCCCCTGCAGACCCATTAATTCGCCGCCGGTGCGGCGGGCGGTTCCGCCGGTGTGGGAGGCGCGGCTTGCGCCGCCGCGGCGCGCGCGGCTTCTTTTGCCTTTTTCGCTTCCGCTTCTGCGATCCGCGCGGCTTCTTCGCGCGCGAAATTTGCCGGGCGGATGCTCTTGTAATACTCGTTCGATTTGAGCAATTTCTCCATGTTGTACACGTTCCGTCCGTACGAGGCGATCTCGAAATCGTGGTCCATTTTGATGGCGTCGAAGGGGCAGTATTCGGCGCAGAAACCGCAGTTCATGCAGATATCCACATCGATGAAGAACTCGGTCGGTTCGGGGATGGGTTTGCCGGTGGTCGGGTCGTTCGAGCGCACGATCCAGATGCATTGCGGCGGGCAGACCTTGGCGCAAATGCCGCACGAGGTGCATAAAATTTCACGCTTGCCTTCGGGCAGATCGTTGTACACAAGGAAGGGGACGTAGCGCGCCTCCTCGGGCAGGATCAACTTTTCTTCGGGATACTGCACCGTGAAGATTCCCTTTTGGTCTTTGCTCGAGCGGTGCCGCACGCCTTCTTCGGTGTAATAGCGTTTCTTGCCGCGCAACAACCACGAGATATCCTCGGTGTACGTTTCCCAGAACCGCTTCCAGGTGACGCCGAGACCTTTGAGTATTCCTTTTCCGTACATGTTCATCTCCTCTAGCGATCGCACTCGCCCATCACCATATCGAACATGGCGAGCAGGACGACGAAATCGGCGATCTTGGTGCCGATGCAGATCTTCTCGAGCGCGGTCACGTTGACGAACGACGCGGGCCGCACATGATAGCGCCACGGATTCGGCTTGCCGTTCGAGACGACGTAATAGCCGAGTTCACCCTTCGGCGATTCGACCCGTCCGTACGCTTCACCCGCCGGGACGCGAACCTGGTACGCCGGCTTTTGGGAATTGATCGGTCCCTGGGGAATCTGCTTGATGGCTTGATCCAAAATCCGCAGGGATTGGCGAATCTCGTCGATGCGGATGAGGTAGTTATCCATCAGGTCGCCGTTGTAGCGGACCGCCACATCGAAGTCGAAGCGGTCGTAAATGCCGTAGGGGTCGGCGCGGCGGATGTCATACGGCACACCAGCCGCACGCAGAACGGGACCCGTGATCGAGTAGGCAAGCGCGTCCTCCGCGTTGATCATGCGGACGCCCTTCATGCGCGAGAGCAGGACTTCGTTCTCGGTCAACATACGGTCGAGTTCGTCCGTCTTGTATTGCAGGCGGTTGTAGACCAAATCCTTGATCTTCTGCATTTCTGCGTCTTCGATGTCACGCACCACGCCGCCGAAGCGGAAGTAATTGCACATCATGCGCGCGCCGGAGACGGCTTCGAAAATGTCGAGGATGAGTTCGCGCTCCTCGAAGGCATACAACGACGGGGTGTACATCGCGCCGAGGTCGTTGAGCAGTGTGCCAATGAACACCAGGTGGTTTTGAACGCGGCTCAGTTCAGAGACGATCACGCGGATATATTCGGCGCGTTCGGCAACGGGAATCTTCATCAGTTTTTCGACGGCGAGGGCGTAGCCGAAGTTGTTGGTCATCGAGTTGAAGTAATCGAGGCGGTCGGTGAACGGCATGTTTTGCAGATAGGTGTTGCGTTCGCCGATCTTGTCGTGGTTGCGATGCAGGTAGCCCAGCACCGGCTTCAAACCGACGATCGTCTCGCCGTCGAGGGTCATCACTGCGCGGAAGACACCATGGGTGGAGGGGTGGTGCGGTCCCATGTTGATGACGATGCGGTCGGTGCTGAGTCCATCTTCCTGCTTGACGGTGTAGCGAGCCAGCGCGCCATAGAGGAGGGCGTCGCCTTCGGGAATCCATTTTTCAGGGTCGAAGTTTTGGGGGAAGGCGAGATTATCCTTGAATGGATTCTTGTCCTCCGCCATGTAGAACTGACCACTGGGCCAGCGGCTCTTGAATGGCTTGGTGTCTTCTTCGTAGAACGCTTCTTTCCAATCTTTGCGGAGCGGGTGACCTTCGAAGCCTTCCCACATCAAAATGCGGCGCAGGTCAGGGTGACCGGTGAATTTGATGCCGAGAAGGTCCCAGGCTTCGCGTTCCTGCAAATCCACACCGGGGTACAGATCGATCAACGAAGGGACTTCCACCGGGTCCACACGCGGGACTTGCACTTTGAATACCAGGCCGGGTCCGCCGGTGGAGCGGTAGGCATGGTAAACAACTTCCATTTTCTCGGGAGCGTAATCCACGCCGGTGACGGCGGTCATCAGGTCGAAGCCGAATTCGTCGCGGAGGGCGGTGGCAACTTCGATCAGCGAATCTTTTTCGACGATGAAACCACCGAAACCCGGGCGCGAGTCGGCGGTGACAACGCCGGGGAATCGGGCGACCAGGTCAATGGTCGAAACAGAAGCGGGAGCAGGTGCAGTCATGTCATCCCTCCTTTACAGCCGCGGCGGCTTTGATCTCCGCGTTGCGGCGCGGGTCAATCAGATCGGGTCCGAGAATGGGGATGGGCACATAATTGGCGTCCACTCTTTTGTTCTTGTCATACCAGCGGTTCGTCTTCAAGGTTTGCTTGTCGATCTTTTCCTGCAATTTGATCATGCCCGCGATGAGCGCTTGCGGGGTGGGCGGGCAACCGGGGATGTACACATCCACGGGCAAAAATTTATCGATGCCCGCGACGACGTTGTAGCCCTCTTTGAACGGTCCGCCACCCGAGGCGCACGCGCCCATGGCAACGACATATTTCGGTTCGGGCATTTGGTTGTACAGGCGGATGATCGCGGGCACCATTTTCTTCGTGACGGTTCCCGAAACAAGCAGCATGTCGGCTTGACGCGGCGTGGGGCGCATGACCTCCATGCCGAAACGCGCCATATCGTAACGCGCGGTCTGCGCGGCGATCATTTCGATGGCGCAGCACGCGAGACCGAACATGAGGGGCCACACCGACGAGCGGCGACCCCAGTTGTAGAGGCGGTCGAGCGTGGTGACCGCGACCAGGTTTTGCATGTCTTGCGGGATGTCGTACTGAGGCAAACTTAATCGTTCATTGTCCATGGATGTGCTCCTCGAACCAATCTTGATAGATGGCGTATAAAATTTCGTCGTTCGCAAGCGCAGGGTCGTCGTCGAAGTCGGGTAATGCGAGAGTCCAATCGTAGATTTGTTTGAGTGTTACGTCTTCGATGTTCACATCACCATGTTTTCGCTTCAACGCGAGAGCAATTGCAAATGTTGATTCCCAATTGAGAGTCGTGTCGCTCACTGTGAGAATTGGAGGATTGGAGAATTGATAGAATTCTCTAATTCTCTACTCCTCTCTATTGTCAATCTGCGCCCTCTGCAACTTGCCCGAATAATCCACATAAATGGATTTCCACTCGGTGAACACTTCGAGCGCGGCTTGACCTGCTTCGCGATGACCGTTGCCGGTGCCGCGCACTCCGCCGAACGGGAATTGGATCTCCGCACCGGTCGTGCCGTGATTGATGTAGACCAAGCCGGTGAAAATATCGCGCATGGCAGTGAACGCGCGATTGACATCTT
Organism: uncultured Anaerolinea sp.; assembly: GCA_964528275.1. Classification (GTDB taxonomy): domain Bacteria; phylum Chloroflexota; class Anaerolineae; order Anaerolineales; family Villigracilaceae; genus Defluviilinea. The sequence continues at coordinate 136,946 of CAZGSB010000002.1, read as the reverse complement.
GTGTGAAGATCGAAGTGGATAAGCCGTACTTCGAGCGATTGTTAACTTCAATTGCCTCTTCCAGCGTGCCAACCTCGATGATCGAAAGCACAGGACCGAAAATCTCCTCCGCTTCGAGCAGAGAACCGGGCTTGACGCTATCGAACAACGTGGGGGAGTAGAAGAAACCTTTTCCGCCAACATCAGCAATTGAAGCTCCAACTAAAACGCGAGCCTCTTTTTGTCCCGCCTGCACCATGCTGTGGATTCGTTCGAGCGCGGTCTTGTTGATGACGGGACCAACATCCACTTTCGGGTCAAGCCCATCACCGAGCCTCAGCCTTTTTGTTTTTTCGACCAATGCTTCTTTGAGTTTGGATGCGATTCCCTTTTGGACGATCAATCTACTTGCCGCTGTACAACGTTGACCCGTCGTCCCGAACGCCGCCCACAGGCTGGCATCCACGACCAGATCGAGATTGGCATCGTCCATGACGAGGATGGCGTTCTTGCCGCCCATTTCGAGCGATAACTTCTTGTTGAGTTTTCCCGCCGCCTCGGCGATGGAACGTCCAGTCGTGGTTGAACCCGTGAACGAAAGCACGCGCACATCAGGATGATTCACCAACGCCTTCGCCACATCCGCGCCGGGTGCCATCAACAGGTTGAACACACCGGCAGGAATGCCCGCCTCTTCGAACACTTTCACGAACGCGGCGGAAATTGCTGGCGTTTCTGGTGACGGCTTCCAAATGATCGTGTTGCCTGCCACGAGCGCGGGGAAAATTTTCCATGAAGGCACTGCGATGGGGAAATTCCACGGCGTGATTAATCCCACAACGCCAGATGGGTCGCGCACCGCCATGCCGAATTTGTTCATCATTTCCACGGGGGCGGTGTAGCCCAAAAGCCTGCGTCCCTCACCGCCCATGTAATAAGCCATGTCAATGGCTTCCTGCACATCGCCGCGCGCTTCGGCGATCACTTTGCCCATGTCGCGCGTGAGCAGTTGCGCGAGCTCTTCCTTTTTCTGTTTGAGAATGTCGCCAACTTTGAACAACATCTCCCCGCGGATCGGGGCGGGGGTGAGCCGCCAGGCATTGAAGGCGTTCTTCGCCGCGTCCACCGCCGCATCCACATCGGAGATTTCCGCTTGCGCGATCTCCGCCACCACATCTTCGTTTGCCGGGTTTATCGTTTCAAATGTACTTCGTCCCGTGACCCACTTACCATTGATGAAGTTTTGAAATTCCATGCTCAGACCTTCTTCGTGGATTTTCGTACAAGCGGGATTATAGCATCTGCGATATGAAAGTCAATCGAATTATGTAAATATATTTTGTCGTAAATAGAATCGTGAGTATAATCACCTCATGGCTATGACAACCGCCCGGCACAAGGTATTGGCATATCTGACCAAGAATCGGACTTCTTCGGCGCGGGAAATTTCACGCGGATTGAAGATGTCTGCGGCGACAGTTCGCCACCACCTGCGCGTCCTTCTTTCGGACGGGCGGCTTGAATCGGCTTCCGTGCGCGGACTCGCCGGACGCGGCAGGCCCGAGAAGGTGTATTCCATTCCGCGGGCGGCGTTGGGGGATAATCTGTCGGCGTTGAGTCAAGCCATTTGGGCTGAGGCAGGTTCACTCAGGGTCGAGGCGTTGGCGAAGCGTCTGGCGGGTGAATCCGATTTCAAGAATCAAGTCATGGCGAAGCGATTGAATCTCCTCGTCGAGAAATTGAATCAGATGAACTATCACGCCCGCTGGGAGGCAGGCGCAGGTGGACCGCGAATCATCCTTGGGCATTGTCCGTACGCGGCGATTTTGGCAAAGCGACCCGAGTTATGTAAAATGGACGCGGCGTTGTTGAAGGAATTGTTCGGCGACGAGTTCGAGCAAATTGCGAAGATCGAAAATTATCAGGGGTTGTGTGTGTTTGTGAAATAATCGGTGGTCGAGTAGGGGCGTGTTCGTCCGCCCCGTATCGAGACCACAGGTAAGCAGTAAAAATATTGTTACAAGATTGCTATTGAAAACTGGTGGTTTCGATACGCTCTCCGCTCCGCTTCGAGCTACTCAACCACCAACGTATGAATATTAGGAGTACCATGTCCATCGTAAACCATGCGCCGACGTTGAAGTTGGCAGATGCAAAACAAATCGCCTTTGAGCTGTACGGCTTGAACGGTGGTGCGCGTGAATTGCCTAGTGAGCGTGACCAGAATTTTCTGGTGACCGTCGCTGGTGTACGCCGTGTGTTGAAAATTGCCAATGCCACCGAAGAGCGCGCACTTTTGGAGGCGCAGAACGCGGTCATGGAACACGCGGCGGAGTTGGGATACCTGCCGCAGGTGCTTCGCTCGGTGAATGGTGAATTGATCGAAAGTGTAGATGTGAACGGCAGGTCGCATTTTGTGCGGCTGGTCTCGTATGTGGATGGCGTGCCGATGGGCACGGTGAAACGACATTCTTCGGCGTTGCTGATGGATTTGGGGCGCAAACTTGGCGAGTTGGATTCGTCCCTGGTGGGGTTCGATTCGTTTGCTTTTCACCGTAATTTTCACTGGGATTTTGCGAATGGATTGGAGGTTGTCCGCAAGAATTTGAAAATGGTAAAAGATAAAAAACCGCGAGCGATGGTGCAGGCACTGGCAGAGAACTTTGAAATATTCACAGCGCCATTGTTGCGGCATTTGCCCAAGAGCGTGATCTACAACGACCCGAATGACTACAACATTTTGGTCGGCGGCGGAACGGATCTGTATTCCCATAATCAATCGGTAACGGGCTTCATTGACATGGGCGACATGCTCTACAGTTACACCGTGGGCGATTTGGCGATTGCGATCGCGTATGCGATTTTGGATAAACCGAATCCGCTGGCGGTGGCGGCGGAAATTGTGAAGGGTTACAACTCAACCTTTGAATTGACGGATGATGAGCTTGCGGCGTTGTGGGGGTTGGTCACACTGCGGTTGTGTATGAGTGTGTGCATTGGCGCAGAGCAACAACAACATCAGCCTGATAATGAATACCTCGGCATCAGCCAACGACCGATTCGCAATACGTTACCTAAACTGATGAACATACATCCACGCTTTGCGGAGGCGACATTCCGCGAGGCGTGTGGATTGATACCGTTCCCATCAGGACCGAGGATTGTGGCTTGGTTGAAGAAAAATGCCAGATCGTTTGCCCAGATTTTGCCGTATGACCTGAAGCGTGAATCGTCCCTCGTGTTGGATTTGGGGATTGCCAGTCCGTTACTGGAAGGGAATCCAGCCGAAAATGACGAGCCAAAACTGACAAAGCGTATCAACGCCTTGATGGCAGAAGCGGGTGTGAAGGTGGCTGTTGGTCAATACGATGAGGCTCGCTATATTTACACATCGCCAGCGTTTCAAGTCGGCGGCGGGTTGACCGATGAGACTCGCGCAATCCATCTCGGCATTGATTTATTCGCCGAAGCGGGGACGCCCGTCCGTGCGCCGTTGGCGGGGAGGGTGGTTGCTTTTGCAGATAATGCGGCTTTCCAAGATTATGGACCTGTGGTTGTTGTTGAGCATGAAGTAGGATTGCAGAAGGCAAAGGGTGAGAGATGGAACGCAGAAGGCAGAAAGCAGAAGGTGGTCAATGGTCGGCGGTCAGCGGTCAAAGAGTCAATTAAGTTTTACACTCTCTACGGTCACCTCACCCGTGAATCTCTCAAGAAACTCAAAGTTGGGCAAACGATCAAGCGCGGGCAAAAATTCGCCGAGATCGGCTCCGCAAAGGTCAACGGCAATTGGACGCCGCATTTGCATTTTCAGATCATGGTGGATACGCTTGGGTTGGATACAGATTTTCCTGGCGTGGCGTTGCCGAGTCAACGAAGCGTGTGGCTGAGTCTGTGCCCCGATCCGAATTTGATTCTGAACATCCCTAAAAAGCATCTGCCGAGGAAATCCCCGACGAAAGATGAGACCTTGGTGGCGCGCCGTCAACGACTCGGCGGCAACTTGAGCAATTCCTATCGCTCGCCTGTGAAAATCGTCCGTGGGTGGATGCAATATCTGTTCGATGAGAGTGGACGAAAATATCTCGATGCCTATAACAACGTGGCGCATGTGGGGCATTGTCATCCACGGGTGATGGCGGCGGCGCGTGAGCAAATTGGCGTTCTCAACACGAACACGCGTTATCTGCACGACAATATCAATCGGTATGCCGAGCGATTGACCTCGTTGTTCCATGATTCGCTTGAAGTGTGCTACTTCACCAACTCTGCCAGTGAAGCCAATGAACTCGCCCTGCGGCTGGCACGCGCGTACACGAATCAAAAAGATATGATCGTGCTGGAAGCGGCATATCATGGCAACACCTCTTCGCTGATTGATATCAGTCCCTACAAACACAACGGACCTGGCGGCAAAGGCGCGCCCGATTGGGTTCATGCGGTGCCAATCCCTGATGTGTTCCGTGGCGAGCATAAATCGGGTGATCCGCAGGCTGGCGCAAAGTATGCGGCGTATGTGCAACGAGTCATCGTGTCGCTTCAATCGAAAGGGCGTGGGGTTGCGGGCTATATCGCTGAGTCGCTTCCGAGTGTGGGCGGGCAAATTATTTTTCCCAACGGTTATCTCGCTGATGTGTATCGCTATATCCGTGCGGCGGGCGGTGTGTGCATTGCCGATGAAGTGCAAACGGGCTTCGGTCGAGTCGGTTCGCACATGTGGGGCTATGAGATGCAAAATGTCACGCCCGATATTGTGGTGTTGGGCAAGCCCATCGGCAACGGTCATCCGCTTGCGGCGGTGGTCACGCGGCGTGACATTGCTGATGCGTTCAACAACGGCATGGAATATTTCAACACGTTTGGCGGTAATCCTGTTTCGTGCGCGGTTGGTCTCGCTGTGATCGATGCCTTGCAACAAGATGATTTACAAGCCAACGCATTGCGAGTGGGCAATCAATTGTTGGATGGATTGAAATCCTTCGTCGGGAAATATGACGTGGTCGCAGACGCACGCGGTGCGGGGTTATTCCTGGGACTCGAACTCGTCTCGGATCTTTCCACCCTTGAGCCTGCTCCTGAACAAGCGGCATTTATCGCCAACCGAATGCGTGACCATGGTATCCTGCTCGGCACGGATGGACCTTATCACAACGTGGTGAAGATCCGCCCGCCGATGCCGTTCAACGAGTCCGATGCCGAGTTTTTGTTGGAGAGGATGGAGAGTGTGTTGATGGAGGATTTTGGAAAACCTTAGCCACGGATTTCACGGATTGGCACAAATTAAATAGACCCGTGAAAATCAGTGTCAATCCGTGGCTGGGTTTGATTGTGTGGTCACGACTCAGACATGACCTACGAGTCGAACCCCAGCCCGACCCAATCCATCAGTTTGAGCCAGAGGTTTTCTTTGCCCTGGTTGTTATCGGCTTGAGCGAGCGACCAGCGCGAGAGGTTGATGCCGATGGAGCGCAGGGGTTCGGGTGGGAAAGGAAGCGGCTTGGTCTTGACCATATCCAGTTCGGTGCGTTCGGTCTTTTTGCCGTCGAGGAGGTCGAGCATCACTTGAGCGCCGAATCGAGTGGCTCCAACGCCGAGGCCGGTGTAGCCCATGGTATAGGCAGTCTTGCCGTGATGGGCGGTTCCCCAAAACGGGCTGAAGCGTGAACACGTGTCTATGGCTCCGCCCCAGGCGTGGGTGAAGCGAATCCCTTCCAGTTGGGGAAAGGCTTGGAAGAAGTGATCAGCCAAAAGGGCGTGAGAGGCGGGTCTGTTTTCCAATTCAGTCCCGAAACCATTGTTCCAGTGATAGATGGCGTCGAATCCGCCCCATAAGATTCGTCCATCCGCTGTGGTGCGGAAGTAGTGGAATTGATTGTTGCCGTCGCTGAGACCTTCACGCCCATGCCAGCCGATGGAGTCGCGTTGCGATGCGGTGAGCGGCTCGGTCATGAGGACGTAATCGTAGACGGGGACGATGTAGTAGGAGATGCGTTTGAGGAGCGGCGGGAAGGCGTTGGTGGCGAGGGCGACTTTGTGTGCTTTGATTTGCCCGTGTGG
>CAZGSB010000002.1:0-130813 GCA_964528275.1 uncultured Anaerolinea sp. | reverse complement strand
TTTTTCACACCGAGCGCGTGAAGGTTTTTTATCTCATGCGACCAGCGCGCCTGACCGTTGAGGAAGCCATGCGTGATGGACGCGTCCATGAAGCCGCCGTTACGCCCGCTGGCGCCGATGGCGGCGGTGCCAGCCTCCACGATGACCACATCGCGATTCGGGTTCCCCTCTTTGGCGAGCAGGGCGGTCCATAAACCGGCAAATCCTGCACCGACAATGAGCAGATCAGTAGAGATGGATTGTGTGAGGGGTGGTTCGGGTGTGGGGGCGAACGGGTCGTCCAGCCAAAACGGGACGTGTGAAACATCGGCAATGGCTTGCATTGCTTTCGTGCTGGGGGTGTGGGAGTAAATCATGCTCTCATGGATTGTTTTATACCTCTTGGGTAGTTTTTACTTGCTACTTTTGATTATACCCCGCGTACGATGATATGAAAAATACCAATACTTATGCCTTTCGCCGAGGACGGCGGAGGGAGCAAAAAACAAGGAGAAAAAAATGACAATCAGTCACACAAAGGTATTACGCCGTTCACGGAGCAACCGCATGTTGGCGGGGGTATGCGGCGGGCTGGGGGAGTTTTTTGGGATCAGTTCGTTCTGGTTCCGTTTGGGGATGTTCATTGCGTTCATCCCCGGCGGGGTGCCTGGGATTTTGATCTACCTGCTGGGGTGGATGATGATTCCGAGTGAGTAACAAGAATATTCGTTGGTTGAGTAGGGCGACGTTCGTTGTCGCCCGTAACGAAACCAACAGGCTGACAAGGGCATATCTGTTAACAAAAATTGCTTTGGTTAGCTGTGGTTTCGATACGCCCCTCCAAGAGCATTCGGGGCTACTCAACCACCAGCGTCTGTTGTAAACTCTTTCTGCACCACTTCGATACTCGCCGCTTTGAGAAAGTTCACGGCATTTTCGTCCGTGCGATAGGAGACGCTGTAGACGATACGGGCGATGCCTGCGTTGATGAGCGCCTTGGTGCAGTTGATGCACGGAAGATGTGTCACGTAACACGTTGACCCCTTCGTGGAAACTCCGTGTAACGCGGCTTGGATGATGGCATTCGTCTCCGCGTGAATGGTGCGGACGCAATGCCCGTCCACCATGAGGTGACCGATCTCGTCACAATGGTCTTGTCCTTTGGGCGAGCCGTTGAACCCGCTGGTGAGGATGCGCTTGTCGGTGACGAGCACACAGCCGACAAAGGCGCGGTCGCAGGTACTGCGTTCGGATACGGCGTAGGCGATCTTCATGAAGTACGAGTCCCAGTCTGGGCGCATGGGGTTTCTCCGTATAATTCGTAGGGCGGGATGTATTTTTACATGCCCATGAAATGGCGGGATACCATCCCGCCCCACGATAATTTGCTACTCACTCAACCGTAACACTCTTTGCGAGGTTTCTGGGCTGGTCCACATCCAAGCCGCGCAGGGCGGCGATGTGGTAGGCAAGCAACTGGAGGGGAAGGACCGTCACGATGGGGGAAAGCATCCACGGCGTTTCAGGCACCCACAGGATATGATCCGCCATCCCGCCGATGAGTTCGTCCCCGTCGGTGCCGATCGCCACGACCATCCCGCCGCGCGCCTTTGCCTGCTGGATCTGCGAGATCATCTTCTCGTGCCAGGGGTCTTTCGGGGCAAGGCACACCACCGGCATGGATTCGTCGATGAGCGCGATGGGACCGTGTTTCATTTCACCGGCGGGATAACCCTCGGCGTGGATGTAGGAAATCTCCTTGAGTTTGAGCGCGCCTTCGTAGGCGATGGGCATGTTGATGCCGCGCCCGAGGTACAGGCAGTCGCGGATGTCTTTGAGCGTGTGCGCCACTTTTTCCACTTCGGCTTCGCGTTCGAGCGTGCGGCCGACGAGGTCGGGCACGAGCCGCAAATCTGCGACCAGTTGCCTGCGTTGTTTTTCGGTGATCGCGCCGCGCAGGTCTGCCAGCAGGATCGCCAGCATGTACTGGTCCACCAGCGGGGCGGTGAAGGCTTTCGTCGAAGCCACGCCGATCTCGGGTCCGGTCTGCATCGAGATGTAGCCGTCTGCCACGCGCATGGCTTGCGAACCGATGGCGTTGACGATGCTCCACACGACCGCGCCTTTGCGCCGTCCCTCTTCCATGGCGGCGAGGGTGTCGGCGGTCTCGCCCGATTGCGAGATGGCAAGCACCACCGTCCGGTCGTTGAGGATCGGGTCGCTGTAGCGGAACTCCGAGGCGATCACCACCTCGACCGGGACGCGGGCAATCTTTTCGATGAGGTATTTCCCCACCATTCCCGCGTACGCGGCGGTGCCGCAAGCGGTGATGTAGATCTTTTCGATCTTTCGCGCAAGTTCTTCGGTAAGTTTTAGATCCGGCAGGCGGATTCGTCCGTTTGCAAAATCCACGCGACCCGCGAGCGTGTCGGTCAGCGCGCGCACCTGTTCGTGGATCTCCTTCTGCATGAAGTGACGATACTCGCCTTTTTCCGCCGCCACCGGGTCCCACGAAACGGCATGCACTTGCGGCGTGACCGTTGCGCCGTCCAGCGTTTCGATCGCAACCGAATCCCGCGTGACCACCGCCATCTGCCGCGATTCCAGGAAGATGACATTGCGGGTGTGTTCCATGATGGCGGGCGTGTCGCTGGCGATGAAGTTTTCCTCCCTGCCCAAGCCGATCACCACACCGCCGGCGTTGCCGATGCGCGCCGTGATGATCTTGTCCGGCTCATCGGCAGACATGAGCACCACCACGTTCGCGCCCTGGATCTGGTGGAATGACCGCCGCGCGGCTTCCACCAGACCGATGCCGGTGGCTAGGTAATGTTCCACCAGGTGTACGATGGTTTCCGTGTCCGTCTCCGATTGGAATTCCACCCCTTCGGCGGTCAGTTCATCTTTGAGTTCGAGAAAATTTTCGACGATCCCGTTCTGCACGACGACGACCCGCTTCGTCTGCCCGAGATGGGGATGGGCATTCCGCGCGTTTGGCGCGCCGTGCGTCGCCCAGCGCGTATGACCGATGCCCGGCGCGCCGTTGACCGGGGATTTTTCGACGAGTTCGATCAATTGGGATAACTTGCCCGCGTCTTTCCGCACTTCGAGCTGGTCGCCGTTCAGTACAGCGACTCCAGCCGAATCATAGCCGCGGTATTCGAGTCGTTTCAAGCCGTTGAGGATGATCGGCGTCGCGTCACGCGGTCCGATATATCCGACGATTCCACACATGGGGGAGTCCTCCGAGTTAAAGTTTCAAGTGTCAAGTTCCATGTGCCCGGTGAAGTGGCACTTGAACCCTGACCTTTCCATGTTGCCAGACTTTGCGTTTTATCCGCAGGGTTACCCGCGCGGAGTTGTGGCAAAGTCATTGTTTCGGAGGGAAAGAGAACGGGTGTTGGCGCACCCGAAGGGCTTCCGCTGAACTTTCGATTTTTTTGATTCGGTGATTGAGTAGTCCCGCGTGATCTTCGCGGGACGTATCGAAACCACCAGATCAATTAACTCCATCCTGCGATGGAGAACCCTTATCCTCGTCATCCCGCGCCTTGAGTTGTTCCTTTCATGGCGGGGATCATGCGCTGTCCTTCCCGGTGGATGTCTTTTCGGGAGCCTCCTTTCTGAAGTGGCGGCATTATATCGTAAAAAACAACCCGCCGGTTGATGTCAACCGGCGGGTTGTTTTATTTGGTTTTCACCGTCTCTGCGTTAGCAGTCGATACAGATGGTCGGTGTCGGCGTCACGGACGGGGTGATCGTCGGCAATGTCGGCGTCGGCGTCCTTGTCGGCGTGCGCGTCGGTGTCCGCGTCATCGTTTGCGTCGCTGTCGGCGAGATCGTCGGCGTCATCGTGATGGTCGGTGTCCTCGTCGGCGTGCTCGTAGGTGTGCGCGTGGGCGTCAGCGTCACTGTCGGCGAGACCGTCGGCGTCATCGTGATCGTCGGTGTGCGCGTCGGCGTTCTGGTTGGTGTGCGCGTCGGCGTCAGTGTAATGGTCGGTGTGCGCGTGATCGTCGGTGTGCGCGTGATGGTCGGCGTCAATGTGATGGTCGGCGTGCGTGTCGGTGTGCGCGTGATGGTCGGCGTACGCGTAATGGTTGGTGTGCGTGTCGGCGTGCGCGTCGGCGTGATCGTTCCTGTCGGCGTGCGTGTCGGCGTCAACGTGATCGTTGGAGTGCGCGTGATCGTCGCCGTTTGCGTAATGGTTGCCGTCGGCGTGCGCGTGCGTGTCGGCGTGCGGGTGGACGTCGGTGTGCGCGTGCTGGTGGGTGTGTTCGTGAACGTCGGTGTCGGCGTGTTGGTCGGAGTGAACGTCGGTGTCGGCGTCAACGTCTCGGTGGGCGTGTCGGTCGGCAGGGGAGTTTCCGTTGGCAGGGAGGTATTGGTCGCCACGGTAGGGATGTTGAGCGGGAGCGGCGTGTTGATGGCGCGAGTGGCGCGGAAGTTTTCGACATATCCCTGGCGGTACGAAGCGAGGTGGATCATCGAAGGCTCGATGCCGAATGCCGGGAAAACGATGAACGTGAAATTGTAATCAGCCGCCACGTACACGCGAGCGCCTGGTGCCCCGGGATGTTCGCTAAATGTGCCATCCAGCGTACAGTTGGCATAAATCGCTTCGCCCTGCACCGGCGGGGTGAAGGTGCGCGCATCCGAACAGACCGTCACGTTGAAGTAGCGGTCCTCCGCGTTCGTCACCGTTTCGAGTCGGGTATCCCTCAGGAAGTACCCGATCACGATATTTTTCGTCTCATCCTTGATCGACGGGATGCGGGCATCGTCCACTTCATCGTCGGTGTCGCAGTCGCCTCCGAACATGGACTGACAATAGGTTTCATCATACGTGCCGGCGGTCGCATACCGGATGCCGAAGCGCGTGGAATTTTCGATGATCAACCAGGCGAACAGCAAACGCGAAACCTCGATGATCCCGATCAATACGAGCAACAGGATGGGGAGCACCAACGCGAATTCGACGATGGCTTGCGCCTTCGGCTTGTCGCTCGTTCCTTTACGGATGGGATGAAAAAGGTTTCTCATAAAACGTTCCTATTGTACCAGCAATTATCGGCGGCTATTTCGCGATCCTGGTGAAGATATTATCGGCGATGCTATCGAAGATATCGCCGAGGTTTGCTGTGGTCGGCGCGTAACTGTAAAAACCGTGGTTGGCGGTGACGGTGCCGGTATCTCCAGCCACAGTAGCGACATATTCCAGGAGTTCCTCGGCAGAATTTGCGTCACCTTTCGGGGCGTTTTGGATGAGGTTGCCCAAACCGATGGTGAAAATGGTCACGCCCTGTCCGTCCACCGGGTCGGCGACAAAATCAGCCATATCGCGGGCGTAGTCGTCGGAATCATAATCGGTATCTCCGTCGCCATGCCTTTCCGATGAATCCCAATCGCGGCAGTTCGGGTTGGTCAACGCGGAATCTGCGGCGTCCACATCGCCGTCGCTGTCCACATCCACGACCGGGATGTTCCAGGTGGTGGGGGGGCAATAACCGTAAGAGAAGCCTGTGGCTGAATCTGTGGCATTTGCAGGACCGCCTGCCAGCATGATAATGACCCAGAAGGCATCCGAGCGCACCGGGTCGCGGGTGAATTCCGAAGCGGCACGATACAAAGCGCCGCCGATATTACTGGAGTTACAGGACGATGGGTCATTCACCTCGTCGCCGGAGTTGGCGATCAGGTCTGCGCCGTTACGAAGGAGCGGGCAGTCCAAACCGACAAACGTGCCGCCGCTATAGTTGATGCACGGACCCGCGGCGGGGCTGGCGGGAGAACCCCAGTTGCAGACGGGAGGCTCGAATACTTTCAAATCCTCAATCGCATCCCGGACATCGCTCTCATCGTCCGACAATGGGAGCACGGTAACATGATCGCGAGTTCCGCCGTCATCCTGGCCCGTGATGGTCACGATGGAAACGCGATCGTACGGGAAGAACATGGTATCGATGAAATCGTCTGCCACGGCTTTCACGTCGGCGAGCGGTTGGCAGGGGTCGGAAACCGAATCATTACAAACCGATGGATCGTCGAGCGCATCGTCTGGGCTATTGGGGTTGCCGCCGGTTTCGTACGACATGGATGCCGAGGTGTCGATCACTAGCACCAGGTCGATGGATGCGGCTTCACCGACGGAAGAGGCTTCGATGGTTGTCGAATCAATCCCAACGATGCGTAAAAATCCGAAGTTGATTGTCCGTTCGGCATCGACTCGAACAAGCTTGCGGAGGGGGGTGGTGCATAATTCCTCGTCGTGCAGGGTCCCGTCCACCACGCTTTCATCGTCTTTACAGCGATACACCGAGATATTATCCGCCTCCGCTTCATTCAGCCGTAGAAAGTTTTGCGCGGCTGTGGCGAGGTCTGCGCCCTGGAAGCCTGCGCGGAACTGTTGGGCGGCGGCAATGGCGGCGGCGTCGATGCCGCGCTTGAGTTTGCCATACTCGATCAAAAGAACCCCGCCATCGGTCATCAAACCGACAAAAGCAACCAACCCGACCATTGCAAAGGCGATGATCAGGATGGCTTGTCCGCGATCTTTGGTGCGAGTTAATTTAAGAAGGGATTTCATGGTGTTGGTGTAGCCTCTACAGGTTCAGCCGCCGCCAATGGCATGACGGTGTAGGCGGTGAGCGTGAATGGGTCGGGTACGAAGGGCGCCAGCCACGGCAGTTTCATCACTTGATGATAGGTGTAGTGCACTTCAACCACCAGGATGCCGGCGTTCGGGGAGTCGTTTGCGAAACGGCTTAATATCTCTGTCGAGTCAAATTTGGATGTGGCATGACCGTATAACTGGTACGGACCGGCAGTGGGGTAACTAAGAACTCCGCTTTCCGATTTTGTGTACACAGTCACGATGATGTCATCCGCCGCGGAATCGAGCGGGATGCGCCGTCCCTGATAGGCTTCATTGCCCGGAACAATCGTCGGATCCAAATTCGATAGCGCGAGTGCGGCGGTGTTGGAATAGAAGTTAATATCATCCGCACCATTTTCGTCGAACGGATCGCTATCGCTGTAATAACGTGCGGCTTCGCGGGTGGCATCGAGGAGGGAAAGATAGTAGTTGAGCGCAAAACCGAATTCGACGACGCCGGAGAGCAGGATGAACAGGACCGGCAGGGCAATGGCGAACTCGGTGAGGCTTTGCGCCTTCGATTTACGCGGCAATACGGCGACAGCGCGCCGTGCTCTCCTCGTGGCTATTAAATGAAGAAATTTTTTCATTTGTCCTTCGCGATCTTTAAACGATAGACGACAAAATTATTATACTACTCATGGGCGCGTCGCTGACAGCGTGCAAGTTACCTGTAACGATTACACATTTGATAAGAAAACACAGAATTCGGCGCTTTTTGAGGGGAACGAGCAGGTTCTACAGGTAAGTATAATTCCGGGGTTGTATAGTCCAATGCGACATTCGTACTACAGCGGGATTCTAGCCGAAGAACAGCATGTACGCCGCCCCGGCGATCAGGTATGGACCGTAGGGAATGAAGGTCATCAGCGAGTTGCTGGAATATCGCCGCTGGACGAGAAGCGCTAAAACGAAAACCAGACTGACCACACCACCGAGCAGGATTCCCACCGCGAGTCCATTCATGATGAAGCGCGAGCCGAGCATCAACCCGAGGACACCAGCAAGGTACACATCGCCCCCACCGAGGGCTTCCTCTTCATCGTCTGCCACCCCATCCGATTCCATTTTTTGAGTGCGGTAACGCGCCACCAAGGTCCCAAATTGATAAAGCAGGTACATGACCACGAACCCAATCACTCCGCCCAACAGTGAGGAACCAACAGCAGAGAGCAAGGGCTGCGACAACCTGTTGTAATAAAGGAATGTTCCGCTGAACAGCCCAAGCGCTGAACCGAACACAGTGGTGGGGAACAGGATCAACCGGTGTTCGAGGTCGATGACGGCGATTACGGCGAAATAGATCAGCACGACCAGGCTGAGGGGTAGACCAAGCGACTTGGGGGGATTCAGCCAAACGTAGAGGAAAGAAGCGATGACGACTGCCAGCGTGAGCCAGGTCCGCAGACTGCGGATAATCCCGCAGGTACGGCAGGCGCGTAACGTCAGATAATCAAGCCATGAAACGCGCGCTTCGCAATTGCGGCAGACCGGCGGACTCAAGCGTCGCGTGCGGGGCAGGGTATCCGCGAGGTAGTTGACCAGCGCTCCACCAAGCCAGCCGAGGATTGTGGGGATCACGAGTGATAAATTCATGAACGAGATTATAGCCGAAGGAGAAATCCAAACCTCTGGTGTGGACGTGTGTAAGTCAACTGTAATGTGAAATGGTTCTCGATGTTCGCGCGATGGGCAACGATCCTCTGCTTGCCGAAGCCTGCAATCTGCCGTACAATCTTTGCGAGGACTTCAGGAGATTTGAATGGAAAAATTTGTGATCGAAGGCGGTGTTCCGTTGCGCGGCGAAGTGACGCCGGCGGGAAACAAGAACGCCGCCCTGCCGTTACTCGCCGCCTGCATGTTGACCGATGAACCGGTTGTGTTGAAAAATATTCCGCACATTCAGGATGTCCTTGTGATGCGGATGTTGCTCGAAAGCATTGGCGTTCAAGTCGATTCGTTGGATGAAAAAACGTGGCGGTTGACGGCGCGCGAGATTCGCCCTGCCTCGCTCGATGCCGACCTTTGCCGGCGCATCCGCGCCTCCATTTTAGTTGCGGGACCCCTAGCCGCACGAGTCGGCACGTTGAAGTTGCCGCCGCCCGGCGGCGACGTGATCGGCCGCCGCCGACTCGATACGCACATCCTCTCCCTGCGCGCCCTCGGCGTGGACGTGAAATACGACCGCGGTTTCACCTTTCAAGCCGACGGTCTGCGCGGCGCGAGCATCCTCATGGACGAAGCCAGCGTCACCGCGACGGAAAATGCCATCATGGCGGCAGTGACCGCCCGGGGCGAGACGATCATCCACAATGCCGCATCGGAGCCGCACGTGCAGGAGTTGTGCGTTTTCCTTAATACACTGGGGGCAAACATCGAAGAGATCGGCTCGAATACGCTTCATATAAATGGCGTGGAAAAACTGCATGGCGGCGAGTTCACCATCGGACCCGACTATCTCGAAGTGCTTAGCTTCATAGGCGCGGCGGCGGTGACACGAGGCAGTATCCGCGTGAAAAATGCCGGCGTCGAAAACCTCAAGATGATCGCACACGTCTTCGAGCGGATGGGTGTGCGCTGGCTGGCGGAAGGGGACGACTTGATCGTGCCGGAGGATCAAGAATTGGTGGTTACGCCCGATTTGGACGGCGCGATTCCCGAGATCAAAACCAATGTGTGGCCCGCCTTCCCAACCGATTTGATCAGCATTGCCATCACGGTGGCGACGCAAGCCAAAGGCTCGATCATGTTCCATGATTGGATGTTCTCCGGGCGCATGTATTTCACCGATAAACTCGTGGGCATGGGGGCGAAAATAATTTTATGCGACCCGTATCGCTGTCTCATCCAGGGACCGAACCAGCTCTACGGCGAAAACCTCGAAAGCCCGGATATCCGGGCGGGTATGTCGATGTTGATTGCCGCGCTCGCCGCGAAAGGACAGTCCACGATCCGCAATGTCAGCCAGATCGACCGCGGGTACGAAAACGTGGAGGGTAAATTGCGCGCGCTCGGCGCGAAGATCGAACGGGTGGAGGCGTAGTGTGGCATCTGGGAACATCATTTCACTTTCGGCGCGATCCGCTTCCTGCCAACGCTCTGATACAATTCCAACGGTAAAAATTGACGGAAACATATCGTCTTGCTCATGGAAGGAAATCTCCTACAAAAATAGGTAGCACATGTCTTCAAACGGAAATGCAAAACACGTAAAAGTATTGATCCTGGGGTCGGGCCCCACTGGGTATTCTGCCGCGTTATACGCCGCGCGGGCGGAACTTCAGCCGGTGGTATTGACCGGCTTGCAGTTGGGCGGTCAAGCCGCGCTGACGTACACCATTGAAAATTATCCCGGCTTTCCGGAGGGGGTCGGCGGCGCGCAGTTGGGTGAGTTGTTCCAAAAGCAGGCGGAACACTTCGGCGCGGTGACCGAGTTCGCCTCGGCGAATTCGGTGGACTTGTCGAACCACCCGTTCAAGGTGGAAGCCGACAGCGGCGATTATCTGGCGGATGTGTTAATCGTGGGGACCGGCGCCAGCCCCAACCACCTCAACATCCCCGGCGAGGTGGAGTTGACCGGGCGCGGCGTCTCGTATTGCGCCACATGCGACGGATGGTTCTTCAAGGACAAGAAAGTCGTCATCGTCGGCGGCGGGGACAGCGCGCTGGAGGAAGGTTTGTTCATCACACGCTACGCCTCCTCGGTGACGATCATCCACCGCCGCGAGGAATTTCGCGCGAGCACAATTCTACAGAAGCGCGCGCGGGAACACCCCAAGATGAACTTTATTCTCAACACCGTGGTAAAGGAGGTCATCGGCACGGACAAGCTCGAAGCGTTGAAACTCAAGAACGTGAAGACTGGCGAGGAAACGATCTACGAGACCGACGGTCTCTTTATTTTCATCGGTCACACGCCGAACACCGAGATGTTCAAGGGACAACTGGAGATGAGCGATCTTGGCTACATCAAGGTGACAGACAAAATGGAAACCAGTGTGCCGGGCGTGTTCGCAGCAGGGGAGGCGGCGGACCCGCACTTCCGGCAAGTGGTCACCTCCGCGGGGATGGGAGCGGCGGCGGCGATCCAGGCGACGCGTTTCCTCGAAGCGGCTGAATCAGGCTGAACGGCGAATGAAGCGAACAGGACTTCCAGCAATTGGAAGTCCTGTTTTATGTCACCGAAAATCCGGGCAAATGGCATGTAATAATCCGAAAAATTCGGATAAAATTCAATCATCAATATTTTTTGGAGGAACCAGATGAATAAGATTTCCATCATCGGCGCAGGGATGACAGGCTCGACCGCCGCGCACTGGCTGGCGGAACGCGAGTTTGCCGACGTTGTGCTGGTTGATGTGGTGGAGGGCATGCCGCAGGGAAAGGGACTCGACCTGCTCGAAGCCATGCCGATCATCGGCAAGGACGCGTCCATTGTGGGCACGAACGATTATGCGGCAACGAAAGGTTCCGATATCATCATCATTACGGCGGGGATCGCGCGCAAACCGGGTATGAGCCGCGACGACCTGTTGAAGATCAACGCGGAGATCGTGAGCACCGCCGCGCAGGAGACGCTCAAACATTCGCCGGACGCGATCTACATCATCCTCACGAACCCGCTCGATACCATGGCGTACCTGGCAATGAAGAAGACGGGTTTGCCGCGCGAACGCGTGATCGGGCAGGCGGGTGTGTTGGACTCTGCCCGCATGAGCGCTTTCATTGCGCTGGAGACGGGCGTCAGCGTGGAGAATATCAACTGCTATGTGATGGGCGGGCACGGCGACGAGATGGTGCCGCTCACGCGTCATTCCAACATTGCAGGGATTCCCCTTAGGGATTATTTGCCCGCCGACCGGTTGAGCGCCATCGTCGAGCGGACGCGCAAAGGCGGCGGCGAGATCGTCAACCTGCTGAAGACCGGCTCCGCGTATTACGCCCCGGCGGCGGCGTGCGCTCAAATGGCGGAGGCGATTCTCAAAGACAAGAATCTCATTGTGCCATGCGCGGCGTACATGAACGGCGAGTATGGTTTGAAGGATATGTATTTTGGTGTGCCGGTCCAGTTGGGGCGCGGCGGCATGGTGCGGATCGTGGAATATTCGCTCGACGCAGACGAAAAGGCGACGCTTGAAAAATCAGCCGCGGCAGTGCGTGAAACCCACGACGCCCTCAAGAAACTGATTGCTCTATAATTTCGGGCGGGGACACATCACCGGTGTGTCCCCGTACTTTTGGAGGTAACATGATCCTGCATGAAAAGGTCGAAGCGCAATTGCCCGCGTGGAGAGACCGCGTCCGGACGCTTGCCAAAGAGCACGCGGACGTTGTGGTGGATACGGTCACGATCGGCGAAGTCGTCGGTGGGATGCGCGACATCAAGGGGCTGTACACCGACATTTCTTCGGTGGATCCCGGCGAAGGGATTCGCCTGCGCGGCTTGACGGTTTCCGAAACGTTGAAGGCGTTGCCCAAAGCGCGCGGAAACAAAATTCCACTGGTGGGCGGTTTGTTTTATTTGCTCATGGTGGGAGACGTTCCGACGAGGGAGCAAGCCCTCGAGGTGGAAGCCGAGTGGGGGAAACGCGCGCACGTTCCCGCCCATGTCTTCAAGGTGTTGCGCGCCATGCCGAAAGACGCGCACCCGATGACCCTGCTCTCGCAAGCGGTACTGGCGATGCAGAACGAGTCGGTGTTCGCGAAAAAATATCACGAGATGAAGAAAGACCAATACTGGCATGCCGCCCTCGAGGATTCGCTCGACCTGACGGCGCGCCTGCCCATCGTCGCCGCATTCATCTACCGCTTGAAATATTTCAACGAGACGAAAATTCCGCGTTATAACCCCAAACTGGATTACGGCGCGAACTTTGCGCGCATGATGAAAGTGGACGACAAAAAGGGATACGCCGAACTCATGCGCCTGTACTTCATCATCCATTCGGATCATGAATCGGGGAATGCCTCGGCTCATGCCATGCACTTGACCGGCTCCACCCTGTCGGACGCGTATCTCGCCTTTTCCGCCTGCCTCAACGCGCTGGCGGGTCCGCTTCACGGGTTGGCGAACCAGGAGAGTCTCGGCTGGTTGCTGGACGTCCGCAAGAAATTCAACGGGGTGCCTTCGCGCGATGACCTGTATAAATTCGCATGGGATACGCTCAACGCCGGGCATGTCATCCCCGGCTACGGACATGGCGTCCTGCGCGTGATCGACCCGCGCTTTGTGGCGCAACTGGATTTTGCCAAGCAGAAATTCCCCGATTTTGAGTTGCTCAAGCTGGCGGAAATGGTGCTGGATATCGTCCCGCCGGTGTTGAAGGAACAGGGGAAAGCCAAAAGCCCCGCGCCCAACGTGGACGCGATCAGCGGGACGTTGCAGTATTACTATGGCGTGCGTGAATTTGAGTTTTACACCGTGTTGTTCGGCGTCGGTCGCGCGCTGGGTGTGACGTCGAATTACGTGTGGGCGCGCGCGCTCGGTCAACCCATCGAACGCCCCAAGTCGCTGACGACGAAGATGCTCGAGGAACTTGCGGCGAAAGCGAGTCAGCCTCAGCCGGCGTAGCATAAAAAGCCACAAATTTCACTGATTACACTGAATCAGCCAACCGATCACCGGTTGGCTGAATTTTTGCCGCACGAGAAAAATAAATTCGTGTGAATTCGTGAAATCCGTGGCTGAGGCTTGCTAAATTTCCTTCTTCACGTGCGGTTTTTTCGATTCGAACTTTTCGAGTTTCACCACCCGCGCCTTATCGCGGATCTGCCAGGGGACGATCTGCCGGGCGTGCTCGCGGTTCTCCGTTTCGATGATCGCCCAGCCGCAATGCGCGCCGTCATGGCAACCCCACTCGAAATAATGCAAATACCCCGCCGCGTGGATCTCCTTGATGATCGCGTCGCAATCGTGCGCTTCATGATGTGATTCGACCAGATACCGTTCCATGGGTTACTCCGTATGATGGATTGATGTGCGGATTATACGCCGTTTCGCTCGTTTGTCAGTTGGTCGATCAGGAACGCGTATTCCAGGGCGATCTCTTTCAAATACTCATATCGCCCGCTGGAGCCGGCGTGGCCCGCGCTGTAATTGGTTTTGAGCAGGAGCAGGTTGTCGTCCGTTTTGTGGGCGCGCAGGCGGGCGGCGAATTTGGCGGGCTCCCAATACGAAACGCGCGGGTCGTTCAAACCGGTGGTGAGCAGGATGGCTGGGTATGCCCCGGCGCGGATGTTGTCGTAGGGCGAATAGGACAACATATGCTCGAACTGCTCGGGGACTTTCGGGTCGCCCCATTCGTTCCATTCGAGTGTGGTCAACGGGATGGTGGGATCGCTCATCGAGGTGACCACGTCGGTGAAGGCGACCTTGCCAACCACGGCTTTGAACAAGTCGGGGCGCATGGTCAGGCTGGCGGTGACGAGCAACCCGCCCGCCGAAACGCCGATGATGCCCAGTTTCTCTTTCGAGGTGTAGCCTTCCTTGATGAGGTGTTCCGCGCAGGCGATGAAATCGGTGAACGTATTTTTCTTTTTGAACACGCGGCCCTCTTCGTACCAGGCGCGGCCCATGTCCAACCCGCCGCGAATGTGCCCAATGGCGAACACAAACCCACGGTCCAGAAGGGAGAGGCGGGCGGACATGAACTCCGCGTCGATGATCGCGCCGTACGCGCCGTATCCGTGCAACAGGGTCGGGTTGGAGCCGTCCCGCTTCAAGCCTTTTTTATACACGAGCGAGATCGGCACTTGTGAGCCGTCCTCCGCGGTGGCGTGGATTCGCTCGGCGATGTAGTCGTCCTTGTTGTACCCGCTGGGGATTTCGGTCACCTTTTTGACATTCCATGCGCCGGTGTTCATGTCGATGTCGACGATGGAATTGGGCGTCACCATGGAGGAGTAGTTGACACGGAGCAGGTTTGTTTCGAAATTGGGGTTGTTCTCGAATTCGACGTTGTACGCAGGCTCGGGGAATTCGACATAGCGCGCGTCGTTCAGGTCGTTCGGCTTGCAAATGCGGAGTTGCCTCAGACCGCCCTTGCGCTCGCGCACCACGATGTGATCTTTGAACGCCGAGACGCCCTCGATCAGCACATCGTCGCGGTGGGGGAGGACAACCTGCCAGTTCTCTTTGCCGGGATGTTCCACCGGGGCAATGCTGAGTTTGAAATTCTTCGCGCCGTCGTTGTTCGAGATGTAAAACTTCCCATTGTGATGCGCGGCGAAATAATCCAAACCCGTCACGCGAGGTTGGATCGCACGCAAAGCGCCCTCGGGATCGTCGGCAGAGACGAAACGCATCTCGCGCGTGTTCGTGCTGTAATGATACGTCATGAGATACTTGTCGTCGCGCGATTTATGCATCCAAAGAAAATACGACTGATCGGATTCGTGGAACAGCATCGCATCCAGGGCGGGGTCGGTGCCGAGGCGGTGGCGATACAACTTATCGGGTCGCAATGCCGCGTCGAGCGTGACGTAGTAAATCGTCTCGCTGTCGTTCGCCCATTCCACGCCGCCGAGTTCGTAAACGCTCCCTGACGTGTTGGCGATTCGCTCGTCGTACAGTTTGCCCGTGTTCAGGTCGCGGATGTAAATCGTGTACGCCTCGTTGCCTTCGTAATCCAGCGAGTAGGCGAGTTTGTTTCCATCCGGGCTGACCTCCACCGCGCCGACACTGCAAAACGAATGACCCTCCGCCAGCGCGTTGTGGTCGAGCAAAATTTCTTCGGGATTTTCCAATGAGCCCTTTTTGCGGCAATAGATGGGATACGACTTGCCCGCTTCCATGCGATGATAGTAGAAATATCCGCCTCGCTTCTCAGGGACGGTCGAATCAGTTTCCTTGAGCCGCCCCTTCATTTCGGCGAAGAGCGCCTCTTGCAGGGGCTGGGTGTGCCCCATCATTTCTTCGAGGTAGTCGCTCTCGGCGCGAAGATACTTCAACACCTCGGGGTTCTCTTTTTCCCGCAACCAGTAATACTCGTCGTTGCGGGTTTTTCCGTGCTGGGTGATGTGGTGTTCGCGTTTCGGGGCAATGGGGAAGGATGGCATTGTGGATTCTCAATAATCTACGAGTCCCCTCTCCCGAAGGGTTAGGGTGAGGGTGTACGCTTGTTAATTTTATCTTACCCGATAACTGGTGATGTACTTCTTGTGATACACCGACGTCCAGACCGCGTCGCTCTGGTTGCCGCCGAGGCAGATAACGTAGTTGCCAACCTCGCCGAGATAAAACGCGACATGCGCAAAACCGTCATCCCACAGGAAGGTCATCACACACCCGCGGCGCGGAGCGGGAGCGGCGACTCCCCATTTCGTCCACGGGTGGACGAGCGCGGAGTTCGCCGAAGGCGCGTTGGCTTTTTCTACGCACCAGTTGACGAATGAGGCGCACCAGTCCACCTCATCGGGCAGGTTGGCATATTTTTGGGCGAGGTCGGTGCTTTTGTGATACTCCACGATGCGCGGGTTGTTGCGCACGCCGGGGACCTCGCGCGTGCCGAACTCCTCGAACGCAATCGGGAGCCACGCGAACTCTTCATCGGGTTTTGGCATGGCGACCCCGCCCAACGCCGCCAGACGTTCGACCGGGTACCAGCCTTTCTCGCCCCAGGCGTTGTTGCAGTGTTTCCATTTTCCATCGGGCGAGATCGCGTCCACGTAGACGACGCGGTTGAATTTGAGATCGGTCACAGGCGGCGCATCAGCCGCAGGTCCGGTGCGAAGCGGGATCGAATCCGATAGCGCGCGGTGGAATCCCTTGACGGGAAAGTCCTCGTTGCGCGCGACCCCATCCGCCCGCTCCGTCACATATTTCGACGAACACCAGCCGATCTGGTTCGCCTGCGTTTTGACCTTCACCCATTTCCAGTCCGGTGTCGAGGAGAGGAATTGCAGGAAATCTCCGCGATTCGATTGCGCGAGGACGGTGAAGGTTTCGCCGGGACCCGAGCGGATGTTCAACCTGTCGGTGGCGACAATCATGTACACCTCCGCCGAATCGAGCGGGGGGATGACGATTTTCGACAGGTATTTCATTGAAGCCCATCCGACCACGCCGTCGGGTTTGCGAATCTGCGCCCACTGCCCATCGGAGGAGCGCCCGAGTCCTTCGACGATCTCGCCGTTTTTCAAATACCCGATGACGGGATACCCCAAGCCGCCTCCCGCGCGGACGTTGAGGCTTGCCACGTTGACCCGGTAGTTGACCCCGGCGGGCGGCGGGGGCGGCGCGGTTTCGACCAGTTCCACATAGCCGCGATTGCACCAGCCGGTCTTGCCCTCGCCCGTGGCGACGTGCAGCCACTCGCCGCGGATCTCATCGCCCTGGACGATGTTATTGCGGTACAACGCGCCGACCGCGGGGAAGTTTGTGCCGGGTCCGGAGCGGAGCCATAATGAGGTGGCTGTGATGCGGTAGTTTGGCATTGTTTCGTTATGAATTGTTGTTACTAATTGTCTTTCCCGGTTCCGGGGGGGAATCTGTTACCACAAAGGGTCACGACGGTACGCAGTGGTTATAGTCAGGCGGATGATGGAGTCGATATTCGGCATATGGTCTCCTCGGTGGGTTCAATTTTACCCTCTTGTCAATGAACGCGCTGTTCATCCGTTTGATTCGTCCCAAAGACCCAAACTCGTCATTCAGTATCAAGTGAGTTCGTCAACCTCTACGCCCAGCGTTACGCCTTCCCCGACGTTGACCGCCACGCCCACCTTTACACCTACTGCCACCCCGCCACCTCCGTTCACGAGCGCGAGCTTCGTTTACGACGGTGACGGAAGAAGGGTAAAATCAACCATCAACGGCGTGACCACCTACTTCGTCGGCGCGCACTATGAAATCACAGGCTCACAAGTCACCAAGTACTATTTTGCTGGCTCGCAGAGAATCGCGATGCAAACCTACACCGTCCCGCAAAACCCGACGCTGAGATATTTGCTCACCGACCACCTCGGTTCAACCAGCCTCGTGACCGACCCCTCGGGCGGACTGCTCTCACGCCAGCTGTACAAAGCCTGGGGCGAGACGCGCTACACCAACGGCGTACTCCCCACCAAATACACCTACACGGGACAGTATTCGTACACCAGCGATTTCGGCTTGCATTTCTACAACGCCCGCTGGTACGATTCCCTGACAGGCAGGTTCGCGCAGGCGGATACAATTGTCCCTGCGGGAGTGCAGGGGCTGGATCGGTATGCGTATGTCAACAATTCGCCAATTGTTCATGTAGATCCAACTGGACATTTTACACCTAAAGAAATCGAAGAATATTTGAAAGCAACGTATGGTGACAAATGGGATAGGTACCTTAAAGCTTGGCAAAGTGATAGGCTGTTTTGGAATATGTTACTGGAAGCGCAGATAGGTGACACTTTAGTTTCACCTACATCCGATCTCCCTTTTGGAATCTTTGTTGCATCTGATGACAAGCCGTTTTCTTTTGAAGCTGATGGGCTTGGTTTAGAATCATACCAGGGTTACGGACCCTATGTTCTAATTAGAGAAAATAATGTTGCCTACGCTTCCCCCGAATTTGAATTTTCGGACAACCAAACAGAATCTTGGGTTGGAGGAACAGGTTGGGCGCAACCACTATATGATTACAGCAGTGGCGAGCCTGTTTTTACAAATAACTTCCGAGTAGTCATGTTTAATCCTGTACTTGATTTTGATAACTGGAATCCTGATTGGGGAGGTGGTGCTGGACTCCCTTGGCTGGCTACAGGTGGAGGCGGGGTAGCTATAAGATTTTTTGGGCCGAAATTAATCGGTGCCGCGTCAGGTCCAGCAGGTCTTTTTCTTATGGCAGCTGGTGCTATTGGCTACTTCTCCAATTCAGTTCTAAGATTCGACGCGCCATTGAACGTAAATATTATTCCAGGAACTCTCAATCTACCCATTGTTCCACAATTAATGCCTTTTGATTTTCCAAATAATCAAGATCCTTAAGAGTATTTTCAGATAGAGGCCCTTATATGATCCAGAAAATAATATCTACTCCCAAAAAATTGATGCTATTTGGAATAAGTTTGGTGCTGTACGTGTTGTCAATTTACGCTCCCATCGGATTAGTGATTAGTGTTTTCATAATGATAAACAGGGATCTTCCAAGGCATATTTCTATGGTTGAGTATGCATTTCTAGCATTGGCAATGTTGCTCGTGGTTCCTGTATATTTATGGAGAAAAAAAATAAAAAAGATAAATTAAATGCCCAATACAGATGGTTATGTTAGCGCGCACTATGAAATGACAGGCTCACAAATCACAAAATATTACTTTGCAAGCTCGCAGAGAATCGCGATCCCACAAGGGGACAATGTGACCACCAACACCGTCCCGCAAAACCCAACCCTGCGCAACCTGTTGACTGATCACCCTTCGGCACGCTCAGGAAGATGAAAAGCGTTGGGAGGAAAGCAAAATTCTGCGTACTCGTATTCAAACCGGTCTCGCGGGCAAAATCCGCGAGACCGGTAGTTTTATATCAGGGGGGCTACGGACAACCAAACGCAGCGGTCGTATCGCTTTCTACGCCGGTCGAGTTATATGCTTCGAGCCGGTAACTGACGGTTTGCCCGGAGTTCACCGCGTATTTGTCTGTGTACGCTGTGGAATTTGCCGGCAGGTCGACGACCAACTCTCCGTTGCGATAGAGGCGGAAGCCCGTCTCGTTATTCGATTTGTCGGACCATTTCAACGCTACGGTCAGGTCCAAATTCACCCCGTTGAACTCGCACAGGTAATCCCAACTTTGGAACGATGGCGCGTTCGGCGGCGGTTTCGTGGCTGTCGGCGGCGGTGTAATGCTGGGCACCACCCAGAAACTGCCGGTCACCTCCACAAACTCGCCCCACAGCCAGCAATTGCCCGTCGGGCTTTCTTCCGATTTCACGAGCCAGTAATTTTCGATGCCATAATTCCCGATGATCTCAAGTTTGGCGTTCGGCAGGTACGTGAAGACCACTTCGTAATCCTGCCCCGGTCCCGCGCGGCAATTGGTCTGTTCGCGCACGGTGAGCATCGGCACGGAATAGGTCGGTGTGATCGTCCCTGTTGCGACGAGAGTCGGCGTCGAGGTCACGATGAGATTCGGGGTGAGGGAGAATGTCGCGGTGATCGGGACGTCCGCGCCGTTGCGTCTCCCCTCCATCAACGTCGCTTCGATCGCCGTGGCGGCTTGATCGTCCACCGACAGCGGCTTCGGCGTCCCCGGCAGGTTGCAGGCAAGGACGCTGGAAATCATAACGATGATGGACAAGGTGATTTTTGCAGTGTGGTTCATGGGTTGATTATCAGTACTTTACGAAAAGGTTTCGTAGTGGTGACTTCAGTCGCTTTTTAGCCGAACGACTGACGCGAAGCGGTTACTACGCTTTCGTGTATAAAAGACCTGTGAGATGTCCGCGCGTCTCACAGGTCTTTTACGCTACTCTCCGTTGCCTTCCATCCACGTGTCTTGATAATCGGGCTTTTCGTACTCGAGCGCGTCCTTGGTGAGGTGCAAGGGATAGAACGTATCCACCATCACCGCGAGTTCCTGGGTTTCTTTTTTGCCGATGCTGGCTTCCGTCATGCCGGGTTGCGGACCGTGCGGCAAGCCGTACGGGTGCAGGGAGATGTCACTGCGGTCGATGCCCTTGCGCGACATAAAGTTGCCTTCGGCGTAGTAGATCACTTCATCGGAATTCACATTCGAGTGGTTGTACGGCGCGGGGATGGCAAGCGGATGATAGTCGAACAAGCGCGGCACGAACGAACACACGACAAAGTTATGCGCGTCGAAGGTCTGGTGCACCGGCGGCGGCTGATGCACGCGCCCGGTGATCGGCTCGAAATCTTCGATGTTGAAAATCCACGGGTAGAGATAACCGTCCCAGCCGACCACGTCGAACGGGTGATAATCCAAAATGTGTTTCGATAATCGGTCGCGCACTTTGATGCGCACCTCGAACTCGTCGCGCTCGGTATGCGTTTCGAGCGCCTCGGGCGTGCGGATGTCGCGCTCGCAATACGGCGCGTGTTCGAGCAATTGTCCAAAGTGATTGCGATACCGCTTCGGAGGTTCGATCTGCGACGGGTTCTCGATGGTGAAAAAGCGCGCCTCCGCGCCGTCGATGTGCATCTGCCACGTTGTCCCGAACGGGATGACGATGTAATCGCCCGCGCGGAATTTGAGATTTCCAAACTGCGACTTCAACACGCCGCTGCCCTCGTGTACCCACCACGTTTCGTATGCCTGCGCGTTGCGATAAAAGTAATCCATGCTTTTCGAGGCGCGCGCCACGCCGAGGATCACGTCCTTGTTGGCGAGCAGGGGAATCCGCGCCGAGACCGCATCGCCGCCCAGCGGAATATCCGAGGTCCGCAAGGCGCGATGGCGGATGGGACCGAACTCCACCAGTTCGGGCAGGCGCGAGCCGAGGTCTTCCGTGTGCTTCACGCGCGGCGGGATGAAATTGTGATACAGAATGGATTGAAGCGACGAGAATCCTTCCAGCCCCATCAACTCTTCGCGATACAGTTCGCCATTCGGTTTGCGGAATTGCACGTGACGTTTGTGGGGGATTTGTCCGAGTTTGTGGTAGAAGGGCATGTTATCTCCAAATCAATTTACTCTGGTGGTCGAGTAGTGGCGCGTGATCGTCGCGCCACGTATCGAGACCACCGATGTTCATGAAATCAATTGTTTGAGGTTTATTGCTGGTTTCGATACGCCCTCGGCTAACGCCTCGGGCTACTCAACCAGCAGAGTTTTTATCCAACAACATTTCTCAAGACACCAATCCGTTCCACTTCCAACTCAACCACATCGCCATGGTTCAACCACGGACCTTGAAACTTCGTCAGTTCGAGCAGGCAACCCGTGCCGACGGTGCCCGAGCCGATCACGTCGCCGGGGTAGAGCATCGTCGAATCGGATGCGCGGGCGATGATCTCGCCGAACGACCAGTGCATGTCCTTGAAGTTGCCTCTGGACAATTCCCTGCCGTTGACTCTTGCCGTCATTTCAAGATCGTACACGCCCGGGCGACCCGTCGCCTTGTCGGCAAGCGCTTCATGCGTGATTATGATTGGTCCAAACGCGGAGGCGAAATCCTTGCCTTTGGCGGGACCCAACCCGACGACCATCTCTTTCCGTTGCACATCCCGCGCCGACCAATCGTTGAAGATGGTGTAGCCGAAGATGTGCTTCGGCGCGTCTTCGGGTTTGATATTCATCCCGCCTTTGCCGATGATCGCCGCGATTTCGAGTTCGTAGTCCATCGCGTTGGTGTATGGCGGATAGGGAATCGTATCATCGTGACCGAACGCCGTGTTCGGATTCGTGAAGTAGAAGACGGGGAACTGATACCATTCCTCCGGCACTTCGCGTCCGCGGTTTTTGTTGGCTGTTTTCACGTGTTGCTCGAAAGCGTATCCGTCGCGGAGGGTGGTGGGTTTGAGCGGGGAGAGGAATTGCACCTCGTCCACCGACAAGGATTCCTTTGCCGCTTTCCCCGCGGCTTTTTCCGCGCCGTCGGCGATCACCGCGAGCATATCAGGGTAGGGCAGGGTGTGGAATCGGTCGCCTACGAGGATGGCAGGCTGGGAGGTGTGGCGAAGCGTGCTGACAGTGGCGAATTTCATAATGTTTCATTGTGTCATTGCGAGGAGGACGAAGTCCGACGTGGCAATCTCCGTCACAATGTGGAGATTGCCACGACCCCTGAAGAGGTCTCGCAATGACATTATCCTTTGTTATAAATTTCCTCGTCGTTCCTGCTCCAACTCGATCGATTCAAACAAGGCGCGGAAGTTGCCCTTGCCGAATCCCTGCGAGCCATGGCGCTGGATGACTTCGATGAACATGGTTGGGCGATCCTGGATCGGACGTGTGAACACTTGCAAGAGATACCCCTCATCGTCGCGGTCCACGAGGATGCCGAGTTCGTGGATGGCTTTCATATCCTCTTCGATCTTACCGACGCGATCGGGCAACACTTCATAATACGTGTCGGGCACGCGCAGGAATTCCACGCCGTTCTTGCGGAGTTGCTCGACCGTGGCGAGAATATCACCCGTGATCAGCGCGATGTGTTGCACGCCGGGCGTGAAGTAATAATCGAGATATTCTTCGATCTGGCTCTTGCGCTTGCCTTCGGCGGGCTCGTTGATCGGGAACTTGACACGCCCGTTGCCGTTCTGCATCACTTTCGACATGAGCGCGGAATATTCGGTCGAAATGTCCTTGTCGTCGAAGTGCAAGAGTTGACGGAAGCCCATCACCTGGTGATAAAAATTCACCCAGTGGTTCATTTTGCCGAGTTGCACATTGCCGACCATGTGGTCAACCGCGGCGAGCCCTGTGGAATTCGCTTCGTAGTTGAGCGGCTTGTATGTGGGTGCGAACGCGCCTTTGTAGTCGTCGCGGTCCACGAACATGTGGACGGTTTCGCCGTAGGTGTAGATCGCCGACGAACGGAAGATGCCGTAGTCGTCTTTTTCTTCGCGCGGCGCCCACGCGGACTTTCCGCCGCGAGCCGTGGTTTCCTTCCACGCTTTTTCCACATCGTCCACGCCGAGCGCGATGACTTTGACGCCGTCGCCATGCATCAGGTGATGCGCGGCGAGCGCGCTCGATGGCGCGTACGGGGCGGAAACGACGAAGCGGGCATGACCAGACTCCAACACGTACGAGGCGAAGTCGCGGTTGCCGGTCTCAAGTCCGGAATAGGCAACGGGTTTGAATCCGAATGCCTTCCACCAGTAATACATGGCGTGCTTGGCGTTGCCCACATAAAAATGCACGTGGTCAACGGATTTGATCTGCAGGAAGTCCGCCTCCTCGGTCATGGAGCGGGTCGTTTGCGCGGGTTTATCGGTTGTAGCCATTGAGCCTCCTTGGGTGCCGTCCTGAGCGCCGCGTTCGTTGCGGCAGTCGCAGGATAAGATGAGGGGATTCTACGACAAAGAGAGTTTGCTTGCAATCAAAATTTACTCCCGATGACTCGTTTAGCAATGCGGAGTAAATTTTCAGGCAGGCACCGTCCGTCTCGCGGCAGACCAATCCTTGATCGCAAAAGGCAGGTACAACACGAGGCAGAGCGCCAGGGCGATGACTTCCAGTTGCAGGATGTACCAGGGCCACGGAGCGAGCAGGTCGATGAGCGTGGGGGTGGTCGGTTTGTGAGCCACGAACAAATAGTTGCTTCCGATGGCTTGGTTGACGAAGAAGATAACGATCATGTAGAGGTTCGTCCAAAGGACGACTTTTTTAAACGAGCCCCACGTGGGGCGGAATCCTTCGACCCAGGTCATGTACAACCCGGCGAGGACGATGCCGCCGTGCCCGGCGAGGGTTTGAATCGCGCGAAAGTGCGGCAGACCATACACGCCTGATTCAGGCGTAATGACGGCTTGGAT
Organism: uncultured Anaerolinea sp.; assembly: GCA_964528275.1. Taxonomy (GTDB): domain Bacteria; phylum Chloroflexota; class Anaerolineae; order Anaerolineales; family Villigracilaceae; genus Defluviilinea. The sequence goes on along the minus strand of CAZGSB010000002.1, from coordinate 106,761 downwards.
CGCGCCGCCGATGCCGAGAAAATAGGCGAGTTCGAAGATCGCGTAATTTTTCGTGAGCAACATGATGACGCTCAGCCAGAGAAAAATACTGCAAAGGTGCAGGGGCAGGTGCGTTTGAATCGTCCACGTGTGGGTCGCGAGGCTCCACACATGCCACGATAGTTCGCAGACGAGCAGGAAGATCGCCAGCCCAACGCGGACCCGCCGCCGCGCGGCATCGTCCCAAATGTTTCGAAAATATAACAGGGAAAGATAAATCGCCGAGAGAATCCCCATCACGGCGAGATGCGCCGCGTCGAACAACACAAACGGCGCCCCCTGGTAGTCCACAGCAAAATATTGAGCCATGCCAGCTTCCGTCTCTACGTTGCGCGGATTGTACGCCAAGGACGGGTTGATTGCAATCGAAAAATTTTATTTCACTCGCACAGTTTTCCCGCCAGTCATTTTTTGCAGATCGGCAGTCGTCAACTCGAAGATCGCGTTGGGCGTGCCTGCCGCCGCCCAGACTTTTTCATATTGCAGGAAATCCTCATCGAGGTACGTTTCCATCGCCTGCGCGTGACCGATGGGAGGCACGCCGCCAATGGCAAAACCGGTGACGGCGCGCGCAAATTCCGCATCGGCTTTGCCGATCGGTTCACCGGCATACTCGCTGATGCGTTTCTCGTCCACGCGGTTTGCTCCGCTGGTGAGGACGAGGATCGGCTTACCCGATCGCTTGCCCTTGAAGATCAACGACTTCACGATCTGACCGAGTTCGCATCCCGCGCGGTCGGCGGCTTCCTGCGCGGTACGCGTGGATTCGACGTGTTCGATCACGGTGTATTCGTAGCCGAGCGAGTGGAGCAGGTCTTGAATTTTTTGAGCGGAGGAGGAGAGGGGAGACATGCCCCCGATTATAGTAGGGGCAGGGTCATCCCGCCCAGAGTATTTTTTTCTGTCACGGGCGACGGAACGTCGCCCCTACAATTTTCTTGTATACCTGATCTGCCACAATACCCGCCAGGTCGCGTCTCCGTCGTCGGAGCGCTCCCAATGCCAATCGAAGCGGTTGGCTTCGATGTTGTGCCACACCATCCGCTGTTTGCAATTTTCACCGTTGACGATGGCATCTCGCGCGAGGATCATCCTGCCCTCTTCAAACCTGCCCGTGAAATCGAGATAAGCGCCCTGGTTATCGACCCACGTCTGGCACCACAGATTGCGCTGAAGGTCGTACGCGGAGAAACTCAACCCGCGCAGGTCGCCCCCGTTGAAATGCTCCTGGATGATCTTGTCGTCGAGAATCCGTTTGACCTGGTTCGAGCCTTTGCCGTCGTCGCCCCAGGTCACGTCCCATTCGCCGAGCCAAAAATCGAACTGTTTGTCGGGTTCCATGACGATTGCTCCTCCAAAGATATGATGACGTATAATCTACCACGCCGATTCGTTTCACACACCCTTCTGCAGAAGGTTCTCTCCATGCCCGTCATCAAGATCGCCGTTGCCCTTTTCATCAGCCTGCTCCCCTTGAATTTTTTACGCGTCGTCGGATATCGTTTGTTGATGGGATATTCGATCAGCCGCTCGAAAATCGGGTTCGGCACGCTCGTCGCCGTGGATGAGATGTCCATCGTCGGTGCGCGCATCGGGATGTTCAACCTGTTCATCGGTCCGATCGCTGTCCGGATCGCCGAAGGCGCGTCGATCGGCAACCGCAATTCATTCACGTGCGGTTATTGGGTCTTGCGAGAGGAAAACAGGGATTTGAATTACACCCGCGCGCTGGACGTTGGCGCGGACGCGCTCGTCACCTCCGGTCACTACTTCGATCTTGCCGGGACGTTCAAACTGGGCGCACGCTCGTGGGTCGCCGGCGTCGGGTCGCAGTTTTGGACGCACGGAGTCGGCGTGCGAGAGCGGAACATCGAAATCGGCGCAGATTGTTACCTCGGAAGCGCGGTGCGATTTGCGCCGGGTTCTTCGGTGGGGAAGAATGTGTTGGTGGCGATGGGGAGCGTGGTGAGCGGAAAAATTGAAGCGGACAACGCGCTGGTGGGCGGGGTCCCTGCGAAGGTGTTGAAAAAAAACTACGATTGGAAAACCGAGCATGAGTGACGAACAGCAACGAAGGATCTACCAAACCGACGGTGACCGCTACGAAGCACTGATCGCCCGCGAGGATGATCAGGGTAACATCGCAAAAGCGCTGGATGAAATCATCGGCGTGGACGGGCTGGATGTGCTCGACCTCGGCGCAGGGACGGGTCGTCTCGCGGTGATGCTTGCGCCGCGCGCAAAATCCATCAAGGCGTTCGATGTGTCGGAGGAAATGTTGCGCGTGTGCCGTCGGCGGTTGGAATCGGGCGGGTGGACAAACTGGGATGTGAAAGTCGCCGACCATCGTCAATTACCAATTACAAATTACTCTGCCGACCTGGTCGTCTCTGGCTGGAGCGTGAGTTACCTCGCGGTGTGGAATCCCGACTCGTGGCGCGACGAGTTGGAGAAATGGCTGACGGAGATGAAACGCGTCCTACGGCGAGGTGGACATATCGTCCTGTTTGAATCGTTGGGCACGGGGAATGAGTCGCCGGTCCGCTTGAGTCATCTCGAAAATTTTTATACGTGGCTGGATGAAGTCGGATTCCAAAACAAGTGGATCCGCACGGACTATAAATTTGAGTCGCTGGCGGAAGCCGAAGAATTATCGCGTTTTTTCTTCGGCGATGAGTTGGGGGGAAAAGTCAGGCAGAATGAATGGATTATCCTGCCTGAATGTACAGGGGTGTGGTGGAGGAAATTGGTTTAACGATTGTATTGAATCTTTAGTGAGTTTGGTGTATATTCGTTTTAGTACCCGCCCTAACCAAGTGTGGCTGAGAACCAAGCATCAATGGAGGATACTATGGCTACAATTGACTATGTGTTCATTTTTCAGGATGGCGTGGCAAAGTCGGGAAACAATGGAAGTTTGATATCGGGAGATAACGCGCGAAAGTTACAATCGGTGCAGATCAATCTTCTAGACGCTTCAGGCATCACGCTCAAATATGAACTGTTTATGAGCGATGGTTCAACCAGTGGGATCGTAGAACAAGGGACTCTGGCGGGAAAAATTGACGACCCAACTCGATTTATTTCACGACTGCGAATTTGGGTAGAGCATTCAAATATATTGGGAAGTTTATTTGTTTCTTTGCCCGCATTGACCTACAGTTTCAGGCTGTCAGGTGATTCAAATCTGCAAACTCTGTCGAGTGGACAGTTCATTGAAGCGCCAAGCGGCATAGAAGCCTTGCAGATTACATTGATGTAAGCCATGCACAATCAATCCCGGTTGCGATCTGCAAGAAAAGGAGCGGGGGGAAGAAAAAATTCCTGGTGGAACTCTATTCCCGATCTGACAAAAATTACGGCATTAATACTCGCCTTATCGGCGTGTTTGGGATTCATTGTCAAACTGCCTGACGTTGTTGCATTTTTTACACCTACCTTTACTCCATCTCCTTCAAACTGTATTGCATACGTGCTGGTGGCTAGCGATAATAACAAGTCGGTACAGGCGAACACGGGTCTGACGTTCTCTTTCCTCGTCGACAATAGCCACCCTCTTTCAGCGACGCATATGCTGGAACTTCAAGTGAATGCTCAGGATGTTGGGAAAATCCAGTTTAAGTACGACCTACTAAAGAAACAATTCGAGATACTAAATGTCGTTGATCCGAATTGCGAACCTTTGCCGGAAAACAACCTTTCCACGAAAAGTTTTTGGCTTGACAACGGCGGTGAATATGAATTCTCAATCAACAAAAAGAAATATATTTTGAAGCTTTTTTACAATTTGGATGAATCGGTCATCGAGGGAACGTTCCGAACTCAAGACTAGAAAGTTCTAATTCACTAGCGCACCTGCATGCAAATGGGTGGACATACCGGTCTGCTCTTACGCGTTACGATTGTTTCCTAAACCCATTCATCGCCGCTTTGACGAGGCTGACCAAGATCATGATCATCGTCGCGGCAAAGAACGCCCACTTGAGCGAGGTGCTGATTCCTGATATCCACGCCACGAGCGCAGGCTTGGACGGATACACACTCAGCATCGTAATAATGCAAATATTTTCGATCATATCGAAGCACCACGAAATGGCGGGGGCGACGTTAAATTTTTGAAAAACACTGGTGGAGGGGAATGCGCGTTGCAACAGCACCGACATCAATAAGCCGTAAAACAACACATACGCAATCGGGTGAATGATGTCGGCGGTCATCTCGAAGGTGCGATACGCGGCGCGCGCTTCGGGGCTATACGACTCGATCGTGGCAAACGCTTCTGTCGGGGTGTAGAACGGTTTGAGGTCGAGCGGTCCTGCCGCGATTTGCGATTGCATCGCTGGCGCGAGTTGTGTGAAGAAGAAAATCTCCACGGCGAGCGCGAGCAGGATCAGCCAGGTCTTCGATGAAAGTTTGTGGAGTGTGTTGGAAAGGTTGGCGAGCATGGATTCCTCCGCAATGTTATTTGATGAACGCCTCGGCTTGATTCAAGAACGCATCGAGCACGCGCTGTTTGTGATTGCCGAGCAGGTCCATCGTTTCCATTTCTGTCACGGTGAAAAACCCCGCGTCGGTCGTCTCGTTGCTCAAGCCGAGTTCGCCGCCGACGATCTCCGCCTCGAAGGACAACGCAACGATGAAGGCTTTGTTTCCGTCGGGGTAAATGACCAACTGATTTGGGTCGCTGTACACGCCTGCCAGTCGCTTCACGCGGACCTTTAGGCCTGTCTCCTCCCATAGTTCGCGTTCACACGCCTCCGCCGCGGACTCGCCCGCATCCATCCCACCGCCGGGCAGGCACCATTGACCGTTGTCCGCGCGGCGCGTGAGCAGGACGCGTTTGTGTTCGTCGAAGATGATGCCGGTGCACCCGAGGCGGAGTTGCCCCTGCTTGCCGAGCCGTTCGCCGTGGAGGACTTGGGTCATAGTTATAAAAAACCTGTGAGGTCTTTAAGACCTCACAGGTTTATCTCCTATTTTATAAACGTCCCGTTACGCAATTCGCGCAAGGTATCTTGAATCTCTTCGAGGGTGTTCATCACGAACGGACCGTACGGTACGATCGGCTCTTTGAACGGCGCGCCAGCGATGAGCATGAACTGCACAGGACTATTCTCGGTTTTCACGGTGATGTGATCGCCGTCGCTGAATTTGACGAGGTGAACCGCGTCCACGGTCTGGTCACCGAAGACACCCTCGCCGTGGAAGATGTACGCCAGCGCGGTGTGCCCGGCGGGGATGGGATGAGTCCATTCGGTGGCGGGGGCAAGTTGAACGTCGAGATAAAGAGGCGAGGCGGCGATGTCGGTGACGGGACCAGTGACCGAGTCCACTGTGCCGGTCACGACGCGGATTTTGATCCCGTCCTTTTCATAGGTGGGAATTGTCGCGGCGGTCACTTCCTGATAGCGCGGCTCGGACATTTTGAGGTGCGATGGCAAATTGACCCACAGTTGAAAACCGTAGATGTTGCCGCTTTCGCCGCGGCGGGGCATTTCTTCGTGCAGGATGCCGCGCCCGGCGCTCATCCATTGCACGTCGCCGGGACCGATGAGCCCCGCGTTGCCGAGGCTGTCGCGGTGGGCGGTGGAGCCTTCGAGCATGTACGTGACGGTCTCGATACCGCGATGCGGATGGGTGGGGAATCCGCGGATTGGACCCTCAAGCGGATCGTTGAAAGCAAAATGGTCGAAGAGCAGGAACGGGTCGAACTCGTTGCTGACGCGCGGCGCGATGGAGCGCAGGAGCCGCACGCCCGCGCCTTCGATGGCGGTTAGAGGTTGAATGATTTGGGAAATGGTTCGTGGTTGGTTCATAGGAGATTGGATGATGTGAGAGGGAAAGGTATTACGTTTGAGGATTAGGATAATTAAATTATTCGGCTAGTTTATTTCTTTAGTGGGATTCTCATGAGTAGGGGAGATTGGGGAGAGTCTTCTAAATTAATGTTTGGAAGTTTGGCGTAAAGAGATAACTCTGTTGATAGACCATCGTTGATAGTTTTTACTATATCAATTTTGATACTCTCACCGGTTGGTAACATTACTTTCGACTCCATGATTGAACTCTTCGCCCCACCACCAAACACAAATAGCCTGCGTTTGATATGTTCAAAAGTCGTTCTAAACTTTTGGCGCCATAATCGAATAATGTTTTCTGGTAAATAATCCATCCCAATGTGAACCAACCTTGCACCTTTAGCCACTCCACTTAATATCAAGTCATTTATGTGAGCATCGGACCATGAATAACCTATCGTGACTAAAGTCTCTGCAGTTCCAACTAAAGTTGAAAAAGTTCGCAATAATTCTAAGGTGAGCGAGTCGGGGTTTGCCTTATATGCGCGAGCGTAGGCGATTTGCGGATTCATCCACAACGCTCCTGCCTTACGTGTTAGTGTGCCATCACCGTACTTTTCAACAAGAAGGATTTGATCATCGTTAGTTAATTCCTCTTCATAAAATCGCTGACAGGGTATGCGGAAGTATCGATACACTGGATTGTGTCTTTGAATTTGATTTTTTCCTATCCAATCAGATCCTTCTTCTAGAGCATACCAACCGATAGAGCCATGTAATTTCAAAAGCAAGTGGTGGTCTTTCGGGAATTTATTGAAACCTGAAAAATCATCTCCTATTTTGGAGATATGATTCCATCGTAACAGGAGGCTTTGCAACTTGTCATGATTCCATTCGAGTGGGGCTTTTAGCTTTACGTTCTTGCGAAACCCATCGTAAAGTTTGTAGGAGGCTAATTGCGCTTGTTGTTCAACAGCAAAATCGAAGTTGAGCGTGGCAATTACAGATGCTTGCATATTCGGACCATGCAAAGTAAACAGTGGGCGCAAGTAATCAGCTGCTTCTTTTTTATAAACTCCCAGTTCTTTGTAAGCAAGATTTATTGCAATACTGCGGAGATTTCGCAAGCATTTTTCTTCAAAATAACGAGCTTGTATTCCCCATTCTTTAGCGAAAGCGATTCCAACATTATGTGGATCATCGTAAAAGGCAAAAAAATCTTCTAGGTAATCGGATCCGCCTTCTGTGGTGTTTAAATAATATATCCATAAGCGTTCGAAAATACTATTTAATGAAAATTCTTTGATGTCTAAACTTGGTTCTGGGGCCACGTAAAAAGCGCCATTGTCAATTTGCTGAAGCAAGTCTTTGTATATCTTGAGCAATCCACTAGCCAGAGGATAGCCAGCATCAGTGCTAGCACCTGCTCCTAGCAAACAAACTGTTCCATTTCGTTTTTTATTCATTTAAGCTATTTATGGTGTATTCTACAAAATCCACACCGCATTCAGGATGTGCAACCCCAGCCAGAGCGATGGGATGACATACACCTCGAAGCGGTGAATCTTTTTGATGAAATCCTGATTCTCCGGCGTGTCGTTCCGCAAAATCCAGATCGTGGTGCCGAGTGAGATGAGAATGATCACGTAGTTGACGATCATGAAGATGTCGCCGAAGGTCAAATAGCCAATGGGTGGGACGCGCGAGGTGAAGTTCAGGTGATACAGCACCGATGCCACGAGCGCGCTGGTGATGATCGCCACGCGGTTGGCGATGTTCTTGATGGTGATGAACAGCGCGAACATGCTTCCCGCCGCGATGAAGACCGCGGGGAGCAAGCCCTTCAGCCAGCCTGCCAGCGCGGGCTTCGACAAATGTGCCGTGAACTCGTAACGGCTGTAATGCAAATCCCACGCTTCGTAGTGCTGGTCAACGATGCGCGCGGAGGGGTTGGGGTCGAGCGTCCAACCGAGGATGAACACGTTGGGGTCGATGGCGGTCGTCTGTTCGTTGACTTCGTAGACCACGGTTGACTCATCGTAGTTGGTGCTTTCGACCACGATCTTCACGTCGTGGCTGTCGAACGGATATTTCCGCAAGTCCACATTTTGGAAGACCGTCGCGGCAACGCGATACGTGGGTTGCGTGGCGGAGTCCTGGTCTTCGAGCAGTACCGGTTTCGATTTGGTCATGCCGTTGATGATCTCGAAATCCGCTTTGTCGCCGCACTCGCTGGGGCAGGTGAACTCGATGTAGAAATCCACGTCGATGGCGCCGGTGGTGATATCGAGACTCCCTGCGCGGATGAGATAAATCCCCACCTCGATGACTTCTGGCGCGGATTGAGCGGACGCTTCGCTTCCGACGGGGGAAACTGGTGCGGTAGTCAGGAGGAGGATTACAAGGGCGAAAACTAGAATCCAGCGAGTTGGCATGAAAACCTCATTTCCCTATTCTACTGTCTTTTCCAGGGATGACTCACCGCGTCTTGCCTTTCGTTTGAGCAGTTCGCGCCAGATCACCTCGCCGTCCACCGAGCGGAGGGGGAGGAAACTGCCGAAACCGAAGAAAAGGTTCGTGACGATCATGCTGGCGTTCACGTTCGACCAGAACCCGATGGGCAAATTCGGCGCAATGAGCAGACAGATCGCGGCGACGAGGAGATTCAGGAGCGGTCCTCCAAGCGCGCGACCCAGGTGAACGCGGCTGGGAAACTGGCTTTGGTCGCCGTGGTAGATGTTGACATCCCGCGTGGAGGCGATGAGCAGTTCGTCCATGGCGGAACCGACGAGTTTGCCGCTGAGGATGTGCCCCAGCGCGTGGATAACTGTGGTCGCTTCGACGGCGATCGTAAAAAAGAACGCGGCGGAGAATCGCTCTGCGAGGCTCAGGGTGAAATTCAACAGGTTGAAGATGAAATGCAGGGCGAAGAAACCGATCGGACCCAGCCAGAGATAGGTTGTGATCAGGATGGTCACGCCCCAAAATTGACCGAGGCGAATCCGCCGGACGGACTTGATATCTTCGATGATTCCGAACTTGATGGAGGTTTTCATGTCAATGCAGCGATGCGAACCGAGATCGTTGGTTGCGATCACCGTGAAATTATAGCCAGAAATGCCCAAAAGTACTATGCATGAACGAGTCTGTGAATGAAATTATGCGTTTATTGCAAATCCGTTGAACGATTTTCATAATTGTTAGCGCATGACCCGCGTTTGCGATTTGAGCCTTGCCGATGTCGCTCTACAATTTTCGGCATGATACAACTATACAATCCGAATACCCGTCAACGATCTGTTTCCATAATTTTATTCGCCATGATCGCCTGCTCTTTCCTATTCCCCTCACGCGCAACTGCGTGGAGCGGGAGCGACCTGCCGGATCTCGCGGCGTTCATCGAAGAAGTCGCCAACGGGAACGCAGGCGAATTGCGCGGAATCTATGTCCGGGAGGTGCTGGCGGAGAAGGTCGTCTACCAGCCGAATGGCAGTCCTACGTTCATCTCCTCCCGCCCAAACACGCTAACCGTCTTCGGCATGGCATCCAACTATCATTCCACGGGTTTGCTGGCGCACAACACGCTGGCTGGCGCAGAGTTCTCGATGCTCGAGCAGGACCAGATCGTGTATTTGATCTACGGGGACGGCATGGTCGCGCCTTACATCATCCGTGAATTTCTGGGCTACCAGGCGTTACAGCCGAACAGCGTCACCAGCGATTTTGTGGACCTCGAAACGGGCGAATCGCTTTCTGTTGCACAATTATTCCTGAAGGTGTTCGACCGCCCCGGCGACCTGATCCTGCAAACCTGCATTTATGCCGATGGCGAGGATTCGTGGGGCAGGTTGTTCATCATTGCCGAGCCGTATGTCTATTCGTTGCCTGCGACTTCGCTTGTGAGGTTCGATTAGCCCAACCCTGCGAATTCCAACACGGACTGGGTCGTGTTGGCGTACGACTCATCTTCCGCAGTAACGTCGAGGGATAAAACCCGACCTTGCGGGAGCGAAGCCAGCCACTCGGCGAGGTACTGCTCGAGTACGCTCGCATCCTCCGCGGACGCGATATTGATCCGGTTCCGTGAAGCGAGTCGCCGGGCGAGGCTTTCCGGCGCGGCGTGCAGGCTGACCACAACCTCGGGAGTGGGTAAAAGTTCGCGGGTGTGGAGGGTAAACCGTCGGCAGAGATCAAATTCAGGGTGGGTAAGCAAGCCGAGGTGGTGAAAGAGGCGGGTGAACCCGTAAAAGTCGAGGTCCAGCCCGCCGTCCATCAGCCCGGTCGTCATCCCCATGCGCAGTGTCTTTTCCTGCTCGGCGCGCAGGAGCAGGTAATCCAACTGGTTGGCAAGCGCGTATTTTTTATCCTGCTTGAATAACGCCTGAAAGGGTCGGGCGTCATGTTCTTCGTACGCGGTTGCGAATTTTCCGGTCGCCGCCAGCGCGCGGACGAGAGTCGTTTTGCCGACGCCGCTTGCGCCGACAACGGTGATCAGTTTCTGCATTACGGGAAGCGGCCGTAGTACAGCGTGGGAGAGTCGTACGGGGTCATGAAGAAGACGAATTCGATGATGTCGGCGCGGTTGAAGCCGACCACCGACCATTTGATCGAGGGGCTGGCGTCGAACGAGAACCCGCCCGGCGGGGAGGCGAACAAGACCGGGTTGTTCCAACTTGCGACGTTTTTCAGGATCGTACACATCTCATCCATCGAGAGGCAGGATGCGTTCAGCGGATGCCCGTGACCGATGATGTAAATTTGCCCGCTGCTGTTGAGCGCGATCGCAGGATCGTGCGAGAACGCCGATAGCGGCTGGTCCACCCAGCCGCCCCCGGTATCGCTGACGTAGTGGATGCGTCCATAATCGCCCACCGACGCATCGAATTCCTGGATGTAGGTCATGTGTTTTGTGCCCGACGAGTCGATGATCAGGCTGGGTCCCTGGTCGATGTTGAGCCCGTTGGAGGCGCTCGTCCACACCGGGGAGGTGCTGGCGGTTTCGATGGAACCCCAGGTGCCATTCGACTGACGCGTGCGCGTGAGGATCTGCGGCGGATTATTTGCCTGCGAGACCCACGCCACCGTAAGGGAGTTGTTCGCAGGCGAAATTGCGAGGGAGGGGTGGTTGGCGCTCCCTGCCAAGTCCACCTGGGTGAATCCGCCGGTGGGGGTGAGGGTGTTCGCGCCGCTGTTGTACGTGTACGCGCGATGCAGGATGTGATCTGTGTCCGTCCAGTAACCGACATGCAGGATGCCGCCCGGTTCCATCATGCCGCTTAGCCCGCTGGTGCCGACGTACGGCGAGCCGCCCACCGAACCGCCGTCGGAGGCGAGCGTGATGGGGGCTTTGAACGTGTTGGTGGAGGTGTCGAACGGATAATCCTTGATCTCGCCGTTGCGCAAGTTGATCAAGACGTGGATGATCGTGCCGCCGTCGTAGACCGCATCCACAGAGAGCAAACTGCTGGACTCGTTGACCGTGACCGGCGCGGCGAAATCACTGCCCGCGTTGGGGAACCCGGCACTGTTGGTGTGATAGACGCGCAGTAACGTGGATGAATCCTGGTTGGCGAAGAGATAGAGGAAATTATTTGCCGTCCGCACCACCTGATGAGGGATCACGTCTGACCCGCCCGGTCCTACCGCGAAAACCGCCGAGCCCACCGGCGCGTTTGAAGTATTCGTCGGCGTTGGCGTGAACGTTGCCGTCGCAACGACCGATGTCAGGGTGGGTGTCCGCGTGGCAGATGCGGTGGCAGTTGGCGCGGTGGTCGTCACCGTTGGAGTGTTTGTCCGGGTCGGTGAAGGACCGGCAGTGTTCGTTCGTGTGGCTGTTGGAACCGATGTGGAAGTGCGAGTCTGTGTTGGCGCGGCGGTTGATTGATTCGCCGTGCCGGAGGACAGAACGACATTGGTAAATGTGGGGAAGGGAGTGGACGTCGGAAATTGTGTTGGACCCGCAGTAGGCGTGGATGTGTCCGTGAATATTCCGCCGATCAATGTTGGGGAGGACGTCTCGGTTCCGCCAGGAGGGTTGGAGTTACCGTACCGAATCAAGATTCCGAGGAGGATCATTACGCCGCACGCAAACAAGATCAAGATCAGCGCGATCGTGGCAACCTGTGAGGAACGATTATTGAAGTTGATTCTCATCGAAAATGGACCTTTCCGTTAAACTTGCCTTTCGCGCCGGAAGTTTCCAATCTTAATTGCAAAACGCCGGTGCGTCAAAAAAGCTGACCGATGTAATGAACCAACCTGCGTCCAGCTTTTGGATCGTGATCGTCTGGGGTAGCAGGGTCGGACCCGCGCTGGAGATCAACAGCCCATCGGCGCGGCGATAGACGGAGATTGTCCATACTTCGCAGGTATCCACTTCAAGATGTGTGTTGCTGATCACGCGGATGTCGTTGATGTAACTGTTGTAATAATCAATCTCGGAAATGGAAGCCAGCCCCTGCTGGTTGAGCGAATCGATGTCGGCAAAAAGGTTTTCGAGAACATCGCCTGACATGATCGAAGAGGCTATCGAAGCATCGCCGTTGCGGTAGGCTTGGATTTGCAATTCGATTGCCTCGGTCAGAAAGTCACTCACTTCTTCTTCGAGTTCGGGCGAAATATCCGTCTGCTCGGGAAAGAACGGGTTCGTTCCGGCGGAAACTTCCTGCCCATCGCTCACGCCATCGCGATCCATGTCCGCATCGAGCGGGTTCATGCGGTTGACCACTTCGACGCCGTCGGCAAGCCCGTCGCCATCGCTGTCGTTGTTGTTCGGATCCGTCCCCGTGACGAGGACTTCGTCGCGGTCTGAGATCCCGTCCCGGTCTGAATCATCGGATGCGCTGGGAGGCGGCGAATCATCCGCAGGGACGTTTGGTTGCGGCTGTGGCGCGCTTGCCACACCGTACAACGTTTGCGCGCCGGCGATATCGTCATCGCCGAGAAACCGGTGCGGACCCGTGTAACTGGGGAACATCAGCGCATTCGGGTCGTTGCTGTGCCCCAGCCCCAGCGTGTGACCGATCTCATGCGCGGCGACCGTCAGCAGGTCCACATTGCGCGCGTCGCTGTTGACCCAGCGCTCGGCATCGTCGAAATGGAGGAACACCTGCCGGTCATCGTAGGGGCTCGGGAACGAAGCATGCGCGAGCACGTCACCGGAGCCATCGAAAGCATCGCCGTCCCCGTGCTCTCCCTCCGCCCAGCCGATGACGATATCCGCCTGTGAGGCGCTCGCCACTTCGGTAAAAGTCAGCGGCGTGGATTCAGCCCAAAGTTCAAACGCCTGCCTGACGACATCCTGTTCTTCTGCGCCCTGCAATTTTTCCGTCCCGTTGATGAAGAAATAGGTCAGTTCGAGTTTGTTCCATTGCGATATGGCGCGATATTCCGAGAATGCTGCGCTCTCCGCCGAGGGGGAGGGGAGATCGTCGTAGCGGTATTCAGGCTCACTTTGGGTTTGATCGACCGGTCCTCCACTGGGTGAAGGGGAGGCGGGGGTGAAGATCGAGCAGGCGAGGGTGGTGAATGTCAATGTCAACAGCCATCGGAGGGTATTCTGGCGCATGGAGAATCCTTGTGTGGGTTGTACGTTTTACGTCGGGTGTTTTATAGCACAGGCACAGGACGGTAACAAGCCGACTTTGGTTATCCCCCGCCGATGACCGAAGTTACTCAGCTTTGTATTGCTCGACTTTTTCGACCCACTTCAAAAAGGTGGCTTGAAATTCACTGGAGGACAGGCTGGCTGGGGTGAGGTCCACCCAGTTGGTGAACCAATCATAGCCCGCCTCGAGCAGGGCTTCGTTCCTGAGATGTGACTCGGCAATGGCGAGAAGCGGTTGACCGAGCGTATACGCCATGCCGGCTTCCACTTGATTCCAAACGGTTGGCAGGCTGATATTTTTCAGGCGGCGTTGGTGTCTTCCGCCTTTCCACTCAGTGCCTTGTGCAAAATGAAACCGCTCGAAGGCGATGACCACGGTGCCGGAGCATTGTTTCATTACGCCCAGGATTTTTTTGAGCGGTTTCCCGGTGGCAAAATCAGTGCGCCCCACCGTTCGGGGGCGCAGATGATGCTCTACGAGCATGTGTTCCACGGCAAGGATGAACTGATCCTGGTCTTTGGTTGCAGTCCTGCCGATGCTGAGGAAGACGCTTTTTTTCATCGTAATGGTTATCTCTTTTTCCCTCCGCCCTTGATCTTCGCATCCATGTTGGCGTCGGTGATGGAGGACATGACCTTCAACGTGGAGGCGTTTTCAGAACTGATCAATTCCTCGACCCGTTCGACAAAGTGCTGATATGCCGCCGCCCTGTTCTTTGTGGCGTACAAACCACCCTTGGAAGTGAAGAGGAAATATTCATGCCGCAGGGATTGTTCGGTACTGCGGTAGTTCGTCCATTGTTCGCGGTAATGGTACACGCTTTCGAGCGAAACCAGCAGGACGACGATCAGGCTGATGATGGTGGTGGCGATGTCTATGTAGGGAATGTTGACATTGACCAGCACCGGGACGATCGCGCCACCGATGACCGTGGTGGCGCGCATACGGAGGTAGAGTTTTTTCTGCTTGTCGGCGCTTTTGTCGTACCAGGCGATCGCGTCATTGACGCGCTCCGCGATATACGCTTCGGAGGGCACCGACGCATATTTGCGGGGAAGCAGGCGGGGATATTTCACCTGGGGCGGTTGCGCCGGCTCCGCTTTGACGGAGGCGCCGGGTGGCGTTTCTTTCTTTGTTTCGGTGATGGTTTTATCAGCCATGTTCAACTCCTGACAGGGGCTGGTGTTATTGTACTCCAGTCGGCGTGATGGTTTCCTAGTGCGGGGAGCCTCAGCCTTTGACGTCGCCGGTCTTGGGGAAGCGGGCAAGGATGGCGTTCAATTCCTCCTTCGAGGTATCCCTGCCGATGTCGACGCCAGCCAGTTCGCGGGCGATCTCTTCAAGGGAGGAGGAGAGGGAGGCGCCGCGCGCCATGATCGCCTGCGCCGATTCGAGCACCGCTTTCTGCATGGCTTCCAGTTCCTTCTGCACGATCTCGGAGGAGGCTTCCTCGGCAAGTTTGCCGAGCGTCTCTTTGAACTCTTCGACGATTTTTTCCTCGGCGTTTTCCAGCGCTTCCTGCGTGATTTCCACAGCCGCATCGCGAATGCCCTGCTGGGTGCGCTTCGTCGATTCGACCGATTCCTTGATGACGTTGTTGATCAGGCTGGCTTCTTCGTCGAGGTCGGCGTCCTGCAAGGCTTCCTGCATTACCTTGACGTACTCTTGATTCTGCGCCCACAGGATGTTTTCAGTCCGCCGCACCATTTTGTAAAATTCAGGCGTGGTGCGTTCCTCCGCCTCGAGGTTGATCCAATGGTCGTAGACGAGGGTCAATTCCATGACCACTTTGCTGTAATTGCCGATGAATTTATCCACGCTGCGAAGTTCCTGCCAGCCGATCAATGCCGAGATGATGGAGGCCGTGAACGCCACCCACAGGCTGAGCACGCCGGGCCACGCCGCGAAAACGATGCCCAAACCGCCGGCGATCAGCACCCACAGTGTCAGGATGCGCCGCTCGCGCTTGCTTTTCAGAATGCTGTTGTTATGCCAGGCAAGTTGATCTTCCACGCGGAAGCGAAAATATTCATCGCCGCTGAGGTCGTGAAAGCCGGGGTCGCTGTTTGGGTCGCCCTCTTTGTGATGGGGTGGGATCGGTCCGTTGTATGGTTCATAGGCGAATTCGCCGCTCATGGATTGATACATCTTGCGTTGGATTTCCCCGAGTCGTTTTTCCAGGTATGCGCGGGCTTTGGAATTCTTCTGCAATATGGTGCGATATATATAAATCTCCTTTTTGATCTCCTCGGCTCCCGACCGATAGATCAGCCAGTGACCTGCCGCATAGAATTTGGAAGAAAACGCGGCAAGGATGGACGCGACCACCGGGGCGGAGACAAAAATGATCTTGACGATCAAACCGGGTAAAGACTCGGAATCGCTAAAATACGTCTCTGTCAGGATTGCGAATAGCGTTGCAATGACACCCAGACCGAGTATCCAGCGGCGGATGGAGTAGAACGCGTTGGTCCGTTTGCGCGACATGGATGCCATGTGGGCGTAACGTGTCCATGCGATCTGAAGAATCGGTGTCGTTTTTACTGTTTCTTTATTTTCCATGACTGTCTCCTCCGCGGCGCATGCCGCGCGTGGTTAGTTTCCTTCGGGCAAGCCTTCACACGTGGCGGTGTATTCGGCGGCGCCGAAAAATGCCGCCCATTGGTTGCGGCTAAAGTTGGCGGTGAGATGCTGGCAGGCAAAATCCACCAGCATATCCTGGGGCGTGTAGCGCAGTGCAGTCAGGTCCCACGCCTGCAGGTTCTTGCGCGAGACCGTGATCAATTGCGCGCCGTCCGGGCTGAAGACCACGCCGGTCACCGGGTCGCTATGGCGGATGCGCGTGTGTTCTTGCAAGTCTGCTGTGTTCCAGATGTGCGCAAAACCGGTCGCGCTCCCTCCCGCCAGCCACTCATCGTCCGGGCTGAAAGCAAGGTCGTTGAGTGTGCCGTTCACCTGCAGGTCATTCCCCGCGCGTTCGAATGTCGCGCCGTTGTATCGCCAGATCGCAACGGTCCCTTCACTGCTGCCGGTGGCAAGCCATTGCGCATCGTTGCTAAACGCCAGCGTGACGATGTTCCCCGCCTGTGGCAGGTCGGCGACCGGGTTGCGGGTGGTTGAATCCCAAATGCGGATCGTGTCTCTCAGCCCCGTTGCTACCAGCGAATTCACCGGGTTCGTGGCGAGTGAATTCACCGGCTCTTGAAGTTCCAAATCGAAACCTTTGTCGTTCGAGCCGTTCAACCAGAAGGTGACGTAGCCGTTCCTTCCCGATGTCAACACATATTCGTTGTCATAACTGAACGCCACGCCGGTAAGTTCGCCGCCGTGATCGAGCAGGAAGACGAACTGCCCGTCCATGCCAAAGAGCGTGGCTTGATTCCGTTGGGGGTTGACGGTATCTTTTTCCACCACGGCGACCCAGTTCGCGTCCGGGCTGATCGCGAGGTTATAGGTCAGGCTGGAGGCGGTGAACAGCATGTCGCCCAGCCCTCCGTTGCGGAGAGTCGCGACATCGTTCGCGGGGATCCTGCGCACGGTGTAATCATCGGAATTAATGAGAAGGGCAGCGCCGTCCGGTGTGAAATGCGCCTCGTGTAAAAATTCGGGAAACTCAAGAAGGTTGAGCCGGGCGGATAAATACGAAATGTCCTGCATGAAGATGTTCCCCGCTTCGTCTGCCGCAATGATCTTTGTGCCATCCTGGTTGAAGGAAAGAGCGGAGCCGTTGGCTTGGAGGGCGAATTCAAGCGCAAGACTGCCGGAAGCGGAATCCCAGATGCGGACGACCTTGTCGTAGCCGGTGGCGGCGATCCATTGACCATCCGGGCTGACCTTCACCTTTTGGACGAAATCCGTGTGCGACATGCGGATCTTTTCGTCGCCTGTGGCTGTATCCAACACCCGCAGCTTGTTATCGTCCGAGACAGTGACATACCAGGTCGGGTCGGGACCGAATGCCACATCTTCCACCCAGTCGCCATGCGGAATGCTGTACTGAAATGTTCCATCGCGTTTGGTCAGGCGCGAGAGGCTGTCACTGCCGCCCGATACCAGCCATACATTATCCGGGCTGAACGCCAGGGCGAGGTATTCACTGCCCTCATGTTTGGGACCGTGGTAGAAAAAATTATTCCGCGCCTGCCAGAATTCGATGGTGCCGCGCGAGGTGCTGAAGGCAAGGTAGTTTCCGTCCGGTGAAAACTTTGCCGACCCGATGGAAACGGGTTGTTTGACAAAATTGATCTTGTACACATACTCGTAGTCGATCGGTTTCAAGTCGGGACGGTTGTAGTAATACAAGGTGAGATGGTTGTCCTCGCGGGCGATGGCGAGCACGCGCTCGCTGGTTTCGAGGTCGAGCACAGCGCCGCCGTATTCGAACCGTTCGAGCGGGGCGCCGCTGGCGGCATCCCAGAACCGGACGCTTTTATCGGCGGAGGCGGTGATGAGAAATTTTCCATCGGGGCTGAACAGCGCATCGTTCACATCGTCGTCGTGCTGTACGCAGTACACATTTTCGCCCGTATCACCGCGCCATACGCAGGCTTGGTTCCGCGCCTGCGGGTTGGATTCGTCGCTGCGATTCCCGGTGACGAAAACCGAAAAATCCGGACTCCAGGAGATGTTGAAGATCCCGCCGTCCTGTTGCATGTGTGCGATCGGCAGGGGATATAGGCTCAAGTTGCTTCGAATCAAATCCTCCGCCTCGAAAGAGGGAATGCGGTTCCAGGACTCGATGGCAAGCAGCGTGCTGGTGCTGAGTTCGCCGGGGCGCGATTGAAAGATCTGCGATTGCGCCACACTGCGCTGCGCCCGGGCAATGTTGGTTTGTTGCTCCGCCAGCGCTTCGTTCGCCTCCGCGGCGGCTTTGGCGATCTCGGCTTCCTGTTGTTTTTGGATGGCAATGGCTTCGTTGGTCAACGCGGCATGTTGGGCGACGATGGCATCCTGCCTTGCGCCCCAGGCGAAGACGCTGAGCACGATGCTCAGCGCCAGCAGGAAGGTCACCCCGAACAGAGTGAACCGTTGGCGCCGGTCCGCCGAGAGCCGACTCGTGGTGATGAACTCCGCCTGCAACGGCAGAACGGAGCGGTTCTCGTTTGTCGAGCCGTTCGCCATCCAGGCTTCCGCATCTTTCAATTCGGTGCCGTTCAGCAGGTAGCTACGGTTCCTCTTTTTGGAATCCCATTCCACCGCCTGCCCGAGGATCTTGGTGTGTTGTTGCACCCAGCCGAGGTCGGTCTGGATGGCTCCGATCAACTGCACCAGCGCTTCCTTGAAGTTATCCTCCGAGCGCATGTACACGTAATTCTTTGCAGAGATCTCCCTCGGTATGGTTTGTCCGGTAGCCCGTTTGCGATGGAGGATGGGGATCAACTTTTTATTATATTGAAGCCCTTGCGTCAACTCTTCGACGCACACCTTCGATTTCAATGAATCGGGGCTGATCACGAACAGGAACGCGTCTGAATCCTGGATGGCGGAGGCGATCCTCTGCCGCCAATCGGAGGCGATCTCGATCCCCTCCCAATCCACCCACGCCTGCACCCCCGCGGCATCGAGCGCGGCGTTCAACTTTTTTACGAATCGCTTATCCTTGCGCGAGTAGGAGATGAAAACCCTGCCCAGCGCGCCCTTCTTCTTGTCAGCCATGAATGATCCCTCTTAGCGGGAAACGAACCAGGCGGCAACATAGCCTTCCACGCTGCCGGTATCTTTGACCTTGAGCCACTGGTTATTTGCGCCGATCTTGTTCTCTCCGCCGGGCTCGGTGATGGTGAGTTGCGTGCCGATCGGGAGCCAGCGGATCAACGTCGAATCGTTGATGACCGGTTGTTTGCGGAAGGCGATTGCCTGCGCGGTTGTCTTTACTTTCGTGCCGCCATTGGTCGTGGCGGGCGTGGAAGATGCGGAGGCTTGTTGGGCGGTGGTTCCACCGGCGTATTTCACGTACCACGCCGCCACGTACCCTTCCTTGCCGCTGGTGTCGCGTACTTTCAACCATTGGTTTGTCACCCCGACTTTGGGGATGACCGCGTTCGCCGGCTCCACGCTGACGAGTTGCTCCGTGACAGGGATGCGGCGGATTAACGTCTCTGGTGAGATCACGGGTTGCGTGCGGAACGAAAGTTCCTCGGTGGGGAAGAACGCCAGCGCGCCGGGGGGCAGAGTCGCCGAAGCGGGCGAGGCAGGTTTGGGCGTGGAAGGAAGCGTCGCGTTCGTAGACGCGGGAACGCCGCCTTTGGTCTCCGTCACATACCACGCGGCAATGTAGCCCTGATCACCTTTGGGGTCCTGGACGTTGATCCATTTTCCGTTGATCCCCAGTTTGGCTTTGGCGGTGGCTTTGGGTTCGAGCGCGATAAGTTCTGTGCCTTTCACCATGCGCTTGAACAGGTAGCCGCTCACCGACCCCTCGGCGCGCAAGGCGAGATCGTCCTCCGCGGCGTACAACAGGAATTTGTCGGCGGGCACGGGAACCTTGGTGACTTTGGGTGGTGTTGGGGCATCGGCGCTGACAGAGTCGAACCACATCACGGCGCTGATCTCCGCTTCGATGTTTGCGCCGTTGTATTTGTAGCGAGATGTCAGCAGAACTTCTTTCTCCGGGCTGTCACCGCCGTATTTGTAGGGGTCGTACAACACATAGTCATTCCCCTTTTTTTCTTTCACCAGCACGAAGTGTGTCTGTATGCCAGCCTGTTTGTTCCAATCCACTTGCAGGATCACGGGCTTGCCCGCCGCAACCGCCGCGTCGATCTGCGAGATGGGCGCGGGAGAGGTTTCGCACGGTTGCATATCTCGGTACGCCGCCTTGGGCCAGATATACGGCAGGACGCTCGGGATGAAAAATGCGCCTTGAAAACCGCCGTTTGCTTTCATCTTTTCGTTGACCGTTTCGGGCGTCTCGTTGTAGCCGATGCCGTTCAGCATCATCGTGACCGACGTGAGCAGGCAACCCCACCCGCCGATGGTCTCCGATGAATTACCCAACTTGGTGTTTTTCCATTTGTCGTCGTTCTGATACAGGTTTTGGGTCTTGAACATGACGAACCTCCCGGCGCTCAAATATTTTAGAAGGGTAGGAATTGAGTACTGGGAGAATTTTACTCCAATTAGGACTCCCCCCGGATTGTTATTTTTGTAATGTGGACGCCCTGCCGCCGCCTCCGCAGGGACGGCTGGCACAGCGCCTTCGAGTTATCGCCCCCTCAGCCCCGCGGGGAGATCGATCGTTATTTTAGAAACCGGTCAAAGAACTCGATCGTGCGAGCCATGGCTGTGCTGAAGTAGTTCGAGATGTTGTGGTTATCCCCTTCGTATTTGTAAAACTCCACAAATTGACCGGCGTCGAGCATTTGAAAGAACAGGTTCTCTGAAAAAAGCAACGGCACATCGGCGTCGGCGGTGCCGTGGTGGAGTTGAATCGGTCCGGACACATCGGCGAGGTAGGCGTTGGCTGAGATCGAGTCCCAGAAGGCTGGGTTTTCTTCGGGGGAACCGTATTGCTCCACGAGCGAAATCCGCCATGTGCCGGGGCGGGGGGTGGGCGGGGTCGAGCCGCCGGTGCCTCTCCGCCAGTTGTATAGCAGGTCTTCATACGAACCGACCACGCCAGCCCAGATCACCCCAACTTTTATATCGTTTGTGGTCACCATCGAGCGCAGGGTGATGTAACCGCCCATGGAATGCCCCCACATGCCGATGCGGTTTGGGTCGGCATCGGGGTGGCGTTTCATGGTGGCGACCGCGTTCAAAACGTCCACGGTGTAATCCGGTGTGCTGTATGCGCCCCGCGCGTCACCCTCCGAGTTACCATGCCCACGATAATCGGAGCGAAAGACGATATACCCGCTCCGCGCGATCAAGTCCACGTAGGCGATGTAGCGTTCGGTAGTCACATAAACATCCGGCGGGATGAACCCGTGGTTGAAGATGATGACGGGCCAGCCGGTGGCGGGCTTCTCGCCGTTGGGGACGGTCATCAGGGCGTAAATTTTCAATCCCTCGGAGAGATACGAAACGAGGTAGCGGTTGTAGTTCACACCGGGGTCGAGCACCGCTTCGATGACCACGTCGCTGCCGGGGTACTCGCGCGCGCGCATTGCCTCGATCGAAAGCGGGTGGGGGATCGGCGTAGCGGTGGGCGATGGGGAAGATGTCGAGGTAGGGGTGGGGGTATTTGTAGGCGTTGAAGTCGAGGAAGCAGTGAGAACAGGCTCACTCGTCGGAGGCGAAGCGGAGGTTTGCGCCGAACGCGTCCCGCACGAGGTAACGATCGCAACAACGACAAATGAAGTGATTAGAATCTTGATCCTGTTCATGTCAAAATTCTAGCGCGGCATCCTTAGAACCTGTTTAGGGAATATTATATGAAACCAAATCCGTTGTGCTGTTGAATGCGCTGCCGACCGATGCGTTTTTTACGAGACCGACGTTCCGTGCGTACCAACTCGTCGATGTAAAATCGAGAATCGTCGGTATTTCAATACCGCTCATCGTGACCGTGATGTTCATGTGGATCACGCAATCCACGCGCATGGCGTCGAACGTCCCAGCGGCGACAGTCACCGATTCGATTCCGATCGCTGTGCAGTCGCTCGTGGTCTGGTTGCTGGCGGGAATTTCGATCCCGTTGATGGTTTCGGTGCCTTCGAGTGTGATCGATTGCGTCCATGTATCGCCGGGGTTAATAACGCCAGGCAGGGTAACGCCATCGAGGGCTGTGGTGTGGAAATCGGCTTGCACTCCCTCCGTGTTGACCGTCCCAGACGTGCCGCCCGGCGGGTTGAGCGCGATGAGGTTGCCGTTCTCGCACTTCCACTCAGCCTGACGCGTGACGCCAGAGGCAAACGCATCCTGTTCGACGAAGCCATCGGCATCCACGCTCAAGATCGTGTGTGTATACGTATCTGGGAGCGTTCCCTGAATGTTGTAGTCCCACGTTGCCCCGGCGATGACCGGCGCGTACGGGTTCTCGCATGCGTTTTGGGCGGGAGGTTCGGTTGCTGGAACATCAGTAGGTTGGATATTTGTCGATGCCGACGGGCTCTCCGTGGGGCTGGCTGGGTTCGACAGGTTGCAGGCAAGCGATGCCAGGATCAACCCGCAGAGGGCAAGGCGAGGAGGAATTTTAAAAATGTTCATGACGGTTAATTTTCATCCTTTGAGGCGCGCGAATTTTTACGAGTATAGCACTCGAATCGCAGCGCAGGACAAAAAGGGGAGAAAAGAGCCGCTCGGTGATCGAACGGCTCCGGGTCGATGTTATTTCGATGGTTCGTTGTACACTGCCAGCCAGCCAAGCACGGCCCCAAGGAGCAGGATGCCCGGCGCGAGTACCGGTATCCCGCCTGTGAGTGTGGCTTTGATCAACTCCGCTGTCGTGGTATTCGGTTGGATCTCCAGCCAGAATGTGTAGTTGTTGTGCATGTGTTCGTAAAAGCCGATCAAACTACAGGAGGCAACTGTGACCATCGTCCATCGCAAGAGGTTCGTCGAACTTCGCCCGGGTCGGGCATATGCGAAGGCGATCACTGCCAAACCAGAGATGGAGAGCACGAAGGGGAGATATTGGATTTTCTCGTTCCAATGACCGACAAAGACCAGTTCCACCACGGTCATGAGGAAGGTCGCGGCGGATACGACCAACAAGGTCCTTCGAATTTTTGCAAGCGTGGCTTCGGAATTCATACCGGTTATTCCAGGTAGGTCTTGGCGATCTCCAATTCATCGGCGCTGATGAATTGGCTCAATGCGGCGATGAATTCGTCGGTAGAGGCGTAGGGTCGGCTGGCGAGGAGCGACTCCGCCTCGGCGGCGTCGAGACCCGGGATCTGTTGCAGGCTTGCCGAATCCGAGTCGTTGATGGCAATAGGCACGTACACGTAATTCTCGTACTCGGTCACCTGCGCATCGCTGACATACTTTCCGATCTCGCGCCGGAACTGCTGGATGCTGACATAAGGACGATATTCCTGGAATTCCCGCACCATGCGGTTTGAGAAACCTGGAATGGATGCGAGCAGTTCGTCGCTTGTTACGGTGTTCAGGTTCAGTTTGACAACGTTCGGGTCAGGCGTGGATTGGATGACTGGTTCGCCCTGTGAAGAGGACGATGCCCCGCAGGCGGTGATCAACATGGACGCCGCGAACAGGAAGGCGAGTATGGGTTGGTTTCTTTTCATCATTTTCTCCTGGATAAAATATTAATCATTCTATGTGCATCCCATGAAGGCGCGCTTAATTCCCTGTGTCGGCGGTGTGAAGAACCGGTGAGCGAATTGTGAAGGCAAAAATAAAGCCCCCGGGATTTCGAGGGCTTTAGAGTACTGAGGTGTGAGATTACGGTCCCTTGAATTTCCAGACTTCGGTGCCGAAGTTGTCATTGCCGTTCGCCTGGAAGAACAATTCGTTGTTGAACACCAGGAGATAGGATGGGCTGGCGTTGCCTGCGGTGTTCAAATCTCCGACAAGTTTCGCGCTCGCGCCATCGAACTTCCATAGTTCGATCCCCTTGCCGTCGTTGCTGATCGCGCTGAAATAGAGCGCGCCGTTGAATACCGTCAGGAAGGCTGGGGCGGCGTCGCCCGTCTCCGGGTTGATGTCGGTGACGCGGGTCGGGTTGTTGGTCCCGTCGTATTTCCACAATTCAACCCCTTTCCCGTCGTTGCTGATCGCGCTGAAATACAGGGCGTTGTTGAACAACGTCAGATAGGCCGGGTTGGAATTGCCCGCATCGGGATTGATATCGGTCACGCGCACGGGGGCATTTGTCCCATCGAACTTATAGATCTCCACGCCTTTGCCGTCGGTGCTGACCGCGCTGAAATACAGCGCGTTATTGAACACTGCCAGGTGAGACGGATTCGAATCGCCGGGTCCGGCGTTGATATCCGCCACGAGCAGGGTGGACGTGCCGTCGGTCCGCCACAGTTCGACGCCGGTGGAATCTCCGCCTTTTGCGCTGAAGTACAGCAGGTTGTTGAACACCGCCATGTACGATGGGTTGGCATCTGCGGCGCCGGCGTTGATCTCAGCCACCCGGCCTGAATCTGAACCGTTCCAGCGCCAGAGTTCCACGCCATTGCCGTCGCCGCCGTTCGCCCGGAAATATAAGGCGCCGTTGTACGGTGTGAGGTAGGCAGGGTCAGAGCCGGTCGGTCCGAGATTGATATCGTCTGCGAGGCTGGGGAGTTTGGTGGTGGGGTCGTATCTCCATAATTCCGCGCCGGCGTTGTTGTTGCCGGTCGCACGGAAGAATAACTGC
Organism: uncultured Anaerolinea sp.; assembly: GCA_964528275.1. Lineage (GTDB taxonomy): Bacteria > Chloroflexota > Anaerolineae > Anaerolineales > Villigracilaceae > Defluviilinea. The sequence goes on along the minus strand of CAZGSB010000002.1, from coordinate 82,045 downwards.
CCGTTGAAATTGGCGAGGAAGGCTGGGTCGGAGCTATTCGCGCCCGGATGGATGTCGGTCACGCGCTCGAACGGGTTGACCACCGGTGTCACCGCCGACACGTCCATCGAAAATTGTTTGGTGGAGGCGTCGGTCCCGGTGACGGTGATGATGACATTCCCGCTGGATGGGACTGCGCCGCTGAATGTCAGTGTCGCATCCTGCGCTTTCATCGAGGAGCCGTTCGGCGCGGTGATGCCCATGCTGAGGGTGTTCGCCGGCGCGTTGACTTTGACGGTCAGCGTTTGATTTTGAGCCACGTTCAAGAAATAGCGGATGCTCGATGTTCCGGTGATCGCCCCGGTCACGGTCGTGCCGGTCTGCCCGGTGGGGAAGGTGATGGTGATATCGCTGGTGCCGGGGTTCGGGTTGGGTGTTATCGGGGTGGAGGCTGGGCAGGCGCTGAGCGTTGTCTGGGCGGTGGCGGCTCCACCGGCGGAGTTGATGGGGATCTTGAGGCAGTTCCCAACGGCGGGCGAAGCGATGAGTCGGTTTGCCGCTTTCAAGACGATCACATCGGCGTTGAAGCGTGTGCCGATATTTTCCCAGGTGTCGCCCAATTGCGCGACGTAATATCCGGCACAGCGCGGACCGTAGATCGTCCCTTTCGAGCCGATGTTTGGAACGTGAACCGCCATATCGGGCAAAATATAATGCGCGTTTGGAATCTGCGGATTGGCGGCGAGCGTGGCATTGATATCCGCGCCGTAACAGCGCGCGATCTGGTACAGCCATTCGCCGCTCGTGACGGTGTGCGTAATGTTCGAGCCTTTGGTGAAGTTCCCAGGGGACACTGCGCCTTTGGTGACGGTGCTCGTTGCGGGTTGCGAGGTCACGCCGCCGCCCGTGGCTGTGACGGTATTGACAATGCTCGTGGCATTCAGATCATTTTGGTTGACCGGGTATTGCGCCGAACAGGAGATCGATTCGCCCGGACCGAGCGTGCGGTTCGGCACATCGCAGTTGACCGGGCTTGCCTGCTTGTTGTCGGTCACGCGGAATTGGTCCGGTCCGATCGCGGCGGCGCCACTGTTCTTGATCACGTAGGAATAGGTGATGACCTGCCCAACCGCGCTGTACGTTGTCGTGTTCGGGGTGACGGTGACAGTCAATGCGTTGTTGCATACCGTCGCCACGGTGGTGGTGACCCGGTTCGAAGCGACCCCGGCGGCTTGCGCCGCGGCGTTGCTGACCACCCTGCAGGCGTTGAGATCGGCTTGCTGAATCGAATACGTGGAGGCGCAATTCAAGGATTCGCCCGGGTCGAGGTTATTATCGAGGTTTCCAACAGAGTTGACCGCCGCGCACGCGGGCGCGGTCGTTTTGTCGTCGATGACGGCGATGGGTCCGGCAACGGCGATATCCCCGGAGTTGGATACGGAATAGGTGTAGTTGATCGTCTGACCGACCGTGTTAAAGGCGCTGGTGCCATTGGTCGCGACGACGCCCAGGGTCAACGAGGCGGCTTCGCCGGAGGCGGGACCGATCGCCGGATTGACGACCTCCGTCGGAGTTGGCGTCACGCCGCCGATACAAGCGGAGAGCATGAACGAGAAAATGATCCCCATGGTGAGAATGCGAGAGATGTATTTCATTGACCTTGCCCTTTCCCTTTCTGCCAGTGGAGGCGGGAACCGCCTTGTTCCTTCGATGAGTTCCAGTTTAGTATACGCAGTTTGACGTGTTTTTACAACCTGGGGTTCCCAAATATGTCGTTTGACACCTTGGCGGTTTTGGAACGCGAATAGCGCGAATGGACGAATTTCGCGAATATTCAAGGGATTATTCGCGCCATTTGCGAATTCGCGACATTCGCGTTGAGGATCTTTCAGCATTGAGAAAACCATGCCCGGATGTTGGGACGAAACGCGGAAATTTGTCACTGGATTTTTGGGAGGGAAAGTCCTACAGTGAAGGCACAACAAGTGTCCGATTGGCGGGGCTTTCGGACGAGGAGCAAAATCATGGAGATCGAGATTGGACGGATTTCGCATTACTACGATCACCTCAGCGTCGCTGTGATTTCCCTCATCGATGAACTCAAACTGGGCGACAAGATCCACATCGTCGGGCATCACACCAACCTCACCGAGCGCGTCGGTTCCATGGAAATGGACCATCACTCTGTGGTGTGGGTGAAACCCGGCGACAACGTGGCGATCAAAGTCGTCGACCGCGTGCACGAACACGACAAGGTTTACCGCGTGATCGAGGATTCAACGGAACACGCGCCAGTCTGAATGCGTGGTCCGCATAAGGACAAGAGGATGTTTCGATTCTACTCTGCGAAAACCCTCCATTGAAATCCCGTTCCCGGCGAACCGACCCACACCAATATTGGGTTCGACGGGTGGATGGTGATCGGCGCGGCGAAATTCCATGCCATGCCCTCGTTCACCTCGACCCATGTCTCCCCGCCGTCTGTACTGCGGAGGATGCCACGCGAAACGGTCGGGTCGCCGCCACAGCAGGTATTGCTCGAGGAAGTGGCATACAAAATATTCGGGTCCGCGGGTGAGACCGCCACCGATTTCATAAAATCATCGTCCAACAATTTTGCCCACATCGCGCCGCGGTCAACGCTGACGAAGAGCCCGCCGCCCTCCCCGTAGAACGCCGCGTACACTTTGCCGGCAGTGACCGAGTCCGGTACGATGCGGTGGACGCCGGACCACACATCCCACCCGTACGGATTCGCCCCGCTTCCCTCGAAACCTTCGACCTGCTTCCACGACCCCGGCATTCCCCCCGCCTCCGAGACGAACAACCCGGCATGTCCGCCGGCATAGACGAGGTTGCCGTCGAAATTATCCACGGCGGTGAACCAGCATCCGTTGCAATCGAGCGCGAGACTCCACGTATGACCGTCATCCGCACTGCTGTACACATCTCCATCTGCGGCGACGAACAGCGTGCGATTCTCAAGCGGTGAGTTCCTATCCACCGACAAGCCGGAGATGTCTATTTGCGGTAATCCGCCATTGGATTCTTCCCACGTCGCGCCTTTGTCGTTGCTCCGTAACAAAATGTGCGGCTCGGTCAGATCGTTCGATTGCGCCGACCAAACGACATTTTCGCGGGCTGGGTCAGGCAGGATGGTGGTCGTGTTCCCGCCGGAACCTGCCCAACCGCCGACGTAGTCGGGGTATTGGATCGTCGTCGTGGCGGCGTCGTTGCAGTTCATCCAACTGAGCCCGTTATCGGGACTGTGCCAGCAACCGATGTCGTACGAGCCGGTGTAAATATCCTGCGGGTTTGCGCCGATGGCGAGGTCGAACATCACGATGTTGTCGAAGCCGGTGGATTGCCATTGACCCGGCGCAACTTCATTCGAGTTGATGTTGTCGAACGTGCGTCCGCGGTCGCGTGAGACCCACGCGAATTGCCAGTTCACCCATAGGAGCGATTCCGGGTCCGACAGATCCTCGCCGAACGTGCGCGACGAGCCATCGGGGTTGGAACCAAACGTCCAGCTGACGGTGTTTGACCAGCCTTTCTCCCACACGGCGATATCGCCGACCTTAGACCAACTTTGACCGTTGTCAACAGATTCCCACGTGCCGGCGCGTTCGTCCCAATCGAGCAAATACGAAGCGATTAACCGAATCGTTGCGCCATCGCCGTCTGCCCAGATCGAACCGGATTTATCCGCGATCTTTGTCCACGATTCGCCGGAGTCCACGCTTTGGTAGAGCTTGCCTGTTTCCGAACTGGGGGACTCGCAGGTTTCATCGGGCACGTACGCCGGTGTCGTGAAGTACAAAATATCCGGGTTGATTTTGTTGAGGGCAAAGTCCTCCACGTCGGGCATATCCAGGGTGATGTCGCGCCAGGTCACGCCGCCGTCTTCGCTTTTGAAAATCCCATTCGCGCCGCAGGCAAAGCGGGAATAACCCGAAAGGAGGTAGAGGATATTTTCGTTTTGCGGGTTCACGATGAGTTTTGTCACGCGCAGGTTGCCCGGTAGATTCACGCTGATCTGCGCCCAGGTTTCGCCGCGATCAGTGGATTTATAAATCTGCGCGGTCGGTACGTTCCAGTCTTCATGACGCGCGGCATACCCCACCAGCGGATTCAACCGCGAGAAACTGATGTTGCTGACATACCCCGCCTCAATCACGCGCTGGACGGATTTCCCGCCATCCTCGCTTCGGAACAACCCTGCGTCTGTCCCCACGTAGAGAATGTTTTCATCCAGCGGGTCAAACCCCAACCCCGCGACGTGCGTGCTGAGTAGTCCGTTGGCGTAGCCGATCACGCTCCACGATGCGCCGCGATTGTACGAGATGTACGCGCCGCTCAGGTCACTGCCTGCCATGATGATGCCCGTCGGTCCCGCGCCGATGGAGGAAAACGCGCCGCCTCCGCCGGGGTTGGAGCGCGTCCACGTTTGAGGAAGCGTTTGCGCCGGGGTGGGCGAAGCAGGTTGATCGGAGGCGGAAGCGATGCTTGTCGGTTGGGACTCTGCGGCTGGCGCGGAGGGAGTCAACGTGGAGCAGGCGAGGGTGAGAATCAAAACGAAAGCGAGGAGGAAGCGGGTGGTTTTCATCCCCCGATTGTAGCCAATAATCCTCTGGGGTATAATGCCAGCCATGCAAAAGAATTTCATCTTCGAGTTTGCCGCCGCTCAAGCCGCCGCTACGATGCGCGTCCTGTGAACCTGTCACGGCTTGAGGCTGAACGATAACGACCAGTCCCGAACCCACAGGTTCGGGATTTTTATTTCATTGGCTTGGTATAATTCGCCAGTCATTTTCAAAACGTTGGAGAACGCATGAGCAAAAAACTTTCGGGTAATGAAATCCGCCAGACCTTCATAGATTTTTTCGTCGAGCACGGACATACCGCCGTGCCTTCGATGTCGCTCGTCCCGGGCGGAGACAGCACTCTGCTCTTCACCAACTCCGGCATGGTGCAGTTCAAGGATGTGTTCATCGGCACCGACAAGAAGCCCTACACTCGCGCGGTTGATTCGCAAAAGTGTATGCGCGTGGCGGGCAAGCACAACGACCTTGAAGACGTTGGGCGTGACGATACGCATCATACGTTTTTCGAAATGCTCGGCAACTGGTCGTTCGGCGATTACTACAAAACGGAAGCGATTGCGTGGTCGTGGCAGTTACTCACCGATGTGTGGGACTTGCCGAAGGATAAAATTTACGCCACGTGTTTCGAAGATGATAAAGGTAACGTGCCGCGCGACGATGAAGCGGCAGAGATCTGGAAAGTTCAGCCGGGCTTCAACCCTGAGCATGTGCTGTTCTTCGGGCGCAAGGAAAATTTCTGGCAGATGGCGGAGACTGGTCCGTGCGGCCCGTGCTCCGAGATCCACTTCGACCGCGGCGAGCAATTCTGCGATATGCAAGATGTGCCCGGTCACGTCTGCGCGGTGAACGGAGGATGCACGCGTTTCCTCGAATTGTGGAACAACGTCTTCATCCAATACAACCTGTTCGACGACGGTCGCCTCGAACCGCTCCCGCAAAAGCACGTCGATACCGGCATGGGCTTCGAGCGCATCGTCTCTGTCTTGCAAGGCGTGGACTCCAATTACAAAACCGATCTCTTCACCGGCTCGCTCGAAGTTTTGCGAAGCCTCACCGGTTACAACGAAAAAGAAATGCTCGCCGACTTTACGCCGTACCGCGTGATCTGCGACCACGTCCGTTCTGCCGCGTTCCTCATCGCGGATGGAGTCGTGCCGGGCAATGCGGGTCGCAACTACGTGGCGCGCATGATCATCCGTCGCGCGGCGCGCTTCGGTTCGAAGATCGGGTTGAACGATCCCTTCCTCGCCAAAATCGCCGAGGCGGTGATCCATCAATACGGGGATTTTTATCCCGAACTCAAAAAGGCTCAGCCTGCCATCCTCGATAATTTGACGCGGGAAGAAATCCGTTTCGCGCGGACTGTGGAGGCGGGTACCAACCATCTGCAGAATCACCTCGACGCGCTTCGCTCTTCCGGTCAAACGATCCTCGACGGACACAAAGCCTTCGACCTGTACGCCACCTACGGTCTTCCCTTCGAGATCTCGCGCGATATCGCCCGCGAGCAGGGGCTCGACGTGGACGAGAAAGGATTCAACGAAGCGAAGGAAGAACACGCGAAAGCCTCAGCCTCCTCCAAGTTCAAATCGAAAATGGGCGAAGACGCCGAATTCTTCGCGGGGATCCTGAAGGACCTGCAATCGAAAAAGAAACTTGGTAAAGATGGAGTCGAATACGATCCCTACACCAGCCCGCGTGTGGAAGGTGAAGTGCTGGCGTTGATCGTCAACGGGCAATCGGTGGAATCCGCTTCGCTTGATGATCAGGTGGAAGTGATCCTGCCAAAGACGGGTTTCTACATCGAAGCCGGCGGTCAGGTGGATGATACGGGGTACATTCGCCTTGTTCCCTCTCCCAGCGGGAGAGGGCAGGGTGAGGGAGAATCCTGGGAAATCGAAATTACCGGCATGCGCCGCGCCTCGGCTGGCGTGCTGGTTCACATCGGGACGGTGATCTCCGGTCAACCCAAAGTCGGCGACAAAGCCACCGCCGAAGTGGATATCGTCCGCCGGCACGCCATCATGCGGAATCACACCGCGACGCACCTCCTGCACAAAGCGCTGCACACTGTCTTGAGCGATCAAGCCAAACAGGCGGGGTCGCTCGTCGCGCCGACTCACTTGCGGTTCGACTTCAACCATCCCGAAGCGATGACACCCGAACAGGTCGAGCGCGTCGAGAAGATGGTCAACGATGCCATCGCGGCGGATATGCCGGTGATGAAGCAGACCAAGTCGCTTGACGAGGCGAAAAAAGAAGGCGCGATGGCATTGTTCGGCGAGAAATATGGTGAGACAGTCAGGACGATCAGTATTTTGGACTCAGGGAGCTTGCTCCCGCCCGACACCAGCAAGCTGGCTGACTCCAAAAAATATTCCTACGAGCTGTGCGGCGGAACCCACCTCGAACGCACGTCCGATATTGGCGCTTTCCTCATCGTCAGCGAAGGGTCCGTCGCGGCGAACGTGCGGCGGATCGAAGCGGTGACCGGGCGCGGCGCATACGAGTTGATCCAGAAGCGCTTCAAGACGCTCAAGCAGACTGCCGGTGTGTTGAAATCCTCCGTGGACGATGTGCCATCGAAAGTGAACGCGTTGCAGGACGAAGTGTCTGATTTGAAGAAGGAACTCGCCGACTTGCGCGCACAGACTGCGCTTTCGGCTTTCAACCTGCATCTCTCCAACGTTCAAATCGTGAAGGATGTCAACCTGCTCGCTGTCGAATTCTCGAACGTGAACGGGGATACCCTCCGCATGCTTGCCGACAAGTTCCGCGAGAAATATCCCAAAGGTGGCGCGGCGGTTTTGGTCAGTGGATCAACTGTAATCGCGGTCTTGACCGAGGATCTCGTCAAACGCGGATTGAAGGCGGGCGATCTCATCCAAGCCATCGGCGGAAAAGGCGGCGGACGTCCGAACATGGCGCAGGGAAGTCTGACAGGAGATGTCAAAGATGCGTTGGGTAAAGTGTCCGCTGCGATAGAAGTTAAAATCAAGTAGGGGCAGACCTGTGTGCCTGCCAATTCGAAAAGGAGAAAAACCATGTCTCGTTCATCCAAATTGTTTCTTGCGTTCGCGTTGATCGTCTTTGTGCTCGCCTGTAACGCTGTCACTCAGCCGTTCCGCGACGCGCAGGAGGCGGTAAGCACCGTGCAATCTGCGGTAACGCAGGTGAGTGAGTTCACCACTGCGATCCCGCTCGAAACGCTCAGCGCATTACCCACCCAATTTTCACAGGTGGGCGATTACTTCAACCCGCAAGGGACGCCCGTCGCGGAGTGGAACGGCATCCCGATCATGCCGCAGGCGACTGCCGGGCAGGAGTTCGATGCCAACAACTATAGTTTCAAATACACCGGCTCGCCCAAGGAAGCCAGCGAGTTTTATAGCGACGCGTTGGGGGCGGTGGGCTGGTCGCCGATGGTCACCACGAGCGACGACCAGGGCGGGCTTCTCGTCTACTCGAAAGATGACGCCTTCCTGACCATTACGATCACGAGTCTGGATGGTGGTGTGGTCGTCTGGATGTCGCTCTCGTAAGGGTTCGACGCAATTTCCCACTCGTTGGCAATTCATCAAAAAGAGACGGATGCTCCGTCTCTTTTTGATTCCCGGAACAATTAATATGATTAAACGTCAGGGAATCGTATAGAATGATTTTGTTTGATTCGTCACATCGAAAGGAGGCTAACATGGACTGAGTTTTTTTTGAACGTCAGGCACGCCGGCCTGCTGTTCGAATTCACCGCGTGTAAAACATCATCCAAAATAGGAGAAGAGAAAATGTTCTCGAAACAAAAAGCCTTACAAGCAGGTGTTCTCTTCGTGTTGCTGTTCGTCTTAGCCTGTGGATCGGTTGCGCCAGCAACGGAAGCGCCTCTGTATTCCGACCCCAATTCCCCGTACAACGAATCGCCCGCAACCGAAGCCGCCGCGACCGAACCGGCACTCTTTAGCGTGCCAGCCGATCAGACCCAGGCGCAACCGTCGAGTCCGTTTGCCCACGGGTCGCCAACCCAAACGTCTGCAAATGACCCGTACGATATGTTCTTCGAGGATTACGGAGTCAATCCGTCCATCGACACCGAAGACGACAATTTGTCCACGTTCGCGCTCGATGTGGATACCGGCTCGTACACCGTCATGCGGAACTACATCGAGGACGGCAACATGCCGCCGCCCGAGTCGGTGCGCGTGGAGGAGTACGTCAACTTTTTCGCGCAGGGATACGCCAACCCGCCGGCGCATCAAGCCTTCGGTATTTCTGTGGATGGCGCGCCTTCGCCGTTCACCCAGACCGAGCGGTACCAAATGTTGCGCGTCGGCATTCAGGGGTATCAGGTGCCGGAGGAAGACCGCAAGCCCGCCTCGTTGACGTTTGTCATCGACGTTTCCGGTTCGATGGACATGGACAATCGTCTCGGGCTGGTCAAGCGTTCGCTGGAATTGCTGGTGGAGCAATTGCACTCGGACGATTTAGTGAGCATCGTGGTGTACGGATCGGACGCCCGCGTCGTTCTCGAGCCTGTGTCTGGTTTTTACAAAGACGAAATCCTTTCCGCCATTTATCGCCTGCAACCCGAAGGGGCGACCAACGCCGAGGCGGGGATTCGCCTGGGTTACCAGATGGCATTGCGCGCGTACAATCCCAACGGCATCAACCGCGTGATCCTCTGTTCGGATGGTGTGGCGAATGTCGGGAACACCGAAGCGACTGTGATCCTGGACGAGATCCGCGGTCACGTGCAGGAAGGGGTGACGATGACCACCATCGGTTTCGGCATGGACAACTACAACGACACGTTGATGGAACAACTCGCCGACAATGGCAACGGTTTCTACGCCTATGTGGACGATATGCGCGAGGCAAAGCGCCTGTTCATCGATCAGATCACGGGAACCCTGCAAACCATCGCGCTCGACGCGAAGGTGCAGGTGGACTTCAACCCCGATGTGGTCATGCGCTATCGCCTGGTCGGGTTCGAGAACCGCGCCGTGGCAGACGAGGATTTCCGCGATAACAAGGTGGATGCCGGCGAGATCGGCGCGGGACATTCCGTGACGGCGTTGTACGAGGTGAAACTCTACCCCGAAGCGTTTGGCGAGATCGCCACGGTCTACCTGCGCTGGGAGGACCCCGATTTGCACACGGTCAGCGAGATCTCAAGCGAGTTTTTTACCAGCGACCTGGCGCGCGAGTTCGAAGATGCGGATATTTACTTCCAACGCGCCGTGGTCGTTGCGGAGTATGCCGAGATCCTCAAGCAGAGTTATTGGGCGGAGGAAAGCACGCTCGGTGAAGTGTATCGCGAAGCCGAACGCATCGCAGAGTGGATGCCGCGCGAAAACGACATGGAGGAGTTCCTGCACCTGGTGCGCTCTGCGCTTCAGTATTCAGGTTGAATGGATTAACCGTAGGGGCGGGGTTATCCCGCCCCTACAAATTCTCGTACACGATCCGCCCATCCATGATCGTCAACACCACGTTTGCCAATGAAACATCCTCCGGGTTCAACGCGAAGAGGTCGTGTGAAAACAGCACCAGGTCGGCGAGGAATCCTTCCCTGACCTGCCCCTTTTCGTTTTCCATGAATTCCACATACGCCGCATCGCGCGTGTACCCCAGAATGCATTCCTCGAGAGTCAGGCGCTGGTCGGGATTCTCCGGCGCGAGTTTTTTGCGGTTGAGCGCCCAATGCAGGTGGGTGATCGGGTCGAACGGCGCGACGAACCAATCACTGCCGAGGGTGAGGTGAGCGCCGGCATCCTTCAAACTCCGCCATGCGAAGGCATACTGCCACTGACCTGCCCCCGGGCGCTTGGGCCAGACCGGGTCATCCTCCATGCTGAACGGGGCGTGACTCGGTTGCATCGAGGCGATGACGCCCAGTTCTTTGAAGCGCGGCATATCTTCGGGCTGACAAACTTCGATGTGTTCGATGCGATGACGGCTATCCCGCTTCCCGTTCGCCTTTTGAATTGATTCGTACCCGTCGAGCGTTTGCCGCACAGCGGCATCCCCACAGCAATGGACGGCGATCTGCAACCCCATCCTGTCGCATAGCGTCGCCATGCGCGTAAAATGTTCCAGCGAAAAAATCGGCTCCACCCGCGTGGATGGTTCGTCGCCGTACGGTTTTACATTGTATGCGGTGTACGACTCCCACACGCCGTCCATGAAGAATTTTGCCGCTCCGCCGCGCACGTAATCCATCTGCACGTTCGCCATCGCGGCGGCTTCCTTCAAATCATCCTCGGTCGCCTCGGGCTTGACGTGATACGGCACATACACGCGCAGGTTCATCTCGCCCGCATCTTCGAGCGCGGCGTAAGTCATCAACTCATCCATGTCGCCGTTCATGTTGTGGACGCTGGTGATGCCGGTCTTGTTGAACTCGCGGATCGCCAATTTCAGCAATTCCCGTTTGCGGTTGGCGTCCGGTTGGGGAATCAAGTTCAACACCGCATTCATGGCGTCGCTCTCGCGCAGTTCACCCGTTGCCGTGCCCAGCCCGTCACGGACGACAATTCCGTTCGCCATGGCGCGACCGTGATCGTTGAGAATGCCCGCCATCTCCAACGCCTTCGTGTTCGCCCAGCCGGTGTGACCGTCGAACGCGCCGACGTATACAGGTCGGTCTGCGATGACGGCATCCAACTCCTGGCGTGTCGAAACGACCCCATAGCGGATGCCGCGCCCGACAACCCACTCGTCTGTCTTATTCTTCTCCGCAAATTCCCGCAGGAGGCTCGAGAGTTCGGCGTTGGTCCGTACCTCGCGCAATTCTGCGAACCGCATCCACTCCGCGCCGGAAAGAAGGTGCACGTGTGAATCGATGAACCCCGCGCTGAGAGTCCGCCCCAGCCCGTTGACGACTCGGGTATTCGCGCCATGAAACTCCTTTGCTCCGTCATCCGTTCCAACGAAGATGATTCGATTTCCCTTCACCGCCACGGCTTCCGCTTGTGGGCGGGCGGCGTCGCTGGTAAATATTTTCGCGTTGTGGATGATGATGTCTGCGGATGGCATGGATTCCTCGGTGAGTGGTTTTCTCGAATATACGGGGCTTCAACCTAAAGGTCAAGCGGATGAAACTGCCGGTGGGGGATGGTTTATAATTTTCGCCAGTGAAAACAAAGATCATCACCCTCGAATCGCATGATGATTTGATCTCCGTCCGCGACCGCATGTCGTGGGCGAAGACGCCGCGCATCCTGCTCGTCGTGCCAAAGTTCGAGAAGGTCGTCCTGCGCCTCGTGGATTTGAAAGTCCTGCAACGCCATGCGCGCGCGCTGGGCGCGCAGGTGGGGCTGGTGACGCGCGTGCGCCGCCTGCGCGCTGACGCGGAGGAACTCGGCATCCCGGTCTTCGAATCCACGGCGGAGGCGCAACGAGCCTCGTGGGCGGAACCTCCGCTTCCGCGCTTTCCGCGCCGCGCCCCGGCGAAAAACCTGAGGGAAAAGCGCGAGCAGGCTCAGGTCCGGGAAGAGGCGTGGCGCGCGCACCCGGCAACGCGGATTCTCGCGCTCCTCACGGGTGTGATGGGTGTCCTTGCCATCGTCGCGCTGTTCGTCCCTCGCGCGCAAGTCCGCTTGCAACCGGTCACGCAGAGTCAAAGCCTCGTCCTGCCGGTGATTGCCGACCCCGATTCGGAATCGGTAGCCATCACCGGGATAATTCCCGCCCGCGAAAAACGAATCCTGCTCGATGGCACGCAAACGGTGATCGTGACCGGCGAAACCGTGATTCCGCAGGCACGGGCAACAGGCGCGGTCGAATTCAGCAACCTCACGCAGGATGAAGTGACCATACCCGCCGGCACCCTCGTGTCCGCCGGCGAGATTCAATTCGAGACCACCGAGGAGGTCATCGTCCCGGCCGGTGTGCGAAAAAAGATCGAAGCGCAAGTGCAGGCGTTGGATGGCGGGCTGGCGGGCAACGTGGACGCGGAAGCGATCAACGCCGTGGAAGGCAGGCTTGGCTTGTCGGTGGCGGTGACCAATCTCGAGCCGATGAGCGGTGGGCGCGAACTTGCGTCGGTGCAAGCGAGCGATGCCGACCGCCAGCGTGCGCGCGACCTGTTGCTGGAATTTTTAACTGATGAAGCGCGTTTGAAATTTTTGAACGAAATTGAATCGGGTGACATTCTCTTTGAAGAAACGATTATGCTTTCGCAAATCCTTTCGGAGGAATACGACCCGCCTGCCGGTGCGGCTGGCGCCACTGTGACGTTGACCATGCAAGTGGAGTTTACCGCGCGCTACGCCTCCGCTTCCGACGTGAGTGAGCTTGCCCTGCTCGCCCTCGACGCATCCATCCCTTCGGGGTTTTCAGCGCCAGCGGCATCTCCGACCGTTGACCGGCTCTCTGAACCTGTGCTCGACGATGACGGCTCTGCTCACTGGCAGGTCCGCGCCGGGCGTGAGATCATCCAACAAGTGGACATGTCGCGCGTTGTCCAACTTGTGTTGGGTCGCGGGTTGAGTTCCGCTCAATCTGCTCTAGAGAAAAACCTGCCGCTTGAAAACTCGCCACAAATTATCATGTCTCCATCGTGGTGGCAATGGCTTCCGATGTTGCCGTTTCGGATTGAAGTCATAACAAAGTAAAGCCGGTGGTTGAGTAGACCGAGGCGGTAGCCGAGGTCGTATCGAAACCACCATTAACCAAAGCAATTCTTGTTGCAAAATTACTTTTGAAACGTGTTGGTTTCGATACGCTCGCATAGAGCGCTCGCTACTCAACCAACGGAGCATGAATGCGCATACTGGCTGTTGACCACGGCGAAAAACGGATCGGTCTCGCGCTCAGCGACCCGACCGCTACCCTTGCCAGCCCGCTGAAGGTGATCGAGCACGTCTCACGCGTGGTGGATGCGGCGCAGGTGGCGCAGGCAGCCTCGGAGAACGAGGCGGGGTTGATCGTCGTCGGGCAATCGTTCGACGAGGAGGGGAAGCCCAATCTCGCGGGTCGGCGTGCCGCGAAATTCGCCGATGCATTGCGTGAGCAGACTCAAATCCCCGTAGAATTGTTCGATGAATCATTCAGCACACAAGATGCGCGCGCAGTGGTGATCGAAATGGGAGTCTCGCGCAAGAAACGCGCCGGTCACCACGATGCGCTTGCGGCGGTGATGATTTTGAGGGCGTATATCGAATCAAAAGGTAACTCGGTGGTCGAGTAGTCCTGAGCGGAGCGTAGCGAAGTCGAAGGACATATCGAGACCACCAGTGTTCATGTAATAATTTGTTCACAGGTTGTCGTTGGTCTCGATACGTCCCGCGAAAAGCACGCGGGACTGCTCGACCAACAGATATTTATGATGCGCAAATTTCTCCCAATTCTCTTACTCCTCACAGTTCTCGCCTGCCTCTTCCTCGCTTTCGTGAGCATCCCTGCCGAGGCATCGCGCATCTATGGTCCGCCCGCGGCGTGGTTGACGATCGCACAAAAGGTGCAATATTCCGCGCGCCTGCTGTGGTACGACGGTCTGCTCACGCGCCCGCTCAGCCCGACCGGCATCGAGCGGAGTTTTCGAATCGACCCTGGCGATTCCGTCAACGTCATCGCGCAACGTTTGCAGGATGCGGCATTGATCCGTGATGCGGAATCCTTCCGCGCCTACCTGATTTACTCCGGGTTGGATACCTCCATTCAGGCGGGGGAGTATCGCCTGAGCGCGGCGATGTCCGCCATCGAGATCGCGCGCGAGATTCAGGATGCCACAGCCACTGAAGTGGAGTTTATCGTCCTCGCCGGCTGGCGGATGGAAGAGATCGCCGCTTCGCTTCCCACCTCCGGCTTGGCGATCACACCCGAAGAATTTCTCGCCAGTGCGCAGACTCCGCTCGACGGGTTCGACTTCCTCGACGAAGCGAATTCCATGGAGGGATTCCTTTTCCCCGAGTCACACATCCTGCCGCGCAACAGTTCTGTGGATGAATTGATTCAATCTCTCGTGCGGACGTTCGCCCAGCGACTCACACCCGACCTGGTCGCCGGCTTTGAAGCGCAAGGATTGTCCGTGTATGACGCCGTGATCGTCGCATCCATCGTGGAGCGCGAAGCGGTGCAGGATGAGGAAAAGCCGTTGATCGCGTCCGTGTATTTGAATCGCCTGAGCATCGGCATGAAACTGGATGCCGACCCGACCGTGCAATACGCGCTGGGTTATGACGTTGACAAACAAACCTGGTGGACGAACCCGTTGAGTTTGAACGACTTGAGGTTCGACTCTCTCTACAACACGTACGTGTACCCAGGTCTGCCGCCCGCGCCGATCTCCAACCCCGGCTTGGATTCACTGCAAGCGGTCGCGTTCCCCGCTGAGACGCCGTACTACTTCTTCCGCGCGCGGTGCGACGGTTCGGGGTATCATTCGTTTGCCGAAACGTTCGAGGAGCATGTCGCGAATGGGTGTGAGTAAGTCTTAGTTCACTTCTCATCCATAAACCCATCCCACACCTCCATGGCGGGTTTGGGGGAGCGGTCGGGGTTGAGGAAGCCGATGAACGCGAAATTGGAGAGGCCTTCGGCGTCTTTCGGGTCGCGTCCTTGTTTTGCCATTTCTGCCGCGTAGGAATCCATGTTGAAATCGGTGAGAATCGTGTTGACCCAGAAGGCGAGGCGCGAGCCGAGTTGGTCGTGGACGGCATTGAGGTAGATGACTTGATCCTCGGGGGAGCCTTGCGCGAACCCGACCGCCAGGGATGAGAATCCGCCTTCGGCGATGGCGAGCGGCTTCCCCGTCCGCGAGAGAAGCGGGGTGTAATAGTCCGCAGGGATTTCGGAAGCAGAGGGGAAAACAAAGTAGGGATAGGACGAAATCACCCACACATCCAGATTCGGCTCGAACGCTTCGATCTGTTCCCAATTCGGGCTGAGTCGCGTGCGGTCCCCCTCTTCGGGCTGGGGGAACATGTTGTTGAGGTCGTCCCATTGAAACGAGACGAAGATTTGCGTTGCAGGCGCCTCGGCTTTGACGAGCGCGTAAATTTCATTGTAGAGGCTGATGAAATTACCTGCGTCGTCACGATGCGCATCCATGTAGGTGTTGATCTCGGAGGCGAGACCGAGGTAACGCGGCTGGAAGGTGCGCACGACCCACAGCGCGTAATTTTTGTAGGCGGTCCGCACATCGGGGTTGGCAAAACTCGCCTCCCAGCCTGCGGGCAAACCGATGAACTCTTTGCGGTTGAGTCCGTTGAGGGCATCAATGACAAAGACGTATTCGAGGTTGTTCTGGCTGGCGAGTTTGACCTGGTTGATGAGGTCGGTGCGGGTTTGCGAGTCTTTGTCCATGCCGCCATCGGTGAAATCCTCCCACGCCGTGTTTTGCTGGATGAGAACAAAGTCGCCATGCTCGTTCATATCCTTATAGAGTTGAAACACACTTTCGATGGTTGCTTCAGGCGGGGAGGGGAAGAAACCGTAGGCGGTTTTACCGGAATCGAAAATCGAATTTTCAGGCGGAGGCGGCACACCTCCGCCATTGCAGGCAAGGGAGGCGAGGAGGAGAATGGAAAGAGCAAGAAGAATTCGGCGCATTATTGAATACTCTGCTGGTTGAGTAGACGGCGTGTTCGCCCGCCGTCGTATCGAAACCAGCGGCAGCAAGTACACTTTTGCTTATTGGTGGTTTCGATACGCCCTTCGCTGCCGCTTCGGGCTACTCAACCACCAGTGTGTGATAGATACGGTTATAGATTCAAAAAAGTTGCATTACCCGCCTGCAATCGCGCTGAGAAAACCCAGGAACATGCATGCGCCGAGTATGCCGAGAACCAAGCCGACAATGGCGGTCGTGCGCGAACGATCTTTTCCGAACAAACCTGCCGCGCCAAGGATCGCGGCGAGCATGCCGAGGAACGCGCTCGCACCTCCGCAGATGAAAAGCGGCGTGCCCGCGAGTTGAATCCAACCCTGGCCGATTCCCGTCCAGGCACAGAGGACGATCCCGAACACCAGCGCGCTGGAGGCTATGCCGAGGTACATGCTGGCGTTGCCGGTTGGGTTGGGCTTTTCGGGCACGGGCGTTTGTGACATGGGCGTCTCCTTGATGTACAGGAGGATTCAGTCGAATGTTGCGAGTCGGTTTCAGATTGGCGATTCTGCAGGTTGGGTATTCCTGTGCTGCATTCTCAAGGCGACCAGCATCCCAATGCCGATGACGGCAAGGACGATCCCTTCAAGGATGAGCGGCTTGAGGATCTGTCGGATGAGCGAGCCTGCCAATTCAGGCATCAACTCCAGAAGGACAGGCGGCATGGCAGACGAGCCTTGTTCGAAGAGAAAGGCGAGCAGGGCGCGGACGAACGGCGTGCCAGCCAGCCCGACCAGCAAAGTGGCAGTCCCTGCGACCACGAACGGCACACCCCACCATTTCAGAAATTCATTTCGGCTCCGGACAGCGAACAGCAAAATCAATATCAGAAATACGATCGGGATCAGCAAGGATAATTTTGCCAGCAAGCGGATGCGGTATGCACGCTCGATGAGTTGGCGTGCCTGCCCGCGTTCACCGACAGGGATGGTGATCTCGTCCGGGATGCCAAGCATCATGGATTGAATCTGCGGGCTGATCAACGGCTCGATAAAGTCCATCACTTCGGCGGGCGGGTTGCATAACACCAGCCCCTCGTCGGTGGATAATCCTCCAAGTGCGAATTGCATCAGTTGTTCGGCGGTGCAATCCGGCGAAGCCTGCAAGACCTGTTTGAACGCCTGCACTCCCGCATCGCCGGACAGATGCTGTTTGATCGGGGAGAGCGAGATCGATACGGTATCGGTTTCTCCGTTGACGAAGGCAAAGATCGAATCGAGAATGTCGTCCACCAGCGCTTCGAGTTGCGCGGGCGGAATCAGCGACCCGATCATGAGTTCCAGCCTGTCTTTGCCGAGGAGGGAGAGGAGTAACGGTGTCTCGCCGGTCTCGCCGGGGGAGTTGGTCAACAACCCTGCGATCAGCGCAGGCGCCTGCTCGTAGAGTCCCTGCTCCTGGAACGCCTGTTTGTAGGTTTCGGATGAGAACGCTTTTTGCTCGAGGTTGAAAAGGAGCAACGCCAGCACGCCTGTCACAACAAAGAGGATCGCGCAAAGCGCGGCGAGGAATCGTCCAACAGTCTTCATGCTTATCCCTTGGTCACAAATTCAATGTAATCTTCCGTCACGGTCTCGCTGTGTGCCGCGCCGAGCAGTTCCAACAGTTCGTTCACGAGTTGCGCCTTGTTGTCCGCGTCTTTGCGGCTCCAGGTGCGCGATTTGACCTCGAGGAAATATCCCAGGTCGGGCTTGGACACATGATCGAGGTTGACGTAAAACTCGGTCTCTTTGTATTTGATGAACCAGCGCAAACGGTCCTTTTCGATCTCGACCTCCTGCGACGGCTTGAAGTATTCCCGATAGAACCGAAGCGAATTGGTCGCCGGCGCGAGATAGCGACTGCGCGAGAGCAACACCTCGTGCTCGAACTGACCCTCGCGGCGCACGCCGAGCAAGGTCAGGCGGGAGCGCGTTTTCGTGGGAACATCCTTTGTCCCTTCCATGAAATCGTCCTCGCGGTAGCGCAGGCGTCCTTGTGCGGCTTCCTCGAAGAAGAAGTACACATCGTGTTGACGATAATGTCGTTCGTACAGGATGTCGATCTCGGGACGCATCAACGCCTCGACGATGGGATCTGGCGCGGCGATCCTGACCTTGACCTGCACCTCGAACGATTCTTCTTCGATGGAACCGCCGAGCGCGATTAACTTCGAAAGCACGGATTGTTCGCGTTCCACCAGGAACGAGTCGATCTGCTTCGCAAGGTCGGCGGCTTCGGCGAGCAGTTCGGCTTCGTTCAGCGTAAGTAATTTTCTGTCGCGCATCACCCAACGTCCGTTGATCATCACATCGGTCACGTCGGTGGACTTGCTGGCATAGACGATCTGGGCGTAGGTGTTATCGGCGGAGCGGCGGAAGGAGGGGGAGTTGTGCGCGGGGCTGAGGTCGACGAGGATGAGGTCGGCGCGGCGGCCGGGGGTGAGCGACCCGGTCAAATGTCCGAGGTGAAGCGCTTGCGCGCCGAGGCGAGTCGCCATGAGCAGGGCTTGCGGCGCCGGCAGGGAAGTCGGGTCATTCGTCACCGCTTTGGCGATGAACGCGGCGAGGCGCACTTCCTCGAACATGTCGAGGTCGTTATTGGAGGCGGGACCATCGGTGCCGATGCCCACGTTGACCCCGGCATCGAGCATGCGGGTGACCGGTGCAAACCCCGAGGCAAGTTTGAGGTTCGACGACGGGTTGTGCGAAACGCCCGCGCCGGCATGGTGCAGTGTGCGGATCTCGCCCAGGTCGATATGCACGCAGTGGGCGGCGATGACCTTGGCTTCGAGCAGTCCCTGTTTTTTAACGTAGGGAATCACAGGCATGCCGTTTTCGTTGCGCATGTTTTCCACTTCGAACGAAGTTTCTGCAAGATGGGTGTGGAGCGGAATGTCGAACTCTTTGGCGAGTTCGGCGGTCTCGCGTAATATTTCGGGTGTGGTTGTGTAAGGCGCGTGGGGCGCGATCGAAGGGACGATCAGCGGGTGCCCTTTCCATTTCTTGATGTACTCGCGCGCTTTTTCCATGGCATCTTCATACGATGCCGCATCGGGTGTGGGGAACTTGAGGATGGATTCGCCGCAAACCGCGCGCATACCTGCTTCGGCGGTGGCGGTAGCCACGGCATCCTCGAAGAAGTACATGTCGTTGAAGGTGGTCACGCCGCTTTTGATCAATTCCACACAAGCGATGGAGGTGCCGAGTCGCACGAAATCAGGCGAGGCAAACCGCCGCTCGACGGGCCACATGTAGCCCTGCAACCACACGTCGAGGCGCAGGTCGTCTGCGATGCCGCGCAGGAGGGTCATCGGCACGTGAGTGTGCGCGTTGACCAGCCCGGGCATGAGCACCCTGCCTTTGCAGTCGATGGTCTCTTTGCCGGCATATTCTCTTTTGATCTCGTCCTCCGGTCCGACAGCGACGATGGCATCGCCGTTGACCGCAACCGCGCCGCGGCTGTGTTGGTTCATTTTTTCGTCCATGGTAAGGACGTGGGCGTTGAGGAAGAGGGTGTCGACGGTTTGCATGGCTGCTCCAAAAAATCCGTAGGGCGGACACATCGGTCCACCCCTACATGATATTTCATTACGGAATAAAACTCAAGAAGACATTCAACGCCTTCAAGTTTTCATTGAAATCGGTATCGCGGTGATTGCGCAGTTCCATATCCACAGCCGCGCCGACGCCGTTCTCAACCGCCCAATCGGCGAGGGTGCCGGTGTAGACACAACCGGTATCGACAGGCGGATAGGGGTAGCCGGTCGCTTTTGCCAGCGCCTTCGCCAGTTGCTTCGACTCCGCCGTCCAGGGGACGCCGCCGGGAAAGACGCCCAATGCCGCGCTGTGGTAACTGATCAGCGCGGTGATCTCGTGGGACTGGACAAAACCCATCACTGCGCGGGTTTCCGGTTCCGAACCGCCGTATAACCCCCCGGTGGTGGGACGATAGATCCAACAGCCGTCGCGGTCCCAATCAGCGACCCAGTTTTCACTGGGGAAGTTGCGGTTCAAATCCACGCCGTTGTTGTTGACGCGCCCATCCACATCGTGCGCGCGCGCTTCCCCGTCCGGGTTCATGTTGCGGATGATGTACAGGGTCGCGTCCGAGGGGATCGCGCCCGGGTTTTTGTTGAGATATTCGATCACCTCGTTGGCGAGGGCAATGGTGTTCCACTCGTATCCGCCGTGAATCCCTGCCACGATCAAGTATTCGCGTTCGCCATTCCCGAATTGATATACCTCGATGGGGCGCCCCGCCAGCGAATATCCGATCACCGTCGGCGCCGGTCCGTTGCTGAGGACGAACGGGGTGGAGGTTTCGAATACATACGGCGTGAAATTCGGGAACGCCGTGAGCGTTGGCAGGAAGTACGTGGTCGGCGCGGCGTTCGACGTGGGGACGAACGACGTCGGCTGACCGGGCGCGACCGCTTCCACGGTCTGGTTGGTGAAATAAAAAGCCGCGCCGCCGAGCAGGCACAACACAACAACCCCGTTCATCGCCCAGATCGCGTACACCCAGGTGTGCGCGCGGGTCCGTTTTTTCATTGCGCGGATTCCATCGCCCGGCGCCGCAACCAATCCAGCGCGAGGTTCACCGACCAGGTCGGCAGACTGCGGGGAGGTCCGCCGTAGGTGATGTGGTGCGTTTTCTCACCCTGCGGCGTGATGAGCGCGAAGTCGGCGGAGCGATCTTCCTGGTTCAAAACGATTCCGAGCGCGGCGTCGGCAATGGCGGTTGTTCGCGCATCGCGGAGGGTTTCGAGAAGAGTTGCAGGCTGGAGATTGGGGACGGAGGTGGTATGCGGGACTTTTCGCGCAAGTAAACCATTCAAATTGGATTCCAACCCGATCAGGCTCCAGCCTCGGCTTGCCACGGCTTGGAGGGCGGACTCCTCCAGTTTGTCTTCGTCCGCGCCGAAGACCACGTCGCCCAACCGTTCGCGGACCTCCCGTTCGATCCGTCCGATCATTTCATCGGCTTCGGCTTCGTTTTTCGCCTTCGCCGCAATGCGGATGTCCACCACCCCGGTGTGAGCGGCGAGACCCACGGTCGGGTTGCTTAACTTTTCAAGGTCCGCGATCTTCTCGTCGATCATCCCCTCGCCAATACCCGCGCAATGCAGGACTTTGATCTTGATCAGTTCATTCAAATTAAAACGCTTCTGCAAATACGGGATGATCGACTCGTGCAGGATGTATTCCATTTCATTCGGTACGCCGGGCAGGGAGATCACGGCGTTACGTTCGGTTTCCACAATAAAGCACGGCGCGGTGCCGACGGGGTTTTTGATGCCCAGCGCGCCCTTCGGCGCGTACGCCTGTTGCTTTTGATTTTCCGATGGTTTGCGCCCATACCGTGAGATGACCGCGACCACCTGCTCCCATAAATCCTCTCGAAATTCCAATTCCACGCCTGCCGCGCGGGCGACCGCTTCGCGAGTCGGGTCGTCCACGGTGGGACCCAGCCCGCCGGTGGTGATGACGATGTCCGCCCGCTTCATTGAGTTGCGAATCGCCTCGGCAATGCGTTCGACATTGTCGCCGATGGTGATGGTGCGGAATAGATCCACGCCCATGCCGCGCAGGGAGCGCGCGATGTAGCGGGTATTCGTATCCACGATTTCGCCGAGGAGAAGTTCGGTTCCGATGGTGATGATTTCTGCGGAGGGCATATATTTTGGTAGGGGCGGACTGATCTGTCCGCCCAATTTTATTGAGCGCAGGGCAGACACGCAGGTCTGCCCCTACGGGACAATCAAAATTCTACTTCAACCCCAATTTTCATGGCATGAGCGTTCTTTAATGCCGCCTGCGCCGCGATCGCGTCCTGCACCGCATTGCCAACGGATTTGAAGAACGTGATTTCCTCCTCCGATTCCCTGCCTGTTTTATTGCCCAACACAATCTCCCCGAGTTCCGCATGGACGTCCGCCTCGGTAATCAATCCGGCTTGCATGGCTTTGACGATGTCGCCCGCCTCGTCCATGACGGTCGCGCGCGAATCCACGACAATGCGTGAGCGCGCGACAGTCTCGATGGGTAGTTCCTGCATCTCCGGTGTGTACGCGCCGATGGCAGAGATATGTGTGCCGGGTTTTACATCGTTATCCTCGAAGACGGGCTTGGTCGAGCCTGTCGCCGTGCAAATAATATCTGCCGTCGCAATCGCTTCACGAGGCGAACTTGCGATGCGAATGTCTCTGGGGATCCTGCCGTAACCAGCCATTTCTTTCACGAACGCTTCCGCTTTTGTGCGCGTTGGATTGTAAATAAATGCGGTTTCGATGTTCCTTGCAGAACATGCCGCTTCGAGTTGGGTCTTGCCCTGCGGACCGGCGCCGAAAATTGCGACAACTTTGCTGTCTTTGCGGGCAAGCAGGTCGATCGCCGCGCCGCTCCCTGCGCCGGTGCGGATGGCGGTGAGGGTGCTCCCTTCGAGCAATGCGATAGCCCTGCCGGTTTCGGGGTCGAAGACCAGCACTGCGGCTTGGATGTAGGCGAGTCCACGCAGGGGGTTGGATGGATACAGCGACACTACTTTTACAGCGAGCGCCTCGCTAGATGCCGATTTCATGTACGCTGGCATGAAGAGGCTGATGGCTTCCCTGCCGGGGATGGGCAGGCGCGTCCGCAATGGCGCGACAGCCGTCCCGTCGGAGAGAGCCGCAAAAGCATCCTTCATCGCGGCGATGGCTTGATCCATCGGCAGGGCTTGCCTTACTTCGTGCGCATTAAGAATTAACATCGGACCTCCCGAATCATAAGGGTATCAAAAAGCGCAGAGGGAAGGGTTTCTCCTCTGCGCTTTGTTCGATCTGCTTGCAGTTATTCCATTCCCAGATATGCCTTTTGCACGGTGGGGTCTTTTTTGAGGTTCGCGGCAGAATCCTGCAGGACGATCGTGCCTGATTGCAGGACGTATCCGCGGTTTGCCACCGAGAGCGCCATCAACGCGTTTTGCTCCACAAGCAGGACGGTGACACCCTCTTTGTTGATCTGCTGGATGGTTTCAAAGATCAATTCCACCAGCACGGGCGCCAGACCCATCGAGGGTTCATCCATGAGCAGGATGTTGGGGTGAGCCATGAGGGCGCGCGCCGTGGCAAGCATTTGCTGTTCGCCGCCCGAAAGTGTGCCGGCGATCTGATTGCGGCGTTCTTTCAGGCGCGGGAACAAGCCGAACACGCGCTGGATGTCGGTTTCGTATTCCGATTTCGAAGTGCGGCTGTAGGCGCCCATGTCGAGGTTTTCGGTGACAGTAAGCCGCGCAAAGATCCCGCGTCCTTCGGGCACCATTGCGATCCCTTTGAAGACGAGGTCGTGCGCCTTGTGTTTGGCGAGATCTTCCCCGTTGAGTTTGACAGTACCGGTCCGCGGCTTGAGCAAGCCTGTGATGGTTCTCAAGGTGGTGGACTTGCCCGCGCCGTTCGCGCCGATGAGCGTGACGATCTCGCCTTTGTCAACGGTGATGGAGATACCTTTGAGCGCGTGGATGTTTCCGTAATAGGTGTGAATGTTTTCGAGTTCAAGCATTGCCATGATGATGTCTCCTCGCGCCCGGGTTAGTGGCTTACCTGTCCGGCAGTGCCGCGACCGAGATAGGCTTCGATCACGCGTTGGTTGCCTTGAATATCCTTCGGCGTGCCCTCGGCGATCTTTTCGCCATAATCAAGCACGGTGATCTTTTCTGAGATGCCCATCACCACACGCATATCGTGTTCAATCAGCAGGATGGTGATTCCCAGTTCGTCGCGCAAGTGGCGGATGAACTTCGTCATCTCTTCGGTTTCATTGGGATTCATGCCCGCGGTCGGTTCGTCGAGCAGGAGCATCTTCGGTTTGCTCGCCAGCGCGCGCCCGATTTCGAGACGCCTCTGATCTCCGTACGGAAGGTTGCGTGCCAGTAGGTCGCCTTTTCCCGCCAACCCGATGAAGTTCAACAAGCGCAACGCCTCTTCGAGGGCGGCTTTCTCTTCCCGTTTTGTGGCGGCTGTCCCGAAGATGGGACCGAACAAAGTCGCTTTCATCAACGGGTGCTGACCGACCAGCAGGTTTTCGATCGCCGTCAGGTTCGAGAATAGGCGGATGTTCTGGTAGGTGCGTGAGATTCCCCGGTGGTTGATCTGGTCGGAGGATAGCCCCAGGATGGAACGCCCGTTGAAGACGATTTCACCTTCTTCGGGCTGGTAAAAGCCGGTGATGCAATTGAAGAAGGTGGTCTTCCCGGCGCCGTTCGGACCGATCACGCTGTAGATCGACTTCTCGGGAATCTCGATGGAAAGCGTGTTGACCGCCGTGAGTCCGCCAAAGCGTTTTGTAACTGTTTCTGCCGTGAGTATGTTAGCCATGGGATGCACCTTGTTAATCGCCGGTGGCGGGGTTGAAATTTTCGTCTTCGTGGAATTCGCGCTTGTGAACCGCCTCGGGCAGGAAGCCCTCCGGCTTGTTGAGCATCATGGCAATCAGCAGGATGCCGAAGATCAAAGGGCGGAATTCCGAGAATTCGCGCAGAAGCTCGGGGAGCCCGGCCAGCACAAGTCCGCCCACGATTACGCCGGGGAGACTCCCAGTCCCGCCGACGATGATAAGAGCGAGGACATTGATAGAGGTAGCGAGCACGAAACTGTGGGGGTACACTGTTGAAAGTTTTGCCGCGAAGATCGCACCGCTGATGCCGCCGAACGCCGCGCCTGTGGCGAAGGCAAGCAGTTTGGTGGAGGTGAGATTAATCCCCATGGCTTGCGCCACATCCTCGTCCTCGCGGATGGCTTTCCAGGCGCGGCCGATGCGTGAGTCGCGCAGGCGATACGCGACGAACAAAGCGACGATACATGCCGCCAATATGACGTAATACAAGCCTTGGGGTCTGTTTAAAACAATCCCCGCCACGGTGGGCGAGGCGATCGACACGATACCAAACGACCCGCCGAAGTAGGGCTTGAGGAAATCCGAAAGGAACATGATGCGGATGATCTCGCCGAAACCGAGGGTGATGATGGCAAGATAATCGCCGCGGATTTTGAGCACGGGAATGCCGAGTGCCACACCTGCCAGAACAGCGACGATCAACGTGAAGGGGAGTGCCTCCCAAAACGTCAGGCGGACATCAAAGAAGATCTCGCCGCCGGTGGTCGTCAGCACGCCCATCGTGAACGCGCCGAGCGCATAAAATGCCACGTAGCCTAGATCGAGCAAGCCTGCGTAACCGACTACGATATTCAACCCAAGCCCCATGAGGATGTACAAACCGACAGTGTTCGTCACATCACTCAATACCGGTCCTGCGATCTGGGGCCAGACCAGCAGGAATAACCCGAGCAACCCCCAGTTGACAAGGCGGCGGGTGCGTTTTGTTTTTTCCGGGAGTGCTTCGCGCTTTGCGCGGATCACGGCTGCGTTTTTGGTATTGTAGTAAACAATACCAGCCACCACAAGGAATACGACGATCGCACCAATGACTGATAAGCCTTCCTGGCCCCGCCTGCCGAACATCCAACCAAGGACAGCGCCGATGAATGGGAAGGGGTTCAGGGAGATTCGAATCAAGTCTTGCAACAGCGCCAACAGGAGTACGACGGAGAAACCGGAGGTGATGATCTGTCTCCACATCGGAGGAGCCGCGTGGACGAGAGACGCCCCCAGGCTCAACAAAGCGCCGAGGATGATCAGGAGAACATAGGCAAGGCCGGCGTTCGATATATCAACCGTCAGGATCTTATACAAGGCCGGGCTGGAATTTACCAGAACCGTCCTCAGGTTCACGGACGTTCCGAGGATGATAAAGAGGACGACCACTACACTCGTCACCACACCGGTGATCACGCCCGCTGTCACACGCGTGGTCATGGGCAGGCTCCCATCGCGTGACGTCATGTAGGCGAACCCAATGACGATGAGCAACAAAAGTGTTTCGCCCATCGAGATCTGACCCGCGATAATATCCCGCTCGTGAAAGGATTCGACCATGCCGATCAACGCGGCAAAGATCGCGACAACGCCCCCGACCAAACCAGATTGGACGGCTTTAAGCCACCAAACCTTTTTAATTTCATGTTCCATGATGTACCTGCCTTATGCCTTGGTGCGGGATAGCCGTTCGCCCAGGATGCCGCTAGGACGGAAAAGGAGGACGAGCACCAGCATCGAGAAGGCGATCACATCCTTCAATTGATACGGCGCGGGGACATTCAAACCATCGAGGAAGAGGATCGGTCCCACCGATTCGAATAAACCGAGGAATATTCCTCCCACCATCGCGCCGGGAATGTTTCCGATGCCGCCCAACACCGCGGCGGTAAAGGCTTTGATGCCCGGGATGAAGCCCATGAAGAAATTGACTTGCCGAAAGGTGATCGCGTACAGGATACCCGCCGCGCCAG
The DNA here is from genome assembly GCA_964528275.1 of uncultured Anaerolinea sp. GTDB lineage: Bacteria > Chloroflexota > Anaerolineae > Anaerolineales > Villigracilaceae > Defluviilinea. Next base: position 55,491 of record CAZGSB010000002.1, on the reverse strand, counting down.
CCAGTGCAGCTCCTAACCCGAATGTACGGACGATGATCGCATCCACATCGATGCCCATGAGGGCGGCTACATCCTTATCCTCCGAGACGGCACGCATCGCTTTGCCAATCTTTGTGTATTGGACGTACAGGTACAAGGCAAGCATTAATACGGCGGCGGAGAGGATGACCACAACCTGAACCTTGGTGATGTTGATATCGCCCCATGTGTAGCTCCCCTTGAGCGCATCGATCTCCGGATAGGCTTTGAATTGATCACCATATAGTCCCTTAAAAACGTATTTCAAAACTTCCGACGCGCCGATGGCTGTGATCAACGGGACCAGCCGCGGCGCCCGGCGAAGCGGCCGGTAGGCAATCCGCTCCACCAGCACACCGATGACCGTCGAGGTGGTCATCGCGATCGCAAACAGGATCAAAATGGAGAGAAAGGTATTTGATTCGAGAAAGCCCGATTTGCCCAACGAGGCTGCGGCAAAATAGGCGGTAAACGAACCCGCCATGAACACCTCACTATGAGCGAAATTGATCATGCGCAGGATACCGTATACCAATGTGTAACCCAAAGCGATCAACGCGTAAATGCTCCCCTGGGCAATGCCGAACACCACAAAGTCCAACCATTGCCGCGCTGTGTAGTTTCCCTCTGCCAGCGTTCTAAAAGAACCGACCACGATCAATCCCAACAACGCCGCGCCGATGATACCGAGAGAAATATCCGTGAAATTTATGCGGTTCAGAAATCTTTGCCTCATAACGTTCTTCTCCTCAAAAAAAGATGGCTTCTCTTCTGGCTGATTGATGCGCAATTATAGTACATTTGGTGGATTTTAATCGGATTTTGCGCATCGAAAGCCGTCCAAATCATTCCTGCCTGGGAACGCCCAAAACCGGTTCGTTGCGCGGATGCCAGACGCATCGCTGTTCCAATTGCCGCCTCTCAGCACGCGCCGGTTAACCGGTGCAGTGCTCAGCGGGTTTTCCTTCGGCGAGATCGAGTAATAATCTTCGGAGTAGCCATCCGCCACCCATTCCCACACATTTCCAGCCATATCCAGGATCCCATAATAACTTGCGCCCTGCGGATACGAACCCGCCGGCGAAGTTTCATTTTGTTGTTGGTCGAAATTTGCCAGTGCAGGTTTTGGATTTTCATTACCCCACGGATACATTCGACCATCGATACCCCGCGCTGCTTTTTCCCATTCCGCCTCTGTCGGCAACCTCCGGTCTGCCCAGCTACAGTACGCGTTTGCCTGTACCCAACTGATTCCAACCAACGGGTGGTTCGCGTATGCCTCCTCCGAATATTGATCGGTCTGGGCGGGAGGGGTGCAGGCACCCTTGTCAATACAAAGCACGTACATGGCGTTAGTGACCTCGATTTTATCCATCCAAAATGCGTCCACAAAAACACGATGCGCGGGGATCTCGTCGGCATCGGCGAACAGATCATTGACATCACTTCCCATCACGAATTCGCCGGCAGGGATGTACACCATTTCCATCCCATCCGTACCGGAAACACGAACAGCGCCTGCTGGAGGGGATGCGCTCCCGCACCCGGTCAGCAACAGTACAAGGAAGACCGTTTCAAAATATCGCATCGGTTCGATATAAAAAATGAGCCGGGCGCGTTTTGACGCGCCCGGCTCAAACACACAACTTACAATTTACACGACCGAACCACTTACGGTTGCCAGATCGGTGTGGAGGTGGTGAGATTTACGCTGCCGTCAACCATTTCCTGAGAGATCTGGTAGATGGCGAGGGCTTCACCGGTGGCGCAATCGCCGTTGGCGTCGCAGGTGAGGACGCCCGTCAAGCCGCTGAAACCAGCCGTGGCGTAGATCGCATCGCGCAGAGCCTGGCGGCCGATATGAACAGTGCCATCGGCGTCAACCACAGCCACTTTTTCGAGCGCGGCGAAGAAGATATTCATCGCGTCGTAGGAGTGAGGACCGAAGCCGGAAGCGGGATCTTCACCGAATTTTGTGTTGTACTTCGAGAGGAAGCTGGCGCCAGAGTCGCCACCCACATACGGGCTGGACAAATACATGCCAACCGCGCAGGAGCCGGCTGTGCCAGCAAATCCGGAAGTGAACAGACCGTCAGCACCCATCAGCGCGGTGTTTTCGAGACCGGAAACTTCGCACTTCTGGGAAGCGAACGAGTTGCCTTCGGGTTCGAAGATCGGGAAGTAGATGAGCTCAGCGCCGCCAGCGGCAATGGTGGTCAACACCGGTTTGAAATCGGTATCGCCAACGTTGACCGCTTCGGAGGAAGTGATCGTGCCGCCGAGTTCAGCGAACACAGATTCGAATACCTTGCGAAGACCGTCAGCATAGGGGGAGCCGTCATGAACGGTGGCGGCTTTGGTCACCCCGAGTTCGTTGAAGGCATATTCCGCCGCAATGCGACCCTGGAAGAGGTCGTTGTGCGCGGTGCGGAAGTAACCAACGTGGTGATCCGAGTGATCGGGGTTGGTGAGGTCGGGGTTCGTGTTCGACGAAGACATCATCACCATGCCGGCATCCGCGACCAGAGGCATCGCCGAGCGGGCTTCGCTGGAACACGTGGTTCCGAGGATGGCGATCACGGTCGGGTCGGAAGCAACCTTGGTGCCGGCGGCTTGTCCGCCTTCGGCGTTGCACAAGGAATCTTCACCGTCGAACTGGATCGGATGACCGAGCAGTTCCCCGCCCTTGTCATCGATCGCCAGTTGGGCGCCGTTCACATTGGTCTGCCCAAGGGAAGCCACCGGACCGGACACTGCCTGAATATAGGCAAAGTGGATCGGGTCGCCAGGGGCTATATCCACACAACCGATGGCATCGGTGCATTCAAACGGTTGCGCGCTTGGACCGCAAGCCGCGAGCGCGAGGCTTGCGAGGACCAACAGCGAAAGCAAAACTTGTAAGCGTTTCATTTTTACTTACTCCTCCGAAATTATGATTATTGATGATTGTATCCTTAGGCGGATACGACAACCAGGCGGACAACGCTCTTGTCAGGTAAGTCGGCACCACCTCCTCTCGAATGGCATCTGGCTTCTGGTTAGAATAAAGCCGCAGAAAGAAACTTCTCGCGGCTGTCGTCACTTTTTCTTATCAAGTTCTAATGGTAAAACAAATACGGCATCGGGTCAAGGTGCGGTAAAAGTTGGCTTACCTTTTATCCTGCGGTTTATACAATAACTGCTCCCGAATCCGAAGGTCTGTATTGCGGATCTTCATCGCCAGGTCTGCTGACAAATTGTACATCAAGCGATAGCCGAGTTGCGGATACGTCTCGCACAGCATGACCAATTTGTCCCGGGGGATGATCAATAACCGCGTATCATTTTGTGTGGCGCACGCAGACGCGGACCGCAACCCTTCATCCACCAGGGCAACCTCGCCGAACGACTGTCCTCGGCGTAACGTGGCGATCACCTGATTCTCCTGGCTCTCATCCTCCGCCGATACCAGGGCAGGATCTACGAAAATATCCACTTCGCCTTGCGCGATCACATACAATTCCTTGCTGGTCGAATTTTCCTTGAACACCAGGTCGTTCTTTTGAAACGTCGCTTCCTGGCACAGGTTGGCAACCAACTCCAACTGGGTCGGCGTGAACTGAAAAAATATATCGCTTTGCTTCAGAAAAGTGACTATGGTGGAATTGGACATGGGTGGCTCGCCATCATTTCCTTGGGTAGTGTAGCATAAACGGAAGGGGAGTGCAACGCTTCCTCCTACGGGAAGGGCTGGTTCAACCAGTCCAGCGGATTCACCTGCACGCCGTTCACCCACACTTCCCAATGCAAATGCGCCCCTGTCGCGCGGCCCGTCTCACCAACAAGCCCGATTACCTGTCCCTGTTCGACCGTATCGCCGACGTTGACGAGGATTTCTGATTGATGCCAAATGCCGCTATACACCCCCCAGCCGTGGTCGATGATCGTCGCGTTTCCCCGCACGGTCAACGGCGCGGCAAAGACTACACTTCCCGGCGCGGGTGCAAAGATTTGCAATCCTTCACCGCCGGAAAAATCCAAACCAGTATGAATTCCCTCGATGGTCAGGTTCGTACCCTCTCCATGATAGATGCGGCGTGTCCCAAAGTATGATGTGAATTGATCGGAGAATACCGCTGGGGAGGTAAAGATCGAATCCCAATATTTGTTCGGTGTGGATGGCGAAACCACGGAAAGTATCGTCTTGTTTTCCGGTTCCGTCACAGAAGGGTCGATGGTGGCAGGGTCGACGACCAACTCCTCCTCCAGATAATTCCCCGAACGGACGACAACCATTTGTTCAAACGTTTGCACACTCCCATCGGGGAGTGTGGTTTGAATACGCAGCGGGTACAAACCGGGTTCCAGCAGGGCATGGACTCCCTGCAAGGCAACCTGCTCCTCATTGGCGGCAAAAAAGTGCAACGATGTGTCGATCAGTGATGCGGAGACTGGCGTATTGCCAACCGTCCGCACCTTGATAATCTCCGTAGCGCCTTGCTCAATCGGGAGGGGGAAAATGCTCGCGCTTGAAAACGCGGAGGGAAGTCCGCTGGCTCTTGACTGCTCCCCATTTTCGCTGGGCGAAAACAAAACGTCTCCCGGGAGCGCCGTCCACACGCCGTTCAAACGATTCAAGGAGGCGAGTGCCCAGGGGCTGGTTCCCTCTTTTATCGCCACCTCGAAGAGCGATTCCCCGGGGAGAGGAGTAACCCTTGTTGAAAGCGCGGTTTGCCCCTCCTGCACTGGCAGGATCAAACTTACACCTACATATAATTCGCTTGGGCTGATCAAGCGGTTGAGCCTTCTCAAATTGTCGTCGGCTACCTGGGTTCTGCGCACCAAACTACGCAGTGAATCGCCGAACGCCACCACCTCGGTTTCCAGCCTGCCGCTTAACCCCTCAAGCCCGGGAATGGCCAGTTCCTGCCCGACTGCGAGGCTGTTCGGGTCGATGGATGGATTCGCTTCGATCAGATCATCGATCGACAAATTGAAGCGGCTGGCGATGGAAAACAGCGTATCCCCCGGTTGGACGATATACACCGGTCCATTGCTCTGGGCAGAGGCAGGGTTGACCGCGGTGGCGAAACCGAGCAGGAAAGCGAGAAATGTGATCAGGCGTTTATGCATCTTTGAATTCCACGAGATCGCCGATGGAAAACTCGCCCCACCGTTCCGGGTGAATTTCCAGCACGTATTTTGCCGGGCGATTTGAAAAATAGGCCGGTCGCCAGGACATGGCAAGCACTTTATCCACGACCTCCAGGTTAGAGTTGATCCAGACCACCGTTAAGTCGAAGGAAACAAACAGCATGTGGATGGATGAGTCGAGGCGGGAGTTGCGGTTGCCAACGAGGATCAAGCCCACGTCGGGCGCGAGGCGTGACCGGAAGGTGAATCCGCGTAATTGGGTGAGGAAGGTGTCGCAAACCAGAATCCGCGGCAGAGAGGTTGCCGGTCTGGTTTTGTTGATGACATGGATTTCCCGAGGCATGGATCAGTCGAAGACCGGCGGCTCACAAGCGCGCCGATTCACTCTTTGGATTTTAAAACTTTTTCCACGCTGTTCAATAGTTCCTGGGGGCTGAAGGGTTTGGCAATGTAATCGTCCACCTTGGCGATGTGCAGTCCGAGGACGCGGTCGATGCTTTGCGCTTTTGCGGTGACCACGATCACCGGTGTGCCCCGCGTTTTTTCATCGGCTTTGATTTGCTGATATACTTCCCAGCCGTCCATTTCCGGCATCATCAAATCGAGCAGGACGAGGTCCGGCGCGTGTTCGTGGATCATTTTCAATCCCTCCTTGCCGCTGGTGGCGCCTTTGACATCATATCCCTTTCGGCCCAGAATCAGCCGCATCAGGTCGATCATTTCCGCTTCGTCTTCGATACAAAGTATGGATTTCGTCTTTGTTTTCATGCCAAAAAGATGTAAAGAGTTTACCATAAAGCAAACCCCATGAAGATCCTTTCATGGAACGTCAATGGTTTGCGGGCAGGGTTGCGCAAGGGTACCCTGGGCTGGCTGTGGGAACAAAACCCCGATGCGGTCTGCCTGCAAGAGATCAAGGCGAAGCCCGAGCAACTGACCGAAGAACAAAAATCCTTTTCCGGCTATCAGGCGCTGTGGAACCCCGCCGAAAAAGCCGGGTATAGCGGGGTGGCGACTTTTCTGAAATCTTCCTTCGCGGAATCAAAATTAGGGATGGGTGTGCGCCGCTTCGACGTGGAAGGGCGGGTCATTTCCACCGTTCAGCCTGGTTTCCGCCTCTTCAACATCTACGTTCCCAGTGGGACTCGCGGCAAAGAACGCGTGGATTTCAAACTGGATTTTTACGCCCAACTCTTGAAGGTATGCGACCGCCTGCACAACAATGGAGAGGCGGTGATCGTGACCGGGGATTTCAACACCGCGCACACCCCGCTCGACTTGAAAAACGCAACATCGAACCAAAAAACGTCGGGGTTCCTGCCGGAAGAACGCGCATGGGTGGATAAATTTCTCGCTCATGGTTTCGTGGATATTTACCGTCATTTGTACCCGGAGCGCATTCAATACACCTGGTGGACGAATATCTTGAATGCCCGTCAGCGGGGTGTCGGTTGGCGACTCGATTACTTCCTGGTGTCCCGGGCGCTTGTGCCGCGGGTCAGGGATGCCGTCATCCACGAGGATGTTCCGGGATCGGACCATTGCCCGATCGAACTGCTCCTGGAATGACCGGGCATTATTAGAGTTCTATATAAAGATTCCAGCGAGGCTGTTCCCTGCCTGCTCTCGTTGGTATAATCCCGCTCGGAATTATCGGAGGCACAGTGAATCAAAGAAGTCAATCCTTTGTCGTTACATTTTTTGTGATTGCCGCCGTGGTGGCGATGGTCGTCATGATGGTCCAGCGGGATACCCCCACGGACGATTCGCTTACCATCAACCAACTGGCGGAGGATATCCGCCTGGGAAAGGTTTCGCGAGTGGTGATCGATACCGATGACCGCCTGCGCGTGATCTACAACAATGGCGATGAAAACGGCGTGGAGTCGTACAAAGAATCCAGTTCCACGCTGGTCGAACAATTGATCGCCCTCGGTGTCAGCCAGGAGCAACTTTCCCCCAGCAATGTCACCATCGAAGTCCAGCCGCCTTCGCAATGGGCGGGCTTGCTGAGCGGGGCGCTGTACATTCTTCCGGTTGTGTTCATGGCGGGCGTATTATGGTTCATCTTCCGGCAGGCGCAGGGAAGTAACAACGCCGCCATGTCGTTCGGCAAATCGCGAGCCCGCATGTTCAGCGGCGAGCACCCCACCGTCACCTTTCAGGATGTCGCCGGGGCGGAAGAGTCCAAACAGGAGTTGGCGGAAGTCGTTGAATTTTTGAAGGAACCGCAGAAGTTCATCCAATTGGGTGCGAGAATTCCGAAAGGCGTCCTGCTTGTCGGACCTCCGGGAACCGGGAAAACCCTGCTTGCCAAGGCGGTCTCCGGCGAAGCCGGCGTCCCGTTCTTCTCGATCTCCGGTTCCGAATTCGTTGAAATGTTCGTCGGCGTAGGCGCGAGTCGCGTGCGCGACCTGTTCGATCAAGCCAAACGGCATTCGCCTTGCATTGTCTTCGTCGATGAAATCGATGCTGTAGGTCGCCAGCGCGGGGCGGGACTGGGCGGCTCGCACGACGAACGCGAACAAACCTTGAACCAAATGCTCGTCGAAATGGACGGCTTCGACACCGACACCAACGTCATTATCATCGCCGCCACCAACCGTCCCGACATTCTCGACCCGGCGCTCCTGCGTCCCGGTCGCTTTGACCGCCGCGTGACGCTCGACCGCCCGGATATGAAGGGCCGCGAAGCCATCCTCAAAGTTCACGTCAAAGGCAAGCCGCTCGAACCCGGCGTCGATCTGGGAACGCTCGCGCGCGGCACGCCCGGTTTCGTCGGCGCGGATATCGAAAACATGGTCAATGAAGGCGCCATCCTTGCCGCGCGGCGCAACAAAAAGTCCATCGGTCAACCTGAATTGGAAGAAGCCATCGAACGCGTGGTGATGGGGCCGGAGCGCAAATCGCGCTTGATCTCGGATGAAGAGAAACGCATCATCGCCTACCATGAGGCGGGTCACGCCGTGGCGATGAACGCCACCCCCGAAGCAGACCCCGTCCAGAAGATCACCATCGTCGGGCGCGGACAAGCCGGCGGACTCACCTGGTATCGCCCCGACGACGACCGCATCCTTGCCTCACGCAAGAAAATGATCGCCGCGCTGGTCGGCTTGCTCGGCGGACGGGTCGCCGAAGAATTGGTCTTCGACGATGTAACTTCCGGCGCCTCGAGCGACATCGAGCGCGTGACGCAACTGGCGCGCCAGATGGTCACCCGCCTCGGCATGTCCAGCGAGATGGGACCGATGATCTACGGACAGAAAGAGGAATTGATCTTCCTTGGGCGCGAGATCTCGGAACAACGCGACTACTCGGAAGCCATTGCGGAAAAGATCGACGGCGAAGTCCGCAAGATCGTGGATGAAGCGTACAAGACGACGAAGAAGTTGCTGACCAAATATCGCAGGGAGTTGGACGCTGTAGCGAACAAACTGCTCGAAGTCGAATCGCTGACCCGCGAGGAATTCGAAAAGATCTTCCCGCCGCCGTTCCCCAAGAAAAGCGGAACCCCGCAACTGGCGTGAGATTGGTACGCACGGAAACACCGACAAATAAAAAGAGCCTTTTGGTATTAAACCAAAAGGCTCTTTCACTTTTGTATGTGTCTACTTGTATGCCTGTTGTCGGACATGCTAAAATCGTCCCTGCCATGTACAGATTAATTGACCGAGACTTGTTTACCCAGAGGAAACGAACATGAAAACCGCATTGCTCGTTATCGATATTCAAAACGATTATTTTGAGGGCGGAAAATTTCCGCTGGTGAACCCGCTCGATGCCGCGAAGAAGGCGTATGACTTGCTGCAATGTTTCCGCGAGCACGGTGGGAAGCACGTGCACATCCAACATATTTCGCTCAAACCCGACGCCGCGTTCTTCGTCAAAGGCGACAGCGGTTCGGATATCCACGATGCAGTGGCGCACTTCGAGGGCGAGCCGATCGTGTACAAGCACTATCCCAATTCGTTCCGCGAGACAACCCTGCTCGATATGCTGAAAGATTGGGATGTCGAGCGCGTCGTCGTGACGGGCATGATGACTCACATGTGTGTGGACGCGACCGCCCGCGCCGCCGCGGATTTTGGGTTTCAAGTCATCGTTGCGGAGGATGCCTGTGCCACGCGCGATTTGCAGTATGGCAATACGAACCTCCCCGCCGAAATGGTGCATAAATCATTTCTTGCGGCGCTCAAATCTTATGGGCAGGTGATGAAGGCGGAGGAGATTATTGCACTGCTCGCGGCGGAAAAAGCCAAAGGGTAGAGAGCGGCTAATTCAACCGAATCAACTTTCCGTGGCGAGCGAAGCGGGCGTTTCGTCCGCTTTTTGCATTTGGTCGTGGTCGGGTAGTTCATCTTCCAAATTTCTCACGTGCGGGAAGAACAAATAAACGATTAACGCGACGAGCACATAGGCAATGCCCGTGAGCACAAACTGCACAGCCATGCCTGCCCCAGGTTCGTTGCCGACCATCCAGCCGAATGCTTGTGCGAGCCAGGTTGGTGTTTGCATCGCAGGCTCAGTGACATAATCCGCGAGCAGACCCGCGAGGATGGGTGTGATCGGACCCACAGACCACGCGATCATGCGGCGCGCGGAGAACACGCGACCCTGCACATCGGGCGCGACCTTAGATTGCCAAATGGCTTGACTCGCCCCGTTGGTGAAAATGGGAAAGATGCCGCCGATCAGGACACCGATAACCCAAACGGGAATACTACGACCCAAACCAAACACAACGAGCAGGAACAAACCCGTGAGCGCCTCGCCGAGGAAGATGCTGGTCATGCGCCGCTTGAACCCGCCCCATAAACTAATGAGCAAGCCGCCAATCACCGCGCCGATGGCGTTGGCAGAGGTGACCACGCCCAGCGTGGCGCTGTTTTGGTTTGTGCGCTCCAGGATGAAGGGAGAAAAAAGCGAGATCGAAAGACCGATGATGAAATTCAACACGATGAAGAAGGTGAGCAAGCCCAGCAATCCGCGCCGTGCGAAAATATATTTGAAACCGAACGCGGCTTCCTGCAACATGCTGCCTTGTGCTTTTTGTCCCTCTTCGGTTCGGACGGGTTGAGGAACGTGAACGATCAAGAGCGCCGTGATCGCGATCAAGAACGTGACAACGTCAATCGTCAGAATCCCTGTCAGCGTGATGACGGGGAGCAGGATGCCTGCCAGGATGGGAGCCAGCACGGCGGGTCCCGATTCGACCAACGACATCATACCGTTGGCGCGGCTGTAGTGTTCTTTGGGAACCATGGTGCTGATCGCGGCGGAGTAGGCGGGCCACTGGAATGTCGCGCCCAAGCCGTTGACTGCCGCGGCAATGTACAGGTGCCATATTTCCAGGGTCCCTGAAAGATTCAAAAGCAAGACGCCCGCCGTGGAGAGTACGGCGGTCAAGTCACTGACCATCATCATCAACTTGCGGTTGTGGCGATCCACCATCACACCCGCGATGGGAGAGAGTAAAAATAAAGGCACAACAAAGGCAGTGTTGATGATTCCCAACGACGTAGCGCTGCCCGTTTCTTGATATGCCCAAATGGTGAGCGCGAATTGAGTCATCGTGGAGGCGAGCACCGAGATCAACTGTCCACCCCAAACGATGGTGAAATTCGTCATGCCTGAGCGTGCGCTTTTGGATGCGTTCATGGAGTTGCATTATATCCGCCATGCTATAATCTTTTCCATGCAAACCACAACCCTCGACCCTGAAAAACAGAAGCAAGCCAAACAATACGCCCGCATCCGCCGCCGGTTGTGGTTGGTGGATACGCTCTTCAGCGCGCTGTATTTTTCCGCATGGATTTATTTCGGCTGGGCGATCTCGCTGCGCGACTGGCTGATTGATCATTGGTCACTGTTTACTAATCCCTGGCTTCTCGTTCCCGCGTTCATTGCAATCTTCGGTGGGATTTTCTTCGTGTTGAATCTCCCTCTCGGTTATTACAGCGGATTCGTACTGCCGCATCGCTTCGGTCAATCGAACCAGACGCTCACAGGCTGGGTCACCGATCAACTCAAAGGCATGGCGGTCGGACTCCCTTTGGGCTTGATCCTGCTTGAGTTGCTGTATCTCGCCTTACGCGTCACCGGCGGTCTGTGGTGGCTGTGGGCGGCGGGCGGACTGCTCGTCTTCAACGTCCTGCTCATCAACCTCGCGCCGATCCTCATCATGCCGTTGTTCAACAAGTATGTACCACTTGGCGACGAACACAAAGATTTGGCAGACCGATTGCTGAAGCTGGCGGAGAAGGCAAATACAAAAGTGCGCGGCGTGTTCAAGTTCGACATGTCGAAGCGGACCAAGTCTGCCAACGCCGCGTTGACGGGCATCGGCAATACGCGCCGCATCATTTTGGGCGATACGCTCATCAACGAATTTTCACCCGACGAAGTGGAAACGGTGCTTGCCCATGAGCTGGGACATCACGTCAACCGCGATATTCCGGTGCTGGTCACGTTTGGGATTTTAAGCACGACTCTTGGGTTGTATCTCGCTTCACTTGGATTGAATTGGGCGATTGGCCAGTTTGGTTTTCTCTCGCCTGCGGATGTTGCCGCGCTGCCCGCGTTAGCGCTCATCTTCGGCGCGTATGACCTGCTGACCATGCCGCTCAACAACGCCGTCTCGCGCTGGCGTGAGAATATGGCGGACGATTACGCGTTGCAGTCCACAGGCAAGAGCGAAGCGTTCGCATCCGGGTTTACACGGCTGGCGAACCAGAATCTTGGCGAAGTGGATCCCGAAAAATGGGTTGTGTTCATGTTCTACTCGCATCCTCCGCTGGGCGAACGGATCGCAAAAGCAGTGAATTGGAAATCAGCCTAATTCTCCAATTCTCATTTCCCCAGTCTCCGATCCTTCGACCAGGCTCAGGGCAAGTCTCAAGTCCCTAATTCTCTGGTCTCGATACGCCCTCAAAGATCGTTCGGGCTACTCGACCAGCGCATTTACCAATTACCAATTCCTTTCACTCCTGCCACTCCAACTCAAAATCGCCGATCGCAACCGTATCGCCTTCTTCAATTCCGGCTTTGCGTAAGGCTTCGTCCACGCCGAGAGTTTCCATGATCTTTTGGAATCGCCGCAAGGAGCCATCGTGCTCCCAGTACGTCATCTTCGCGGCGCGTTCGATGGCGGCGCCGGTGACCCTCCACTCGTGCGCGCCTGCGCGTTCGACGGCAAACTCACGCGGGTCTTCCTTCGGTTTGTAGACCGGCATCGGCGCCTCGAACGCCTCAAGCGGGGGAGCGTCTTGCAGTTTCTGATACGCCTTCACCAGCAGGTCGCGCGTGTTCGTGCGAGCCAGCGCGGAGATGGTCATGAACTCCACGTTGCGTTTTTTGAATTGCTTCTTTATCTCGGCAAGTTTTTCCTGCACGTCGGGCTGATCGATCTTGTTGAGCGCGACGATCTGAGCCTTCTTCGTAAGGTTCGGGTCGAACAGCGAAAGCTCGGAGTTGATCTGGCTGTAATCGGCGATGGGGTCTTCGGATAACCCGTCGAGCAAATGGATGAGCACGCGCGTCCGTTGGATGTGGCGCAGGAAGTCGTGCCCCAGTCCCGCGCCGTGGCTCGCCCCCTCGATCAGACCGGGGATGTCTGCCAACACCACGGTGGTGTTCACGTCGATTTCAGCGACGCCGAGATTCGGCTCGAGCGTGGTGAACGGGTACGCGGCGATCTTCGGCTTGGCGTTCGTCAACGCGGTGAGCAGTGTGGACTTGCCCGCGTTGGGGACGCCGATCAAGCCGAGGTCGGCGATCAACTTCAATTCGAGTTTGATGCGTTTCTCTTCATGCGGCTCGCCTTTTTCGGCAGTCCGTGGCGCCTGGTTGCGCGACGTCGCAAAATGCTGGTTGCCGCGTCCGCCGCGTCCGCCTCGGCATATCTTCAATTGCTGACCTGCTTGAGTCAAATCCCCGATGATCTCGCTGCTGTCCGCATCGAAGATGACTGTACCGGGCGGGACGTGGATCACGAGGTCTTTGCCCGCGCGACCCGACATTTGCGAAGGTCCGCCTTTGATTCCATCCTCCGCTTTGAACTTTTGGTTTTGGCGAAACGCCGAAAGCGTATTGAGCGTGGTCTTCACCTCGAAGACGACATCGCCGCCTTTGCCGCCGTCGCCGCCATCGGGTCCGCCGCGCGGGATGAATTTTTCGCGATGGAAATGCACCATGCCATCGCCGCCGCGCCCGGAGCGTACGTGAATTTCAACCTGGTCTGTGAACATAATGCCCGATTATATCGTTATAATGATTGTCGCAAGTTGCATTGGCGCAACATTGCCATTTATAAATTTCCATGAATAAATATCTTCGAACTCTTTTGTCTTGCTCTCTTGTGTTGATTTCGACTCTCCCCCTCACCTCGGTTCATGCTCGACACTCAGACCTGCCTCGCCCTCAGGACGCCTCTCCCACGCCCGAACTTCCCACTCCTGAGCCGGTCACCCTCACCCCCGCGGACGTGATCAACGCGGTCAACAACCTGCGCCTCTCGCAGGGACTCAACGCCCTCGCGGCGCATCCCATCTTAATGGAGGTGGCGGCGGAACAGGCAAACGCGCTCGCCGCATCGGAAGGGGCGATCGGGCATGAACGTCCGTGCGGCATTTCGCTTGGGCAATACATGTTGATGAAAGGATATCCGCTGTGGGGGGATCTATCGCTGGACGGCTATCGCTCCGAAAACTGGGTCGCGGCAGGGACGATCGAGCAGGTCATGTCGTTCTGGTCCGGTGATGCCGAGCACTTGAACACAATGGTATCCCCGAACCGAAGCGACATCGGCGCGGCGGTGGCGATCAGCGACCAAATCTACGTAGTGCTCGATACCGCATTGAAGACCCCGACCAACCAGCATCAATCCCCGGCGTACGAAATCCTGACCAATATCCCGGTCACGCAAGCGGCGTGCCTCGGCGCGGCGACGCTGAACGCCGACGGAAGCGTCTCGCAATATTCGATTCCCGTTGCGGTCAGCACTGCCTTGCCCGATGGAGATGTGATCCACGAAGTGAGATACGGACAGACATTGTGGAGTATCGCCATTCAGTACAACACCACCATCGAGCAACTCAAACGCCTGAACAACCTCACCACAGACGTGATCGCACCGGGTTGGAAACTCCTCGTGCAAAAGGGAGCCACCCAGCCCGCGCCTGCCTCCGCTATGGCAAACATCCAGCCGAGCCAAACGCAGGTGTTTCCAATTATTCCCACGTCGACGGTTACGGTGTCTGCAACGCCAATTCCACAAGAAGCAACAGCGCTGGCGGAGTTGGCGGGCAACCGACCGGTCATCGCGGCGCTGATTTTCAGTCTGTCCGTGCTGGCGGCGGGGATTATCGGATTTGGCAGGAAGAAGGAAGAGCAAAAGTAATGACGGTCACCTTCAAGGTGACCGTCATTTTTCTCTATTTCTTCATCCCGAACTTCTTCACCAGCAAATCCTTCAGTGTGGGCTGACCGATCTCCTGTAACTCATACCGCACACGCTGATTCGGCTTGTTGATGTTGATAATTCGCTTCAAGTCAATCGGCGTGCCGATGATGACCATGTCCACATCGGAGTTGTTGATGGTTTCCTCCAAATCCTTTCGTTGCGCTTCGCCGTAGCCCATTGCAGGGAGGATGGGTCCGGTCTTCGGGTATTTTTCGTACGTGGCTTTGATCGAACGCACCGCGAACGGACGCGGGTCAACGATCTCTTTCGCGCCGAAGCGACGCGCCGCCACAAACCCTGCGCCGTATGCCATTTCGCCGTGTGTCAGGCTCGGACCATCCTCCACGACCAACACTCTTTTTCCTCGGATCGATTCGGCATCATCCACGAACAGCGGCGAGGCGGCTTCGATTTGCACAGCACGTGGATTCAAGTTTCGTAGAGACTCGCGTACCGCGGTTACGTCATCTGGTTTGGCGGTATCCACTTTGTTGATGACGATCACATCCGCCATGCGGATGTTGGTCTCGCCGGGGTAATATTTGTACTCGTGCCCCGGGCGATGCGGGTCCGCAATCACAATTTGAAAATCGGATTTGAAGAACGGGAAGTCGTTGTTGCCGCCGTCCCACAAAACAATATCCACTTCCTCTTCTGCCTTGCGCAGAATCTTTTCATAGTCCACGCCCGCGTACACGATCACGCCGTTATCGAGATGCGGCTCGTATTCCTCGCGCTCCTCGATGGTGCATTCCGCTTCGTCGAGGTCTTCGTATTCGGTGAAGCGCTGGACTTCCTGCCGAATCAGATTCCCGTACGGCATCGGGTGACGTATCGCCGCGGTGACGTATCCCATCTCGCGCAGGATGAGCGACACCCGCCTCGAAGTCTGACTTTTGCCTGCTCCGGTCCGTACCGCGCAGATCGACACGACCGGCTTGGATGATTTCACCTGAGTGTAGCGCGTGCCCATCAAACGGAAGTCTGCGCCAGCCGCGTTGACCATCGCCGCTTTGTGCATCACATACTCGTGCGGCACATCGGAGTAGGCGAAGACTACCTGCTCCACGCCATGTTTGCGAATCAAATCCTCCAACTCTTCCTCCGCGTGAATGGGGATTCCGCTGTGGTAGAGGTCGCCAGCCAACTCAGCGGGGAAGAGGCGTCCCGAAATATCAGGGATTTGCGTCGCTGTGAACGCGACCACTTCGTAATCCCTGTTGCCGCGAAAGAAGGTGTTGAAGTTGTGGAAGTCGCGTCCCGCCGCGCCCATGATGATGGTTTTGACTGGCATGGTGCCTCCGATTTGCGATTTTGGATTTTCGATTGACGATTGATGGTCGGGCAGGGGCGAGAAGGCATTTCCCTGAATCGAGACCATGAGGGTATCAATGCTCTGAATTTAAAACAAAACAAGCCGAACGCCAAGATAACGTTCAGCCTGTTTTTGGTATGACACTTTTTACATCACATCCGGCGACTGAATATCCAATAGTCTCAACGCATTCGAAATCGTCTGCTTTGCCGCCGCGACGAGACCCAGGCGCGCGTTCTTTATCATTTCTTCGCTTTGCAACACGGGCACAGCATGATAGAACGAATGGAACGCGTTTGCCAGATCGTACGCGTACTGCGCCATCACCAGCGGGCGATATTCGTTCGCGGCTTGTTGTACCACCGTAGGGAAGCGCGAGATTTGCTCAATCAGTTCAACTTCATGCTTTTCCAGTTCATACTCAAACGCGTAACTCGTACCCCGTAACTCGTTCCCCGCCTCTTTCGCCTTCCTCAAAATACTATTCGCCCGCACATGCGCGTTCTGAATGTACGGACCCGTCCGCCCGTCGAACGACAAGGCTTCGTTGATGTCGAAGACGATATCCTTGTTGTTGTCCACGGCGAGCATGGAATAGACCAACGCGCCCAAGCCGATCTGCTCGGCGATGGTTTTCCGTTCCGCTTCGGGCACGTTCCCGCTCCGCTCCGACTCGACCGACAATGCGCGGTTTATCGCTTCATCGTACACTTCTTTGAACAGCGCCACGCGTCCATGCCGTGAAGACATCGCGCCCTCGGGCAGAGTCACGTAGCCGTAGGACAGGTGATGACATTTTTCGGCTTGCGCGAATCCCCACAGTTCCAGGATCTTGAACGCCTGTTGAAAGTGCAGGCTCTGACGAAAATCCACCACATAGATCGAGCGGTCCACGTGATATTTTTCGAATTTATCGCGTGCCAGCGCCAGGTCTTTCGTTAAATACAACGAGGTACCGTCGCTCCGCAAGATGACGCCGGTGCGGTATTTCTCTTTCGTCAAGCCTAGTTTCTCGTCGATCTTCACGATGACCGGTCCGCCGGTGGCGCGTTCGTCCACGGCGATGCCTTTGGCGATTAACTCGTCCACGATGGCTTTCGACGGTTCGTCGGCTTCGCTTTCGTAGAACCACACATCAATTTTTACATCGAGCGTTTGCAGGATGTCGCGCAGTTCTTCCAAACTCCACTCGCGTGTTACGCGCCACAACTCGCGCACGTACGGGTCGCCCGCGTCCCACTTGCGATACATCTCGCGGCGTTCGGCTTCATATGCCTCGCGTTGCGCCGTCTCGGCGGGTGTTTCGTTTTCCTTTTTCTCGAGCAGGGCGGTGGCGTCGGCGTAAATTTTCAGCATCCATTGCCCGCGTTCGTGGATGCCCTGCGGCTCCTTCCCCTTGTTGAACTTCTCATACGCCCACAAAACCGTGATCACGCCCAACCCCAGATCGCCGGGGTACGAAGCGCGGATGGTCTCAAACCCTGCGAAGTCCACCAGCCGCGCAAGCGACTCGCCGAGGATCGTGTTGCGTGCATGACCAATGTGAAACGAGTGATGCGTGTTGGGCTGGAAATATTCCACCATGACTCGCTCGCCCTTGGGCGAACCCCGCCCAAAGTCTGCGCGGGAGGCGAGCACTTCATCCACGACTCGCCGCGCAAATTCGGATGTCACGAAATATAGATTGAGATAGCCTTTGACGGCGTCCACACGACTAATCCCCGGCACGCTTCCGATCTCCGTTTTGACCTGCTCCGCCAACTCCTGCGCCCGCGCCGGGACGGGTTTCCCCGCGCCTTTGCCGGCACGCGCTTCGTCTGCCGCCGTCTGGAAAAATGACGTGGCGATGCCCCATTCACCCGAAAATGGAATCGCGGTCCATTTCAGCGGCGCGAGGACGATGCCATTTGCGCCGCAAAAGGTTCTTATTTTTTCTTCGATGAGTTGCTGTTCTTTTTCAAACATGGTTGCGTGATTATATCAGTGTGAAAAACAAAAGCGGGAGCCTGCGCTCCCGCTGAGGATGGTCACTGCATGGTTCGGCTGGTGTTACTTGGCAGCCTTTTCTTTCGATCCACCTGTGGCGTTGAGTCGTTTCATCAAACGGCTCTTGAGGCGCGCGGCTTTGTTCGCATGGAAAACGCCCTTGCCCGCCGACTTATCCAACTCGCTGATGGCTTGCAGGATCGCTTCTTTTGTTTCCGGTGCGTTCTTTGCAAATGCCGCGCGAGCCTGACTGACGGCGGTGCGGGCGGACCCGCGAATGTTTCGGTTGCGCAAACGGCGCTTCTCGTTCTGGCGGTTCCGTTTGATCTGGGATTGAATGTTAGCCAAGGTCTTCCTCTTTCGTTACGTTGTTGATTTGTGCCGCGTTGTTTTCGACACGGAGCGCTATTTTACATGATGGTTGCAGAAATGTCCAGAATATTTACGGTCTGGCGGTGACCAGGACGAAGTACCCGCCGAGCAGGCTGTCGGGCGAGGAAACATACGCCACACCAAAGTCGGTGAGGTTGGCATTCAAGATCTGGGCGCGCTGGTCGGGATCGTTGACCCACCAATTGAACGCCGTGAGGGGAGTGCCTCCGTTGGCGGGGGCGAGGGCAAAAAGATGTTCGAACACGATCGTCGCCGTGTATCCTTGCGCCTTGACGCGGGTTTCCACCGTCGAGCCGTTCAAGCCGACGTGGCTGAGGTAGTCGTTGCAGATCATGTCAACCGCGTGTGCCCGGGCGGTGGAAGCCAGTCTCTGGTTCACGCTCAATGCGGGTAATCCATTGGCAGTTCGTTCGGTGTTGATCAGGTTCGCCAATTCGCTGACGAACGAGGCGCTTTCGGTGAACGAACACTGTCCCTGCGTGATCGGCGTGCCGGTAACGGACACGCCGACCGGCTGTGTCGGTGTGGAACTCGGCTGGCCAGGCACCGTCGGTGTGATCGGTGTGCTGGTCGGCGGCAGGGTGGCGGTGGCAGTGACGAGGTTGATCGGCACCACGAGCAGTTGACCGGCAAACAGCGAATTGGCGTTTTCGATATTGTTGGCTTCGATAACCGCATCTTCCGTGCTATTGAATTTCGCGGCGATGCCGGCGAGGGTATCGCCTAACTCAACCACATACTCGATCTCCGTACCGCGGGGCAAATCGGCTGGAATCGGAGTGGGGGTGGGGAGGGGCATGCCGGGAAAAGGCAAAAGAAGCACCAATCCGGGGTACACGATCTGGGTCGTGGGGTCCACGCCGCCGCCGGTCTCCGGGTTGAACGGGTTCAAGTACAGGATTAGCTTGATACCGGTATCGCCAAGCCCGTATTTATCCACGATCACTGCCAGCGAGTCGCCTTCCACAACGGTGTAGGGAAAGGGTTCAGAGGGGGTCGGCGTGAATGTGATCGTCGCGGTTTCCGTGATGGTGGCGGTGCTCGTCGGTATGGAAGTGCTGGTGGGAGTGTAGGTCAGGGTTGGGGTGGGCGTGTCGGTTGCGAACATCCCACTCAGCGGCGCATTCGCCCCGCTCGTGAGGTAAACAATGAGGACGATCAACCCCACAACGACCAGACCGATGGATCCGTAACGGATCAAAACATCGCGCTGTTGTCGTTTTTTGCGGAAGGAGTTGAGCACATCCGAGGTGTTTCCTGAAGGGTTTCGATTGAGCATAAGGTTTCCTTTATCGATGCGCGGACAAGTGAGCGATCCCACCTGACGCGGTGCAATAATTCTACCTGAAAAAAGAGAAAGTCGTAAAACGGAACATAAGTAGACACGTGTGTACGTGTCTACTTAAAACAACCCTACTTCCCCAAATGTTCCTTCAAATATTTTCCGGTATAGGACCCCTTCACTTTCAGCACCTGCTCCGGGGTACCCTCAGCAACGAGTTCCCCGCCGCGGTCGCCGCCTTCCGGACCTAGATCGATCAACCAGTCAGCCACTTTGATGATATCGAGGTTGTGTTCGATGATCAATACCGAGTTCCCCGAATCCACCAGTCGCTGTAATACCTCGATCAACTTATGCACATCCGCCGCATGCAAGCCGACCGACGGCTCGTCCAACACGTAGAGCGTGCGTCCAGTCGCCCTGCGCGACAACTCTTTGGATAATTTCACCCGCTGCGCCTCGCCGCCCGAGAGTGTTGTCGCGGGTTGACCGACTCGCACGTAACCCAGCCCCACTTCCTGCAACAACTTCAACTTGCTCAACATCGGCGGGTAATTTTTGAATTCCTCCAGTGCGTGGTCCACGGTCATGTCCAGCACATCGGAGATCGAATGCTGGTCGCGGAATAACACCTGCAACGTCTCGCGGTTGAAGCGCTTGCCATGACAGATATCGCACGGCACGTACACGTCAGGCAGAAATTGCATTTCGATGCGCAGTTCGCCCTGTCCCTGGCATGCTTCGCAACGTCCGCCATGGACGTTGAACGAAAAACGCCCGGGCTTGTAACCGCGCACCTTGCTTTCCGGTAATTCCGCAAATAACTTGCGAATTTCATCGAACAAACCGGTGTACGTGCCGGGGTTCGAGCGCGGCGTCCGCCCGATGGGCGATTGATCGATGTTGATGATCTTGTCGAGGTGCTCCACGCCTTCGATCTTGTCGTGTTCACCCGCCTGCGTGCGCGCGCCCATCAATTTCGCGGCAAGGGCGTTGTACAAGATTTCCGTCATCAGCGTGGATTTGCCCGAGCCGCTGACGCCGGTGATGCACACCAGTTTGCCAAGGGGAAGTTTGACATCGATCTTTTTCAGGTTGTTGGCGGACGCGTTGACGATTTTCAAGATTTTGCCGTTGCCCTCACGCCTCTTCTTCGGGACCTCGACCTGCTTCCGCCCAGATAAATATTGCCCCGTCAGCGACTTCGGGTGCGCAAGGATCTGCTTCGGCGTGCCTTTTGCGATCACTTCGCCGCCGTGCTCGCCCGCGGCAGGACCGAGGTCGATGACCCAGTCCGCCTCGCGGATGGTCTCGTCATCGTGTTCGACGACCAGCACCGTGTTCCCCAGGTCGCGCAAGCCCTTCAACGTATCCAACAGGCGCGAGTTATCGCGCGGATGCAGACCGATGGATGGTTCGTCCAACACATACAGCACGCCGACGAGCCTCGAACCGACTTGCGTCGCCAACCGGATGCGCTGTGCCTCTCCACCCGAGAGCGTAACTGCCGAGCGGTTCAACGTCAGATAATCCAAGCCCACGTTGACCAGAAAATTCAACCGTTCGTGAATTTCTTTTAGCACGCGTTCTGCAATCGCTTTCTGCTTCGACGTGAGCGGGGTATTCTTGCTCATCAACTTTTTCACCCACTCCAGTGTCTGCAACACCGCCCATGATGTGGCTTCGATGATGTTCACATCGTCCACGGTGACGGCGAGCGCGCCTGGGTTGAGTCGCTTGCCCGCGCACGAGGGGCACGGACGGTCCGACATGAACTCGGAGATCTTCTCGCGGATGTATTCCGAGTTGGTTTCCTTGTAGCGCCGTTCCAGGTTCGTGATCACGCCTTCGAAGGCGCGTGAGAACTTGAATTCATTCCCGTTCGCGCTCTGATAGGTCATTTGGATCTGTTTGTCGCCTGTGCCGTACAAGACGATCTTGAGATGTTCTTTCGACAATTCCCTGACCGGTTTATCGAGATCGATTTTGTACGCCTTCGATGCGTTGATGAGGCTTTGCCAATAGAAACCGCCCTCCACTTTCGGTCCGCTCCATTCCATGCTGGCGATCGCCCCCTCATTAAGAGACAGATCGCGGTCCGGGAGGATGCGGTCGGGGTCGATCTCCAGTTTCGAACCAAGTCCCTGACAATCCGGGCACGCGCCTTGCGGTGTGTTGAACGAAAAGGTGCGCGGTTCCACCTCCTGGATCACTGTCCCGTGCTCGGGGCAGGCGAGGTGTTCTGAAAATTGAACATCCTCTTTTTTATCGACCAGGTTTACGGTGATATATCCCTCGCCAAATTTGAGCGCGGTTTCCACCGAGTCGGTGAGGCGGGTGAGTGCGGCTTTTTTATCCTCTTTGGAACCGCCCAGTGAAATTACGAGTCGGTCTACCACGGCTTCGATGGTATGTTGCTTGTAACGATCGAGTTCGATCTCATCGTCGAGAGAGTGAACTGCGCCATCCACCCGAGCGCGGGCAAACCCCGACTTGCGGATCTCCTCGAACACGGCTTGATACGTCCCCTTGCGCGCGCGGACGAGTGGCGCGAGGATCAATACCCGCGTCCCCTCGTCGAGTTGTTGAATGCGGTCCACGATCTCCTGCGCCGATTGCTTGACGACCACCCGCCCGCAATGCGGACAGTGCGGAATACCTGCCCGCGCAAAAAGCAGGCGCATGTAGTCATAAATTTCCGTGACCGTCCCCACGGTCGAGCGCGGATTGTGGCTGGTGGACTTCTGGTCGATGGATACCGCCGGGGAAAGCCCCTCGATGTGATCCACATCAGGCTTGTCCATTTGCCCGATGAACTGCCGCGCATACGCCGAAAGCGATTCCACATAGCGGCGCTGTCCTTCGGCGAAGATCGTATCGAACGCCAGTGACGATTTGCCCGACCCGGATAAGCCTGTAATGACCACGAACTTGTCGCGGGGAATTTCGACCGTGATGTTTTTGAGATTATGCACGCGCGCGCCCACCACACGGATATTGTTGGATGTCATATTGCTCCTCAGAGGTTTTGTATTCTAGCACAAGTGTTCAGTTTTCTCAATCAAATACCAGCGCTTCATGAAACGAACCCGAAATGGCGATTCCGCAGAGTGCCTTGGAGGTCAGTCCCTTTTACTCGAGCGAGGAATGCGAAGCGGTTACTACGCGTTCGTGACCTGCCGAAAATGGACACGCCCGCAATATTTCATTATACCCACGGAGCATCACACGCCTTTCAATGGATTTGAAACGTTGCATGTTATACTCCCTGCAACTTCTAAAACCCGGCGGTGTTATTTGATTCAATTCCGCCGGTAGGAAATCTCCTTGGCGGATCTCGACATCAACGAAGATGAAATCCTTGCCCGCGCGTCACTGGGCGACCGTGACGCGTTCGGTCAACTGTATGAGCACTACGTGGATCGCATCTTCAATTACGTGTATTACCGAACCGGTAATCTCCATGATGCGGAGGACCTCACCGCCCGCGTATTTCAGCGGGCAATGAACCACATCAAGAATTACACCGACCGAGGCGTCCCTTTTTCCGCGTGGTTGTACCGGATCGCCCATAACCTGGTTGCGAACTGGCATCGCGACCGGAGCCGCCGGCAGGAAATCCCGTTGGACGAACTTCCGGTGCTACCCACGAAGGGCGACCATCCGGAGCGAAACCTCGTCCGCTCGCAGGAACAGGGGACGCTTCTCCGCCTCATCCGGCGCCTGCCTCCCGAGCGTCAGACCCTCCTCATCCTCAAATTTGTGGAGAACATGTCGAACGCGGAGATCGGCGGGATCATGGGGCGAAGCGAGGGCGCGGTCAAAAGCCTGTACCACCGCACCCTGCTGTCCTTGCGAGACCAGTTGGGTGACCAACATATCAACCTGGAAGGAGAGTAAAACCATGTTACGAATCGTGACCGACGGCGCAGGAGATATCATTCCCTCATGGGGCAAAGAGTACGGCATCGACGTGATCCCGGTAAATATTTTGTTCGGGGAAAAATCGTACCTTCAAGGTGTGGAGTTGGACAACGAAGGATTTTACAAACTGGTGGAGGAAAGCAGGAAGATCCCGAAAACCTCCCAGCCTTCTCCGCATCAGTTCGTGGAATTCTATCGGAAGATCGCCCAGAAAGGCGACACCATCCTCTCCATTCACATCACGGCAAAACTCTCCGGCACGTATGCCTCGTGCGTTTCTGCCGCTGAAGAATTGAAAGACGAGTTTAAGGTCATCCCTATTGATTCGGCGCTCGGTTCGCTGGGGATCGGCATCCTGTGCCGCGAAGCGCGGAAGATGGAACGCGCAGGCAAAAGTGTGGATGAGATCGTCAAATACGTCGAGGACGTGAAGAAACGCTCACGCGTCATCCTCACCCTCGACACGCTTGAATATGCAAAAATGTCCGGGCGTGTGAAAACACTCCAAGCCGCGCTGGCTTCCGTGCTGAATGTCAAGCCGATCGCTGTACTGCGCGAAGGCGACTTGAAAATGGAAGAGCGGGTGCGCACGCGCAAAGCCGCGCTCGACCGCGTGGTGGAAATGGCGAAGACCGAATACGGCGACAAGCCGGTCATCCTTGCCGTGGTGCACGCGCGCGACCCCAAGTCGGGGGAGGGATTGCTTGAAGAAGCGAAGAAGCACTTCAACCATAAGGAAGCGCTGTTGGGCGAGTTGGGTATTTCGATCGCGGCAAACCTCGGACCCGGCACAGTGGGCTTGATCATCATCCCCGCCGATTCATGATTTTCACCGGGTTAGTACGTGATATGACGATGAATCCACAAGACGAATTTGACACACTGGAAGCGCATCTTGCCGGGACGTTGAAACCGGTCTCTCCGCCGGGCGATCTGGTGCAACGCCTGCGCGAACGGATTCGCTTCCCGGCACGGGAAGCGATCATCCTGCGTTTTCAAGATTGGCGTAAACTGTTCCTCGTATTTGGCGGCGTGATGTCCGGCTTGCTGGTGCTCATCACGGTTGCCCGCGCGTTCTTCCACCTGGTGAGGAAACAGCTTTAATGTTTCCGGTAACGAATTGAACAGAATGGGCGAGACGCATGTCTCGCCCTATGTTTTTAATAACTCTTCGCAAAATATTTTCGCCTCATCAATTAAATCCACCTTGACCGGAAGTTTGAATTCCTCGTTCACTCGCAGGGTCAGATGATCGGCGATCAATTTCAATTCCGGTGAAAGTTCCGAGTCGTCCTTGATCAAGGTCAGCAAGTCCATGGCGCTGGGGCTGGGCGGCAGGATGCCATTTCGTTTCAGGTGTTCCCGCACGGCGAGTCCCGCGGCTCGACGAGCGCACACGCGCGCCTGCCCCTCATTACCCCGCAAGCGCGCTTGTCTTGCCCGTTCCAGTTCCCGGTTGATTTCAGCGTTGAAGTCCATGACTGGGATTATACCTTTGGCTTATAATTCGACCTTACCTTAGGAGGCTCGCATGAAAATTCGATTCCGTAACTTGTTTTATTTCATCCTGATTTTGGGCTTATTACTCGCCGCTTGTGCGCCAAAAGAGCCGACTGCGGTTCCCGATGCGACCGAAACGAGCGTGCCTGAGATTGTCGAAGCGCCTTATCAGGTGACTGGAACGTACAGCGTCACCAATGGGTTTGTGTTGGATACCTACGTGGTGGAGAACGCAGTTGCCCTGCTCGATATGCACGGTTTCGTGATTCGAGATCGGGAATGGGAATTGCCGGTTGACTCCCAGACCATCGGATTTATGACCTTCGACCCGGATACCTTGTCTGGAACATTCGATTTGAACTTGCCTGTCACCCCTGAAGGCAAACTCAACGATGTGAATCATGATTCGAACACGGATCAAGGAGTGCAAATCTTTGCGGTGGGATACTCACCGAACATAGCGGGCGGTCCATTTTCAGAAGGGGATGACCG
Source organism: uncultured Anaerolinea sp. (assembly GCA_964528275.1). Lineage (GTDB taxonomy): Bacteria > Chloroflexota > Anaerolineae > Anaerolineales > Villigracilaceae > Defluviilinea. The sequence continues at coordinate 29,988 of CAZGSB010000002.1, read as the reverse complement.
TTCCTTTGGCTGGCCCTCTTACCTTGCATCTGTCCAAACCGATTCAGAGAATGATGACGAAGTGATCGGCGGGAAACTGTTGATCTGGGCTCCCGATGGCGAACAACAATTCCCGACCGATTTCGGCGGAGATGGGCTGCTCTTTACGGATGATGACCCTGTTGACTCCGTCCCGGCTGGGTATTCGCTGGTTGACCTGGACAAGGATCCCTTCGAGATTTCCCAATCTGCCACCCTTGAGATGACCCTCCTTGAGCCGAAAGAGTTCGAATTGAAGGACTATTCGAGTCAATCTTACACCGAAGCCTTCGACAACATGTTCGAATATATCAAGACGAATTACGCGTTCAATGGGATTGACGGCAAGGAGCCGGATTGGGATTCATTGTACGCTGGCTTGAAACCTCGTGTAGAAGACGCGGAGTCATCGAACGATGCCGCCGCCTATTACGCGGTATTGCGTGATTTCACACTGGCATTCAAGGATGGGCATGTGGGGTTGGGCGGCGGAGAGATTGCCGACCAGGATTTTGCAAATTTTGTGTCCGGCGGATACGGTTTCGCCATACGGGAACTGGATGACGGTCGCGCCATTGTCATTTTTGTGCTGGAGGGCGGACCCGCGGCGGAGGCGGGAATGCAGGTCGGCGCAGAAGTGACCGAGTTCAACGGAAAACCGATCGGCGAAGCCATTTCCGAGATCGTTCCGTACGCCATCCAATCCTCCGATTTCGCAATCCGTTATCAGCAGGCGCGCTACCTGTTGCGCGCACAGCCCGGTGATGAGGCAAGCGTCACCTTTGCGAACCCCGATGCGCAACCGCAGACTGCCACACTCACCGCAATTGCCGAACGCGATAGTTTTTCCCGGACTTCCATTTACTATGGTGTCGAAGGCGACTTCCTTTTGCCTGTCGAGTATCGGCTTATCCGCCAGGGCAACGCAGTGGTTGGGTACGTGTCGATCAACAGTTATTACGACGACCTTAACCTGATTATTCGCTTATTCGAACGCGCGCTAAAACAATTCAGCGATATTGGCGTAAATGGGATCATCATTGACCTGCGTTACAACGGCGGCGGCAACCCGCTGGGTTTGGCGGGATTTTTATACGATCAGGAAATCATGCTGGGGCAGGGTGAATCATTCAGTGAAACCACCGGGACCTTCGAGCCGGAGGGCTTGCCCGACAAGGTGTTGCCGAATCAGAATCAATACGCGTTCGATAAGATGGTCTTGTTGGTCGGACCGGCTTGCGCCAGCGCGTGTGACCAGGAGGCGTACTCTTTTAGCCAGGTACCCGGAATGATCGTTGTTGGTCAGTACCCAACCAGCGGAATCTTTGCGGATGTGGCAAAGGGTCAGTTTTCCTTGCCGGAAGGATTTTCGCTACAAGTGCCGACAACCCGGTTCACTCTTCCGGATGGCAATCTGTTTATAGAGGGGACGGGTGTGCCGCCAACGCAAAGAGTACCGGTCGATGAGACAACCATATTTTCTGAAGAAGATGTTGTTCTCGAGGCAGGCATCAAAGCAGTGCTCTTCCCAGCTGGCGCTGGCATCACTCCATCGGGTCCGCCGGAGATTGCCAGCCCTGCCGGAGCCTCGTCTGCGTTCCAGTCGGGGAAAAAGTTTTTGGAAGAGTTCGCCCAGGAATCCTATGAATCGGCTGATTATGCCAACCCCGGCACATTGACCTTTACGATTCCTCTTCCCAAAACTGAAACCGTGATTTGGATGTATGCCTGGTGCGCCTCGGATCAGGCAACGTTGGATGAGAACTTTAAAAACATCACCCTGAAATTCGTTTTGGATGGGGAGGAAGTGCCGTTAGAAGATCTTCGTAAGGAAGACCTTGAGAACGGAGGCGTTCAGTGCAGGTTATATTACACCGCCCTGAGCAAATGGACCCCCGGTGAACATCACTTGAGCATCACAGCGACGTTTACCGCCCCCATCAATGATGGCTCTGCAGAGTATGCGGCTGGCGACTATGTGCTGGACTTTGCCGTATACGTAAAACCTTAGGGCAAAACAAAACAATTGAACAAAAAGAGGCGGAGATTGAGCCGCCTCTTTTTGTTAATCCACAAACCGGTATTTCAACAACGTCCACACTGCTTCGAACGCGTCCTTCAGTTTGATTTTCTTGCCCTGGGAGTAATCGCGCGGGTTGAAGGAGATCGGCACCTCGTAGATGCGATGCTTCCGTTTGAGCACTTTTGCGGTGAACTCCGGCTCAAAATCAAAGCGTTTGGCGCGAAGTTTCATATCCTCGATCACCTTGCGGCGGAAGACCTTGTAACCGGTTTCCATATCGGTCAGGATGGTATTGTATAAAATATTCGTCATCAGGGTGAGGAGTTTGTTGGCGACCAGGTGCCAGAACATCGTCACGCGGTGGGGTCCGCCAAGGAAACGGGAACCGTACACCACATCCGCCACACCCTCCTGGATCGGTTGCAACAGCACAGGGTAATCCCTCGGGTCATATTCCAGGTCGGCGTCTTGAATGAGCAACACATCGCCTTTTGCCGCGTTCAACCCTGTGACCACTGCCGCGCCTTTGCCTTTGTTCTTCTCGTGCAGAATCACACGGACTTTTCCCCTGCCGTCCAGTTTTTTCAAGATGTCTCGCGTCCCGTCTTGCGAGCCATCGTCCACCACGACGATCTCCCTCGCCAGTTTTGCGGCTTGCACGCGCCTTAGGATCTCCCGAATATTTTGCTCTTCATTAAAGACAGGAATCACGACCGATAGGTTCATGGGTGGAATTATAACGGCACGCAAGTATCCGCATGCGCCTTCAATGCAGATGCAATATTGAATTCGTGTTGACGGTTTCCATTCAGCAGTATAATTCAACCGCACTCTTTGACAAAATCCCAAACCATCTCCTTGTGAGAGGCAGTATGACGAATCCGTTAGGCAAATCAAACATGGGTACGGGCTTATTTTCCCCGCCGCCGATCAACTCCGTCGAAGATACCGGGCTATCCGCGCTCTGGTTGCAAGACCTCACCCTCAAAATCCTGTACTCGCTGGGTTTTCTAAGCGGGTTCAAGATCGCCGAATCCATTGCGCTTCCCTTCGCCGGGGTCACCGATTCCATTCTGGAATCGCTAAAACGCGAAAAATTGATCGAGGTCAAATCATCTCAGGGGGGCTTGGGCGAAGGCTCGTATAGCTATGGGATCACGCAGGCTGGCGTGGCGCGCGCGCGCGAGGCGCTGGAACGGAGTCAATACTCCGGTCCCGCCCCGGTACCGTTCGAGGTGTACAACGAAGCGATCCGTCGCCAGCGTTCCGGCAGGCTCACCGTCACCATGCGGACGATGCGCCAGATACTCTCGCAACTCATCATTTCTGAAAAAACATTCCAAAAACTGGGACCCGCCCTCAACTCCGGCACATCGATCTTTATGTATGGTCCTCCCGGGAACGGCAAGACCAGTGTCGCCCGGGCATTTGGAAACCTTGCCTTGAGCCAGACGATGTACGTGCCGTATGCCCTGTATTTGGATGGACAAGTGATCAAAGTGTACGACCAGGTCAGTCACCGCCTCGTGCCGGAAGGGGAGGGTGGTTCCTCCTCGGGGACGGGGAGCACGGGCAACCTGCGCACCAGTCAGCGGCGCGACCCGCGCTGGGTGAAGATTCGCCGCCCGTTCGTGGTGGTCGGCGGTGAGTTGACCCTCGAAGGACTGGACCTCGTGTACGACGATGTGCATAAATATTACGAAGCGCCGTTTCAGGTCAAAGCCAATGGCGGCATCCTGCTCATCGATGACTTCGGGCGCCAGCAGGTGCGCCCGCGCGACTTGCTCAATCGTTGGATCGTCCCTCTTGAAAATCGCGTGGACTTCCTCACGCTGCACAACGGACGCAAGATCGAAGTGCCCTTCGACGTGTTAATCGTGTTTTCGACGAATCTGCCTCCCAAAGATCTCGTGGACGAAGCCTTCCTCCGCCGCTTGCGGCACAAGATCGAGATCGGCGACCCGAGTTACGAAGAGTACCGTGAGATCTTCAAGCGTGTGGCATCCGACAAGCGCGTAGAGTATAACGACCAGGGGCTGGCGTACCTCCTGCAGGAGTGGTATATCAAGCGCAACCGCAAGCTGCGCGCCTCGCATCCGCGCGACCTGTGCGACCAGATCATCGACATATCCAGTTACCTAGGTGTGCCGCCCGCCATGACTCGCGACATGTTGGACCGCGCCGCCAGCGCGTACTTTGTGGATCTCTAGACTCGACCTTCTTTCACTTCCTCTGTTTACGGATTACGCTTCATAGTATCATTCACTTGCGTAATCCGTAAATTATTTATGACTCTCGAATCGCTTTCCCAGCCTATAATTTTTGCCCACCGCGGCGCTTCGGCGTACGCGCCCGAGAACACCCTGGCGGCGTTTCAATGTGCCGTTGAACAGGGCGCCGACGCCATCGAACTGGATGCCAAACTTTCCGCCGACGGCTTTGTCATCACGATTCACGACGAAACCGTGGACCGCACAACCGACGGCGTGGGAAGAGTGAAGAATTTTTCCCTGGCTGAACTGCGGGCGCTCGATGCAGGCAGTTCATTTTCGGAAAAATTTCAAGGCGAGAGAATTCCCCTGCTGGAGGAGGTCTTCGAAGCGGTCGGCAGGCAGGTCTTCATCAACGTGGAGTTGGCAAATTATGATAACAAGCAGGATCACCTTGTGGAAACGGTTTGCATGCTCGTAAAAAAATTCAACTTGCAGAAGCGGGTTTTATTTTCGTCGTTCCACGCCAGAAATCTGGAGAAGGCGCGCGGCTTGCTCCCGGACGTGCCGCGCGGATTGCTGGCAATCAACGATTATCGCGGGGTATGGCAACGGTCTTTCTTATTTGCATTCGGGAGTTTTCATGCGTTGCACCCGCATGTGGAAAACACATCGGCGGAACAAGTGCGGCGCGTGCATCGTATGAAACGACGCGTCCATGTATGGACGGTCAACGCGGAAGAGGAGATGCGCCGTTTGTTCCATTGGGGGGTGGATGGGATCTTTACGGACGATCCCCTGCTGGCGCTCAAGGTGCGCGCTGACCTATGAGGAACGAGGCGAAACTGTTTGGGCTGGCGAGCCAGCTTTCAATGGAAGGGCGAAGCGAATGAACGTCATGAGATTGAAGCGAGTCGTTCATTCGTCCCTGATCGTGTTTTTTTTCCTATCTGCTTTTTGGCGTGTGCCGCAGGCTGGCGCGCAGTCGTCGGTGCAGGGAATTTTGAACGCGATGACGCCGCAGGAACGGGTGGGGCAATTGTTTCTCATGACGTTCCGCGGCACGAACCTGGAACCCGACTCGAAAATTTACGACTTGATCGTCAACCGTCACATTGGCGGGGTGGTCTTGCTGGCAGGGAACGATAACTTTGTCGACGCGCCGGATACAGTCACGTCGGCGCATCAGTTAATCGGCGGCTTGCAAAACCTGGAGTGGGAGGCGACAAATTCACTTTCCCCCGTTGAATCGCCCAGCGTGTATGTTCCGCTTTTGGTCGGAATCTCGCAGGATGGTGGCGGCGCGCCGGATGACCAGATCTTGAGCGGATTAACGCCCGTTCCATCGTTGATGGCGATCGGCGCAACCTGGGACCCCTCGCAAGCGGAAAAGGTGGGGAATGTTGTCGGCTCGGAATTATCGGCGATCGGATTTAATTTGTTCCTCGGTCCCTCGCTGGATGTCGTGGAGACACCCAACCCCTCGGCGCGGAGCGACCTCGGGGCAGGCGTGTTTGGCGGCGACCCGTTTTGGGTGAGCAAAATGGGCGGCGCGTTCATCAAGGGCTTGCACGATGGCAGTGACCAGCAAATGTTGGTGATCGCGAAACATTTTCCGGGGCGGGGCGGCTCAGATCGGCAACTGGAAGAGGAAGTGGCGACGGTTCGAAAATCGCTGGAGGAATTAAAGCAGGTTGAACTCTTCCCGTTTTTTGCCGTGGCAAATTCCAGCGACCCAGCCGGCAATGCCGATGGTTTCCTGGTTTCCCATGTCCGCTATCAGGGATTTCAAGGAAACATACGGGCAACCACGCGACCGGTCAGTTTTGATTCTTCGGCGTTGCCCGCCATTCTGGCGTTGCCGGAGTTCGAGACATGGCGCACGAATGACGGTTTGGTGGTGAGTGATGCGCTGGGGAGCGAGGCTGTGCGGGAGTTTTATTCGCAAGGCGGTGAGAATTTTTCACTGCGCACGGTGGCGCGCGATGCGTTCCAGGCGGGGAACGACCTGATGTACATTGGGAACATCACCTCGGATCTCGGCACGGATATCACGTATGAATCCACGGTGGAGATCCTCGATTTTTTTACGCAAGAGTATCAAAATGATCCCGCTTTTGCCCAGCGTGTGGATGCGGCGGTGTTGCGCATCCTTGCGCAAAAGGCGCGACTGTACGGGGATTTTTCCATCTCCAATGTCATACCCTCCATCCTGGGGTTGGGGTTCACCGGAGAATCGCAACAGGTGATGTTCGATGTGGCAAGCCAGTCTGCCACGCTGATCAGCCCAGACCCGCAGGAATTAAGCGCGTTGTTACCCGCGCCGCCCAACCCGAGCGATCGGATCGTTTTCCTGACCGATACGTCCACGGTTCAGCAATGCGGGGCGTGTGTCCCGCGGGATGCGCTGGCGGTGGACGGTCTTCAAAAAGTGGTAGACCGTTTGTATGGTCAGGGAGGCAGTGGTCAGGTGTTTTCGAGTCGGATGAGTTCGTTTTCCTTCCGGGAGGTTCAACTGCTTCTCGATGGCGAAAGCGAAACCAACATCGAGAGCGCGTTGGACCGGGCGACGTGGGTCGTCATCTCTCTGTCCGATGTAAGCAACGACCAGTTGCCACTGCTCCGCCGTTTTTTTTCCGAGCGCCCGAATTTGATCCGCAACAAGAACGTGATCCTGTTTTCGTTCACCGCTCCGTATTACCCCGATGCCACCGATATTTCCAAGGTAACGGCATACTACTCGCTTTACAGCAAACAATCGGCATTCGTGGATGTAGCCGCCCGCTTGTTATTCCAGCAGGTTGCGCCGGGGGCTTCACCGGTGTCGATCCCCGCTGTGGGGTATGACCTGCTCACCGCCCTTTCGCCGAACCCATTGCAGGTGATTCCGCTAGCTTTGGATGTTTCTGTGCCGGAGTTGACGCCCACGCCGGATCCACTTGTGATTCAGCCGACTGACTTGCCATTGTTCGAGATCGGCGACTCGATCGCGGTTCGAGCCGGACCCATCCTAGATACCCATGGACGGCTGGTGCCCGACGGGACGATCGCCCGCTTCACCATGACGACGCGCGATACGGCTGGGGGGATTTTGCAACAAGTGGATGCCCCCACTGTGGATGGTGTTGCGCGCGCCTTGTTCGTGATCGATAAGCCGGGCTTTGTCGAAATCGATGTGACGAGTGAGCCTGCGCTGGTATCTGATGTCCTGCAATTCGACGCTTCGGATACGGGCGTTGCTGTGACGGTGGTCGCCCCAACGGTGTTGGTAACACCCACGGTCACCACACCGTCCCCCACGCCAGTCCCGGTCAACGATCTGGTAACGCCGGAGGGTTATCCGCGCATTGGGGCGTGGATGCTTGTCCTGCTCGCGTTGGCGGGCGGCACTGCATTGACTTTTTGGGCGGCGCGCAGTCTGCTCTCGGTGCAGTGGGCGTTGCGTTTTTCGTTGTGCGTGATCCTGGGAGGGCTGGCTTCGTACAACTATCTCGCGTTGGGATTGCCCGGCGCGGCGGGCTGGGTGGCGTCGGGTGGAGGCGCGTTCAGTATCTTGATCTTGACGTTTGTCGGGGAGGCAATTGGCTTGATCGGTGCGTGGGTTTGGTTGCGTTGGTTCAGCGAGCCAACGTAGCCAGCAGACTGACCAACAACATCACAGCCGCGCTCCACGCCAATGTGGTTTCCGCGGGGCGGCTGAGGTAATCCGAAACGGTTTCGTGTCGTGGACGTCGCACGGAAAGAGGGCTGCTGGGCGATTCGCTGTAGCCCAGAAGGGCTTTGCGGAATTCGTCCACCGATTGCGGGCGTTCATCCGGGTGAAGCGACATTGCCCATTGGATGGCTTTGTCGGTTTTCGGCGAAACGTGCGGATTAATTTCACGAATGGGAATCAGGCTTTCGGGGGAAAGGAAGCGTTTGCGCGCGTCGGCCGGTGATTCGGTAGTCAGCAGGTGATATAACGTTGCACCGAACGCGTAGATATCCGAGCGAATATCCGTATGCACATCACTGCCGCCGTATTGTTCGAGGGGAGTGTACAGGGCGGTGCCCTGACCTTGAATGATGGTGATGGTCACTTCCTCCGGCGCGAGGATTTTTACCAATCCAAAATCCACCAATTTGATCAAGCCATAGGGCATGAGTTTTAAATTGCTTGGCTTGATGTCGCGGTGGACGATGGGAGGGTCCTGGCTGTGTAGGAAATTAAGCGCGCTGGCGATCTGCTCCCCCCAGGCGAGCACCTCCTTTTCCGGTAGAAAGTGGTGTTTGCGGCGCGCTTCCATCATCATGTGGCGAAGGTCATCGCCGGGCACATAATCCATCACCAGGTAATCGCGCGGACCGTTGGAAAAAAAGTCCGAGACTTTTGGCAGGTTGGGGTGGTCGAGGCGCGCGAGAATAGTCGCCTCGCGCAGGAATTGTTCGCGGGCTTCTTCACGGATATTTTCAGGGAGCGCGCGGTCGTATTCGACCTCTTTCAACGCGCACTCGCGCCCTTTCAGGCGTGTATCGTCGGCGAGGTAGATCGAGCCCATGCCGCCTTGTCCGATCTGTTCGCGGATTTTGTAGCGGCTGCGCAGGACCTCCCCGCTCTTGAGGGGTGGTAGCAATCTTTCTCCTTGTGGAGGCATCGCCCTATGCAGGTTCAATTCGGCGTTGATTCTGCACAGAAACGCATGTTTATGCTATATTACAAGCCTCTTGATTGACCATGGCTTGCGCGCAATCAAGGGGATGCGAATTATAAACTCGTTTCTCTAACTTGACATCGAAATTCAATAAAAGTTTCATGAAAAAATCACAGGAAGAGTATCCGCTGCTGATCGCCGAGGATGGGCTGCTCAAAGGCAGGCGTTGGCAGTTAAGCCAGACCCTCGTGCTGGGGCGCGAATCGACGTGCGATGTGGTGATCTCGGACCGGCAGATCTCACGCTTCCATGCCCGCCTGACGCCCACCAAGGAAGGTGTCACGCTGGAGGACCTGGGGAGTAAAAATGGCACGTATCACAATGGCATGATGCTCTCTGCGCCCGTTATGTTGCAGGATGGCGACCGCCTGGCAGTGGGGATCGCCCAACAATTCACCTATCTGACGTCGGACGCCACGATGCCGCTGTTGGATGGCGGCAAACCCGGCCGCTTGATGATGGATCAAAAGTCGCGGCGCGTGTGGGTGAAACAACAACAACTCGACCCGCCTCTTTCCGCCCAGCAATTCAGACTGCTCTGGCTTCTCTACGATAACCAGGGTCAGGTAGTTTCGCGCCCCGACCTGGTGACCGCGGTGTGGGCGGACGATCAATCCATGGGGGTTTCGGATCAGGCATTGGACGCATTGATCCGCCGCCTGCGCGATCGTCTTGCCACCCTCGACCCGACCCACCAATACATCCATACTGTGCGGGGACATGGGGTCAGCCTCGATAACCCGCCTTCCTGATCGCCTCATAAACTTTTTCCACCTGCTCCCGCCGCGTGCGGGAGTATTTATGTATTTGGTAGAAAGTTGTTTATTTACACATACTCAAAATGCTCAACGGCGGTTTGCCTGCACTGAGCCGCAGGCACACGTGTGACCGCCGTTGTTGCAAGCATAATGCCGCAGGGTCGCAGACCCAGCGGGAGCAGAAGTGAGGTTTGTTTTTAAAGCACAAGACGGTAATTACTTATTCTCCCGTAACTTTTCCGTGCCTGCGGCGACTTCAGGAGTGAAATCAAAACCATGCTTGGAGGCATAATGTTCAAAATCAACCGTTTTACTCTTGTTTCTCTGCTGCTGATCGGCGCGTACGTGCTCAGCGCCTGCGGCGGAGTGGCTCCGCAAGGAACCTCTCCGGACGTGGCGCAGAAAGTGCAATCGAAGGAGATCGTGTTCACCGGCGTGATCGAGTCGATCAACGGCACCGAATGGATCGTCAGTGGTCAAAAAGTGACGGTCGATCCCTCTGCGTCGCTCGACCCCAACCTGGCTGTGGGCGTGATCGTGAAAGTGGAAGGGCAAATGTCTGCCGACGGTACGGTGACCGCGTTGAAAGTCGAAACCTCTGCCGTCTCGGACGATAACGCCAACGACGGCAATGCCAATGACAATGGCAATACGAATGACGACAATTCGAACGATGGCAATGCCAACGATGACGCCAACGCCAACGCGAACACCAACGACGACAACTCTAATACCGCCAACGACAACAGCGCCGCGGCGGGCGGGAACCAATCCGAGGTCTTCGGGGTCGTGGAGAGCATCACCACCGAATCGATCACCGTCAACGGCGTGACGTATATGCTGGCGGGTTTCACCGAAATCAAGGATGCCATTGCCGTGGGCGACCAGGTCAAAATCCACATCCTTGTGAATGCCGATGGCACCTTCACCATCCGTGAGATCGAACGGTCGGACGACTTTGGCGACGACAATGGGAATGATGACAATTCCAACGACGATAACGGAAATGACGACAATTCCAACGACGACAACGGAAATGACGACAATTCCAATGACGACAACGGAAATGACGACAACTCCAACAGTTCGAATGGCAACGACGACGGCGGCAACAGCGGCAAAGGCGGCAACGACAATGACGATGACGACGACGATGACAACGGGAACGACGACTAACCCTGCGCTGTGTTGAAATGAAATTCGAGCAACTCGTCTGGAGGAGAAATGCCCCAGACGAGTTGCTCCGTTGATACAATCGTAAAGCAACCATGAAACCGCACACCCTTCAACGAATTTTGCCCCTGTTATTATTCCTTCTTTTTGTCGCCGTCATGGCGCTGGTCCAGTTCTCCACGCCGGACATGCCCGACAACGACGGGTATTACCATATCAAACTGGCGGCGCTCATGCGCGAGGACGGCTTGACGCCGGGCTTCGACTGGCTGCCGTTATCCATCCTGAGCGAGACGGAATTTTACGACCATCACTTCCTGTTCCACGTTGCGCTGATCCCCTTCACCTTCGGCGACCTGCGGATCGGCGCGAAGTGGGCGGCTGTGTTGTTCGCCAGCCTCGCCTTCCTTGCGGTCTGGGTTCTGTTCCACCGTCAGAAGATCTCTCATGCCTGGTTGTGGGGCATCGCCGTGCTGGGCGTATCGGATGCCTTCCTTTATCGCATGAGCGTCACGCGCGCCCAGTCGCTTTCGCTGGGGGTGCTGGCACTGGCGATGCTGTGGCTTATCGAAGGGAAGCACAAACACCTCGGCGTTCTGGCGTTTGTGTACGTGTGGATGTACGACGCATTCCCGCTTATCTTTGCGCTGGCGGTGTTGCATTTTCTTGCCGTGGCGATGATCGAACGACGCTTCGAGTTCCGCCCCATGATATCGATCGGTATCGGGATCGTCGCCGGGCTGGTCGTCAACCCGTATTTTCCGCAGAACATTATTTTTTCGTACAACCACATGCTGCCCAAACTCACCGATGCCACCTCCGTCCGCGTGGGCAACGAGTGGTTCCCATATGAAACCAAACAACTGCTCGAGAATTCCCTGCCGGCGCTGGCTGCCTTTGCAAGCGGCGCTCTCGCGCTCGGACTCTCCGGGAAAAAAATGGACGTGCGCACGGCGTTCGCCCTGTTGACCTCGCTTCTGTTCGGACTCATGCTCTTTCAAGCCCGCCGTTTTGTGGAATATTTCCCGCCCTTCGCGTTGACCTTTGCCGCGTTCGCCTGGTCGCCTCTTCTCACGAGTGAAGTTGATTCGTCCCCGTTCGGCCGACTCTCCCGCGCCCTGCTGGGGCTGGCGGTGGTGCTGGGCATGGCGGTATCGATCCCACGGGCGCGAGACGCGGTCGATCATTCCAAGCCGTACGACCTGTACGCCGGCGCGTCCGCGTGGCTGGCAGAGAACACGATGCCCGGGGAGCGCGTCTTCCAAACCGATTGGGATGATTTTCCGCGATTGTTTTTCTACAACACGCACAACACCTACCTCATCGGTCTCGACCCAACCTACATGCAGTTATACGACCCGAATCTCTACGCCTTGTGGACCGAGATCACGCGAGGGAATGTCAAAGATCCGTCGACGCTCATTCGGGAAAAATTCGGTTCGACCTACATCCATACCGACTTGAACCACGGCGGTTTCCTGCGGGTCGCCGAAGAGGATGCGGGTTTATTGGAAGTGTATCGCGACGACCAGGCAGTGGTCTTCATGGCGGTAGCGGCGCCTTAATGGGTTGAATGTTATACTTCTTTTGCCTCTCTGAAGAAACGATATTTATTGCTCTTGCGAGGAGAATTTGGCAACTTATGTCTGAATTCAACGAGTCACTCGCGTTGACAGGTTTGCAAAAATTGGAATCGCAAGCCGTCGGCGCGATTTACGATCGATACTTCCCCGATGTGTATCGTTACGTCCGTTATCGGATCGACGACGACGTCGTGGCGGAGGATATCGCCAGCGAGGTGTTCCTGCGCCTGCTCGAAGCCGCGAAAAAACGCCAGGGTCCGGGCTCCAGTTTGAAAGGCTGGTTGATCGCCACGGCGTCGAATGCGGTCAACGATCATCTAAGGCGCAAATACCGCCGCCCCGAATCTGAATTATCAGACGCGATGCCAGATCAAGCCTCCAGCGTCCCCGCGGAAGTGGATGCGCGCGAGGAAAAGAAATTGGTGCAGACCGCATTGACCCAGTTAACCGACGAACAACAACACGTGCTTGCCCTGCGGTTCGGGCAGGGATATTCGCTCGAAGAGACGGCCGCCTTCCTGAAAAAAAATGTGAATGCCATCAAGGCTCTCCAGTTCCGCGCGCTGGCGTCGCTCCAGCGTCAAATCGGGGAGGTGACCCATGACTAACAACATATTCGATGCCCTTGAAATTTGCCTGCAGGAGATCGAGAACGGTGCAGATCTTGAATCTGTCCTTCTTCGCTTCCCCGAACTTGCCGATGAACTTCGCCCGATCCTCGAAACCTCGGTGACAGCCCGCGAGTTATCCGCTCCGGCGCCGTCCGCGGATGTCGTTCGCCGCAACCGCGCCAGGATTCTCCAACGGGCGGCAGAGATGCGCGAATCCGGTGTGAAATCGGTTCTATCTTTCAATTTGTTCGCACCCTTGCGCCGCGCCGCCTCGACGCTGGTGATCGTTGCGCTGGTATTTGCCAGCGGTACGAGTTTGGTGGGGGCGTCATCCACATCCCTGCCGGGCGACAACCTATACCCGGTCAAACGCTCGTGGGAGGCGATGCAATTGGTGTTCACCTTCAATGCCCGCCTGCGTGACGCGCTGGAAGTGGAGCATGAGAACGAGCGCCTCGAAGAACTGCAAGAACTGTTTGCCAGCGGACGATCCGCTAAAGTGATGTTCAGCGGTGTGGTCACGCTTCAATCTGACTCGGGATGGCTGATTGCCGGCATCCCGGTGATCGTCTCGCCTGAGACGCACCTGCCGGGCGCGCCGGTCACTGTCAACTCTGCTGTGCAGGTGGAAGGTGTGGCGCAAACCGATGGGAGCGTGCTCGCGACAAGCATCGAGTTGCTGCCGTCAGGCGCGAACCTGCCGGAATACGAAGATGATCATAATGGCGATGAGAATGCCAACGAAGACGAGTCACAGGCTGAAAACGAGAATGAAGCGCCGGTCATCGTCGTTACCTCAACCCCCGTCTCTCAAACGCCGGAGCCTGAAACCCAATTCAACGGCGTGCTCGATGTGCTCGACGAGGAATTTTGGACCATCAACGGCATCAACGCGGACATCACTACTGCGGAAGTGGAAGGCAGTCCCGCCGTCGGCGCCGCGGTGATCGTGGAGGGGTTCTTTAATGAAGAAGGCGTGTTCATCGTGACAAAAATAAAATTCATCGAACCGAACACCAACACCGGCGGAAGCTCCGGTTCGAACAACAACGGGAATGATTCGGGAAATGATAATAATGGCAACGATAACAACGACAATGACGATAATGACGACAATGACGACGACAATAGCGGTTCTGGTGGTGGAGGCGACGACTAATGAAAATCAGCGGAGGTGATCCTCCGCTGATTTTTTTAAACGACTTTCTTGTCATCTGCCATAAAATCGAGTACATTAGGCGCCAGCACGTTCGTTCTAATTTCGAGGAGAACTCATGGCAGAGACGGGTTTCTATCTGGGGCGCGCGTACGATCCATCCAAACAAACAGCGACTGGCAAGCAGGTGTTGTACGACCCTGCCGACCTGACGACGCACGCCGTCGTCAGCGGCATGACCGGGTCCGGCAAGACCGGTCTCTGCGTGGCATTGCTCGAAGAAGCCGCATTGCAGGGCATTCCAGCGATCATCATCGACCCCAAGGGCGATCTCACGAATCTCCTGCTTCACTTCCCCGACCTCGCCCCGCAGGATTTTCAACCGTGGATCGACTCAGACCTTGCCCGCCGCGCCGGCAAGACTCTCGAACAGGTGGCAACCGACGCATCCAACTCGTGGAGGAAGGGATTGACCGACTGGGGCATCACACCCGAACGTGTGCTGGCGCTGAAGAACGCGGCGCAGTTCGCCGTCTTCACGCCCGGCTCTGATTCGGGGATTCCCGTCAGCGTACTCTCCTCGCTTGCCGCCCCCGAAATATCCTGGCAGGAGAACCGCGAGATTCTCCGCGAGCGCATTTCCAGCACTGTCACAGCGTTGCTTGGGCTGGTTGGCTTTGAAGATATCGACCCGATTCGCTCGCGCGAGCATATCCTGCTCTCGAACATTTTCGAGAAAGCCTGGAGCGAAGGGAAAGACGTTGACCTCACCGAACTGATTCTGCAAACCCAAACGCCTCCATTCGATAAACTCGGCGCATTCCCGGTGGATACCTTCTTCCCCGCCAAAGATCGCATGGAATTGGCAATGGTCTTGAACAACATCCTCGCCGCGCCCGCGTTCGAAACCTGGCGCGAGGGGAAATCGCTCGACGTCAACGCGTTGTTGTACACCGCAGACGGCAAGCCCCGCCATTCCATTTTTTATCTGGCTCATCTCTCCGATGCCGAGCGCATGTTCTTTGTGACGCTGTTATTCTCCGCTGTCGAAACATGGATGCGCACACAAAGCGGCGCCACCTCCCTGCGCGCGCTTCTGTACATGGACGAGATATTCGGTTACCTCCCGCCTCAGCGCAACCCGCCATCAAAAGCGCCTTTGTTGCGAATGCTCAAACAGGCGCGCGCATTCGGTCTCGGACTTTTGCTTGCCACCCAAAACCCGGTGGATCTCGATTACAAGGGATTGTCGAACGCGGGGACGTGGTTCATCGGCAAACTGCAAACCGAACAGGATAAAAACCGCCTGCTCGACGGGCTGGAGAGCGCCTCGGGCAGCGTCTCACGCGGAGTCTTCGATAAACTGATCTCGACCCTCGGCAAGCGCGTGTTCGTCTTGCACAACGTTCACGCCAAAGCGCCGGAGTTGTTCCAAACGCGCTGGGCGATGAATTTCCTTGCGGGTCCCATCACGCGGACGCAGATTTCCGGCCTCAACCGACTGGCAGGTGCCGAGGCGGCGGTTCAAACTCCCCGTGCATCTGCCCCGGCGCCTCGACAGGTTTCCTCCGCCCCGGCGTCGCAACCTTCGTTCATGGCGAATGCGCCGACGCGCCAATCTCCAGTCTCCAACTTCCGGTCAACTGTTCCTCAACCTTCCAATTCTCCCTTTTCCTCCACAAAACCATCTCTCCCAACCGGCATCCGTGAGTTTTTCCTTCCACAAAATTTCAGCCTGCCCGAAGCCTTCAAAGCCGCGGGGCAACCCATGCCCGCTGAAGCGATGATCGAAGGCGTGGTCTACAAACCCGCATTGATCGCCTCCGCCAAGGTGCGAATTCTCGACCGCAAACTCGGCGTGGACAGTGAAACCACACGCTCGGCAGTGGTCAACACACCGGAAAAGCGCGGCACGATGCGCTGGGAGGATCACATCTTCGGCGGTCACTCCCTGGATCATGTGGACACCTCTCCCGCGCCATCCTCGCGTTACAGCACGATTGACGCTCCCTTGAACGATGCGAAATTGATGACCGCCCTGCAAAAAGATTTCACCGACTGGGTGTTTCGCAACTCGTCCGTCACGGCGCGCGCCAACCAGGCGTTGAAAGTTTTCGCCGGTCCCGATGTGACGCAGGCGGAATTCATGAAAGCCTGCTCCGATGCGGCGCGCGATGCCCGCGATGCCGAGATCGCCAAAAAGACCGCCCAGCTCGACCGGCAACTCAAAACCCTCGAGGATAAGCTCATCCGCGAGGAGCGCGAACTCCGCGAGGATGAAGCCGAACTCTCCAATCGCAAAATCGAAGAGGCAGGCACGCACCTTGAAAACCTTACCGGGCTTTTCGGAGGCAGGCGAAAAGCGTCAAGATTGGGGTCGTCCCTCACCAAACGCCGCATGACCGAGCAGGCAAAATCAGATGTGGAGGAATCCATCGACGCGATCGCCGCATTCAAGAGTCAAATCACCGACCTGCAACGCCGCCGTGAAGAAGTCGTCGCCGAAATCAACGAACGCTGGGGCAGGGTGGTCGGCGAAGCGACCGAGGTCACGGTCAACCCGAAGAAGACCGATGTGTACGTCAACATGTTCGGCGTCGGCTGGGCGCCCTACTACCTGATAAAGACAGGCGAGTCATTCCTTGAACTCCCGGCATTTGGGGTCGGGTAATTCTCATCGATACGACGGGAGTCCTATGTTCTGGATCATATTTGCAGTTGCGTTTTGGGGATTCTTTCATTCGTATAATTCCTCGGTCGGCGTCAAGGAGTTCGTCCGCCGCAGGCTGGGCGACGGGTTCATGAAAATTTACCGCCTGGCTTTCAACGTTTTCGCCGCACTGACGTTTCTGCCAATCCCCGCATTACTGCTGGTTCTGCCGAGCAGGTTGCTCTATCGCGTGCCCAGCCCGTTTAGTCAGATGATGATCGCCGGGCAGGTATTCTTTGCCGCCTGTTTGTTGACCGCGCTCTATCACTACGGCATCCTGTATTTCATCGGCTTGCGTCAACTGGTCGAAGCGCCGGGCGATCGGAAGCTGGTTACCACCGGTTCCTATGCGGTGGTGCGCCATCCGTTTTACACGTACTTTTTGCTGTTCCTCTGGTTGACACCGGTCATGACCATTAATCTGCTGGTCGTGTACCTTTCACTTACGGCGTACATCCATATCGGCATTTACTTCGAAGAGCGGAAGTTACTCCGTGAGTTTGGGGAGCAATACGCCGAATACCGGGCGAATACGCCGATGCTCATCCCCGGTTTGAAATTCGGCAGGAACAAATCCCACACACCTCTCGTTTTAAAGTCGCAATCACCGGACAAGGCATAGATCGTTTTCTTATTTCAGACTTAAGTTTGCCTGCCGGGTGAAGGTATAATTTTTCACGCATGACTTCCATCTCCAGACCGTATCAACCCATTCCTGTGTTGCCTCAATTGATCGCCGCGTTGACCGGTGGCGTCACCTTGTTCCTCGGTGTCATCATCGCATGGACGTTGGGCTACCAGTTGATGTATGCCGGGCGCATCTTTCCCGGCGTTTCCGTGGCCGGCGTGGACCTCTCCGGGTTGACCCGCGACGAAGCCGCCGTGAAGTTGAACCAGACGCTTTCGTATCCGATCACGGGGAAGATTCTTTTCCGCGATGGCGAAAAGGTGTGGGTGGCGTCGCCGGCGGAATTAGGCATGGTGTTCGATCCCTCCTCCACAGCCGGAGCCGCCTTCCAGTTGGGAAGAAGCGGAGGACTATTCGGCGCGTTGTCCGGTCAGATACAGGCGCGGCGCGGCGGTGGTGAAGTCCCCGCTGTGATTCTGTTCGACCAACGCGTTGCCACGCAGTATTTGAGTCAGATCAGCGCGCAGATCAATCAACCTGTCGCAGAGGCGAGTTTGCAACTTGAAGGTGTAAATGTCGTCGCGCAACCCGGGCAGGTCGGGCGTGAATTGAAAATCGAAGCGACGTTGATTTACCTCGGCGCGCAACTCCAAACGTTTGCCGATGGCGAGGTCCCGCTTGTGGTGCAGGAACTTCAGCCGCAGATTCTGGATGTAAGCGCGCAGGCAGATGCCGCGCGGCAGGTCTTGAGCCAGCCGCTGACGTTGACCGTGCCGAACTCTGCCGAGGGCGATGGGGGTCCGTATGTGTATGATGTGCAGGTGCTTGCCAGCCTGCTCGGCGTGCAACGCGTGCAAAACGGTTCCCAAATGGAAGTGCACGTGATTCTGAATTCAGATGGTTTGCGAAACCTGCTGAACCCGGTAAAAGTGGAAGTGGATCGCGCCCCATCCAACGCGAAATTCATTTTCAACGACGAGACCCGACAGTTGGACCTGGTCGAGGATTCGAAGACAGGTCGCGCCATGGATGTGAATGCCAGCATCGCGGCGATCAACGACGCATTGTTCCGCGGGGAACATACCGTTGCGCTGGTAATTAATGAAGACCAGCCGGCGATTCCCGGCTCTGCCACCGGGCAGGAACTTGGGATCACCGAATTGATCGCCTCCGAGACCTCCTATTTTTACGGTTCCAGCCAGGAGCGCATCCAGAACATCAAAGCCGCCGCGGAACGATTCCACGGGGTGATGATTGCCCCGGGCGAAACATTTTCAATGGGCGCGACCATGGGCGATGTGAGCCTCGAGAATGGGTTCGCTGAAGCGCTGATCATTTTCGGCGGGCGGACGATCAAAGGCGTGGGTGGGGGCGTGTGCCAGGTGAGCACCACCTTGTTCCGCACGGTGTTCAACGCCGGGTTTCCGGTGGTGGAACGGTATTCGCATGCCTACCGTGTGTCCTATTACGAAATGACCGCCAGCGGCTCGGTGGACCCAAGCCTCGCCGGGTTGGACGCCACGGTGTATTTTCCGCTGGTTGATTTCAAATTCACCAACGACACACCGTACTGGATCTTGATGGAAACCTATCTCAACGAAAGCGGACGTTCGCTCACGTGGAAAATGTATTCCACCTCCATCGGGCGCACGGTTTCGTGGGACACCACAGGTCCTGTGAACGTTGTCTCTGCCCCCTCGCCTCTCTTCGAGGTAAACCCGGAACTAAAAAAGAACGAAATGAAGCAAGTGGATTATGCCGCCAACGGCGCGGATGTGACGATCACCCGCACGGTATATCAAGACGGTGCCGTTCTATTCCAGGACCAATTCATCACACACTACGAACCATGGCAGGCGATCTGCGAGTACGGTCCCGATTCGAGAAACCCGGAGAGGCTGGCGGCTGAGAAAAAATTGTGTCGCAACCCCTCCACCTAGGCGGTGGTAGAATTGCCCGCTACCAAGAAATGAGGATCCATGGTTGACACTGTATTAAAAGAAATTTTGCGATGCCCCAATTGCGTCCGCACCACGGGCGGCGAGTTGACCCTGCACCGGGATGCCTGGTTCATCTGCAAAGACTGCAATCGAAAATACCCCATTGTGGACGACATCCCCATGATGTTGATCGAAGAGGGGGATAAGTGGGTTGGCACGGCGGAAAGCGCACTGCCGGTTCCGCCTCCTTCCAAATAACGTGAGCGCGTTGCACGACCTGCTGGACGATCTCGCAAGCGGCGACGAAGCGCGGGCGGAGAATTCCGTTTCGAGGCTTGTAGCGTTAGGCAAAGAGGCGATTCCCGCATTGTTGCAGTTGTCGAAGTCACCCGATGCGGATCTTCGCTGGTGGGCGGTCCGCACACTTTCGCAGTCGCCTCATGTTTCGACGGGACAGTTGACTCCCTTCCTCGACGATCCCACCCCCGAAGTGCGTCAGTGCGCGGCGCTGGGGCTGGCGGAGAAGCCGGAGGAAAGCGCGATCCAACCACTCGTCCGCGCGTTGACCGATGGTGATGCGCTGGTGAACAGTCTGGCGGCGAACGCCCTCATCCAAATCGGCAAATCCGCTGTCCCGGCGTTGATCGAAGTAATGGACGGCAACATACAATCGGCGCGTATCCATGCGTTGCGCGCGCTCGCCGAGATCCGCGACCACCGCGCCATCCCCGCCATGATGAAGGTAATGGACGAAGATTCCGCTTTGTTGCAACATTGGGCAAAGGAAGGTTTGGAACAACTTGGATTGGATATGGTGTATTTGAAACCGGTGTAACGATGATGAATAATTTGAAAAATATAAAACGTCCCGCGCTTGCGACAATTATTTTCTGGGTTGCCATGGCTGGATTGGCGATCGGTGCTTTTGTGGTCGTCAGGAACCTGACGACCTGCTGGGTTCTCACCCCGCTGGCTGGCTCGCCGCCTGCGGATTGCGGAACGGTGCAGGCTGGGTTGAACGGTCCCACCATCACGAACAGCGAAGGGACGCCAGTTGCGGGTCCGGAGAATTTGCCCGATCCCGTGGTCATCCCCGCCAGTGACCTGCCGCCCGCCTGGGATGGCGCGAGCCGCATCACGATCTTGATCATCGGGCTCGATGCGCGCGATACCGACACCAGCGCGCCGCGTTCCGATACGATGATTCTTTTGACCATCGACCCGTTGACGAAGACCGCCGGCATGTTGTCCATTCCGCGCGATATGTGGGTGAATATCCCGGGGTTTGGCTACAGCCGCATCAATACCGCCTATTCCTCGGGCGAGGGGAATAAACTCCCCGGCGGCGGTCCCGAATTGGCGCGTAAGACTGTCGAACAATTCATCGGCGTGCCTGTGCAGTATTACGCTCAGGTGGATTTCAACACCTTCGTCCAATTCATCGACCGCATCGGCGGCGTGGATATCTACAATGAAGAAGATTTGCGATTAGACCCGGTTGGCGGGGGGACCGATAAGATCAAACTGACATGCTGTGGAGTGCGTCATTTGGTTGGCACAACCGCTCTTGCTTATGCCCGACATCGGAAAACCGGCGAGGGCGATTTTTCCCGGGCGCAACGCCAGCAAAAATTGATTCTGGCGATCCGCAACAAGGTGCTCGACCCGGCGAACTTCCCCACCTTGATCGGGCAGGCGGACGAGATGTACAACGAGTTTTCTGCCGGCATCCGCACGAATATGCCCTTCGATGTGGCGCTCCAATTGGCGGTGCTGACGAAGGATATTCCGGTGGAAAGCATCAAACAAGGCGCCATCGATACGACCATGGTGGCTTTCGATAACGTAATCCTTGGCGGGCAGGACGCCAGCATCATGAAACCTTTGCCCGATAAGATCCGCATCCTGCGCGATGAGATCTTCACCTCCGCCGGCGCGCTCAGTCCGCTGGCGCCGCAGAACGACCTCACCGCGTTGATGCGTGCGGATCTTGCACGCGTGCGCGTGCTCAACGGATCGTTCGCTCCCGGGCTGGAGACCAACACCGGAAATTATTTCCTGGCGCAGGGCATGCAGGTGACGGAGGTCGGTACCGCCGACCGCACGTATGACCGCACGGTGATCGTATTGTATGCTCCCAAGTTGTACACGCTGAAATATTTGCAGACCGTCTTCGGCATCACCCAGAGCGCGCTGATCCAGATCAAGCCCGACCCCACGCAAACGGTGGATGTGGAAATTCGCATCGGCAACGACTGGGCGAACAACAACCCCATGCCATGAATGAAGAACCCTCTCGCGCGAGAGGGTTCTTTTATTTCGGTTGCTGGAAGGTGAGTTTGAACCCACCAAAATAATTTTCGCCGGCGTCCGTCTGGCAGGAGGGGGCGGTCATCCCGGTTGCGATGTCACTTCCCTGGGCAAGTTGCACGGCATAGACGATATTTGGCGACATCAGGAAGTCGGCGTATCCGTTCCCCAGTTCGGGTTTCAGGCCCGTGAAGAAGCGGTCTTCGTTCACATCCCAGGTGATTCTGATTTCCACGCCGGGCAATTGTCGCCGGTTCGCATTCAACACCAGTACCTGTAACAACCCATCAGGCAGGTTTGAATCGCAGAAGGATTCCTGAGCAATCAATTCAAAAGGAGCCCCTGTCGTAGGGATGGGCGTCTGCGTCGGGCGTGGCGTGGAGGGAATGATAACGACCTGTGTGGGAATGGAGTCGAAGGTGGCGGATGCAACATCACTCACAATGGAAGTTGTCACCGGCGAAGAGGTGACGACCCGCGGAGGCGTGGGTGTGCTGTTCGCAGGCGGCGCGGTCAGTGTAGCGGGTGGGAGGAGGGCTTGACCGTTTCCTTGTAGTGCGGCGGAAAGCAGGGCGAGTTGGTCGGCGGCTTGAAATTCTCCGCTTGCGAGCAGGCGTTGGGCTTCCGCGTTCAGTGCTTCGATCGGGTCGAGATCGCCGAGTAGGGAAAGGCGCGCCCTGGCGCGTTCGAGGTTTCCGGTGCTGGCGTACGCGGCGGCAACCGCGGACCGGTATTGTCCCTTGAAATCTGATCGCAGGGCGGCGGGCACCGAGTCGACCACTTGAAGAGGAGAGAATACCCACGAGTAGGCGAGCCCGGCGCCAATTCCGATCAGAAGCGCCAGCAGGGTTGTCCAAGGGATGCGACTCACGGGAGTCCGCTCCAGGCTTGCAGGGCGGTGACGAGTTCCTGAATCAGTGCAACGTCGGAATCATCGAAGCGGTTGGTTCGGGCATATTCAAGCCCTTGGGTTGCGATGGAGGTGGGGGATTGCGAACCGAACACCGCAAGTTGACGGGCGGCGATGCCGGCGTCGCGATGCGATTGATACGCTTCGGCGATCATTAGGACATAATCGGCTTTGAAATCGGCGCGCAGGGTATCGGGTGTCAGGTCGGTGAATTCGACGGGGTCGATGAGCCAGCCGTAGGCGAGGCCCGCGCCTAGACCGGCAAGCAACGCAATGACCATGATAATCCAGTGGTTTGTTTTCATCACAAATGTCCGGGCAGGATTCCGGCGGCACCCAGATGCGCTTTCTTACCGTTGCTGTCTTTCGACCCTGGCGGGGTTTGAAAGGTTCTGCCGCGCCGGGCCTGCCCGGACGGGCGAAGCATACCCGATGTGAATGGGGGTGTCAATCAACGGGTATTGTGTGCCCTCATAATCCTCATAATAAAGAAGGACAGCCATCCGGGCTGTCCTTTTCAACTTCTTTCATTCCTTTATTCGTATGCGCGTGTTCCATCCGAGCCAATAATGCAGGAGATCGTCCATCAGTTGTTTGAACTCCGGGTATCCCACCGGTTTTACAAGGTAACTGTTCGCGTGGTTGAAATACGCCCGCGATACATCCTTTTCCGCTTCGGAGGTGGTGAGGATGATCACCGGTATCGTTCGCAGAAGATCGTCTTCCTTGATGGTCTTCAGCACGTCGATCCCGTCCACTTTTGGGAGGCGCAGGTCGAGGAGAATGATCTCGGGACGGGTGGCATGGTCCAAATTCGAATATTCGCCTCGATGTTGCAGGAAGTCGAGCGCCGATTGTCCGTCGAAAAAATGTTGCACCTTGTTGAGGATGCGGTGTTCTTCGAGGGTGCGGATGACCAGTTCGGCATGGTCCGCATTATCTTCGACCAGCATGACCAGGTTGGGTTTTCGATAATTCTTGTTCACAGGCGCTCACGTACCGACATTCTAAACCCATTTTCCGTTTTTGGCGGCGGCTAAATTTCCCATCACGCCTTTCAAATTTCGCTCCCTTTACTCGTGTTATAATTTTGCCAGCAAGCAACGCCCATTCAACCTGGAGGATGTACCATGGAAATCACGACTCAGGAATTCAAGCATTGCGAATTGGTCAAGGTCAAGGGCAGGGTGGATAGCGCCACCGCGCCGCAATTGGCGCAAGCCCTCGAAAAGGCAAATGAGGACGGTAAATACAAACTGGCGATTGATATGAGCGAACTGGAATACATGTCTAGCGCGGGTTTTCGCGCCCTGCTCGCCGCCCAGCGCAATGCCAAGAAATACAACCGCGGTGAAGTGGTGCTTGTGGCGGTGCCTGAGCGCATCCGTGAAGCGCTTGAACTGGCTGGCTTTACCGAACTATTCAAAACGTTCGATGATCCCATCAACGCCGTCGGGTATTTCTAATCCGGCGCCTTATCCAGGTTGAAGAAAAGACGAACGCAACGAGAGATGAGCCGCCTTCAGACACAGGTTGCTGAGGCGGCTTTGATTTTATCGGATGCAGACGATCCAATTCCCGGCGAAGTTTGAATTCCTTGACGAGATTCGCGAATTTGTGGGGTCTATCGCCCACGAATACGGTTTCAGCGATAAGGCTGTCTATAATATTCAACTTGCCGCCGATGAAGCCGCCTCGAACATCATCGAACATGCTTATGACGGGATCGCGGATGGCATGCTGGCAATCTCCTGCGGAGTGGAAACGGGCGTTCTGACGGTTGTTTTGATCGACCATGGCAAGCCCTTCGACCCCTCTGAAGTGCCCTTGCCAGATATCCAGGCAGACCTGGGTGATCGTAAGATCGGGGGCTTGGGAATTTTTCTGATGCGCAAGTTGATGGATGAAGTTCATTACACTTCCGACGCAAACACCGGTAACATTCTGAAAATGATCAAACGAAAGGCGTAAGGCATGAAGCAGGCGTCATCGTCGGATTGGCGCGACCTTGCCCGCCTCGGAGAGCAACTGCTCGGCGCCGCTTCGCTTGGCGAGCAACGCATCCACGTTGTGGATATGGCGTCGCGCCTGCTCGGAGGGGAGGCGGAGTTATGGCTCCACGAATCGATCTTCCGTCTCCCGCACACCAGCCAGGAACCGGTCTTTGCCTCCGAACCTTCGACCAGGGCGATGCTACGCGCCATGGCAACGGGCCGACTCGTCGTCGGCAACAAGGGCGGGCGGAAGAACGGCGTGGCACAGCAGGCTTGGGCTTCGGTGCCGCTGATGGACCGCGGCGCCACGCTTGGCGCGCTCCAGATTACCCGCCCGAAGGGACCCGTTTTCAAAAAAGACGATGTCAACCTTTTGGAAGGGTTGGCTGGCGTTATTTCAGTCGGGTTGACCGCCTCGCACCGCATCACCGTCGAGCAGTTTCGCTTGAACCAACTCGACCTGGTCAGCCAGGTGAGCGCGCAGATCGCCAATGTGCTGGACCTCGATGAACTTTCGGAACGGGTCACACAGCTCATCCAGGAAACTTTTCGTTTTTACTACGTAGCCATCTTCACGGTCCGGGAGGGGTCAGCCAACCTGCGCTTTCGTTCGAGCGCCATGGCTCAGCACAAAGGCAAGGCGAAAGTGAAGGTGGCGCTGGAGGTGAAGATCGGGCAGGGGTTGATTGGGCAAGCCGCGGCGGAAGGGGAACGGATCGTCGTCCCAAACGTGAAAAAGGATGCGCGCTATCGCTTCATCGCTGCCCTGCCGTCGACACGGTCGGAGGTGGTCATCCCATTGAAGACCGAGGGGCGCGTGCTGGGCGTGCTGGATGTGCAAAGCGACCAGGCGAATGCCTTCCACTCCAACGACCTGCTGATCCTCAACGCGCTGGCCGACACGATCGCTCGCGCCATCGAAAGCGCGCGGCTCTATCGCGACCTCCGCCGTCATTCAGACCATCTCTCCCTGATCGCCGATGTGGGGAAAAGCGCGAGTGCCTCCCTCGAACTGAATACGCTCATGAAAAACGTGTCAGAGTTGATCCACGAACGGTTCAAATTCCCGCATGTGTATTTGTTTACCGTGCATCGCAACCGCCGCATCATCGAATATCAGGCGGGGAGTGGCGAACGAGACGCCGGGTCGGCGGGGTTCACCATTCCCATGGACGACCCGCTGGGCATTATTCCCTGGGTGGCGCGGGAGGGAAAAACGGTGGTCGCCAACGATGTTCGCAAGGATAAACGGTATGTCCCCTCGCCATTACCGCCGGAGAACTCTAAATCCGAAATCTGCGTGCCGTTATTGTACGATGGCGAAGTCGTCGGTTTGCTCGATATCCAGTCGGACCGCTACCACGCCTTCAATGCAGAAAACCGCTTCCTCTTCGAAGCGGTGGCGGATCATATTGCCGTCGCCATTCATAATGCCGCCTTGTACCGTTCGGAACAATGGCGGCGGCGCGTGGCAGACAGCCTGCGGGAAGTGGCTGGCTTGATCTCAGCAGACGAAGATGTGGACGATGTGCTGGAGGTCATCCTCTCCGAATTGGAGCGCAACCTGCCGGTGGACGTTTCCGCGATCTGGCTTCTCGAGGATGACCAGTTATATCTTGCGGCAAGCCACAATAGCGACGAGAACGTGCTGGAATCCGCATTGTATGATTCACCCGAGGCATACGAGGTGTTGATGAAAGCCGTTACCTCGGAACACGCGGAGATTCGCAAACCCACCGACCCGGTCTGGATCTCCGGGCTGGTGTCGGGTTTCGACTCGAATTATTCCGCGCTGGCGGCACCGTTGCGCGTGGGCGACCAACCCTTTGGCGTCATCACCCTGGCGCATCACGCGCCGGGCAGGTATGGGCGCGAAGCGCAGGCGATCGTCACCACCTTCGCCAGTTATGCCGCCGTTGCCATCGAAAACACCCGGCTGTACGATATCGCGCAGGAACAGGCGTACGCTTCCGCGGCGTTGTTGCAGGTGGCGCAAGCCATCGTCAGCCTCAACGACCTCGATGAAATCCTCGGCACGATCATCCGCATCATGCCGATCCTCATCGGCGTCGAACGCGCCGCGCTCTACCAATGGGATGCGGGCGCGGAGCAATTCACCCCTTCGCAAAATTATGGATTGAATCCCGACGATGACCTGCTGTTCCGGGAGCGGTCTTTCCCTGTCGGCGAATTCGCCTTCCTCGATGCGTGCCGCGGCGTCACGGGGATGCTGGCTTGCCCACTCGAAGCGCCGGGAGGCTTGAAGGCGTGGTTGTCAGCCGACCCGTCGCAGGAGACGAACCTCGGCAACCCCAATGCCTTGCTGTTCGCCGTGCCCATCGCTGTCAAAGACGCGCTGTACGGCGTCATGTTGATCGAAGAGGCGGCTGGCGGATTGCGCTTCCGCGCGCGGCGGCTGGAGATTATCACGGGCATCGCGCAACAGGCGGCGCTGGCGATTCAAAACGACCTGTTGCAGCGCGAGATGGTGGTGCGCGAACGCCTCGAAACCGAAGTGCAACTGGCTCGCCAAATTCAGCAGACCTTCCTCCCCGAATCGCTCCCCCGCGTGGACGGCTGGGACTTCGCCGCGCGCTGGAAGACGGCGCGGCAGGTGGGCGGCGACTTCTACGATGTGTTCGACCTGCCCAACGGGAAGATCGGCTTGTTCATCGCCGATGTGGCGGACAAAGGTGTGCCCGCCGCGCTCTTCATGGCGCTCACGCGGACGCTCGTGCGCGCCGCCGTGGTCGAAACCGAATCGCCTGCCGAGGCGTTGCGCCGCGTGAACGAATTGCTCATCCCCGACACACGTCAGGGGATGTTCGTCACCGCCGTGTATGCCGTGCTGGATACCGGGAACCACTCGCTGACGTACGTCAACGCGGGGCATAACCCTCCGATCTGGGTGAAACATGACGGCTCGATCGAAAAGCTCACCCGCACGGCGATCGCCCTCGGCGTCTCCACGGCGCATGGCGTGGAGCAACGGACGATCCACCTCGCGCCGGGGGATAACCTGCTTTTCTACACGGACGGCTTGACGGAATCGTTCGACAACGCTAACGAGTTCTATGGCGAAGCGCGCCTCAATGAAGCGCTTCTCTCGAATCAATGTTCTTCCGCCTCCGAGTTGATCGACGTGGTGGAAAAATCCCTGCTCGATTTTGTCCAGGATGTGCCCCCCGCCGACGATCTGACCTTGCTGGTGGTGAGGCGGGAAGAGACTTAGGTATTGTGTTTTGAAATTGAAAATAAAAACCCGCTCAATTTGCTGAGCGAGTTTTTATGCAACACCGGTTGGGTAGATCTCGTTAACCCTCCGCTTTGATCTCCCCCGCATCCTCATCCAATTTCAGCACGCGCAGTGCTTCATCGAGGCTTGCCGCGTCGCGCCGCGTGCCGGCGGCGGGAGTCCCGCAGAAGGGACAGATATTCCACGGCAGTTCCATCAACTTGTTGCAGTTCTCGCAGTTCTTTTTCAATTTCGTGTGGCAGTTCGGGCAGACCTGCCAATCGTCCTTGACGCGGCGTTCGCAACCGGGGCAGAGGGGCAGGTCTTCGAGTGCCTGCAATAACGCTTCCTCCTCCAGGGTCTTTTGGTAATCCTCCTCCAGCGTCTTCTGGGGGCGGAGGATCAAATATACGAGAACGCCGGGCAGGCTCAACACGGCGACGAGAAGCGTGGCGAGCGTCTGCACGAGCGGGTCGCGCGCGCGGGTGCGGATGTCGCGGTTCGTCCAGATGACGAGCGCGATCCACAGCGCGGCGATGAAGGCGGCGCCGAAGCCGGTGAGCACGAGGATGAGACTGCTGAGCAGGGAGGGGTCGAAAGTCATTGTTGCCTGATATTTTATCCCAGATTGTTGCGCCCTGTAAATTTCAACTTCAAATCGTTTTCGTGTTCGGGTATACTTTGCCGCAATCAAAACTAGGAGATTTTTGTATGGAATGGCTGACTCAACCTGAAACCTGGATCGCGTTCATCACCCTGGTGGTGCTCGAACTCGTCCTCGGTGTGGACAATGTGATCTTTATTTCGATCCTCGCCGGTAAACTGCCGGCGCAGGACCAACAGCGTGCGCGAACAACGGGCATCCTGCTCGCCGTGATCACGCGATTGCTGCTTTTATTCTCGCTTTCGTGGATCATCAAACTGGAAGATCCTCTTGTGAACCTGCTTGGTTTCTCGCTGTCGGGGCGCGACCTCATCCTGCTG
Organism: uncultured Anaerolinea sp.; assembly: GCA_964528275.1. Lineage (GTDB taxonomy): Bacteria > Chloroflexota > Anaerolineae > Anaerolineales > Villigracilaceae > Defluviilinea. The sequence goes on along the minus strand of CAZGSB010000002.1, from coordinate 1,054 downwards.
GCGGGCGGCGTGTTTTTGATCTACAAAGCCACGCATGAAATTCACGACAAACTCGAAGGCGTGGAAGGGCATGCGTCCGCGAAAGTGCAGGCGTCGTTCTGGAGCGTCATCTTCCAGATCATGTTGCTCGATATCGTCTTCTCGCTCGATTCGGTCATCACCGCCGTGGGTATGGTGGATGAACTTCCGATCATGATCGCCGCCGTCGTCATCGCCGCGTTGACGATGATCTTCGTGGCGACGCCGCTCGGTAAATTCGTCGAGGAGCACCCGACGATCAAGATTCTCGCCTTGAGTTTCCTGTTGCTGATCGGTTTCACCCTGATCGTCGAAGGCTTCCACCTGCATATCCCGAAGGGATACATCTACTTTGCCATGGGATTCTCCGTCCTCGTGGAGGTGTTGAACCTGCGCGTGCGGCAAAAATCTGCAAAACCCGTCAATTTGCGCGATGCGTATGTTGCCGAACCCGTGCCTGTCGCAGTCGCGGCGCGTGTGGTTTCCTCAAGGACACCGACGAGTAAAAAAGTTTCAAAGAAAAAGAAATAACCCAGAATCAAAACGACTTCCAAATTCGGAAGTCGTTTTGATTACCAATTACCAATTACGGTTTACTTCATCCCGTTCTTCGCCGCTTTGACAAACCCCACAAACAACGGATGCGGCTTCATCGGGCGCGACAGAAATTCCGGGTGGAACTGACTGCCTACCATGAACGGGTGGTCCTTGATTTCGGCGATCTCGACCAACTTTCCATCGGGTGACAAACCAGAGAAAATCATCCCGCCTTGTTCGAACTCCTCGCGGTGGGCGTTGTTGAACTCGAAGCGGTGGCGGTGGCGTTCATCCACGCGGGATTCGCCGTACGATGCGGCGGCCTTCGAGTTGGGTTGCAGGTCGCACGGGTAGAGACCGAGGCGCATCGTCCCGCCCATGTCGGTGATGGCGCGTTGGTCGAGCATCAAGTCGATGACGGGGTATTCCGACCCGCGATCAAACTCCGAGGAGTTGGCGTCTTCATGATTCAACGCGCCGCGCGCGAAGTCAATGCACA
>CAZGSB010000001.1:38498-155902 GCA_964528275.1 uncultured Anaerolinea sp. | reverse complement strand
CTTGAGACAGGAATAAATTCAGTTAATCCTTGAACAATCCCTAGAATGAATGCTTCAATGAGAGTCATGGTGTTCCTTGAATTGTTTGTTTGCGTTTTGCATTGTTATTCCATTGACTCAACAACTCTGGAACACGTGATTCAAAAGTTCCATCTACAATGTAGATTCTGATCTGCTCCATCAACCGTATCAACGCCCGCAAATTGTGGATGGATAACAACGTCCCTGCCAGCAATTCCTTAGCCACGATCAAGTGACGGATGTATGCCCGCGTGAAAGTCTTGCAGGCGTAGCAATCGCAGGTTTCATCAATGGGGCGTTCGTCGCGGGCAAAGGTCGCGTTCATCAGGTTGAGACGTCCTTCGAGGGCAAACGCGGAGTTGTGGCGGGCAAGGCGAGTCGGCAGGACGCAATCGAAGATGTCAATGCCGCGCGCCACGCCGTTGATCAGGTCTTCGGGTGTGCCGACGCCCATCAAGTAGCGCGGTTTGTTTTCGGGCAGGAGCGGAACGACCACATCGAGCATGTCGTGCATTTGCTGTTTGGTCTCGCCTACGGAGAGTCCGCCGATGGCGATGCCGGGGGTGCCGAGCGAAGCGATGAAGTTGGCGGACTCAGCCCGAAGGTCCGCTTGAACGCCGCCTTGCACGATCCCGAATAACGCCTGGTCGGCGCGCGTCTGCGCTTGGAGGGAGCGTTCCGCCCAGCGATGAGTCCGCTGCATGGCGAGTTTGCTGTAGGCGTGGTCGTTGGGGTCGGAACATTCGTCGAACGCCATGATGATGTCCGCGCCGAGGTTTTCTTGAATGGCAATCGCTTTCTCGGGCGTGAAGCGATGTGTTGAACCGTCAATATGACTCTTGAAGGTCACGCCGTCGTCGTCGATCTTGCGGGTCTGCGCCAGCGAGAAGACTTGAAAACCGCCCGAGTCGGTGAGCATGGGACGGTGCCACTGCATGAAATTGTGCAAGCCGCCCATGTCGCGCACGAGTTCGTCACCGGGACGCAGGTAAAGATGATAGGTGTTGCTCAACACGAGCGAGGCGTTGATCTCCTTGAGATGCTCAGGCGTGAGGGTTTTGACGGTGGCTTGCGTGCCAACCGGCGCGAAGACCGGTGTGGCGAGGTCGCCGTGTGGGGTGGAGAATATCCCCGTGCGGGCGCGGTTGTTTTTGGAGGCGATGGTGAAGTCGAACATCGGGCTGATTATAACCTTGCCTTGCAACACATCGCCCGACGGTAAACCGTCGGGCTAATGTACAAAGTCCGCTAAAGCGGACTCCTTACGGTTCAGCTGATTTCGTCGGCGTCGTAAATTTAGCATGTAGATTTATTCTCATGCGTGAATGCGGGCGCGGACATCGTGTTTTGTCAGATTGGCATTTTTTGGCAGTTGCTTATCTGGATTTGGCAGTTCAAAAGTGGCATTCTCAAGGTGACCTTTCCTGAGCAGGAGAGGTAAACACATAAGGAGATTGCCATGAAACTCATACCGTTTATTCTGATTGCCACTCTGATCACTGCGTGCGGGCCGTCCGCAGAGCAGATCACCGCGACCGCCGCGGAGGCGCAGGCACAAACCCAGACTGGCGAGCCCACGCCAACGGCAACGCAGACTCAAACACCCGAACCGACAAACACCCCACCCCCGACCTTTACGCCTACGCCGATTACCTCTTGTGGAGAAGGCCAGGAGGTGGATGTAACGCGCGGAACCTTCGATTGCGTGGAGTACGTGTCAGCCGAGGGGAACTTCTCGTGCCGGCTCAACCTGATGCTTACTTTCATGTTCGAACCCACTCTGGGGTATAGCATGGTCACGGACTACCCCATTGAAAGCGGCTGGAACGGCGGCGGGTTCTTTGCGCAAAATTTAGCCGGGGATCAATACTATGTCGAGTATTTCAGTTATTCACACTTGCCCGACGAAGTAAAAACCCTCCTGGATGAACCCGGGACGAAGGAAGAAGGTCTCAACAGGATCTTCGTGGAATTATTGCAACCCGCCCGATCATCCTCCTTGAAATCGGTGGAGAGTGTCGAATATTTGGAAGACGATATTTTGGAGGTCACCCTTATCCTTGGACCCGGAAATAACGGCGGATATATGATCGAATTCACATATATCTTCGTTGAAGAGGATTACTTCTATTTCGTGACCGTGGTATCGCCTGAACTCATTTCTGCCGGAGGCGATTCCATCCCATCCGCGGACGGGGTGCTGTTCAATGCTTACCCCCTGTATTCGAACTGTGAATTTTCTCGGTAGGTTACCTGCTCGACCATTCAAAACCGCAGACTGATCACCTGCGGTTTTTTATATTGCCACCAACTCCAGCGTCGCATCCTTCGACGGACTGCGCGACATCTCCGCCACATAGCCAACCGATCCCGGTGTATTGTACTTCTCACGATACGCCGCGCTGACCGCTTCCTTCATCTTTTCACTTTTCACCGGCACCGCGCGGATTTTAATTCCGCGTTTGCGCCGCGCAACAAAGATTTCGCCATACGGGTCTTTGACCAACGTCTGCCACCAGCCGCCCGGCTTCAGTTGATACGAACGGACGAAGACGCGTCTATCCACGACGACAGCCCAAACGCCGATGACGCGATGCGGCGAGTCCGTCCCCGCGCGGATGCCGAGAATCCTTTCCTTGTGGATGCTTTCGAGAACCGTGTCGGGAAAAGGCTTTTTGGTTTTCATGCTTCAATCTCCTTTCTCCTGCTCTTCCAAATCCGTCAACAACAAGTCCAGCGCGCCGACGGAGATTTGCAACTCCCGCAGGGAAATGCCCAGCGAGACGATCATCAACACGAGCGCAATCGCGAAACTCCATTGCCCGGTGAAAATCCAGCCTGCGAACAGGGCGAACATGCTCACGACGCAGAACAACAGGCTGAGCACGCCGAAGATCTGCATGTTGCGGATCAGATACACCCGGTACCGCAGGTTGTCGATCTGACCGAGCAGACTCTCGTCGTGGTTCGATTTATAGCGGTCGTACAAATTGCGGACGATCGTGGCAAGCGTCAAAAAGCGGTTGGTGTACGCCAGCATCAACAGCGAGATGGTCGGGAATAACAGCGCGGGGGTGGTCAGGTTGAATTCCATGATGAGGATTATACAACCAGCGAGTTCATCAGCGTTGATATAATCGAGCGCATGATCTCCCCACTCCAAAATGTGTACGACTATGTCATCATCGGTTCGGGCTTCGGCGGCTCCGTCTCTGCCATGCGGCTCGCTGAAAAAGGCTACTCCGTGCTCGTGCTCGAACGCGGCAAGCGATTCGAAGATAAGGATTTTCCCAAAACCAATTGGAATCTCCGCAAATATCTCTGGCTCCCCGCCCTGCGTTTTCACGGCTTCTTCGAAATGACCTTCATGAACGGACTGCTCGCCCTGCACGGGAGCGGCGTGGGCGGCGGGAGTCTCACCTACGGCAACGTGCTCATCGAGCCTGATGACCGCCTCTTCGCCGCGCCGTCGTGGAGTGACCTCAACGATTGGAAGACCGAACTCCAGCCGCATTACATCACGGCGCGCAAAATGCTCGGCGTCACGCGCAACCCGCGCCTCTTCCGTCCCGATGAAATTTCCAAAGAGATCGCCGAGGCGCTGGGCTATGGTCATACCTTCCAGCCGCTTCCGGTCGGCGTTTTCTTCGGGGAGGAAAATGTCAAAGTCGCCGATCCATATTTCCACGGCGAAGGACCCGAGCGCACGGGCTGTAATTTCTGCGGCGGGTGCATGGTCGGCTGTCGCTTCGGCGCAAAAAATACGTTGATGAAAAATTATCTGTACTTCGCGGAAAAGTACGGGGCGACGGTCATCCCCGAAGTTAAAGCGCGGGATATCAAACCGCTTCATCCCGACGGGGAGGCTGGCGCGCGGTATGAGATCGTTTTCTCCTCCTCCACCTCGTTCCTCTACAAGCCTCAACGAAGCGTACGCGCCCGCAACGTCATCGTCTCGGCAGGGACGCTCGGCACGCTCGAACTTTTATTCCGCTGCCGCGACAAAACCAAATCGCTGAATAAAATTTCAGCGCAACTCGGCAATCGCGTGCGCACCAACAGCGAGAACATCCTCGGCGTCACCGCCCGCCAACGAGACGTGGATTATTCCAAGGGCATCGCCATCACTTCCATCTTCAGCGCCGACGAGGTGACACGCGTCGAACCCGTCCGCTATGCGGATGGGCAGAACTTCATCCGCATCATGACTGCGCCGCTGATCGAAGGCGCGCACAGCGTCCCCATGCGGTTCGTCAAAACGTTCGGGGCGATCCTCCGCAACCTGTGGGATTTTTTCTACTCGAAATTTTTTGCGCATTGGGCGCGCTACAGTACGATCCTGCTCGTCATGCAGACCGAGGAAAACCTCACGCGCATCCGCTTGGGTCGAAGTTTCTTCACCTTTGGCAGGCAGGGACTGGTCATCCGCAATGAAAAGGAACACAGCGCCGACAGCCTCGCGCTCGCCAACGACATCACCCGCGCCTTCGCCGAAAAAATGGACGGCATCCCCGCCGCCGCGTTCACCGACAGCTTGTTCAACTTCCCCACCACCGCGCACCTCATGGGCGGCGTGCCGTTCGGAAAAAGCGCAGAAGACGGCGTGATTGATTTGAATTTTGAAGTCTTCAACTACCCCAGCCTCTACGTCGTGGACGGCTCCGTCATGCCTGCCAACCCCGGCGTCAACCCCTCTCTCACCATCACCGCGCTCGCCGAATATGCGATGAGCAAGATAGAACGAAAACCCTAGCCACGGATTTCACGGATTAGCACAGATTGGTTTAATTTTTGGAGGCTCTTTGGTGGAACTGATTTACAAAGAGTTGACGTTCGCCGTGATTGGCGCTGCAATGGAAGTTCACAAAATTCTTGGGTCTGGTTTTCTCGAAGCCGTGTACCAAGCCGCGCTGGAAAGAGAATTAGCACTGCGCGGAATTCTATTTGAGCGCAAAGTAAAATTACCGGTAAGATACAAGGATGTTGAAATCGGCATTTATGAGGCGGATCTCGTTGTTGACGGAAAATTTGTTGTTGAGATAAAAGCTATTTCCAAGCTCAACGCCAGCCATCAGGCTCAAGCCATGCATTATCTTTCTGCTACAGGTCTCCGCCTCGCCCTCCTGCTCAATTTCGGCACAGGCTCGCTCGAACACCGCAGAGTCATCAAGTAAACCTATTTAAAAAATCCGTGACAATCCGTGTAATCAGTGGCTAAAATCATGACAACATTTAACACCGCCCTCTCCTTCGCCCAGCAACTCGATTCCCAAGACCCTCTCGCCTCATACCGCGAGCAATTCGTCCTCGCCGACCCCAACCTGATCTACTTCGACGGCAACTCGCTCGGCATGATGCCGAAAGTCGCGCAGGAAAGATCACGCCAGATCGTGGATGAACAATGGGGCAAAGATTTAATCCGCGGCTGGAACAAAGGCTGGTGGGACGCGCCGTCGCGCGTCGGCGACAAGATCGGCACGCTCATCGGCGCCGCGCCCGGGCAGACCCTCGTCACCGACACGGTATCCATCAACCTCTTCAAACTCGCCGCCGCCGCGCTCACCCTGCAACCAAATCGCAAACGCATCATCACCGACACGTTCAACTTCCCATCCGATCTCTATATTCTTCAAGGCATACAAAATTTACTTTCATCTGGTGGTCGAGTAGACGGCGGCGTTCTTCCGCCGTCGTATCGAGACCACGAAATCCTCCGCATCCCCTCCCTCGACAACGACCTCACCCCCGACCTCGCCGCCCTCGAATCCGCCATCAACGAAGACACCGCCCTCGTCACATTCTCACATGTTGTTTTCAAAAGTGGCTACATCTATGACATGCAACTCATCACCGAACTCGCGCACAGCAAAGGCGCGCTCGTACTCTGGGATTTATCTCACTCCGTCGGTTCAATCCCCGTCCATCTCGACGCATGCAACGCCGACCTCGCCATCGGATGCACGTACAAATACCTCAACGGCGGTCCCGGCGCGCCCGCGTTCCTCTACGTCAACAAAAAAATTCAAGAAAAATTATCCTCGCCCGTCTGGGGCTGGTGGGGGCAAAACAGACCCTTCGACTTCGGTCTCGACTATGAACCCGCGCCCGGCGCGCAAAGATTCCTTGTCGGCACACAACCGATGATCTCGCTACTCACGATGGAAGCCGCCCTCGAACCGACTTTGCAAGCGGGCATGGACGCCATCCGCGCCAAATCCATTTTGATGACGGACTACGCTTCCTACCTGACGGACAGTTGGCTCGCCCCTTTCGGCTTTACCCTCGGCTCCCCGCGTGACTCATCCATACGTGGCTCGCACATCTCCATCCGCCACCCCGAAGGCTACCGCATCAACCGCGCCCTCATCGAAGAGATGAACGTCATCCCCGACTTCCGCGCACCGGATAACCTCCGTCTCGGCTTCGCGCCGTTATATCTCTCCTTCACCGACCTCCGCGAAGGCTTCGACCGGCTCCGCCGAGTGATGGATGAGAAACGCCATGAGAAATATCCGACGCAAAAGTTGATGGTGACGTGAACCTTCAAGCAATCATTAATTTTCACCAAGGAAAAAACACATGGAAGAGCAGAACAAATCGAGCACACCTCAGTCGAGAAAATTAAACAAGGCATCGCTTGCCATGTTTATACTTCTCATCCTAATTCTGGTACCCTTGGCAACTTCATACTTTCGCAACCAAAAGGAAGCCAAAATCAGTCAGCAACTTGCCGACGCGCAAGATATGATTAATCAGGGCAGGTTCAATGATGCCATTCTAGTGTTGAACGAAGTTGTTGCTAGCGCTCCAACTAGCTTGGAAGCTTATCGCCTCCGATCAACCGCTTATGGCAACAGCCGGTCAAATGATTATTTGCAACAACAGAGTTATTACGTCAATTCGTTGCTTGATATCGACAAAATGATAGAACTTCAACCTGAAAACGGAGATAATTATGTAAACAGGAATCTTGTTCTTCGTGCTTTGGCAGAATTGCCAACCGACTCGGCTAGTAAATTTGCCCTCTATGAACTCGCAAATGATAATGCCGAAAAAGCAATAGAACTTGGCGTCAGTCCCGAATATTCCTATGTCTACCGACACCATGCCCGCAATTTAATCGAATCCAATCACTGTGAGGAAGGGTTGGCTGAAACACAAACCTTGGTAAACCAAACGAACCCGCAAGATTCCATCATGAGCACGTATTATATTTATCTGACCGAAGCTAACATTTGTCTTGGCAATCTGGAATTAGCTCTTGAAATCGCCCAACAGATTCAATGCGATGATCCGGTGCTAACGTGTAAGTCGGGTTTGATGGCGGAGATCTATTATCAGATGGAAGAGTATGACAAATCCCTTGATATACTGAATCGTATGATAAATTCAAATCCACAAGGCGGGGGATGGCGCTATTTCATTCGGGCGGCAATCTTTTACGAAATCGGCGAGAAAGAATTAGCTCTTCAGGATCTTGCAACAGGGGATAATTATTCTTGGTATGGTAATGGGGTATATTGGTATGTAAAAGCGAAAATGGCGTTTGACGATGGTGATGTCCAAAACGGCATATTGTATTTACAGTATGCGGAAAGCACTCTAGATGTCCAATACACACCTTTGCGGCAAAAAACCTTGCGAGACCTAAATGAAAGAGGAGGCTACCCTTTGATTATTGCCCCGCAAATCCCACTTGAAACGACCCCAATCCCATAAATAAATATAAAGCCAAAGCTGTGTTTGAGTGAAAGAGAACCCCCATGGAATCCAAACCCGACACCATCAAAGTATCCGCCTCGCACAAGGAGGAGATCCGCGCCTCGCACGCGGATTTGTACGTGACCGTCAAAGGTTCGTCGCTGGTCAGCGGGGACGCGGCGATGAAGAAAGCCAAAGAGGTGAATCAACTCGTCGAAGCGCTGACCAGCATCGGGGTGAGTCCCGAAGCGATCCAGTTGCAGGGCGTCCACATCGAGACGTCGAGCGGTGCCTTACTCAAATCCTCCAGCGCGACGTATCGGCTGAAAGTCAAATGCGAAAACCTGGATGGGCTGGCAGAGGTCCTGGATGCCATCTCATCCCAGAAGAACGCGGCACTCGAACGCATCGCCTGGCAGTACAATGAGGAGGAAGCAAAAGAGAAGGCGTTGATGTCTGCCATCGAGAAGGCGAAAGCCAAAGCCGATAACGTGGCAAAGGCAATGGGCGTGAAGTTGCTCGGGGTGTACGACCTGATCGAAAATCATTTCGACGAGGAGATGCCGTATCCGCAGTTCGCGGCGATGCAAGCCGCGCCGAAACGCTCGGTGGGCATCACGCCCGAACCCAGCCTCGGCATGGACATTCAACACAGCAAGACGATCCACGTTAACGTGGAGGTTTGGTACCGCGTTTCGGAGTTTGATTAAAGGCAACCCACATTGCCTAACTTCGTAGTGGCGACTTCAGTCGCTTGTCGGCTGAAAATTAACGACTGAAGTCGTTACTACGGGAAACTTATTTGTGTTTCTCCGAATAAATACGCAATACCTCTGTTACAATCGCTCCCATCGAGGAGCGATTTGTTTTTATGACAACACACACCATTCGCGTGGAAAAATTAAGCAAGACCTATCAAGTGCCCGAACGCGAAGGCGGATTCAGCGCGGCGGTGCGCGGCTTCTTCAAACGCAAGTACAACGACGTAAAAGCCGTGCTCGGTGTGAATTTCAACATCGCGCAGGGAGAGATCGTCGGCTTTTTGGGACCGAACGGCGCGGGTAAGACGACCACATTGAAAATGCTGGCGGGTCTACTTCACCCCACAAGCGGTACCGCGAATGTGCTGGGATTTACGCCATGGGAGTTGAAGCAAGAGTACCTGCGTTCGATGACGCTCGTGATGGGACAACGCAATCGTTTGTCATGGGACATCCCCGCGGCGGATTCGTATCTGCTGAACCAAGCCATTTACCGCATCCCCGACGATGAATACAAAAAGACATACAAAGAGCTGGACGAACTGCTCGAACTCGAGCCGTTGATGAAAAAGCCTGTCCGCAATCTCTCGCTCGGCGAGCGGATGAAAGTGGAGATTGCGGTCGGGTTGTTGCACCGCCCGAAAGTGTTGTTCCTCGATGAACCTACCATCGGGCTGGATATTACGGGGCAGGCGCGCATCCGCGAGTTTTTGCGCGAGTACAACAAACGCACAGGCGCGACGATCTTACTGACGAGTCACTACATGGCAGACGTCACTGCGTTGTGCGAACGAATCATCATCATCCATCACGGTCAACTCAAATACGACGGCGGCATCGGCGATCTTTCGCGCCGCATTGCGCCGTACAAGTTGATCGGCGTCGTGCTGGCGGGGTCGAACGGGCACGATCTGACTCCCTACGGCGAACCCGTCCAAAATGCGGAAGATGCGGAGAAGTCCTACATCCAGGTCAAAGCCGAAGAGGTCACCAAAGTCACCTCGCGGATGCTCGCCGAACTCCCCATCGCGGACATCAGCATTTCCGATCCGCCGATCGAGAACGTCATCGAGCGCGCGTTTAATGAGTAACAAAGCAACCTGGTGGTTGAGTAGCCCCGCGTGATCGTCGCGGGGCGTATCGAAACCACCCTATAAGCGCACAAATTATGTTACCTGTTGGTTTCGATACGTCCTTCGTCTCCGCTACGCTTCGCTCAGGACTACTCAACCAACGGATTTTGGAGTAACCATGTTCCTCATCTTCAAACGTCTCTGGCAGGTGAACTGGGCGGAGCAATGGCAGTATCGCGCCAACCTCATCATGTACTTGCTGTATTGGCTGGTCTCGCCCATCATCTACCTCGCCGTGTGGACCAGCATCGCCACCAGCAAAGGCGACGTGAACGGCTTTACCGCCAATGACTTTGTGACCTACTACATGATTTTGTTGATCGTGGATCAAATGACGAGCAACATCATCATCCACATTTTCGGGTACAAAATTCAGGATGGCTCGCTATCCGGCGAACTGGTCAAACCGATCCATCCCCTGCTGACCAATACGCTGGTCAACGATGTCGCGTTCAAAACCTTGAACCTGATGTGGCTGGTTCCCGTCTGGCTGGTGCTCGCGTTCGTTTTTCAACCCGATTTTGCGTCGGTCAGCCTGAACGGGATTTTGCTTGCGCTTCCCGCCATCGTGCTGGGATATTTCATCAACTTCTTATTGTCGGGCACGATCACCTCGCTCGCCTTCTGGACGACGCGCATGTTTTCGATCCATGAATTTTATTACGCGCTCATCCTCGTCTTCGCGGGACAATTCGTGCCGCTCAAACTCATGCCCGACCTGATTCAAGCCATTGCGCGTTTCCTCCCCTTCCAGTTGTTCATGTACCTGCCGATCCAGATGATTCAGGGGAAACTCACCGCGAGCGAGATCACGCAAGGCTACGTAACGGGAGTTATCTGGCTGGTTGTCGCGCTGACGTTGTTCCTGTTTGCCTGGCGGCAGGGCGTCAAACGCTTTTCGGCGGTCGGGGCGTGACATGCACACACTGAAATTACTCTCCGCGTTCCTCAAGGTCAACATCCAGATGTCGCTGGCGTATCGCGCCGATACCATTGTCAACATCCTGCTCAACCTGATGTGGCTCGGCTGGGAACTGCTCACACTCAACATCATCTTCAGCAACACCGAGACCATCGGCGGCTGGGGCTTTAGTGAACTCATCGCCCTGCTCGGCGTGTTCCGCCTCGTCAACACATTGATGATCGCGCTGATCTGGCCCAACACCGAAAAATTCAACCAATCCATCCGTGACGGCTCGATGGACTATACCATCCTGCAACCGGTCAACAGCATGTTCCTCGTCACGTTCTCGCGCATCACCGTCTGGCGGATTTGGGATTTATTTCTCGCCGTCGGTTTGATCGTGATCGGTATCAACATGTCTGGGGATTCCGTCACCCCGCTTCACATCCTGACCTTCATCCTGCTCGCCCTCTCCGGCGTGATCATCATCTACAGTTTGTGGATCGTCCTGATCGCCCTCACGTTCTGGTTCACCAAGTTCGACAACAACGTGACCATCCTGCAAGCCCTGCTCGACGCGGGACGCTACCCTTCGACAGTATATCCCGTGTGGTTGCGGATCATCGTCACGTTTCTTGTCCCCATCGCTGTGGCAACGACAGTTCCTTTGCAAGGTCTACGCGGCGAATTGGGTGCGAATCAAATTATGATGTTCATCGGCATTGGAGTTATCAGTTTTCTCGTCGCTTCACGAGTGTGGAAGGCGGGACTCAAGCGATACAGCGGGGCAAGCAGTTAAACGAAGTAGGGCGAGACGCTTTGCGTATCTCGTCCTACGTTAGTCTTTCTTCGAATTACTTCCTCGCCAACACGATCACAGCGCTCCCATCCTCCGAGGTGATGGTCAAGGTGCTTCCCTCCAGCGAGAACCCAGCGGAACCAACCAACACGTTCACCACGCTTGACTCCTGCTCGGCGATGGCTTCGCAAAACATCTCGGTCATCATTACGGGACCAAATTCAATCGTACCGGCGTTGACTTCGTACTCACCTCCGAAACCGTTGCAACCGACATTTCCGCCGAGGGTGCCATCCGATTTGAATTCGATGGAGGTTTCCACGTCCGGCAGTGCTGGCGTTGGGTTCGAGGGGTCTCCATAAGCGACAAGTGTCCAGTTGCCGGTGATGTCCGCGGACGGCGCGGAGGCGCAGGCGGAAACCAGAATTGCCAAAAACCCAAGGGAAAGGATCAGATTTTTCATGTTATTCTCCGAATGTTGATTTCAGAGAATGGACGAAACGGATTCTAAAAAGTTCCCCCAGATTCGGTAGGGGCGGACGTGCGTGTCCACCCCTTTTCAATGTTCAAGTTTAAGATGGGTTATTGAACCCCGCCCGATTGAACAACGTGATCCCCGCCGCGGCTGAGACGTTCAATGATTCAACTTTTTTATTGATCGGAATCCGCACCTTCAAACTCGCGGCGTTCTCGATCTCCGGCGAGCATCCCTCCTTTTCACTGCCGAAGACGATCAGCAGGCGTTCAGGGATCGAGCCGATCTCGCCTACGGATTTCTCCGCGTCTGCCGCGGTGACAAGCAGGGATTCGTTGTTTTGTTTGCAGTAGGCGATCAATTCGCTTGTGGTTGCCGTCATCACTGGGAGTGAGAACAAATACCCGCGGCTGGCGCGGATGAGACGGCGATCGTAAATATCCAGCGGGTCCATGTTGAGTAGGATCATCCCTCCCACGCCCAGCGCCAGCGAGGTGCGGATGATATTGCCGATGTTGCCTGAGATGCTCACATCCTCCAGCACAACGACATCTTTCGAGATTGTCTTCAACTTCTCCAACCCGGTGGGCTTCGGTGTTTCGGCGATGGCGAAAATGCGTGAAATTTTGTCGTTTTCGAACAATTTTTTCGTCGTCCGCTTTGCCACTTCGTGGATGGTCGCGCCCGCGGTCAATTTCTCTCGCAGGGTTTCGGAGACTTTATCGTCGCCAGAGAAATAAACGGATTCAATTTCAACCCCCGCATCGAGGGCTTGGAGGATATTCTCTTCATCGTCAATGATGATCTGGTTGAGTTCACGCCGACCTTCGCGCGTGAGCAGTTTGCGGATGGGACCAGCGAGGGGATGGTTGAGCGAGTCTACGAGGAAGGGGTTGTTGGCAGAGGGGTCGTCCATAATTGGGATAATATGCGGTTACGAACCATGCGTCAAGGTAAAATTGAAGCGTGGTGCGGAATGATATTCCGCACATTTTTGAAATAGCGGGATGTCATCCCGCCCCACGAATCATGATAATTATTTTTCAAGACGATCACATCCTCGTCCTCGACAAGCCCGCGGGGATTCCTGTCCTGCCAGATGGCTGGGATAAGGACGCGCCGTATTTGGTGAAGATCCTTGAAGAGGAATTCGGAAAGGTCTGGATTGTTCATCGCTTGGACAAAATCACCAGCGGGGTGATGGTCTTTGCGCGGAATGCCGAGAGTCACCGCGCGTTGAATGTGCAGTTTGAAAATCACGAGGTGGAAAAGATTTACCACGCCATTGTCGTGGGGATTCCAAGATGGGAGGAGAAGGTTGCGCGGCATCCACTGCGAGTCAACGTGGGGCATAAACATCGGACCGTGGTTGACGACAGGAGCGGGAAATCGTCGGAGACGCGCTTCAACATCCTACGGCGAGGGCAGGCGTACTCGTGGGTCGAAGCGGCGCCGAAGACGGGACGGACGCATCAGGTGCGAGTCCATGCGGCGGCGGTGGGGCATCCGCTGGCGGGGGACGTCCTGTACGGCGCGTCTGAATCAAAAATCATCGCACGTCCCGCATTGCACGCGCATTCACTAACGATCATGCATCCCACAACGAACGAGCGAATGACGTTCAGGGCGGAACATCCAAACGATTTTGCCACCGCGTTGAAACTTTTGTAAGTTGAAGGCTCTCAACCTTGTGTGGTATGCTTCGCGACGATGATTCCCAGCCTTCCCAAACTGGACATTCTCCCCATCGAAAGTTTAATTTTGCATGAAGATCACGACATGCAACGGAGCATGCCGCTGATCGAGAAGTTGCGCGCGGCGGGAATTCTGCGGAACCCGCCCATCGTGATGCCGTTGATGGACGGTACGAAGCGTTACATGGTTTTGGATGGGGCGAACCGCGTCACCTCGCTGGAGGAATTGGAATTCCCGCACATCGTGGCGCAGGTGGTGGGCGCTGATGACCCCAACGTGAATCTGCAAACGTGGAACCACGTGGTGTGGGGCCTGCCGCCCAAGTCGCTGATGGGCGACCTGAAAAAGATCAAGGGGTTGGACGTGACGAAGGTGGATACCCACCACTCGGTGGATGCGCCGAAGTACATACCGGTCAATGTGCGCCTGCCCGATGGAAAGTTATACCTGTTGCTGGAGGATCCTGCCGACCTTTCCAATCACATCCACACCCTGCACCGCATCGTGGACACGTATAAAGCGCGCGCATCGCTCGACCGCACCAGTCAGACGCTGGTCGAGCCGTTCCGCGAAGTCCACGAGGACCTGACCGCGCTGATCATCTTTCCGCGTTTCAAGATTCGAACGTTGCTCAAACTGGCGGGGCGCAAGATCGTTTTGCCCACGGGGATCACGCGGTTCACCGTTTCACCGCGCGCATTGCATTTGAACTATCCGTTGCATGAACTTTCGAGCGGCAAGCCCATCGAATACAAGCGCGAGTATCTCAAGCAGTGGGTGGACGAGCGCGTGAAGAAGAAAGGTGTGCGGCTGTATTCGGAGGCGACGTTTTTGTTCGATGAATAAGACGATGCTTCGACAGGCTCAGCACAAGATTACGATTGACGATTTTCGATTTACGATTGAAAACCGACGATCACACCATACCAACCAGCCAACCAGCCAACCAGCAAACTAGCCAACTAACAAACTAACAAACTATGGATTTCTTTTTTTCCGAAGATAATTTGCAACGCATGGTCCCCGAGGAGACGCGCATCACGTCACTCACGGCGGAGGTGTACCCCGATGGTTACCGCGTGCGATGCAATATCGAAATCACGCCGTATCAAAAACGCCCGCACATCGAAGTAACTCTTCGCGATTCGGGTGGCGTAGAAGTTGCCTCCACAAGCATCGTCGAGCCGATGAGTTGGAAACTCGAATTCACCATGCACCTGCGCGATGAAGAGTTGAAGAATCCGTACACGCTGGAGGCGAAGTTGTACTATCCCGATGGTCCGTCACAGGAGCCAGTCGCTTTTTCATTCGATGTGAAACCGCCTCCTTCTTCGCCGCGAAATTGATTCACCCTCACCCTAACCCTTTTCCAAACGGAAAGGGGATATCAACAACCCATGCCCAAACCTTTCACCCGCTTAACCTTAATTCTTCCAATCTTCCTGGTCCTCTTCACCAGTTGCGTTCAACCTATCAATGAAACGCCAACTTCTGAGAACGCGGCTCAAAGTACGACAACTCCAGATTTCGCTCCGACCATCCCTGCCGGCGCGAGGGAGATGGTCATCCTGTCTATCGAAGAGGATGGATATGCCCACCTGTTCGCCTACCTGCCCGGACGGATGCCGCTGACGCGTTTGACCGGCGATCATTGGGATGATATTTCCCCGTCGGTCAGCCCGGATGGGCGACGGATCGCCTTCGCCTCCAACCGCAGTGGATTTTGGGACCTGTACCTCTTCGACGCCTCCAGTGGGGATGTGACCCAACTCACCGACACGCCAGAGTATGAAGGCGCGCCGACATGGTCGCCGGATGGATCGTTCCTCGCGTTCGAGGCGTACCTCGACGACAATCTCGAGATCGTCATCGGTCCCGCGGACGATCCGCGCCAGAACGCGGTCCAGTTGACCGCCTCCGCCACGGCAGATCATTCGCCCGCGTGGGCGCCTGGCGGACGTCAGATCGTTTTCGTGTCGGACGGTGAGATCATCCTTGCCGACCTCGATAAAACGGACGAGTCGCGCTACGCCAATTTGAGTAACACGCCGGACGCGGCGGAATCGCGCCCGGTCTGGTCGAGGGATGGGACGCGCCTGCTATGGGCGGCTTCGAGTCAAAGCGTGGGGCGAAGCGGGATTTACGTCTGGGATTCGACGCGCAATGCCCCGGCGATCTGGCTGGCGGATGGCGATTATCCCGCCTGGGGAACAAGCGACAGCAAATTGCTCACCACGTTCAGCACGCCGAACGAAACATATCTCGCTCAATATTCGCTGAACGGTCAACTCCTTGAGCCGTTGCAACTTATTCCCGGTCCGTTGCGCGGGCTGGCGTGGATGAATGTCGCGCTGGCAGATCCCCTGCCATCCGTCGTCCAGCAAGTGTCAGAATTGACACCGGCGCCGCTGTGGACATCGAATGTTAACCCCGCTTCAGAAGGCGCCCAAGGGCGCGATACTCTGGTGGACCTTGCCAACGTCCAAGCGCCGTATCCGCAATTGAGCGATCGCGTGGACGAGGCATTCAACGCCTTGCGTGAGCGTGTGATCGCTGAAGCCGGTTGGGATGCGCTCGCCAGTTTGGAAAATGCCTTTGTGCCGATCACAGCCACGCTTGATCCCGGGTTTGAGGAATCGTGGTTGTATACCGGGCGAGCCTTCGCCATCAATTCGTTGATGACCAATGCCGGCTGGATGGTGGCGGTGCGCGAGGATTTCGGCGCGCAAACCTACTGGCGGTTATACATCCGCGCGCAGGCGCAGGATGGTTCGCGCGGCGAACCGCTTCACGCCAACCCGTGGGACTTATCCTCACGCTACAATCTTGACCCAAAAGTGTACGAGCAAGGCGGCAAGTACAGCCCTGTCCCGCCGGGCTATTGGGTGGACGTGACTTCGCTCGCGCGCCAGTACGGCTGGGAGCGCGTCCCCGCCCTCCCCAACTGGCGGACGTTCTATCGCGGCGCGCGCTTCACCGAATTTGCGCTCACCGATGGGCTTGACTTTTACTCCGCACTGCTTCAGCTGTATCCGCCCGATGTGTTGCTCACGCCCACGCGCCTGCTCCCGCCCACGTTCACGCCCACGGTCACATCCACTTTCACGCCGACCATCACCCTGACGCGCACACCGCGCATCACGCTGACCGCCTCGCTTAGCCCAACACCGAGCCTGACGCCGGCGCCTTCGAACACGCCCACTCTTTCGCCCACCCCGCCGACAATCATTCCATGAAGAATTTTTTGTTTCGTCATTGCGAGAAAGCCCGAAAGACGGTTCAAGCGTCGCCGTGGCGCCGTGGTGACACAATCTCCCTACCAAGATGGAGATTGCTTCGTCGTCGCTTCGCTCCTCCTCGCAATGACATAATTTTGTTGTTGGTTTTATTATTAGTTTCCTGCGCGCCATCGAACCTCGCAGCGAATCCCACCAGCACAGCGGTCATCGCCGGTGGGACGGCGCTCCAGCCTGCCGATGAAACGGATGCGACACCGAACCCGACGATTGAGCCGTTCCGGTTCGTCCTGCCGACCCCCGGAGCGGAACCGGTTTCGGGATGGCGTCCGCCTCTTTATCCGGTTCCCTGGGCTGTTTCGCCCTACGATCATTTTTACTTCGCCCGCCCCATCGCCGCGGATAACGTCAACTGGCCCCTGGCGGAATACCGCTACGGCGGCGTGTTCTTCGCGCCTAACATCGTGCACACCGGTGTGGATATCGATGCCGCCGAAGGCGCGCCCATCCTCGCCGCGGGTTCCGGTACGGTCGTCTCCGCGGGGTGGGGTTTGTACACCGAGGTGCCGGGCAACGAATCTGATCCGTACGGGCAGGCGGTCGTCATCCGCCATGATTTCGGTTACAAGGAACAATCGCTGTTTACCATTTACGCCCACATGAGCGCGATCCTCGCGGTGGAAGGTCAGCGCGTGGAGACCGGGGATGTGATCGGTCTGGTCGGCGACACCGGCGCGACGACCGGTCCGCATTTGCATTTTGAAATCCGGTTGGGGAAAAACACTTTTTACAACACGTTCAACCCCGAACTATGGATGGCTCCTCCGCAGGGCTGGGGCGTGCTGGTGGGGCGCGTCAGCGGCGAAAAAGACGAGTTGCTGAACCAGTACCCCGTCGAGGTGCGACCGTTACCGTCCGAAGTCCCCTTGCGTAAAGTATTGACGTACGCCGAAGGCGCGGTCAATGGCGATCCGTACTATCAGGAGAATTTGGTGCTCAGCGACCTGCCGGCGGGGATTTATAAGGTGTTGATCAATTATTTGGAGAAGGACGTTCAATTCTTCGTGGAAATTTTCCCGGGGCAGGTGACCTACTTCACGTTCACCGATAAAGACGGATTCCAACTCACCCCGCCGCCCGTGCCGACATTGGATTTTCTGCCTGTGACCATCACCCCCATACCTTGACGTATCGAACATCTGTGCTATACTGTCGGCTACCCACAACCCGACACTTACACTGTATTGGAGAAACAAATATGTCCCCTCGAAAATCATCCAAAGAATCCAAAGCCGCGGCGATGGAAGAAGCGCAGGCGAACCGCAATGTGGACGGCGCCAAGCGTGCCGTGCTCGATAAAGCCGTCGGCGACATCCTCAAACGCTACGGCGACGGTTCCATCATCCGCCTCGGCGAAGCGCAACACATGCAGACCGAGACCTTCCCCACCGGCTCGCTCTCCCTTGATATTGCCCTCGGCGTCGGCGGCATCCCCCGCGGGCGCGTGATCGAGATCTACGGACCCGAATCCTCCGGTAAAACCACCATCTGCCAGCACATCATTGCCGAAGTGCAAAAACTCGGCGGCACCGCGGCGTTCATTGATATGGAACACGCCCTCGACCCGGTCTACGCCGCCCGCGTTGGCGTGGACATCGACAACCTGCTTGTCTCGCAACCCGACACCGGCGAACAAGCCCTCGAGATCACCGAAACCCTCGTCCGCTCCGGCGGCGTGGATATCGTCGTCGTAGACTCGGTTGCCGCACTCGTTCCCCGCTCCGAGATCGAAGGCGACATGGGCGACGCCACCATGGGTGTGCAAGCCCGCCTCATGTCGCAAGCGCTCCGCAAACTTTCCGGCGCCATCAACCAGACCAAGACCGCTGTGGTCTTCACGAACCAGTTGCGCTCGAAGATCGGCGTCATGTTCGGCAACCCCGAAACCACCACTGGCGGCAACGCCCTCAAATTCTACGCATCCGTCCGTCTCGACGTGCGGCGCATCCAAGCCATCAAAGTCGGCGAGGAAGTTATCGGCAACCGCACCCGCGTCAAAGTGGTCAAGAACAAAGTGGCGCCTCCGTTCCGCACTGCCGAGTTCGACATCATGTTCAACGAAGGCATCTCGCGCGCAGGCGACATTCTGGATCTGGCGACCAAGTTCGAGGTGGTCCAGAAGCGTGGCGCGTTCTTCTCCTACGGCGATGTGCGCATCGGTCAGGGGCGCGAAAACGCGAAGGAGTACCTGCGCTCCAACCCAGACCTGTTGGCTGAGATTGACGGCATCATCCGCCAGAAAGCCCTGAGCGGCGAGATCGCCATGCCGCTCGAGATCGGCGGCGGCGAAGATGACGGCGGCTCCGACGAAGAAGCGTAAACCCAACTGGGCGGACCGTCGTGTCCGCCCTTTTTATTTTTGACATGCTTCGCTTCATTTCCCATTTCATTTTGCTTCTCATCCCCGGCATTTTTCTCGCCTCGTGTTCCCCCGCCGCCACGCCGACCCCGTTCATCCCGCCGACATCCCAATCCCTGCTCATTGAACCGACGTTCATCATCAACCCGACCCAAAATGTCGCGGTTGTTCAATCCACGCCATTGCCCACGATCGCCTCGACCTCAGCCCTTGAAACCTGCGTGAACGACCTCACTTACCTTGAAGACCTGACCGTGCCCGACAATTCCTTCGTCACCTACGGCGCGACGATCGACAAGCAGTGGCTCGTACAAAACAGCGGAACATGCGATTGGAACGCGGAATATCGCTTCATCCACATCGGCGGCGCAGACTTGGGCGCGCCCGAGGAAATTCTGCTCTTCCCCGCCCGCGCAGGAACGCAAGCCACCATTCAGATCTTTTTCACCGCGCCCTTCAGCGACGGCGAGTTCGAATCGGCATGGCAGGCATTCGACCCCGATGGACTTGCCTTCGGCGACCCAATCTATATTCGGGTCAATGTGGTTGCGCCGTAGAACTTTATTGGTTGCGACACCTTGCTGAATCGTATTCCCCCCTCCCGCAAAATATCCAAACCCTGATAGAATACCCAAAAGAAGACGCCCTTCACGGGCTTTTTTTATGTAAAACGGTAAAGCCGACTTAAGTCGGCTCTACGCAAAGGATACGCCGCTTCCATGCACTACAACCTCCGCCTGTTCTGGCGCACGTTCTACCGATCATTCTTCGCATCGAAAGACACCCCCGCCCCCCTCAACCGAAAACGGATCATCTTCCTGACCATGTTTTACCTGGTCTGGCCCCTGGGCTCGCTCTTTCATTGGTTCTGCTTCTGGCTCGATGACATTTTCTACCCCGGGCACAAAACCCAAATTGTCGAGAAACCGCTCTTTATTCTGGGCAATCTCAGAAGCGGATCCACCTTCCTCCACCGCCTGCTCTCCCGCGACACCACCACATTTACCAGCCTCACTACGTGGGATATTTACCTGACCCCGTCTGTAGTTCAAAAGAAATTTACACAATTCGTTTCGCGCATCGATAAAAAACTTGGCGGGCATTTGCACCGCGCCCTCTATGCCTTCGACCGCCGCACCCTCGGGCAGATCAAAATCCATCCCATATCGTTCTTCCAACCCGAAGAGGACGAGAACATCCTCATGCACGCTTGGGATTCGTTCTGGGTCACGTTCCTCTTCCCGTTCATGGATGAGTACCCGAATTACCAGCATTTCGACGAGGCACTCGCGCCGGAACACAAGCGCAGGATCATGGCATTTTACAAATCCATGTTGCAACGGCACATATACGCGACGGGTAAAAAATATTACGTGGCAAAAGCGCCTGCTTTCAGCGCCAAGATCGAAACCCTCGCCGAAATCTTCCCCGACGCCCGCATCATTTACCTCGCCCGCAACCCGCTCGACATGCTTCCCTCCACCATCTCGTGGATCAACTACTCGCGCGGCGTGTTCACAGGCGGATTCGAAAAATATCAATACCTGGATGAGATCACTGACTTGACACAACACTGGTATCGCCATCCTTTGGAATATCTCGACTCGCATCCCGCCCCGAGGCATTTGATCCTCAACTACGACGATTTGATCCAACGCCCTGAGCAGGTGATCCGCGGTTTCTACGAGCAGTTCGGCTACCCCGATAAACCGGGCTTGGACAAGATTGTGGACGAAGCCGTCAAAGATACGCTTGCCCATCGCAGTGACCATACCTATTCCTACGAAGAAATGGGGTTTACCCGCGAAAGGATCGTCGAAATGTACGCCGACATCTTCGAACGGTTCGGCTTCGACAAACGCGAAGAGGAAACCGTCAGCGCGCGTTCACAGTTCGTCACCGTCAACTCGGTCGAATAAAAACACAGGTCAGGCAATTTTGCCTGACCTGATCGTTTACTTCGCGGAGCGCGAAGCGGGCTTGTTGGGTTTGCTCGCCGCTGTTTTTGTTTTTGCTTTGGTTTTCCTGGCGGGTTTGCCTGTCGGTTTCACGCCGGCAGATTTTTTTACAGGGGCGGCTGGCGTCATCACCGGAACAGCCCCACCCGCCGATTGATATTCCTCTTCCCAATGTTCTGCAACTTTCAAGTTGATCGCTTTATAACGCGCCATCAGCACGATCGCGCCGCCGATTGCCATCAACGCGGCGATCACCATGGAGTAACTGATCTCCGTTTCGCCGATCTTTGGCTGGTCGGGGCGAAACAACTCGATCCAGGTGCGCCCGATGCCGGCGAGGAGCAACCAGCCGGCGAACAGGGTTCCAGGCTTGAGGTCCTTTTCATACCGGCGAGACAGCCATAACAGGAGTCCTGCCGCGGCGAAGTTCCAGAGCATCTCATAGGCAAATGTCGGATGGAAGCGCGTGGTCTCGAGGTAACTCAATACTTCAGCGCTGGATTTTCCCTGCATTTCCAACGGGACCTGATAGGAATATTCCGGCGAAATTTTTAACCCCCACGGCTGGGTTGTGGGCGGACCGTACAACTCCTGGTTGATGAAATTCCCCAACCGCCCAATGCCCTGACCAATGAGCAGGGCAGGACCGATCGAATCCAACACCATCCACACATCGACCTTGTACTTTTTCAACAGCAGGAGCATTGAAATGGCGCCGAAGAGAAAACCGCCAAAGATGTGTAGTCCGCCATTCCAAACTCTCAGGATCTCGGATGGGTTTTCGACGTATAGCCTGTTTCCGCCGAGTGTTGCATTCATCACGTACCACAATCGCGCGCCGATGATGCCGACCGGAAGGACGCCCAGCGGCAAGCCGAACTGGAACGTCCCGAAGGGAAATTTCATCTTCCGTCCGATATCGGTCCAGCCCACCAGTACATCCCAGATCGTATCCCCATTCCCACCGCGACGGATCAATTCGCGTTCGGCGATCAGTGAGCCGACGATCACGCCAGCCATCACGATCACACCGTACCAGTGGAGCGAAAAATTGCCAAACGAGTAAATTATTGGGTTAATCATCCATACCTCGGAAATTCATTTTGGACGATTATAACATTGCAATATCGCGCACTTGTCAATCCACCAATCATGGTTAAAATTGGGGCATGCATTCGTTCGAGCTGAACATCTTCATCGACCGCCCGCGGAATGAGGTGTACGACCAGCTGGCTGAACCGCTCAACATGATCGGGCTTCGCCCGCGGTTGACCACCCTCGACGTGATGAAGGAGCATACCGATGCGACGGGCATCCTCCTGCGTCCGTTTTACACCGTGGAGACCTACCGCTGGGCGGGGTTGCCCATTTTTCGGAGCCGCATCTACCTAGTTATCCATCTTACCCGCCCCAAACGCGAGTTGACCATTCGCCTTTATGGCAAACTGGGGATCCGACTCGCTTTCCATTATGAATTCCATGAGGTGGAAAACGGCAAAACCCATCTGGTCCAAAGGGTCGAATTCGAAAAGGTTAACCGGTTGATCGAAAGTTTTGTGTACAACGAAGCCAATCGAAGCCAGCGGGCAGTGCTCACAAACCTGAAAGTCCGTCTCGAAAAGTAACATTAACGCTTGCCTTGCCCGGTGTACCGTGCTATAATCGCAACACTTCCCCAGTTATTTCACAGCATACACATTGTGTCATCTAAATGTCGGGTTATTCAACCTGCATGGGTGGCACGCCCGGCAACCACTTGATAGTAAACCCACACTTACGAAAAAATTAAGGGAGACTCCCCACCCGCGCCATTCCCTTGGCGCGCTGGCGGCGTTTCCTTTTCCACAAAATCCCACCCAGAGAAATGAACCATGAAGATACTTGAACTTGAAAATGAACCCCTCTCCAAATTGCGCGCCTTGGGAAAATCGCTGAATATTCCCAACTCCAACCGCCTGAAAAAAGAGACCCTTGCCATGATGATCCGCGAGGCGGAAGCGCAGAAGGAGGGCATCGAACTGCGAGGCGGCATCCTGGAGATCATGAGCGAAGGCATCGGCTTTCTGCGAGCCACGAACTACCGCATCAGCGACCAGGATGTGTACGTGTCACAAGCGCAATTGCGCAGGCACGATCTCAGGGCAGGCGACCTCGTCATTGGGCAGGTACGCCCGCCGCGTGAAAGTGAGCGGCATTTCGGACTCCTCAAGGTGGAATCCATTAACGGGCTCGACCCCGAAGAAGCCTCTCGAAGAACAGTGTTTGAAAACCTCACCCCGATCTTCCCCGACAAACGATTTGATCTCGAAACCGACCACGATACCCTCGCTCCGCGCCTGATCAACCTGATCGCCCCCATCGGGCGGGGTCAGCGCGGGCTGATCGTTTCCCCACCCAAGGCGGGAAAAACAACCATCCTCAAACAGATCGCGAATTCGATCTCAACCAAATACCCGGATGTGCATTTGCTGGTCGCCTTGATCGGTGAACGCCCCGAAGAAGTAACCGACATGGACCGCTCGGTGGATGCCGAGGTGGTTGCGTCGACGTTCGACGAGCCGGTCACTTCCCACGTGCGTACGGCGGAACTCGCCTTAGAGCGCGCTAAGCGCCTCGTGGAGATCGGACGCCACGTGGTAATCTTGATGGACTCGATCACCCGCCTCGCCCGCGCTTACAATCTGGTCGTCAACCCCAGCGGACGCACCCTCTCCGGCGGCATGGATCCTTCCGCGTTGTACCCGCCCAAGCGGTTCTTCGGCGCGGCGCGCAACATCGAAGAAGGCGGCTCGCTCACCATCATCGCCACGTGCCTCGTGGATACCGGCTCCCGCCTCGACGATGTGGTCTACGAAGAGTTCAAAGGCACCGGAAATATGGAACTATTGCTCTCGCGCAAATTGCAGGAACGGCGCATCTTCCCCGCCGTGGATATCGAACGCTCCTCCACGAGGCGCGAAGACCTGTTGCTGGGACCCGACCTCTTGCAACGCGTCTGGCTCATGCGGCGGATGTACATTCAAATGACCTCCCCGCAACCACAGGGCGCCGGCATGGATCATTCGGTGGCGACCGAAGCCATCGTCACCCGCCTGGACAGGGCGCGCAACAACCAGGAATTCCTCGAGAACCTCGGCAGGGATTCCTGATCACCCTATAATTTGGAAATGTCGAACGCGTTTAAATTCCTACTCAAGAATAAATTTTCGGTCATCAGTTGGGTCGTAACCATCGCGCTTGGGGGCGGAATGATCTTCGGCGCCCTCTCGTGGAATAATTCTAACCAGCCCGCGCAGGCGCTCGCGCCGCAACCGATCGTCGCGGAGGAGGAGGAACCGGTGGAGGTGGCGATGCCAGCCTTACTGGGGTCCGATCCGTTCCTGTCCATTTCGCGGGTCATCCAATTGAAAACGAATATCCCGGCAGATAAGCCGCGCTATGAACCGGTGGACTATCGTGTGCAACGCGGGGACTCGATCTTCGCCATTTCCTCCTCGTACAACCTTACCGCCGAAACCGTGCTCTGGGCAAACTACGATACGTTGCAAGATGACCCGCACAGTTTGAAGCCGGGGCAGGTTTTGAGCATTCCCCCCACAGACGGGATCTATTATCAGTGGAAAGAAAACGACACCCTCGATTCGGTCGCCTTCGAATTTAATGCGGCCGTCGACAGTATCATCAACTACCCCGGCAACGACATCGACCTGACCGACCCAAAGATCACTTCGGGATCGTGGGTGATGGTGCCCGGTGGTTCGCGTGAGTTCGTTCAATGGCTTGTGCCAACCGTGGGCACTGGCAGCACCGGCACGGGAAGTTCCCCCACGAATCAGAGCGCATGCCCCGGCGGAGCGGTGGGGAGCGGCGGGTTTGTCTGGCCCGCAGATTCGCACTCTTTATCCGGAAACGATTACTGGAGCGGGCATCTCGGGATCGATATTGCGGCAGGGGAGGGCGCTCCCGTGTACGCGGCGGACAGCGGCGTGGTCACCATGGCGCAAGGCGGTTATAACTACGGCTACGGCAATGTGATCCAGATCGATCATGGGAACGGCTTTTCGACCATTTACGCCCACTTGAGCGTGATCGGTGTCGGCGCATGCCAGAGCGTTAGCGCCGGGCAATGGATCGGCGCTTCCGGTAATACCGGGAATTCGCAGGGCGCGCATCTCCATTTTGAGGTACGGCAGGGTGGCGGATCCATCAACCCGTGGTTCGTTCTTCCCTAGCCGCGCGATGAACCAATCCTCGCTTCAAACCCTGCTTTCTGACCTGGCACTTGGGGATATCCAGTATTTCAATTCGATCGGTTCCACAAACGATGAAGCGCTCGCCTGGGCAAACAAAGGCGCACGCGATCTATCGGTGATTATTTCGGACGAGCAAACCATGGGGCGCGGCAGGATGGACCGTCCCTGGTTCACCCCCGCCGGAACCGCCCTCGCATTTAGCATGATCCTGCGTCCCAGCCCTGCAGAGAAACCGTTTCTTTCCCGGTTGGTCGGGCTTGCCGCCCTCTCCATTTGCGAACCTCTCCAAAAATTTGGCTTGAACCCGCAGATCAAGTGGCCCAACGATATCCTGCTCAATCAACGCAAGGTGGCCGGGATCCTGCTGGAACTGGCATGGGCAGGGGAGGAACTCAAATTTGTCGTGGTGGGGATCGGGCTGAATGTTCTCAAACGTGCCGTTCCCGATACAGATATTTTGCGTTTCCCCGGTACCAGCCTGGAATCTGCGTTGGAACGCGAGGTGGCGCGCGAGGAAGTTCTCCACGAGATACTCGCCGCTTTCCTTTCCCTGCGTCCCGCTCTGGGCACCGATGAACTGATGAATAAATGGGGCGCTTCGCTTGCCTTTCGCGGGAGGCAGGTGCGTGTGGAAATGGGGGCTGGCAAGACCGTAGTCGGCAGGCTGGAGGGGATTCTTTCGGATGGCAGTTTGAGATTGCGTGATGACAATAACAAATCCGTGACAGTGCAATTTGGCGATGTGAGCCTGCGTCCATTCACGGGTATACTCAACAATAGGTGACCATGTTCGATAACCTGCGCGAATCCGCATCTTCCTCCCCTTTTTACGAAGAGGACTCGAACGACCTCTATAAGGAGCCGGCATCCAGACCCATGGATGCGGTCATTGCCGCTCCTCGCAAACGCGAGTCGCGTATGCTTGGGATGAACGGAGCGCAACGCTTCTTCCTTTCCTTCATGTTGTTCTTCGTTGTATGCCTGCTCGGCACCCTGGCGATGTTGATCCTGGGTAAGATGGCTGTGTTTTAAATTGGCGCTGGAGTGATATTACAGGAACAGACACCGGGTTTACGCCGGTGTCTGTTTTATTTTCAGTTGGGAGGTGGAAGCGCGGATGATTCAGCGGACACGCTCAGGAATCACAACGCCTTCCCGATGGAAAACCAACGGGAAGGCGTTACAGTGAATGTTCGTTATCTGTCGGCTGTGACGCTGACCAGAACGGCGCGGATCATGCGGCGGTAGAGGTATTCGCCGGTCTTCGAGTTGAACCCTTCGCAGGTGACCAGGGTCAGCCAGGTCTTTTCCTCATGCTTCATCATTGACTTCGTATCGCTGGAGGAGATCAGGGCTGAATCGCGGATCTCGTAGATGAACACCTGACCAAATGCGTGAATCTTGATCTGGTCGCCGTATTGCAAGTCTTTCAGTTTGTTGAACGGACCGGGTTTGTTGGCTTCCGTCCAGACGTGACCGGTGATCACGGAGTTGCCGTTCCAGGTGGGGAATGCCGAACCATTCAACCAGCCGGCGTTGCGCCCAAGCCACGAAACATCCCAGCCGTCCTTGGTTTGAGGCACGCCCACAATATCCATCTTCACCCCGAGGCGCGGAATCTCGATCCACAGGCTGGTGGCGGTGTACATTTTTTCGGCGGGTTGGGCTGGCAGGGTGGTGACGAATCCCTGTGCGAAGCCGGTGGCGGGTACGGCGCTTGCGCGTAGGGTAGTGCCTCCGCCTCCGCTGCCCGGACCCGCGATCACGGTGAATTGGATGATCGTGTCAGCCAAGCCATCGTTCAGTTCAAGGTCCACCAAATTCTCGATGGAGGTGGTTCCGCACACGTACAGTTGGTAGGTTCCCACGGGGAGGGCGATCGCACCGTTGATATCCAGGGTGGCGACGAACGGACCGCTTCCGCCGTTATTCGTGTACGCGGCGGTGTTGACGGTGATGACCGTATCGTCGGCGACCACGCCGCCCAAACATGAAACTGTATCAAAGGTTGTATTTACGCCGGCTTCCACCAGCAGGTAGTTGACCACATTGTTCGCCGCGCCTGCCGACCCATCGTTCTTAACATCTTCATTGTATGTCACGGTTAGTTGGGTAGGACCGGTTACGGTGGCGGTGTTCGCCGGTACCGAAGCGGTGACGGTGGGTCCCGAGTTGTCCACGATGAACGTTGTTGACGGTCCCGCGGCTGGGCTGGTGTTTCCACTCCCATCTGCGGCGACGCCGGCGGCGATGGAGATGCCGATGGTTCCGTTACCCGTAATAGCGGATATGGTGACCGTGGGCGTGGCGGTATTGCCGTTGGTTACGGCTACTGTCCCTGTCGCTGTGCCAGTGGTGTTCAGTGTGATATCGCCGGCAGTGAGGTTGAAGGTTGTCGCGCCGGAAATGGTGATGGGGAAGTCCACCGGTCCCGCCGTTGTGACGGTGACGCTGGGCGCGCCGATGGCGACCGTGGGGGCAGTGTTATCCACGGTGAAGGTGGCAGACGGTCCCGCCGCCGCGCTGGTGTTACCCGCCGTATCGGAGGCAATGCCAGCCGCAATGGAGATGCCGATCGTGCCATTGCCGGTGATTCCGCTGATGGTCACCGTCGGGTTGGCGGTGTTGCCGTTGGTCACAGAAACGGTACCCGTCGCAGTGCCGGTGGTATTGAGGGTGACGTTGCCCGCAGTGAGGTTGATCGTGTTCGCACCGGCAACCGTGATTGCAAAGTCCACAGGTCCCGTGCTAGTGAGCACCACACTGGGCGCGCCGATGGTGACGGTGGGGGTGGTGTTATCGACGGTGAAGGTGGCGGACGGTCCTGCCGCAGCGGAGGGGTTGCCCAAACCATCCGCTGCGACACCAGCCGCAATGGAGATTCCGATCGTGCCATTGCCGGTGATTCCGCTGATGGTCACCGTCGGGTTGGCTGTGTTGCCGTTCGTGATGGACACTGTGCCTGTCGCCGTGCCGGTGGTGTTGAGGGTGACGTTCGCGGCGAGTAGATTAAATGTTGTGCCGCCGGTGATCGTGATGGAGAAGTTCACTGGTCCACTCGTCGTGGTTGCCGTGCTTGGCGCACCAATCGTCACTACAGGACCCGAGTTATCCACGGTGAAGGTGGCAGAGGGTCCCGCCGCCGCACTGGTGTTGCCCGCCGTATCGGAGGCGATGCCCGCCGCAATGGAGATGCCGATCGTGCCGTCTCCGGTGATGCCGCTGATGGTGACCGTTGGGTTGGCGGTGTTTCCGTTGGTGACAGAAATGGTGCCCGTCGCTGTGCCGGTGGTGTTGAGTGTGACATCCCCAGCGGTGAGATTGATCGTGTTCGCGCCAGCAACTGTGATGGAGAAATCAACCGGTCCCGCGGTGGTAGTTGCCACGCTTGGCGCGCCGATGGTGACGGTGGGGGTGGTGTTATCGACGGTGAAGGTGGCGGAGGGTCCCGCGGCTGCGGAGGTGTTGCCGGCGGTGTCGGAGGCGATGCCCGCCGCGATGGAGATGCCGATGGTACCGTTACCCGTAATGGCGGATATGGTGACCGTTGGGTTAGCGGTGTTGCCATTGGTCACGGAAACGGTACCCGTCGCCGTGCCGGTCGTATTGAGTGTTACATTGCCGGCGGTGAGATTGATTGTGTTCGCACCGGCAACCGTGATCGCAAAATTTACGGGTCCTGTGTTAGTCAGCGCCACGCTGGGCGCGCCAATACTTACCGTGGGAGCGGTGTTGTCCACGGTGAAGGTGGTAGAGGGTCCCGCCGCCGCGCTGGTGTTGCCTGCCGTATCGGAGGCAATGCCAGCCGCAATGGAGATGCCGATCGTGCCATCCCCGGTGATGCCGCTGATGGTGACTGTTGGATTGGCAGTGTTGCCATTCGTCACGGAAACTGTGCCGGTCGCTGTGCCGGTGGTGTTGAGCGTTACATTGCCGGCAGTGAGGTTGATCGTGTTTGCGCCAGTGACTGTAATCGCAAAATCCACCGGTCCCGTATTGGTGAGCGCGACACTTGGCGCGCCGATGGCGACGGTGGGACCGGTGTTGTCTACAGTGAAGGTGGCTGACGGTCCTGCCGCGGCGCTGCTGTTCCCGGCTGTGTCCGAGGCAATACCCGCCGCGATGGAGATGCCGATCGTTCCGTCTCCGGTGATGCCGCTGATGGTGACGGTCGGAGTCGCTGTGTTGCCGTTGGTGACAGACACCGTCCCGGTCGCCGTGCCGGTGGTGTTGAGCGTTACGTTGCCGGCAGCCAGGTTAACTGTGTTTGCACCGGCGACCGTGATCGCGAAGTCTACCGGTCCCGTGTTAGTGAGCGCAACACTTGGCGCGCCGATGGTGACGGTAGGTGCAGTATTGTCCACCGTGAACGTGGCGGAGGGTCCTGCCGCGGCGGAGGTGTTACCGGCTGTATCCGACGCAATGCCCGCCGCAATCGAGATGCCAATCGTTCCGTTTCCGGTGATGCCGCTGATGGTGACGGTTGGGTTGGCGGTGTTTCCGTTGGTGACAGACACTGTGCCGGTTGCTGAGCCGGTTGTGTTCAGAGTTACGTTGCCGGCAACCAGGTTAACTGTGTTTGCACCGGCGACCGTGATCGCGAAGTCAACCGGTCCCGTGTTGGTGACCGCAACACTGGGCGCGCCGATAGTGACAGTGGGGGCGGTGTTGTCCACGGTGAACGTTGTGGAGGGTCCTGCCGCCGCACTGGTGTTGCCCGCCGTATCGGAGGCGATGCCAGCCGCAATCGAGATGCCGATCGTGCCATCCCCGGTGATTCCGCTGATGGTCACAGTCGGGTTGGCTGTGTTGCCGTTGGTCACCGAAACGGTGCCAGTCGCCGTGCCGGTTGAGTTGAGTGAGACGTTACCAGCAATGAGATTGATCGTATTTGCACCGGTGACTGTGATGGCAAAGTCAACGGGTCCCGTATTGGTGATGGCTACACTCGGCGCGCCGATGGTGACGGTGGGGGCGGTATTGTCCACCACATAGGTTTCATCGGTTACCGGTTCGCCGGCGGGCAACGCATTACCGACTGCGTCGGTAATATCCTGCGAGCCGCTCAAGTCAAGCCCAACCGTACCGTTGAAGCCAGCCAGGTCGCCGCCGGAAACGGTGATTTCGTACACGGTGCCGCTGATTTGCGTTACCAGGGTGACCGTTGCAGTGGTGGTCCCGTTGACGACGAAATCGCCGGCGCTGACATTTATAACGGTCTCATCAAAGGTCGCGCGGAAGATCAAGGTGTCTGCATTGGTGGGGGAGGTCGGCGGGTTGAAGCGGGTGAAAGAGATCAAAGTCGGGTCGCTGGTGTCGCCGATCTCATAGGCTCCGATATCGCACGCCACGCCCTGGGGACGCGCTGTCCCGCGCTGGTCGGTGGCGGCACAATCTGCGGTGGTGGTGTCCGCCGCATCGTCTGCCGCGCCAGTGACACTGATTGCCATGGTCTGCGTGTTGCCGCCATTGTTCGCCAACGCGCTTAATACGGGATTGGAATTGATAACATTCGTACATGTCGATAACGCGGGGCATCCGCCTTGCACGATACTATCTTCGATGGTGGCGGAACTTGTCCCTTCATTGAGTACTTCGTCGTTCGTGCCGCCATCGCCCCATAAAATACTGTTCTCAATGACCGGCGTGCTGGCATTTCCAGTCAACGTCACGTTTTTCATGGCGTCACCGCCCGCCGTGCCGGAGCCGTTGACGCTATTATTTCCGTTGAAGGTGACGTTGTTCAAGACCGGGTCGGCGCCGATGTTCATGATGCCGCCGCCGCCCCACGGGGTTGTCGTCCCGGAAGTTTCGGTGGATGTGTTGCCGCTGAACGTCACATTGGTGAGCGTGGGGGCAGAGAACTCGTTCAACATGCCGCCGCCTCGTCGCGTGGCAGAGTTGCCGTTGAAGGTCACGCGGTTGAGGGTGGTGGTGCTGTTGTTATTGAACATGCCGCCACCGCCGACTGCAGTATTGCTGGTGAACGTCACATCCAACAAGGTTGGAAGATTGGGTTCATCTACGCCGGGTCCGCCAAGGGTCTGCAGGTTCAAGCCTCCGCCCGCGCCGCCTGTCGATGAATTGCCGGAAAACGTCACACGGGTAAATGACGGGCTTCCATTTTGCACATAGATGCCTCCCCCGATACCTGCGGTATTATTGCTGACCGTCACGTCGGTGAAAGTTGGGCGGCTGTAGCTGGCTTCCACGGCAGACACTGAAATTATAAACACGCCGCCACCGCGCCCATTCGCGCTATTTGCAGTGATAATCAGGTTGCTCAGGGTGGGGCTGGCGTTCTGGATATACATTCCGCCCCCGACACCGCTGCCGGAAACTTGATTCCCGCCGGAAACGGTGAACCCGTCCAAGACATAGGTGTCAGTCAACAAACCGTTTACGGTAACAACGGTGTAGGCGTTTCCGGCTGTGCCGGCGACCTGATCGATATCCCCGCTCAGAACCGTACCGTTTGTGGCTGGGTTGGAGTCTCGCTGGCTCAACAGGGTGTCCCCAACCGTGAACCCGCCGTAAATGGACACTCCGTCCGTGAGCGTAAATGTGCTGGTAAGGGCGTTATTCGTCTGGCTCGCGCCATCATCGGGATAGTACGTTCCACTCGCCACCCAGATCTGATCTCCGCTGGCGGCAAGCGCGATGGCATCCTGTAAAAATGGAAATGCCGTAGCCCACGTACATCCGCCTGCGCCTGAGCCGGAGGATGCCACATAAATGATATTATCCGGCGCGCAAGCCGCCTGGACGGGCTGTGGCTGGAGTAACATGGTAAGAAATAAAATAACCAGAATTACCGATGACCCAAAGATTCTTGAACGGCTCATTTTTACTTGTCCTTTTTGCAACCAACCCGGAAAAATTTACGCTATTATAATTGGCTTTGCACCTTTGCAAGCACGAATTCAAGACGCCAAAACTGCGTATAAGTAACAGACCACCCCGCATTGTTTGAGGTTTCATTGACCGCACACTGGTATGCCTTTCGAAGTAAACCGAATAAGGAAGATTTCCTTGCCCGCCAGTTGGAAGCAGGGGGGATGACCGTATTTTACCCACGCCTGCATGTAACACCGGTCAACCCTCGTTCACGGAAGAAAAAGCCGTACTTTCCCGGATACCTGTTCATTCAAGTGGATTTGGCCACGGTCAACGCGTCCACTCTTCAGTGGATGCCTGGCGCGGCAAACCTCGTCAGTTTCGGCGGGGAGCCGGCGCCTGTTCCAGACATCCTGATCTCCACCCTTCAGAAGCGGGTAGACGAGCTCAACCAATCCGCCAAAAACACAATCCGCGATCTCAAGCCCGGTGACCCAATTTTCATCAAATCGGGATTGTTTTCAGGGTATGAAGCAATTTTCGATGGTTCGGTATCCGGCACCGAGCGGGCGCGGGTGCTGATGAATTTTCTTCAGGACCGTCAGGTCTCCGTCGAAGTGCAGGGCAGTCAAATCGTCCGAATGAAGCGGGGTTAGCCCTGTCAGCCATCACAGGTTTGGGGGATGGGGCGGACGGCTTCCAAAGTAACTTTTTGGTAGACGCATCGTCATGGAACAGCGAAATCACCTCAAAACAAAAAATACAGTTCGAGCGGTTTTGCTCGTCGTAAAAAATGTCTGGCTAGAGAATCCTAGGAGCCCATGGAATGTTAACCGCAGGACCGAATATGGAGAAAATGCATATCATGACGCTGGGGAAGAAAATCGGAAAAGCAAATTCGGTCATACCCCGGCATGCCCAGTGGGTCATCTTCCGCGTTGCCCTGGTTGCGGTGGATTTGCTCATGATCGGTTTTGCCTTCCGGTTATCTTACATCCTGCGTTTCGATGTTCCGTTCGGAATTTTCGATGAGACTGCGTTTGTTTCGTTGACGCATTACAACCAATTGAGCATTCGCGCCGCCGGTTTGTGGGTCTTGATTTTTTGGTTAAATGGGTTGTATGCCCGGGAAAATCTTCTGGGTGGAACTCGCGAATATTCCAGTGTCTTTCGATCCTCTTCCGAAGGCGTGTTGGGCATCATCATTGCCGGCTTTCTGTTCTCATGGGTGATCGTTTCCCGTGGCTGGCTGGTGATGGCATGGGTGCTCACGATTATTTTTGCCATTGTTGGGCGGTTTATCCTGCGACGGGTGATCTATTTTCTGCGGCGACACGGATATTTTCTAACCCCGGCTGTGATCGTCGGCGCCAACCAGGAGGGCCGATGGCTTGCCGAACAACTTCAAAAGTGGGAGACCTCGGGCTTGCATGTGGTCGGGTTCGTCGATAAAAAATTTGCCGCCACCACGCCGCTCTTCAACAACCTGGTGAACCTGGGCTCCGTGGAGCAATTGGGCGAGATCATCGAACAATTCCAGATCGGCGAAGTGATCCTCGCTTCGAGCGCGTTTTCCACACGCGATTATTTAATGGATATTTTTAAAAAATATGGCATCTCAGATACGGTCAACCTGCGCATGTCCTCCGGGCTGTATGAGGTGATCACCACCGGCATGACCGTCAATGAATTTGCCTATGTCCCCCTGGTAAACGTTCATAAAGTGCGTTTGACAGGAACCGACATCATGTTGAAAACGATCCTGGACTATACCGTGTCGTTTATCGGTGTTATCGTTCTGTCGCCGCTGTTCCTGTTGATCGCTCTCCTGATAAAATTCTCGTCCTCCGGACCGATCCTCCATAAGCGCCGCGTGATGGGTTTGAACGGCAGGCAGTTCTACGCATTGAAATTCCGCACCATGCAGGTGGACGGCAACGAGATTCTGGATCGCCACCCCGAGTTAAAAGAAGAGTTGGCGCGCAATCACAAACTGAAGAACGACCCGCGTGTGACGCGCATTGGCAGTATTCTCCGCAAGATCAGCTTCGACGAATTGCCCCAGTTGTTCAATGTGTTGAGGCGTGAGATGTCGCTTGTCGGTCCGCGTATGATCTCGCCGGAGGAAGTGGCGATGTACAAGCAGTTCGACATGAACCTGCTGACCGTGATGCCCGGCATCACCGGGTTGTGGCAGGTCAGCGGTCGTTCGGATATTTCCTACGACGAACGCGTGCGCCTGGATATGTACTACATTCGAAACTGGAGCATCTGGCTCGACCTGCAGTTGCTGTTCCAAACAATTCCCGCGGTCCTCAAAAGTCGCGGCGCATACTAATTCACCAAAGGATTGGTTTCATGGCAAAAATACTTGTTACGGGAGGGGCTGGCTTCATTGGGTCTCATGTCGTGGATGTGTTTCTCGAAAACGGATTCGAGGTCGTCATTCTCGACGATCTTTCGACGGGACGGGAATCGAACCTGAACCCGGGGGCAAAATTTTACAAAATGGACATCCGCGATCCGAAGGTTCGCGAGATCTTCGCCGCCGAACGCCCCGACTTTATCAGCCATCATGCGGCGCAGATGGATGTGCGACGGTCGGTTGCGCAGCCGTTGTTCGATGCCGATGTGAATATTCTTGGGTCGATCAACCTGATCGAATGCGCGAAAGAATTCGGGGTGAAGCGGTTTATCTACATTTCCACCGGCGGCGCGGTATACGGCGAACCGGAGCGGGTTCCGTGCGAAGAAACCGATGCGATCAACCCGATCTGCCAGTATGGTGCCAGCAAACATACGGTGGAGCATTATCTCTTCATGTATCACTTTAATTATGGGTTGAAATATA
Source organism: uncultured Anaerolinea sp. (assembly GCA_964528275.1). GTDB lineage: Bacteria > Chloroflexota > Anaerolineae > Anaerolineales > Villigracilaceae > Defluviilinea. Next base: position 120,859 of record CAZGSB010000001.1, on the reverse strand, counting down.
CGGTCCTGCGCTACCCGAATGTGTTTGGACCGCGGCAGGACCCGCACGGCGAAGCCGGCGTGGTTGCCATCTTTACCGGCAAGATGCTGGCTGGTGAACCGGTAACGGTCAATGGCGACGGCGAACAAACCCGCGATTTTGTCTACGTGACAGATTGCGCGCGGGCAAATTATCTTGCCGCCACGGTGGACCACCAACCCGGCATTTACAATATTGGGTGGGGCGTCCCCACCTCGGTAAATCAAATCTTTGAGTCGCTGAAAAATGCAACGGGTTATCCGATGCCAGTGAAATACGGACCCGCCAAAGTGGGCGAAACGCGCCATATTTATCTCAATGCATCCAAAGCCGGGCGCGATCTTGGCTGGGAAGCCACCATCGGACTGGATGATGGGATGCGAAGAACCGTCGAATATTTCAAAGCGGTGGAGCAACCGGCTTGATCATCGTACAAACCCCATTGCGGATCAGTTTTTTCGGCGGCGGAACCGACTTCCCCTCGTTTTTCATGGAGGAGGGCGGTTGCGTTCTAAGTTCCGCGATCGATAAATACATCTTCGTGACCGTAAAAAAAAGGTTCGACCACAAACTCCGTATCGGGTACACCCAGACGGAAATGGTGGATGATGTCGCGCAGATCCATCACGAACTGATTCGGGAAGCGTTGTTTCAAACCGGCGTCACGCATGGGATCGAAGTGACGACCATGGGCGATATTCCCTCCGAGGGGTCCGGGCTGGGTTCGTCAAGCACGGTCACTGTGGGCGCTTTGCATGCCTTGCATACCTATTTCGGCGGCATCGTCACCGTGGAGCAGTTAGCCCGCGAAGCTTGTGATATTGAGATCGGGAAACTCGGGAAGCCGATCGGCATCCAGGACCAATATATTGCCGCGTATGGGAATTTACGCTTTTTCGAGTTTGGCTCCGATGGAAAGGTGAGCGTGGAGAAATTGATCCTGGATGGTGACCTGCGCCGCGAACTGAATGATCGCTTCCTTTTGTTTTTCACAGGGATCAGCCGAAAAGCGGACTCAGTCCTTACCGAACAAAAGAGCAACATCAAGGACCGCATGAACGTGCTGCGGGAGATCAAAGCCATGGCGGTTCAGGCAAAAGCGGTCCTTCAGGCAGGGGATTTCGATGCATTCGGTTCCCTGTTGCATCAGTCGTGGGCGTTGAAGAAACGGATGGCAGGGCAGATCAGCAATGGCCGCATTGATGAGATCTACGAGGCGGCGCGCCGCGCCGGGGCGGTGGGAGGCAAAATCACGGGGGCGGGAGGCGGGGGGTTCATCCTGCTGTGCGCGCCTTACGAAAAACATCAAGCCATCCGACAGGCGTTGGATGGCTTGCAGGAACTGCCGTTCCAACTTGAACCGGACGGTACAAAAGTTATATTTAATTATCGAAGATGAGGAATATAGTTATCATGGAACAAATCACTTCTTATATTTCAGTGTTGCAAGACACCGTGGGCAGATTGCCCGTGGAATCGATCGCGCGCGTGGTGGATGTGTTGCAGACTGCGCGGGAGCACGGAAGGAAGGTCTTCATCATGGGGAACGGAGGCTCCGCTTCGACCGCCAATCATTTTGTCTGCGACCTGGCGAAGAACACCCGCCATGACAGCCTGCCTCACTTTCGCGTGATCGGTCTCACCGATAATATGGCGATCTTTTCCGCGTATGCCAACGATGAAGGGTATGAAAATGTATTTTCCGCCCAGCTGGCGAACCTGGTGGAGGCGGATGATGTGGTGATTGCGATCTCGGCAAGCGGCAATTCGGCGAACGTGGTGAAGGCGATCGAAGAGGCGAAACATCATAACGCCATGACCGTCGGCTTTACTGGTTTTACCGGCGGCAAGCTTGCTTCGCTTGTGGATCTTCAAGTGCATGTCGATAGTCACGTGATCGAGCACGTGGAGGACATTCACCTGATGCTCGAGCACATGATCGTCAAGGCGATCAAGGATATTGCCGTGGCAGAATCGATGGCTGGGGTTTAGCGTCCTGTCGATCGGCTTTGGAGGATGATGTCCACCGCATCGGATATATCATCGGCAAAGTGGACGTTCTTTCCCCCGTCTGGCTGGGGATCGCGTAGTTGGTCTCTTCCACGCCCGGTTCTGACCATCAACAGCCCCTGCACTCCTGCCGCCTGACCGGCAAGCATGTCGCTCCAGGCGTCGCCGATCATCCACGAGTGAGGCAGGTCCAGGTCCAGTTCGCGAGCCGCTTGCAGGATCATGCCCGGCTGGGGCTTTCGACAGTCGCACCCGTCGGCGGGATGGTGAGGGCACATGTACACCTGGTCCACCTGCCCGTTGTTTTCCCTTATTGTTTCGACCAGTTTGCGGTTGACATCTTCCGCGGTTTGCAGGGAGATCAGTCCCCGCCCCACGGCGGATTGGTTCGTCACAATAATGATTTTGTAACCGGCGTTTTGTATTCTAAACAGGGATAAATACGTCTTGGGGTAGATGAAAACCTGGGACCAATCACGAACATAGTCCTCCCGGTTCTCGATGAGCACGCCATCACGATCCAGAAAAACTGCCGGGTACATTTTTTTATTATATACTACCTGTGGCGCTGGCTCGTCCATACGAACCATCGAACTCGATCGTTGTCGAGATGGCGGAGCGCGCCAAAAAGATTTCTTATGCTAGCCAATATCCGTTTGTATCTCAGCCGCCAGGCATCCTCGATCTTCCGATATCTTTTGGAGCAGTCCTTCATCGTATTGCTCGGTTGGATTCCGACGCTCGTCGGAGTGGCGGTGCGGAGCGTGTTGTACAAATTGATCCTGTCCATGGACGGGTTTGCCGCCATCGAAAACAATGTCCGCTTGCGCTTTGCCGACCATATCAAACTTGGGCATGGCTCCTACCTCGATCACGGCGCCTACCTGCATGCCTGCCCGAACGGGATCGAGATCGGCGAACGCAGCATTGTGATGCACGGCGCGGTACTGCATGTTTATAACTTTCGCGGCATGCCGAACTCCGGGATCAAGATCGGACGCGATAGCCTGGTGGGCGAATATTCCATCATTCGCGGGCAGGGAGGCGTGACGATCGGCGACCGGGTATACACTTCCCCGTTCACGCAGATCATTGCAGTGAACCATGTGTTCGACGACCCGAACCGTCCTTTTGTGGAACAGGGCATCACCGCGGAGGGAATCGTCATCGAAGACGATGTCTGGCTGGGTGCGGGTTCGGTCATCACGGATGGGGTCCGCGTGGGCAGGGGCGCGGTCGTTGCCGCAGGCGCGGTTGTCACCCAGGATGTGCCTCCGCACACGGTGGTCGGTGGGGTGCCGGCGAAGGTGTTGCGTGAGATCGATGGAAATTCAATCAAAACAGATCGAAAGATCTATCACTTATAAGTTGAGGAAAAATACATGACGATATTATCGGTTGTCATCCCCGCGTACAACGAGGAAGACGGGATCACAGAAATTGCCACCCGCGTGCTGGCTGTCAAACCCGACTTGAAAAAGGCTGGGGTGGAGGACATGGAATTGCTGGTCGTGGATGACGGCTCCCGCGATAAGACTGCCGAGGTCGCCTCGAAGATCAAGGGTGTGACATTGGTCCGCCACCCGAAAAACAAAGGATACGGGGCGGCGCTAAAAACGGGGTTTGCTCAGGCAAAAGGGGAGTTGATCGGTTTTCTCGATGCCGATGGGACGTATCCGCCGGAGTATTTTCCGAAACTCTGCCAGTCCGCATTGCATGGAGCGGAGTTGGTCATTGGCTCGCGCATGGCGGGCGAGAAAAGCGAGATGCCGCTTGTGAGGCGGGTTGGGAATTTTTTCTTCGCCACCTTGTTGAGCATTCTCGGGCGGCAGAAAGTGACCGATAGCGCCAGCGGCATGCGCGTTTTCAAACGTGAAATACTGGAACGCGTGTACCCATTACCGGACGGCTTGAACCTGACGCCGGTGATGAGCACGCGCGCCTTGCATGAAGGCATCCATATCGAGGAGGTCCCGATCCCCTACAGCGAACGCGTAGGACGCTCCAAACTCAGCGCCATCCGCGATGGACGCATCTTCCTGCAAAGCATGGTGTGGACGGCGATGTCGTATAACCCGGTTCGCATCCTCGGTTTGCTTGGGCTCGCCAGTTTGGGCGTTGCCGCGCTTGTTTCCTTTTGGTTGTTGTATCTGCGAATCAACGGCGTCACCTCTCTCGATTCAACCAGCGTTGCCGCGTTATTCCTCGGCATGATCTCAGCCGTGGCGGGTATCAACGTGTTCGCCCTGGGAATTACGTTCAATTATCTTGTCGCTTTGTTTTACAAGAAGCCGATCAAACAGGGGTTATTCGGTAAACCCATATTCAAGACCCCGCTCGACCAGCAGTTCGGCTGGATGGGCACGGTGGCGATTGTGGTCGGGTTTGCCCTGGGCGCGCTCAGCCTCGTCCTTGGGTTGCAAGGGTGGGAGATCGAACGTCTGTGGTTTTATTTGTTGGGAAGTGCAATGATCTTCCTTGTTGGAATCCAACTTGTGGTGTACTGGATGCTCTTGCGAATTCTGGAAGAACTCAGCCAGCGCGAATCGCTCACAAGACAGGATATGGGCATGTAGGTTTTAGTGAAGGAGTAAATATCATGGAGAACAAAGACCTCGATCTGAAAACGATCAACCTTGGGGCGCGAAATATTCCGAAGCTCCGCACCGCGGATTTCCCGAACGCCGACGCGATCGTCCGTGAGGGATTGTTGAACGACGTGCGTTCGCCGGAAGCGGTGGACATCATGCTGGTGAATCCCCCCACCCCCGATGGCGGGCTATGGATCCGCACCCAGCATCGTGTTGGTCGCCGCACGCGCGAAAATATGGTGTGGCCCCAGGTCTCGCTGGCGCAAATGGCGGCATTGTTGCATCCCATCTACAAAGTCAAAGTGGTGGATTGCAATGCCGAACGCATGGGCTGGCCCGAATTTACAAAATTGCTGGATAAATACCAACCCAAGTATTACCTCACCCAGATGACTGCGCCGACCCTGGAAAACGACATTTACGGTTGTTTCCTTGCCCATGCGCGCGGCGCGAAGACCATCGCCTTTGGTACGCACATCACCCCCATCCCTGTGGAGACGATGCGCCCGTACCCCAGCTTGGATTTCGCGCTCGTCGGCGAACCGGACCTGACCATCCGCGATCTGCTCGATCACCTCGAAGGAAAAATCGCGGAACGTTTGCCGCAGATCGTTCAGATGTTCAGCAAACACGATCCCGCCTACCGCCCATCCCTGAACGGGGATGGCACGGTCAACATGCATGGGATCAAAGGGATTGCCTGGCGTAAAGGCGATGAGATCATCCTCAATTTCCCCCGCCCGTTCGTGGCAGATTTGGATGACATGCCCATCCCCATGCACGAACTGCTACCGTTGCAAACATACCGCATGCCGCTCATCAAGGGACCGTTCACATTCATTGTCACCAGCCGCGGTTGCCCGGCGGGATGCACCTACTGCATCAAACATGTGAGCTATCAATACGCCACGCGCCTCCGCTCCCCGAAACTGATCATGGAAGAGTTGTGGTATTTGAAAAAACTCGGCATCAACAACATCCACATGTATGCCGACTTGTTCACGGTAAGCCGCGATCAGGTGGTTGATCTGTGCAAGATGATGATCGATGAAAAGATCGGGATCAAATGGACCTGCAACAGCCGCGTGGATTACGTGGATGAAGAAATGTTGATGCTGATGGGCAAGGCGGGTTGCCGCCTGATCTCGTGGGGCATCGAGAGCGGCAACGAGCAGATCCTCAAACACGCCCGCAAAGGCGCCTACCCCGACAAGGCGGAACGCGCCCTGCGCTGGGCGAAGAAAGCCGGCATCATGAACTGGGGTTACTTCATCATCGGTTTGCCCGGAGAGACCGAAGAAACCATCCGCGATACGATCAACTTCTCGAAAAAACTTCCGCTCGATATTGCGCTGTTCCATGTCGCTGCCCCGTATCCGGGCACCCCGTTCTTCTTCGAAGTGGTGAAGAATAAATGGTTCCGCCCCGGCACACGCTGGGAACAGGTGGACATGGATAAAGGCACCGTGCTCGATTACCCCAACATGCCCGCGGAACGATTGTTATACTGGCAAAAACGCGCTTTCCGTGAGTGGGCATTCCGTCCCGGCCCCGCGCTCACGTACCTCAAAATGCTGATGTACGATTGGTCGACCATGAAGACCGCCCTCAACGTCGGCTTGCAACACCTGTTTTGGGCATCGTCCGATGAAGGCGCGCCGGTGGGCGGCGCAGGCTAACAAGGAAACTCCCTCGTCGCATGAGATGGGTCTTGACGCGCGAATCAGTGGAAGGTCGCGGCTTCGCGCTGTTTGATCTGGGCATTGTGGTCGTTTGCGGGGCGGCGTTGAGTTTGTATCCCGCTTTAGGGATGTGGGCTCTCGCCGCCTCGCTGATACCTTGGGCGGCGCGCTTCCTGGCAGGGTTGGCGCCGTTTCGCCGCACCCGTTTCGACCTGTTCGTGGTCGTATATTTGTTGACAGCGGTCTCAGGGTATTGGGCGGCGTATGACCCGTCCATGGGGATGCAAAAACTGTACCTGATCGTCTTGTCGGTCGTTCTTTATTATGCGTTGAGCGCCCAACCGGGAGAGAATCTCGATTGGGTATCCGCGCTATTTTTTTGCGTGGGGGTGGGTGTTGCCCTCTATTTTTTGCTGACGCACGATTTTATTGTCGACCCGCGCAAAGTAAACATTGCAAATGAGATCGGCAGGAGGTTGATGCAAGTCCGCCCCTCGACTGGTTGGGGGCAGATTCACCCAAACTATGCGGCGGGCATGGTGGCGGTCCTGTCGCCGTTCGGAATTTACCTTGCCCTCCGGCAACGGAACCGACCTGTATTTATCTGGGTTTTGGCAGGGCTGTCTGTGCAAGCCCTCGTTGTTTTTCTAGCCACCTCGCGCGGTGTGTGGATGGCGATCGTGTGCGCGGCTGGCATCTGGCTGACGGGCTGGATCGTTCGCTCAGGGAGACTCAAACCGAAATGGAGGAATGAAGCGGTCTTTCCCCTTTTCGCTTTGGGCTGTCTCGCAACGGTCGTCCTGTTGCTGTATGCGGGACCCGCTTCGATCGGCGGGGTGATCAGCGGCAATGACTCATATGGCACGGGATCCCGCACAGAGTTATTTTGGAGAAGTCTGAAACTCGTAGCGGATTTTCCGCTTACCGGCGGAGGGCTGGGCGCCTTCCCGGGTTTGTACTCCCAATATATTCTCGGGATTCCAAACTATTACCTGCCCAATGCGCACAATACTTTTCTCGATGTTTTTATTGAACAGGGAATCTTTGGCGGAATCGCCTTCCTGACCCTGTACCTGGCGAGTATCTGGTTGGTTGCCGGAAAAACGAGCAACACGGTTTCATCCTTCGAAGGTCTTCTGCTTATCGCTTTGTTGGTGGCATGTGTGCATGGCTTGGTGGATGACTATTTGTATCATCCGCTGGGGGTGATGGCAGGTTTGCTCCTGCCCGGTTTGGCGGCGAGGAATACCGGAGCAGGCGCGCGTAACCCGTTTCCGGAACGAATGGACCGGACGGATATAATTGTGGTGGGCGCCATGGTTGTCTTGCTCTTGGCTCTGGGCGCGATGTACCGGAATAGCATGCGCGCCTTTTGGTATTCAAACCTCGGCGCGGTGCAAATGGCTCGTGTGGAACTTGCAGGCTTTCCGACCAATGAGTGGGCAGGACCCCGAATCGTGGAAAGACTACAGGATGCAGAATCATCGCTTCTTTTCTCCGTTTCGGCTGACTCCGCCAACCGTACGGCGAATCATCGCCTCGGCTTGATCGCCCTGCTCCGCAGGGATATTCCCTCGGCTTGCAGTTATCTTTCCACCGCCCATACGCTGGACCCCGCGCACCGTGGAGTTTTGAAATCTCTCGGGTATTGCTACGCATGGCAGGGCGATCTGGAAAACTCGAAGACCCTGTTGGGTTCACTGCCAGAAGCCCCGAAGGAACTTTCTGTTTACGCAGAGTGGTGGCAGGCGCAGGGCTATGCGGATTTTTCAAAGAATGCGTCGGACTTGTTTGCCGATCTCGTATCACCATAAACACAACCATGATTTGGAAACGTATGATTATGAAAACCAAAAATACCCTGTATCTATTTCTCGCCGTATTTACACTGGTTGCGCAGTTGTTCGGAAGCGTGCCCGCTGGTAGCGCGCAATCCTCCCGCGATTGGTCCGACCCGGTCAATATCTCGAACTCCGGCTCGTCCGACAAACCTGTGATCGTGATCGGGCAGGACGGCATCATCCACGCGATCTGGAACCCCCTCGGTGGCGGGTTCCGCTATTCGCGGAGTTCGGATGGCGGCGTTACCTGGACGCCTCCCCGGTCGGCGACGTTTCCGTTTTCGGAAAAAGATGACAAGCCCTTCAAGATCATTCCCAGCTCCGATGGAGCCATAAACCTGTTTTGGGTCAGCCCGGAAGGGAATTTGATGTTTGGGCGGGCGAATTCGGAAACCCTGCCGGTTCCAACCTCCTGGGCGAGCAAGGAGCGGGTGGGGGATGATGTGTTGAATTACAGTGTCGATGTCACGGAGGGGGGCGTTTTTCACCTTGCTTATATCCGAAAAGATGAAAAGGCTGGGGTGTATTACCGCCGATCCCAGAATGGCGGAGTATGGTCGAAGCCAATTACTTTGTTTACGTCCAAATATTTTGAGTCGGTGTTGGTTGACAATCAGGAATCGATCAAGGTTGATGATGCGCATGTTCGCGTGTCGGCGTCTGACGATGTGGATGAGCCAACCGTGTTTGTCGCCTGGGATGTACGCCGTCTGAAGCGAATATTCATCTCCTCCTCCGTGGACGGGGGAGAGAATTTCACCGAGGCGGCGCAACTCAAAGGTCCGGAAGATACGGGCGGGTACGGCATCCCATTGAATGTTGAACTGGGCGTCAATAAAAAGAACGCGGTCCTGCTCTACCAGGTGGGCGAGGCGGGCGCAAGCCAGTGTGTGTACTATAGCCAGGTGACGTCCGACGCCGGAGAGACCTGGTCCAACCCCACGTTGATGTTGGATACCCTTTCGCAATGCCCGGTCAGTGTGGAATTCATCATCACACAGGATAATTTTTTCATGACCTTGATCCGCTATGACGGGAACGACCCGGCGATCATGGCCTGGCAGGACGGTCGTTGGGGCAATTTGCGATTTCAGCGGGAGATCGCGTCGTTTTCGAATCCGCTTACATTTGATCCCATCGTATTCCGTTGCGAGGAAGACGCCCTGTTTGAAGGCAAACTGTACCTCGTCGGTTGCGACCTGGGTAATGGGGGCGATATCTGGATGACCGCGCGTTCCCTGGAGCCGCTGGATCAATGGTTCGGATCAACCGAATCATGGAGTTTCCCTTTTGCCTTGCTGGATGAGACAACCGCCAAAGTGGGTTCTCTTACGCAGGTTTCCGATGATGAGGCTTTGCATACGGTATGGTCCGAGAGCACATTGCCCGGGCCGGGCGGTGTCAGTCACTCGCTGTCGTATGCCCGCTGGGATGGGGATCGATGGGCGGTAACGCGCGGGCTGTTGTGGGGGTTGACCGGCAAGCCCCTCGATCTCTCCATGGCGATCAGCCCGGAGGGCAACCTGTTTGTGACCTGGGTGAATGAATCCACTGGTTCCGTGATCTATTCATTGGTGGATGCCAGTCGGGCGGGGTTTCCTGCCGATTGGGCGGACCCGAAAAGTTTGCCATCGCCTTCCACGATTAACAGCGCGCCGGATATTCTGGTCGATGGGTCTGGTTTGATCGTTGTGGTATATGCGGTTCCGTTCAACGAGGAACGTGGAATTTACATGGTGAAGTCGTCGGACCGCGGGAATACCTGGTCGGCGCCAGTGAAGGTTTTTGATGGTGTGGCGGGCGGCTGGGATATCACCCAACAACCCAAGGTCAGTGTGAGCGGCGATGGATCCCTGCACGTATTTTTTGTAAACTCCAACCAATCGCAGACAGAGAATATTTTATACTACGTGCGATCCATCGATGGAGGCGCAACCTGGAGCGAACCGGAACTGGTCAGCGAAAAGCCGATCACCTGGCTGGATACGATTACCTACGGCGATCAGACGGTCCACAGATTGTGGCAGGAAAATTATAACGATGTTGTTTCCAATTTCGACCAGGTTTCGAACGATGGCGGTGTGACGTGGTCAGCCCCGATCGAAATGGCGGGTGTCACCGACCATGTAACGCCTGTCGCACTGGTGCAGCGGAATGGTGATTTGCATTTCCTGCGGACGGTCGAGAAAGAAAGCACGGTCTTTTTGAAGGAAACCAATCTGATGATCGAGGATTGGGAGTGGGACGGGAGCGGGTGGAGCTCGACCTTCACGCAAGTGATCAATGTTCAAGGGGATAAGTTGAGTTATTCCATGACGGGCGGGCTGGCGGGGAGCGGCGAGTTAAGCGCGCTGGTCCAGCTGGAGTATACGAGTCTGGAGAATGAGTCAAAGTATGAGGTGCGGGCGGTCAACCGCGCCGCCGCCAATACGTTCAGCGGGCTTTCCCAGGTTGCCGTGGTTGGAGCGGCGTCGGAGATACAGACTTCCTCCGAAGGTACACCCGAGCCGGTCGATCAGCCTGCGCCAACCACTTCCTTTGATTTTAACGAGGAACCCTCGGTTTTTTCCGATACCTCCCTCCGGAACGGGATCGGTCTGGCTCTGGTGGCGGTCGTCGTCTTGTTGGGCGTTGTCTTTTTCCGCCGTAAACGGTGATCATCCTATGAAGGTTTACACACGTGGCACGGCAGGACCCGTCCGGTTGTTTGGTTTGGCGACAGCGTTTTTGATCGCCGCTGTTTTGTGTTTACCGTCGGCGACGAACGTTCAGGCAGATACGGAATCGCCCTGGAAGCCAAACGAACGAGTACCCGGATATGCCGATGAAACATACACACCCTTTTTGGTTGCGGACCGCGATCGTTACGTCCATGCGTTTGCCAGCCAATGGACAGGTTTCGGTTTGCAGAACGGTGTCGTGTATCGAAAATGGAGTCTGGAGGAGGGCTGGACGACCCCCGTGGATATCTTATTGTCGCCGACAGGAAGCGATGCCGCCATCCAGGGAGTGTTTTTAAGTTCGGACGGTGTGTTCCACCTGCTGTTTTATAGCGGCGACCGAAACAATAAAAATATTTACTATTCGCAAGCCAGGGTCGGAGAGGCGGCTTCCGCCAGGGCTTGGTCGTCGCCGACCGTGATCGGAACGCAAGCCATCGAGCCGAGCTATGCCGCGATCATGGGTGATGTGGATGGAAATCTGGTGGTGATCTACTCGGGGAATATAGCAGGCGGTGGGGTGTATACCGTTCACTCCACCGATGCAGGCATAACGTGGTCGGATCCGGAAGTCCTGTATCTAACTCGTGAATCGCGAAATGTGCCGTTCAGCCTGCGAATATTTCCCGGAAGGGACGGTACGATCCACGCGGCGTGGAATGTGGTGACGAATTTGGGCTCTGATGTTTCACTCCACTATGCGCGGTATGAAACGGACGAACAGCGCTGGAGCCAGCCGACCACGTTGAATGAAAAACCCGATGATGTTCCCGGGTCTTTTGGTCCATCGTTTCCCTCCCTGGTCGATACTGGCAAACAAGTGATCGTATTTTACAATAGCGGCAATCCGTATCCGAACGGAGCGGTCGAAGAGGGACGCCCCATGCAGGTTGTCAGCATTTCGAATGATAACGGCGATACCTGGACGCCTCCGTTTATTCCGTTCAATAGGCACCAGGGAAGGAGCGGTGAAAACACCGTTGCTCTGGATGGCGGGAATATCCCACACGCCTTGTTTATCCAGCGTATTCAAGTGGTGGAGAACGGCGAGGAACGTGTGATCGGCGGTATCTGGCACAGCGAATTTGTGAATGGGATTTGGTCGAGTCCGGAACGGTTTATCACCGAGTACCCGGCGCACGATGTGCGGTCGGTGGTGGTGCAGGGGAATATCCTGTTGGCGGTCTGGAGGGTGGATCCCGGCGGTCCCCCTCATGGCATATGGTTTACCTACAAGACATTGGATGAGGGAAAGAAGATAGCCCCGGTCGGCTATCCCACGCCGATCGAAACGGTAACCGCGATACCCAACCTGAACCCGGAGTTCCCGACCCTGGCGCCGACACAAATCCCCGAAGGTTTGCTTGACCAGCCAATTTTGGGCGCCAATAATAACCCCGCCACCGTGCTGGTGTCCGGGGTATTACCCGCGATCGTCATCCTGATCATCCTGCTTGTGCTCTACAACAACTTTCAAAAGAAACGCCCCTGAATCCACGGCATTGAACCGTGGCGGTAAACGATATTTTGTTCGGAGTGAGTTAATGACACCTGTGATTCGGTTTTCGAATGTTTCCAAACGCTACAACCTCGGGCTGACGCGCACGAGCCTGCCGTCGATCCTCTCGCAATGGATCAAATCCTCCGTGGGCGGGCGGGGAGCCGCCGCAGAAAAAAAAATCCATTGGGCGTTGCAGGATGTGAGCTTTACTATGGAGAAGGGGCAATCTCTTGCCCTGGTGGGACCGAACGGTGCCGGAAAATCCACCATTCTGAAATTACTGGCAAAGATCACCAACCCAACCACCGGCAGTGTGCAGGTGAACGGTCATCTTTCCGCCTTGATCGAATTGGGGGCCGGGTTTCACCCGGACCTGACCGGCCGGGAAAATATCTACCTCAATGGGACCATCCTGGGGTTGACGTACAGGGAAGTCCAAAAAAAGTACGATGAGATCGTTGCCTTCTCCGAGATCGAAGAGTTCATCGATACACCGGTAAAACGATATTCCTCCGGCATGGCGGTGCGTTTGGGATTCGCGGTCGCGTCGTGCATCGAACCCCAGATCCTGTTGGTGGACGAAGTGCTGGCGGTGGGAGACGCCTCGTTCCGGCAAAAGTGCATCGAACGCATCAAGACCCTGTTGCATAATGGAACCAGCCTCATCTTTGTCTCTCACGACATGGGCTTGGTCCGGGCGCTTTGCGAACAGGCGCTGTACATCGATCATGGACGGTTGCTGGCTTCCGGAACGAGCGCGGAGATCATCGAACTGTACAACCGCGCCCTCGAGAAAAAACGCATCGAAAAAATGGACCGGTTGGATGGCGCCATGGACGACGCCAACGCCGGCATCGAAGTGACCGCCGTGGATGTGCTCGACGTGGATGGCAACCCCATCCGCGAAATGCATACGGACCAGCCCGTGGTTGTCCGCGTAAAATATACCGCCTATAAAGATTTCGGCAGGTCGAATGCCATTATTTTAATCCACCGCTCCGACGGACTGCTTTGCTGTAACATTCGCACCCACCTCGACCAATTCCCCATGTCCATCGAAACGGGCGAGGGCGAATACTTTCTCACGCTCGATCCGTTGCAATTGTTCGGAAGTATGTATTATGTGGAAACATGGATCATGAATGCGGACGATTCGGATGGAATCGCCTATGGGGTGTCCGAGTGGTTTGAAGTGAAAAATTCTATCAAAGGACACGAAGCGCACCTGGCGGTCTTTGAACCGAACCGGACCTGGAGTCAGGGTTCGACGCAAAAGATCCTGCCCGCCGCCCGCGCATCCGCTTGAGGTATCGATGCGCAATCAGACGAATACCCTTCAGAAAACACGCGACCTGGTGTGGGCTTGGACCGTCCGAACCCTGCGAGGGCGATACCAGCAATCTGCGCTCGGCTGGCTTTGGGCAATTGTCCAGCCGGTAGCCACCGTTGCCATCTTTGCCGTTGTCTTCACGCGCATTGTCCCTGTCGATACGGGCGGAGTCCCCTACATCCTGTTCTCTTATTCCGCTGTGATCCCATGGACATTGCTTGCCTCTTCGATCACCGACATGGCGATGTCGCTCGTGCATAACATGAACTTGGTGGGGAAGATCTATTTCCCGCGCGTGGCGCTGCCGGTGGCGGCGCTTCTGGCGCGCTTCGTGGATTTTGCAATTTCCTTCGTATTGTTGGTGATCCTGATGATGATCTATCAGATTCCCTTCTCGCTTCAGGGACTTTTCTACCTGCCGCTCATCCTCTTCGTCCAACTGGCGCTCATTCTCGGTCTTGGAATTGGTTCCGCCGCCTTGAACGTGTTCTATCGTGATGTGGACCCGCTTCTCAAACTGGTAATTCAAGTCTGGTTTTATGCCTCTCCCATTCTTTATCCGATCTCTCTGGTGCCCGAACAATGGAAATGGCTGTATTTCCTGAACCCGATGTCGGGGATCATTGCCTCGTATCGCGATGTGCTTGTCTATAACCGCGCGCCCGGAGAATATCTGTGGTCGGCGGCGGGGATTTCCCTGCTGATCTTCCTTGCCGGCACGTGGTTTTTCAAACGCGTGGAATACCAGTTTGCCGATATTGTCTAACGCCATGAACAACCCGCTTGTCAGTGTCATCATCCCCGCCTATAACGGCTCCGACTCCATCGGCGCGGCGATCCAAAGCGTGTTGAACCAAACGTACGGGAATTTCGAACTGATCGTCGTGGACGACAAATCCCCGGACGCCACCGAAGCGGCGGTGCGTCAATTTACCGACGCGCGGGTGACCTATCTCCGTCACGAAGAGAACCGCGGCGCCTCCACCGCGCGTTGGACGGGCATCAATCGATCGAAAGGGGAGATCGTCGCGTTTCTCGACCAGGACGATACCTTTCACCCCGAAAAACTGGAAACGCACGTCCGCTTCCTCGAAGAAAACCCGCAGATCGGGTTTTCCTACAACCCCTATTTCGAGCAGGTACACTCGTCGAATTCGACCCGCTCGGTAGCCATGCCGCCCGCCAATATTTCGCTGGGTGAACTGACCCTCGGGTTTTACCTGCCGCCAAGCGCATGGGTCGTCCGCCGCCAATGGGCGCTTCTCGAGGAAGTGTGGTATCCGCGTGAAGCCATGCGCGGTCGGGAAATCATCGTTTGTGGAAAATTATTCCTGGCGGGGTGCACGTTTGCCCGAATCGACCGCGTCCTGCATACCCGCAACTATCAGGCGGGCAGGCGGTATGGTCAGTTGGAGAAAAAGTGTGAAGATGAGCTTGCCTGCCAGGAAGTGATCTTTTCCGACCCGCGTTGTCCCCCGGAGGTTTCAGGTTTGAGATCACTGGGAAATTCCGTCATTCGCATGATGTGGGCGAACGTTGCCTTCACCCAGCGCGAGACAGGGGTGGGGCGCAAGTTGCTGTGGGAGATCGCTCAAAGCGCCCCCAGCCTGTTCTACGGGAACCCATCCCTGTTCATGACCTTTCTGATGGGTTACTGCGTGGACGATGAAAGCCACGACTACGAAACCCTGCTCGAGACGATCTTCAAACAACTGCCCACCGAGACCCCGAATGTGCTGGGAAACTACCTGTGGGCGGTTGCCCGCGGCAATTACGTGCGAGGCATGCGCGCCTTGCTCTGGAACCGCGCTGACGATGCGGAAAAATATTTTTCCCTCGCCCGTGACGCGGGTTTTCAAATAGACGAGAACTTCATTCAACAGGGGACGCATGAATTGTTGGGCTACGCCATGAGCCGCGGTACGGCGTCGGTGCTGAGCCAGCTGGATGAATTAACCCAAACCTTCGGCAAATATTTGGGAACCTCAGGGGCGAAATGGTTGATCGCAAGTTTCCTCGTCAACGTGGCGGAACAGCAGTTCCGTACCGGCAGTAGAAAAAAGGTCCCCGGTCTTTTATGGCGAGCGTTCCGCAACCATCCGCGCTACCTCACCGACCGCGGCGTGGTTTCGATGTTCATCAAGTCGTTGATCGGCGTTTCGTGATCGTTCCCGGCGGCGCATCACACGGGGGAGCGGTCCGCCCCGCGCCGTATGCCAATATTTCTCAGGAGAACTCATGAGCTCAATTTTAGGATTCACGATCGGTCGGGGTTTACCACCCGCCGATATGATAAGGGCATTCGAAGCCGAAGATCGGGCGCTTTCCCATTTCCCTCACCTCGAAAGGCGCGCGCTCGAACTCGGCGATTCGACGTTGCACATCTGGGGGCATGCTTCGCTTTCCGAATGCCTGCACCTCATGCCGGATGGCTCGACGCTCGCGCTCATCGGATCGCCTCATAATTCGGTTCCCTGGCAAACCGTGCAGGATCAATTGATGATTGCCGACCGCGACGATGAGTTTCGGTTACCCTGGGAAGGGCGGGTTATTCTTTTGCGGGTCGATGCGAACGGCGCATCCTGGACGATGTGGAACGACTGGCTCGGAAGCATACCCGTCTACCATTTTGACCTGCCTCGCGGGCGCTTCGCCTCCACCCTTGAGCCTGCTTCTGTTGCCGCCGGCGCGTTCACCCCCGACGATTTTTTCCTCCCAGGATTGGTTTCGCTCCTCGTCAACGGGCACTTTATCTCGGACTGGACGTTATACAAAGACGTGAAATTGCTGATGCCAGATAGCGCGACAACGTGGGATGAGCGCGGCTTTCACACAAAACGGCTGTGGTCTGTGCAACCCAGCCAGGACCGATGGGAGATGGGGTGGGATGATCTCGCCGATGAGATGCACGCTTTGTCGCATAAAGCGATCGCAGATATTCTGAAGCAACACCCGCAGTGGACGATCCCATTGTCGTCGGGTTTGGATTCCCGCCTGATCGCCGGCGTGGCGGCGGACGTGGGGGTTGATGCGCACACGTTTGCCTGGGGTTCCGCAAATGTGACAGATGTCGTTTATTCCCGTGAAATCGCCAAAACGCTGGGATTCCCGTGGAAGCAGGTGGATCTGCCAAAGGATTTTCTTGTAAAGTACACGCGCCGATGGTTCGATATGTTCGGAACATCCATGCATTTCCAAGGAATGTATCTCATGTCATTCCTGGATGAGCTTCAAGCAGAGCGACCCGGTCCCACCATCACAGGTTTCATTGGCGATGTTCTCGCAGGTGATGCTTTATCCGACTCTGTGCGCTTCCAGGCAACCAAACAATATCAAGTGAACCATGAGTGGTATTCCGATTGGGATCCATCCCGGCTCCGCTCCACATTCAAACGTCCCATGAGCGAAGCCTTCGAAGCAAACGCAGAAAATCTTCGCAAAGAGATCGATTCCTACCCGGGGGCAAACTTTCAAAAACTAATGTATTTGGAATTATGGAGCAGGCAGAGGACGTTTATCAGCTTTCTATCCACTTTGAAGGATTATTGGCGCGGTGTGGCAACGCCGTTTTTAGACCGGGCTTACGCGCGATTTTGCCTCTCGCTCCCGTTTACTGTTCTCGATAACCGCAGGCTGTTGGGTGAGGTCTTTCGCCGGCATTACGGCAGGCTGGCGGTCATTCCGGGATCGTACGCCGCTGAGCCTTATATCATGACGGGCCGTTATTATCTAAAAAATCGGCTTGCAAAGCGATTCCCTGCCGCCCTTCGGAATCGTTTCTTCAAAGGGTTTGGAACCGTTCAAGTTGCCGTTGATTTCGCACCCCTGCAAGCCCACGGAAAAAAAGCGGTCTGGCCCCTCTTTGAAGCGTGGGATCAACTTTCGGAGTGGTTCGATATGAAACAGGTGGAGGCAGATTTCCAAACCGTCATGACATCCACCGGAGATATCCGCCCTTTGCGGAGACTTCAATCCATTCAAACGTTCGCCTCCCGCCTTCTCCCGTTGCAATCGAGTTGACGCGTTCGCTCTATTCTATGTACTCCACCATGGGTGACTCATGAAAAAAGCGCTTATTCTGGGGGCTGGCATTTACCAGGTCCCGCTGATTCGTAAAGCCAAAGAAATGGGAATGACCGCACTGGTTGTCAGCTCGGCGGGGAATTATCCCGGTTTTCGTCTCGCCGACAAAGCCTGCCATATCGACACGACGAACGTGCAAGCGATCGTGCAATTGGCACGCGAAGAAGGCGTGGATTGCGTCTGTACCACCGGCACCGATGCGGCAGTCAGGGCGTTGGGGGTGGTCTGCGATGCGTTGGGTCTGCCGGGGATTTCAGAATCGGCTGGGGTGCTGGCAACCAATAAAAGGGAAATGAAGCGGCGGTTCGAATCCGAAGGGGTATGCACCGCGCGGTTCCGTGAAGTCGCCACGCTGGATGAATTGCATCAAGCGTTCGACCTGTTCGAAAAGCCGGTCATCTGCAAGGCGGTGGATACCTCCGGGAGCCGTGGCATCATCCGCGTGGACCGCGCGGATGACCTGCCGCATGCGTTCGAGTACGTGAGGAGCGCCACACGCCAGAAGTATTTCCTCGTGGAGGAATTCATCAGCGGTGTGGAATTTGGCGCGCAAGCGGCGGTGATAGACGGCGAGGTACAGTTCGTCATGCCGCACGGGGATATTTTGTATCACGGCAAGACGGATGTCCCGATCGGGCATTATGTTCCGTATTCGATTTCCGACAAGATTGAGGGTATGGTCCGGACCCAATTGGATCGTTCGATCAAGGCGTTGGGGGTGACCACCTGCGCGATCAACGCCGATTTTATTTTGCGCGGCGACCAGGTGTATGTGTTGGAGATCGGCGCGCGCGCGGGCGCCACCTGCCTGCCCGAGTTGGTTTCGGCGCATTATGATATGGATTATTACGCCTATATCCTGGAGTTGAGTTTGGGCGCCAAACCGGATGCCCAATTTGCATCCCGTCATCCGTGCGGCAACCTGCTCATCACCTCCGAACGCGGCGGGGTGTTGGATCGCATAGATGTGGACGCAAGCGGGTTGGACGTGATCGAAATTGTGATGGACCATCAGCGCGGCGAGTCTGTGCCAGCCTTTCGCCTGGGTCCCGACCGTTTGGGGCATGTGGTGATCAAAGCCTCCAGCGAAAACCAACTGATGGCTGACCTGAAAAAATTAGAGTCGCGGATTCAAGTCAGAATGCTTGACGGGGAATGAACGTGTGAGAAGAAACATCATGAAGGCGAGCATTAACTTGTTTGTGACCATTGCGAAGGCGGCAAATTGAAAATCGGGATGATCCTGTATGATATGCAGGAATTGGGCGGCTTGGAGGAATACACCATTACTCTTGCCATTGGGCTTCAGCAAATGGGGCACGAGGTGAGCATCTTGTCCACGGCATGGGTGCCTCCAGACAACCAATACCTGTCTCGTGTGCGTCAGACGCCGGTGAAGTTTTATCAATTGCCGCGCGCGATTTCCCTGCCCGCCTCCGACTGGGCGACAAAAGAACGAATCCTGAATGGGTTGACCTGGCTTGCCACGCCGATACTCTGGTTGCTTGGGTTGGCTGTCATGCTTGCGAAACGGATGCCAGCGGGAGATGCCTATCGCAGCGCTCGGAACTGGTTCCGTGGGAGGATGATGAACGGGGTGGTGGGTCCCGATTGGCGCAAACCGTTTGTCCGTTTGATGATGAATTATTGGAAAGCGACCTGGCGACCGGACATTCTGCACATTCAAGGGTATACGACCAGCCTGTTGTTTGTGATCGATTGGGCGCACAACCGGAAACTGCCCATCGTGTACGAAGAGCATCAGACGCCCGATCCGCAATTTGATTGGTGGCATGGGTTTGAAAAGAACATCAACAAGGCGGATGTGGTCGTCGCGGTGTCGGACAAAAGCGCGGAGGGATTGCGGACGATCTGCGGAGTGACCCGTCCCATCGTGGTTCAAGGACCCCTGGTGCCCGACCCGCTGGAATCCGGGTTCCGGGCGTGGAAGCTGGATGACAAAGGCGCTCGCATTCAACTTACCGCGACCGCGCGATTATACGTAACCAAGGGACTTGTCTACTTGCTGGACGCGCTCAAGTTGATCCGGGAAAAACACCCTCAGGTTTCTTTGAAGGTCTATGGTGAAGGTCCCTTGCGCGATGAGCTTGTGCGGCATGCCAATCGCCTGGGGTTGGATGGGAACGAAATCTTTGTAGGCGCTTTTCGATCGCGAGCGGAACTCTCCCGGATCATGGAACAAACGGATATCTTTGTGATGCCTTCGATCCTGGAAGGACAACCTGTCTCTCTGGTGGAGGCGATGGCGTACGGGCGTCCCATCGTGGTGACGAACGTGGGCGGCATCCCCGAACTGATTCAAGATAACGCGAACGGATTGTTGTGCGCGCCTGCCGATGCAGGGTGTCTCGTGGAGAAGATCAATCAACTGATCGAAAACCCTGTTGTGCGCTCGCAAATGGCAGAGGCGGCGCGTCGGTCGTACGAACAGGGACCCTTCCGCCCGCTTACGGTGTGCGGAAATTTTTTGAATGTTTATAAGAAAGTCCTGAGAGTGTCGTAGAGAAATTATCTCGCACCTCCTCCTCTGGAGTTCTGTTGAGTTTGAACGTGAAGAACAAAATCTCGATATTCATGGTGAACCGATGATCGCAAAATTAATAGCCATCCCTCACATTCTCCTCTTTAGAAGGTCAGCCAGCCGAGCCGTGATCGAGAAGGATATGCTGAGGTGGTTCCAGGTCTACAAACCCCGCCTCCGCAAGACTTCGCCCGTCAACCTGCTTGTCTGGTTGCTCGATGCTCGTCCTGAATTTCGCAATCTGTTCTATGCGCGCATCGGGCGATTTTCCGGTCTGCGCGGCAGTGTGCTTTTGTCGCTCGCGAAAATTTTTTACCCGCCGCTCAAGGTGGCGCTGCGGTTTGCCGAACCGATCAACATCGGGCCGGGTTTTTTTGCCCGGGCAGGATTTGGAACCATCATCGGCGCGGAACGGATTGGCGAGAACTGTTGGGTGAATCCCGGTGTGGCGATCGGGTTCAAAGACGATAAGGGCGGCATGCCTAGCATTGGCGATAATGTGTACATCGGCGCGGGAGCCAAAATCCTCGGACCCGTCACGATCGGCGACAACGCGGTGATTGGTGCTAATGCCGTGGTGACCCGTGATGTCCCGGCGAATTGTACGGTGGCAGGCTTGCCCGCGCGGATCATCAAGCGGGATGGCGTGCGGGTGAAAGAGTCGCATGCGGCGAATCCGCCGTCCGCATCCTGAGGCGAGGCGTGCGATCATGAACCAAAAAATCCAATCCGTCATTCGCAGGTTGAGGTTGTTGCCCCTTTGGTGGCTGGTGACGCGGTCGCCCGCCCGGAGCGTCATCGAGGCGGATGTCAACCGCTGGTTGTTGATGATTTACCGGCAGAAAACCCAGGACGACATGAAGTCCAAGCTTCATGCGCTTGTGTATGGGGAAAATCTCGAAGAGTTCCGCAACCTTCTCTATTTTCGGCTGGGAACCCCCGCCCGGCGCTGGGACCGCGTCCTGCTATTTTTTGCGACACTATTCCTTGCGCCTCTTGAAACTCTGCTGATTACCCCCGCCTCGATGGTTGGCGAAGGGTTGGTGATCATGCATGGACACGGCACCTATGTGGATGCGGAACGGATCGGCAGGAATTGCCTGGTCTTTCAAGATGTTGCCGTTGGAGCGAAGCGCGAAGAAGGACAGCGCCCGACCATCGGCGATTACGTCCACATCAGCACCGGTTCGAAGGTGCTGGGCGGAATCACGATCGGCGATCACAGCGTGATCGCCGCCAATGCGGTGGTGGTCAAGGATATGCCTCCGAACAGTCTGGCGGTGGGTGTGCCCGCCCGCATCCTGCGGAATGCCGGGAACAAAGCGGAATACATCGCGCGCGGCGATGTGTCGGAATGACCATCGGTTATCATAAAAATTTCCAACGAAACATTCTTTTATGCCTGACCCATTGACTAAAAAGCTCAAGATCGCCGTCGGTCTCCCGGAGTGGGCGCCATTCCGCGATGCAATGAATGAAAAACCCGCGGATGCGACCTATGTCATCCAACGGAATTTATCGCGGGGGTTGAGCAACCGCGGGCACAGCCTCACCTTTGCCGCTCCCGCCGGCGTGGATGATTTCATCATCACAGACGACCCCAACGCAGAGCGACCTGCCCGCCGCACCTGGTCGGGCTCGCCCTTGTTTTCATTCACGAGCAAGGTTGTCTGGCGAATCCAACAATTTTTTCACATCCCGTACCTCAACCTATTTTCCAATTACCGTTATTACGATGCCGCCCGCCTTGGGTTAACTTCCATGGACGTGATCTACGAACGCAATGGCTTGTATAACTCGGGGCTGGCGATGGCGGCAAAGCGACTTCGGCTTCCCTATGTGATTTTTTTCGAAGCCGACCAGATCATGGAATTGGACGTGATGAACAAGCCGTTGACCGGACTGCTCCGCTGGCGCGCCGAACAAATTCTCCGCTATAACCTGAAGGCGGCGGACTGTGTGATCTGTGTGACGGACGCCGGCCGGCGTCATCTGGCGAACCGCTGGAAGGTCCCCGCCGAAAAAATGGTCGTATTTCCCAACGCCGTTCATGTGGACCGCTTCAAACCCGAACCGGGCGCAAGAGAAAACGTCCGCTCGCGGCTTGGGTTGGGCGATGAGCCGGTGATCCTGTTCGTGGGGAATTTTTTCCATTGGCATGATGTGCCAACCTTGATGAATGCCTTCGTGAAAATTATCAAAACCCACCCCAACGCCCGGCTTGTTTTGGTGGGGGATGGCGAACGCCGCGCGGCGATGGCTGATTTGGCATCCGAGCTTGGGCTTGGTGATTCTGTCATCTTTACAGGCATCGTCTCGCACGCCGATGTGCCGCAATACATGGCGGCGGCGGATATTGCCGTTGTGCCGTATCCGCCCATGGATCAGGAGATGTGGCTCTCTCCGTTGAAACTTTTCGAATACATGTCTTCCGGTTTGGCGGTGGTTGCCTCCTCCATCGGTCAGATCGTGGATGTCGTAAAGGACGGCGAGAACGGCAGGCTGGTCCCGCCGGGCGATGCGGATGCCATGGCGCAGGCGATCCACAACCTGATCGTGGATGGGGGGATGCGTTCGCGCTTGGGGGATGCGGCGCGAGCGACCGCTGTGCAAAAATTTTCCTGGGATAGTTATCTCGCCCGGCTCGAACGCGTCTTTCAGGCGGTGATCGAACATCGCCCGGTCCGCGATCTTTAACGCTTCACTCTGCACGTATGTCTGCTTCCATGACCGAACATTCTCCTCTCGTCAGCATTGTCATTCCAAACTATAACCATGCCCAATATGTGGCGGACGCGATCCGCAGTGTGTTGGGTCAGACCTATCCGAACTGCGAGATCATCGTCGTGGACGACGGCTCGCGGGATGACAGCCGGGAGGTCATCGGCGCATTCGGCGCGAAGGTGCGCGCGATCTTTCAACAGAACCAGGGTCTCTCGGCGGCGCGGAATACTGGTATCGCCGCCGCGAAGGGCGAATTCATCGGCGTACTCGATGCGGACGATATGTACGAACCGGGTTTTGCGCAAACGCTCGTCGAGGTCTTGAACAAACACCCGGAAGCCGGTGGTGTGTTCTGCGGCTACCGCTTCGTGGATCACGAGAACAACCCGTTGCCCCAGGTCGAAGCGCGGAAAGTTGCCCCGGAAAATCTGTATTGGGCGCTCGTGGACGGAAATTTTCTCGTGCCAGAATCGATGTTCGTCCGCAAACAGTGTTACGACAAGGTCGGGTCGTTCGACACCTCTCTACGCGCGCTCGAAGACCTCGATATGTGGTTGAGGATCACCAGCCAATTCACGGTCGTGCATACGACCGACATCCTGACCCGTCATCGCATCCTGCCGGGCAGTATGTCCACCGACCCGACGCGTCAGTTCGAAAACCGCTTGAAGGTGGTGAAAAAACATTTCGGAGCCGAACCAACCCAAACGGAGGAATGGAGCGGGGGACAGCGTCGCGCGTATGGGCGTGCCTATCTCGCATCCGCGGTGGAATATTTGCAAATCCATAACGATGTCCGCGCGTATGAATGTTTGCGCTCGATGGCGGTTGCCCATCCCGTGCTGCTGACGCAACAGGAAACATTTTACGAACTGGCGTGCGGCGACCAGCCGAAAGGCTATCGAGGCGAGTTTGCCTCGATCCGCCTCGATCAAAACGCGCGCGTCACTCTCGACTTGCTGGATAAATTATTCCAGGCACCGGAATTAAAATTCAGCGCGGGCTTGAAACGGACGGCGTATGCCAATGCCTACCATGCCTTTGGCTTGATCGCCTACGGGCAGGGCAACATGCGGTCGGCGCGCACGTTCTTTTTGCAGGCGTTGCGATTTCAGCCATTGTTATTTGTTAATCGCTCGTGGATCGGCTTCATGACGAGGTCTCTGTTGGGCGCTCGTTGGATGAACGCGCTCCGCAAATTGTTTGGGAAATCGCGCGGATGAAGATTCTTTTTGTCACCAGCCAGTATCCGCCGTACGAGTTGGGCGGGTATGAACAGTTGTGCCGCGAAGTGATGGACGATCTGCGCGCGCGCGGGCACGCTGTGCACGTGCTCACCAGCCGTTATGGAGTGAAATCGGAAGACGAGATCCGTTCAGGGCATATCACCCGCTCCCTTCACCTGACGGCGGATATCCATTACTACAAACCGCTCGATTTCTTTCTCGAATTTCCCGGGCAGGAAAAAGAAAACCTTGCCGAGTTGAAACGGGCGATCGACTCGTTCAAGCCGGACGTGGTCATGTTTTGGGGCATGTTTGCGATGTCGCACACCCTGCCGTCTCAGGCGGAGCAGTGGATGCCCGGGCGCGTGACCTACTACATGGCTTCGTATTGGCCCACCGATGAAGATTTACATCTGGCTTACTGGAAAGCCCCAGCCAACCGCTGGCTGACGGAACAGTTTAAAAGGATACTCAGGGCATTGGCGATCTCTCGCCTGGAACGATCCGGGTATCCGCCTCGCCTGCAGTTCGAGCATGTCCTTTGTTGTAGTGAGTATGTGCGCGATGCGCTGGTAGCGGCTGGAAAATTTCCCGCGGATACCTCCGTGGTGTATGCCGGCGCCGACCCGGCTCCGTTTCAACGCCTGCCAAAGAAGCAGGATTTCATGAAACCCGGTCAACGACTTCGCCTGCTCTATTTCGGCAGGCTGGTGCCGGATAAAGGGGTGCATACCGCGATCGAAGCGATGGGTTTGCTCGCCAAAGCCGGTTACGCCGACCGGGTGGAATTGACCATACTCGGCGACGGGCATCCTGATTACAAGGCTCGCTTGCGGCAACGAACGCAGGAATTGGGCGTTGAAAACATCGTCCGCTTTTCCGGCAAGGTTGCCCGCGAGGACATTCCCCAAACCATCGGAAATTTTGATGTCTTTCTTTTCACGTCCACATGGCCCGAACCGTTCGGGCGGACCATTGTCGAAGCGATGATGGCGGGGTTGGTGGTTATCGGTTCCAATGTGGGGGGCAGTCGCGAGATCTTTCGGCATTACGACTCTGATATGCTGTTCGAGCCGGAAGATGCTCAGGGACTCTCCGACCGGATCGCGCGCCTCTTTTCGGACGTGGAATTGGGTCGCCGATTGGTGGCGTTGGGCTCCCGCCTCGCCTCGGAGCGATTTACCATCCATCAAATGACGAACGGGATCGAAGAATTTCTGAAACGCATTGTGGCAACCGGGACGCGCGCCTCATGAAAATTTTGTTCATCACCAATTTTTATCCCCCGGTCAGCCGCGGGGGATATGAGCAATGGTGCCAGGAAGTGGGCGATGGGTTGCGGGCGCGTGGAAACGAAGTGACCGTGCTCACCAGCACGCATGGACGGGAGGCGTTGCAAACTCCCGACCCGGCCTGGGTGCGCCGCGAACTCCACCTCGAGATGGAGATCGCCTCGCTTCAAAACGCGGTCTGGTTTTTTACGCGCCGCAAGAAACGCGAACGAGAGAATTTGAGATTGCTTCGCCGACTGGTGGAAACCTGGAGTCCGGATGCGATCCTCCTTTGGGGGATGTGGAATTTCCCTCGTTCCCTGCCTGCGCTTGCCGAAGCGCTCCTCCCCGAACGGACCGTTTACTACATGGGCGATTACTGGCCCACGCTCCCGAGTCAGTTTGAAAATTACTGGAATGCGCCTCCCCGTTCTGTGATGACCGGGTTGCCGAAGTTGATTCTGCGACCGCTCGCCAAACGCATGCTGGCGCGGGAGGCGAGTCCGCGATTAGAACTTTCGCGGGTGTTATTCCCCTCGGCTTTTATGCAGAAGGAATACCAACACAAGGGCACTGTCCCTCGGGATGGTCAAGTGGTGTACGGCGCGGTTGACACAAGTCCATATGCGGCAATCGAGCGTACGCTGAAATCAAAAAGCAATGTATCACTTTTGTATGTCGGGCGTCTTGCACCTGAAAAAGGCGTCCACACCGCGATCGAAGCGGTTGCGCGCCTTGTTCGGGAATTCAACATCCGGAACCTGACCTTGAATATTGTCGGTGACGGGGAGTCGGATTATGTCAATTCGTTGCATGCCCTCGTTGACCGCGAATCTCTCGCATCCATGGTGACCTTTTTACCTGCCCAGCCCAAGGAAACGTTACCCGCCCTGTACGCGGGGTCCGATATTTTCCTCTTCACGTCCATCTGGCAGGAGCCGTTCGGCAGGGTGATCGTCGAGGCGATGGCGTCCGGGCTGGCTGTGGCTGGCACGGCTGTGGGCGGGGCGGCGGAGATTCTCCAACACGATGAAAACGCGCTGGTGTTCACCGCCGGCGACCCGGTCAGCCTTGCGCAAGCGCTGAAACGCCTGATCGAAGATTCAAGCCTGCGCGAGAGGCTGGGGCAGACTGCGCGCTGCACGGTGACCGGCAAATTCGATCTTCAGCGAATGACTCTGGAAATCGAGCGATATTTGCAGTCCCTGACAGCCTCATGAAAATCCTGTTCCTCTCGCGTTGGTTTCCCTACCCGGTCAATAACGGTTCCAAAGTACGGATTTTCAACTTCTTGCGCGGGCTGAGTCAGCATCACGAGGTGACTCTGTTGAGTTTTGCGGACCAGACCGGGGGGAATCCGGAAGCGCCGGAAATCCGAAACCTGTGCTCGAAGATTCTCGTCGTACCGTGGAAGGAATACAACCCGGGCACGATCCGCGCGCGGCTGGGTTTTTTTTCCATCGAGCCGCGATCGGTCATCGATACCTTTTCGCCAGAAATGGCGGAAGCGATCGCTCAAGAACTTAAGGGAGCCGAGTACGACCTGATCATCGCCTCGCAATTGCAGATGGCGGCATATCGCCCATATTTTCAGGACGTCCCTGCCTGGTTCGAAGAACTGGAGATCGGCTTATTCCATGATCACGCATTCTCAGCGGATGGGAAGATCCGCTGGCGACAAGCGCTTACCTGGTTTAAATATCAGGTGTACCTGTCTCGACTGCTCCACGCATTTCGGCTCTGCACCGTAGTTTCGGAAACCGAACGCCAGCTAGTCCTTCGCAATTTTCCCCACCATGCGCCTCGGATCGAAGTGATCCCCAATTGCATCGATGTGGGGGAGTATTCGAATGCGCATGCGGAGAAAAAAGAGAACACGGTGATCTTTACGGGTCCGTTCAAATATCGCGTGAATTACGAAGCGATGCGCTGGTTCGTGGGGGAGGTGTTTCCGCGGGTGTTGGCGAAGGTGCCGGATGCGACACTGGTCATCACCGGGGATCATGAAGACCTGCCTCTCCCGTCCGATCGAAATATCGTCCTGGCAGGATATGTGGATGACATAAAAGCGCTGATCGCCTCCTCCACCGTTGCGATCGCTCCATTGAAAAGTGGAGGGGGAACCCGTCTGAAAATTTTGGAAGCCATGGCGGTCGGCACGCCCGTAGTGGCAACCTCCAAAGGCGCAGAAGGACTGGATGCCCAGGATGGGGTTCACCTTTTGGTTACAGACGACCCCAAAGAATACGCCGCGCATGTTATAAACCTGTTTCAAGACCAGCCGCTCCGGCGAAAATTATCCGCCAACGCGCTGGCGCTCGTAGCTGAAAAATACGATTGGTCGAAAGTTAGGAACAAAGTATTGGGTTTTGTGGAAGCGATTTCTGAAAAGCAAGCCCTTCTTTGATGGTTTTATTTGACTTCCCGCCAACCCAAGAATCCCTGGCACTTGGGAGCGGAACTTTTTGAGGAGTAATGATGAAAGCCGGTATTCGTTCGTTTCGTTCCACTCTAATTATTTTTATTATCGTCCTTGTGCAATTTGTTGTGTTGCAACCGGTGAGCGCGGCTTGCTCCGGCATTATTTACGTGGATGCCGGTTCCACTGCCCCCAACCCGGATGGTTGTAGTTGGGGTACCGCTTTCGCCAGCCTGCAAAGCGCGCTTTCTGTCGCTTCCACTGGCGATCAGATCTGGGTTGCCAGCGGCACGTATTTCCCCGATGAAGGTGCCGGTCAGACAAACAACGATCGAAATAGCACCTTTACGCTTAAGAACGGCGTATCGGTGTATGGCGGCTTTACGGTTGGGCAAACTCTCTTGAGTCAGCGCAACCCCAACCCGGCGACGAACGGCACGGTGCTCAACGGCGATATCGACCAGACGACAGGGAATGCCGGGAATGCATACACGGTTGTCACCGCCAGCGGTATGCTATCCGAGGGGTTCGTGCTGGATGGATTCACCATCATGGGCGGCAACCAAAATTCCGGTAACGGGATTGGCGGCGGCATGTATATCCAAAATACCAGCCCCACGCTCCGCAATCTGATCATCACGTCGAACAATGCCAATGGGCGCGGCGGAGGCGTATTCGTCATTTCCATTTCGGCGGTGGAAGCCAGCTACAGCCGTCCATCGTTCACGGATGTGGTCGTCAGCAATAACACGGCTGGTATCGGCGGCGGGGTGTATGTGCAAAATGGAAGTCCCTCCTTTACCCGTGTGACATTTACCGGCAACTCGGCAACCTTTGCCGCCGGCGGAGGCTTGAATCTTCAAACCCTTGGCGGACCCGGCGTGGACGAGCCCAATCTCCCGACGCTGACAGACGTGACCTTCACGAACAACACGGCGGTCGGAGGCGGTGGCATGTTCAACAACAACAGCCAGACCATCCTCCAGCGGGTAACGTTCAACGGAAACAGCGCCACACGCCGGGGCGGCGGCATCCTGAACGAATACTCCAGCCCTGTATTTATCAATGTCACCTTCAGCGGAAATATCTCCACGGAATCATCCGGTGCGACTCCCTGGGGTGGCGGCGGCATGTTGAACATTGGCGCAGACCCGGTGATGAAGCATGTTACCTTCACCGGTAACAACAGCGTCAACGCGTCCGGTACCGCTGGCGGCGATGCCATGAAAAATATCTCGTCGAACGGCGACGACAGCACTCCGGTCATCGAAAATAGTATCTTGTGGGGCGATGGAAATACAAATGACGAGGTGCTAAACGAAGGCGCAAGCGCGGTCGCCATCAAGGACAGTATCATTCAGGGTGGTTGCCCGGTCGGCGCGACATGTACGAACGTGTTATCTGTAGATCCGATGTTGGGGAACCTCGAGAACAACGGCGGATTCACGAACACGCACGCGTTGATCTCTGGGAGTTCCGCTCTCGATACCGCCGGCGTGAACAGCCTGTGTGCGACAGAAGACCAGCGCGGCATTGCTCGTCCGCAAGGCGCCGGATGCGACATGGGGGCCTTCGAGTCGGTCACGCCTCTGACCCCGGGTCCAACTGCCACACTCACCTCGACGCCCATCCACACCCCGACGTTTACACCGCAACCCACCTCCACGCCAACGTTCACGTCTACACCTGCGCAAACTGCCACCAATACATTCACTGCTACGGCAACAAATACTCAATCGCCTATTTTTAACATCGGTGAAACAAATATCCTTGCCACACCGTATTCGGGGATTGGCA
This sequence comes from uncultured Anaerolinea sp., assembly GCA_964528275.1. Lineage (GTDB taxonomy): Bacteria > Chloroflexota > Anaerolineae > Anaerolineales > Villigracilaceae > Defluviilinea. The sequence continues at coordinate 91,104 of CAZGSB010000001.1, read as the reverse complement.
ACCTGCTAATCGCGCAACAAGTCACCCTGTCGCAAGCGGCGACTGTTCAAAGCCTGAGCTACTACGTTTCCACGGCAGGTGGTCAGTTACGGCTCGGTATCTATACCAATTCGGGGAGCGCACCCGGTGCATTGATGGCACAGACCGCCGCATTCACTCCTGTGACGGGGTGGAATACACAACCGGTGATCACGCCCGTCCCACTCTCTGCGGGAACGTATTGGCTGGCGTTTCTGCCGGAGAGCAGCACATTATCGGGACGCATGACATATGCCGGTACGGGGCGATACTATGGCTATGCCTTTGGTCCATTACCTGCTTCATACTCCGCCTCCTCCTCGACAGCCACGTTCCGTTTCTCGCTGTATGCAACGTTGCTGTTGGATTCTGTCGCCACCAATACCCCGACGCAAGTTCCAACATTTACCAACACAGCTACCTTCACGCCGACAGCAACTGCGACTGACACACCTGTTCCGCCGACAGCTACTTTTACAGAAACTTCGACACCTATCAACACTGCCACGTTCACTCCCACGAACACGGCTACCTTCACGCCGACCGCAACTGCGACAAACACACCCGTTCCACCGACAGCCACCTTTACAGAAACCTCGACGCCTGTCAACACTGCCACGTTCACTCCCGCGAACACGGCTACCTTCACGCCGACTGCGACCGCGACAAACACCCCTGTTCCGCCGACAGCCACCTTTACGGAAACCTCGACGCCTGTCAACACTCTCACGTTCACTCCGACAAATACCGCCACCTTCACTCCCACAAACACGGCTACATTCACACCAACAAATACCGCCACCTTCACTCCCACGAACACGGCTACGTTTACACCGACAAATACCGCCACCTTCACACCTACGAACACAGCCACGCGCACGCCAACCGCGACGAACACTCCTGTCCCAGGCGCCAATGATGTGCTTTACGTCAGCTCCACCTCGGATGGGACGGTAGGCGGGGTTACCTTTGCTGATGAAGATATCCTGTCTTTGAATCGGGCGACCGGCGTGTGGTCCATGTATTTTGACGGCTCGGATGTCGGCATTGCCAGCGATGTGGATGCATTTGCCTTGATGACGGATGGCACGATCCTTGTCAGCCTGGATACCGATGGCACAATCACCGGTTTCGGCACGGTGGACGAGTCTGACGTCCTGAGATTCACGCCCACCACACTTGGATCCGCCACCGCGGGCACCTTTACCTGGTACTTCGATGGTTCGGATGTCGGCTTGAGCGCATCCTCCGAAGATGTGGATGCGATCGGTTTTGCGGCGGATGGACGATTGATCGTGAGCACCAACGGCGCCTTCAGCGTTACGGGAGCATCAGGGAACGACGAAGACCTGATCGCCTTCACCGCCACCGCGCTGGGGTCCACCACCAGTGGCACCTGGTCGCTGTATTTTGATGGATCGGATGTTGGGTTGAACGAAGCCACCTCGGAACAGATCAACGGCATCTGGATCGACAAGACCAACGGCAAGGTCTACCTGACCACGATCGGCAACTTCAGCGTGACGGGTCTTTCTGGCAACGGCTCGGATATTTTCATCTGCACGCCTGGAACGCTGGGAAGCACCACAACATGCACGTACACCTCCTATTGGACCGGCGCCCTGAACGGGTTCAGCGCCGAGATCACAGACGGGATTCACATCATCCGATAAACTCTACCCGATCCGTCCCTACCTTACGTTTGCTACCACCGCTCGACATTTCCATGCCAGTTGGCGACCTCCTCGCCGGCTGGCATGGTTGATTCCAGCCTGAGGAAGACAATCCCCTTACCGGCTTCGACCGCCCGACGGTGTAACCCCCTCCCATGGTTTCACGTCCTAATCAATGGATTCATCGGCTGGATTTTGCATCCCACCTCCGAGGGGTTGGATTACAACGGGCTTTCGAAATATCGTTGCCCCTCCCAGCCGTTGAGGATTCGACCTCATCACCGGCAACCGCCGGATCCTGGGTTAGAATCACGCCAGCGGCGCGACCTATGGACATCAACTTCAACCTGAAAATTTTCTCCCTCAACCGGCAAATTTCGATCACCCGCCAGACGTTTCAATACGGCGTCGGTTTCCTGACCATCCTGGTTGCGATGATTGCTTCGTATTGGGGGTCTGTGGATGCGCTGGTCATGGTGCTCGCCGCGATCGGCGGGATCGTTGGCATGCTGGCGCTGGGTCGTCAACCCCTCCTTGCCTATATCCTCCTCCTGCCCGCCGGAATGTTCGTTCCCTTTTCCGGCCCCGGTGGTTTTAATGCCTCGGTCCTGCTGGTCATGATGATGACCGTCTTGTGGGTCGGAAACATGTTCGTCGTTCACCGCAGGTTCGAGTTTGTTCGGTCCGCTGCGGTCCGCCCGGCTGTGTTCTTCATGATCGTATCGTTGGTTGCTTTTGGCATGGGGCAGGTTTCCTGGTTCCAGTTCGCCCAGCAAGCGCCGTTCGATACCCAACTCGGCGGTTTCGCCATCTATTTTTTCTCGCTTGCCATGATGGTCATGACCGGAAATATCATCAAGGATATCCGCTGGTTGAAAGCGATCATGTATGTGTTCATCGGCTTGAGCATGGTTTATGTGCTCGGCAGGACCGTGCAATGGGCTGGAATTGACTCGATCTACGAAAATGGATATGTCGCCAATAGCATGTTGTGGACGTGGCTGGTCATTCTCCCGCTCGCCCAGATTTTGTTCAACCATGAACTGCGATCTCGCAGCCGCGCGCTCTTGCTTGCGGCGGTGGCGTTGACGTTGTATGTGGCGGTTGTGCAAACCAATGATTGGAAATCCGGCTGGGTGCCTGCCATGGTGGGGGTCGGCCTTCTTTTGGCGTTCCGCTTCCCAAAACTTGCGGTTGCTGCGATACCATTCGCGTTGATCGGCGTCGTGTACCTGGCGCAGGATTTGATATCCACCGACCAGTACAGTTGGGGAACGCGTGTGGATGCCTGGATCGTTGTATTGGAGATTAGCCGCGCCAACCCGATCTTGGGGCTGGGTTTTGCCAACTACAACTGGTACGCGCCGTTATTCCCCTTGCGCGGATATTACATCCGCTTCAATTCACACAGTCAATTCGTAGACATCATCGCTCAAACCGGCTTGGCTGGCTTGGTTTGTTTTATCTGGATCTTGTATGAAGTGGGCACACTCGGCTGGCGCTTGTCGCGTCAATTGAAGGATGGTTTTGCTCGCGCCTATGCCTACGGTGTATTGGCGGGAGTGGCGGCATGTATCATGGCGGCGTATTTGGTGGACTGGTTATTGCCGTTCGCCTATAACATCGGGCTGGATGGCTTCCGCGCCAGCATACTGCCATGGATATTTTTCGGCGGGCTGATCGCCATCGAGCAAATGCAGAAGGAAAACAAACTTTCTTGATCATGGAGGGTTTCTTGGAAGAACTCATTGGATTGATCCCCGCCGCGGGGAAGGGGGTTCGGCTGGGTCTGCCGTACCCGAAAGAGTTATACCCGGTCATTCGGAATAATCACTACAAGCCCATTGCTCAATTCGTGGTGGATAACCTCGTCAACGCCGGGCTCAAACACATTGTCTTCGTGGTGAACGAGACCAAGCACCAGCTGATGGGTTATTTTGGGAGCGGGATGCGCTTCGGGTGCGACATCAGTTATGCGGTGCAGGAAGTGGTGGAGGGGAAGACCAAATCCACCTCGCCGGGGCTGGCGCACGCACTGGATTCGGCGTACCACCTGGTAAAAGGCAGGACTGTTTTCTTCGGCATGGCGGATACGCTCATGAAACCCAACGACATCTTCAAACGTGTCTACGAAGCCGCCTCACCGGAGGACGATGTTGTCTTTGGGATGTTTACCACGGATCGCCCCGAAAAATTCGGCATGGTCCGGCTGGGAGAGAATGGACGCGTCGTTGAGATCGTGGATAAGCCCAAACAAACAGACCTGACCGAGATGTGGGGATGTATCATCTGGCGCCCGAAATTTACCGAGTATCTGCACAAGTGCGTGTTCGAGGAAGGGATATCCGACTTTGCGAAGATCATGAACGATGCGATTGCGCTGGGGATGAAGTTCCGTGGCGTTCATCTCAAGGACGGCACGTACATCGACCTTGGGACGTACGATGAAATTGCCGAGATGGACAGAAAATATCGGGGGGAGGATTAAATGCCGGGTACGGAAAACAAGCCGAACGTCCGGGAAAGAAGCGATGCCGTCGTGGATATGTCCATTGTGCTGGTGTGCTGGAACAACAAGGCGTATCTCGATCCGTGTTTGAAATCGCTGTATCAAGGCGGGCTGAAGAGTTCGTTCAATGTTGTGGTGGTGGATAACGGTTCCACGGACGGAAGCCAGCAAATGCTGGCGGAAAAATACCCGCAGGTGATGGTGATTCAGAACGCGGGGAATGTGGGGTTGGGGAAGGCAAGTAACCAGGGGATCGAAGCGACGAACGGACGGCATGTGTTGTTGCTGAACAACGATACGATCGTGAACGGAGCGGCGCTCGATGTGCTGGTGGAATATCTCGATGCGCACCCAAAAGCGGGAGCGGCGGCGGGTAAATTACTCAACCCCGATGGGTCGTTTCAATCCGGGTTTGCGCCGTTTTCCACGTTGTTGGAGGAATTCCTGATCGTTACGCGGATCGGGGAAAGGCTGTGGGCGGGGTATCCTTCGCACGGGGATTCGAACGAGATCAAGGAAACCGGTTGGATGAGTTCGGCGTGCCTGCTGGTGCGCCGCGCCGCGTTGGACCAGAGCGGCTTGCTCGACGAAAGTTACTTCATCTACGGCGACGAGGCTGATCTACAGTATCGCCTCAAGAAGGCAGGTTGGAAGGTTGTGTTCCTGCCAAACTCTGCGATCATCCACTTCGGCGGCAGGAGCATGGATCGCTGGAAGCGGCGCAAGATGGTGTATCGCGGCAAGATGATGTTCTACAGGAAAAATTATGGAGTTGCAAGCACCTTCTTCCTGCGCCTGCTGTTTTTTCTCATGAGTTTGTTGAAATTGCTGGTGTGGGTGTTGGGCTTCTTCATCCCTTCGAAGAACGAGCAGGCGAGGAAGGAACTGCGTTCCAATCTCGATGTGATGGCGTTGTGCCTGAATTTGAAATAACTGCCGATATTATCTGCCACAGAGAACCCAGAGATCATTGAGGATTACTCTCAGAATCTCTGCGGGCTCTGTGGCAAAAATTTAACCCACCGATGAACATCCTCTTTCTAACCCAGATCGTGCCGTTTCCCCCGGATGCGGGTCCTAAAGTAAAAACCTGGCATGTGCTCCGATTCCTTGCCGGACAAGGTTATTCTGTAACTTTGGTTTCCTTCGTTCGTCCAGAAGAAGAACCGCACCTGCCCGCGCTTGCTGACGTGTGCACGGATGTGCATGCAGTGCCCATTCGTCGCTCGCGCGTAGCGGACGCCGGGTACATGGTCCGCAGTTATCTTACAGGTCGCCCATTTTTGGTCGAACGCGACGACCTGCGACCGATGCAGGACGCGGTGAACAGGCTGGCGCTGGAAGGCGATTTCGATTTCATCCATGCCGACCAGTTGACGATGGTGCAGTTCGCGCTTCGCGCGGCGGGTTTGCCGCTGAAGAAAAAGCCGAAGGTCATTTTCGATGCGCACAACGCCGTATGGTCCATCGTGGAGCGGATGCGGGACAACGCCCGTTGGTTCTTGAAACCGATCCTCGGAGACGAGACTCGCCGGGTCAAACGCTACGAGGGCGACCTGCTGAAAACCGTCGACCATGTGCTGGCAGTCACCGATATCGATCGCGCCGGACTCGAAACGGCGTTGAACTTTTCAAAAGTAAAACCCGGGGACCGGCTCGCGCCGATTTCCACGGTGCCGATCGCCGTGGATACGCAGCATTTGAAGCCGATCCAACGCCCGCCTGCCTCGAAAACGATCGTGACCCTGGGCACATTGCACTACCCGCCCAACGCGGACGGGATCCGCTGGTTCTTCAACGAAGTGTTCCCGCTGGTGCAAAAACGGGTGCCCGATGTGAAGTTGACAATCATCGGAAAGAATCCCCCGCAGGATTTTCTTGAGTTTGCCTCGCGCCATGCCGGGCGCGTGACGGTGACCGGGTATGTGCCGGAACTCGCCCCGTATCTGGCGGAGAGCGCGCTGATGGTGGTGCCGGTGCGCGCAGGCGGCGGGATGCGCGTGCGAATCCTCGAAGCCTTTGCGTATGCCATGCCCGTGGTCACCACCACGATCGGGTTGGAAGGTATTCAAGCCGAACTGGAAAGAGACGTGATCGTAGCGGACAACGCCGATGGATTTGCCCAACGAGTGATCGAACTTTTGGAAAATACCGCGTTGCAGGAGAAACTATCCGTCAACGGACGGAAGTTGGCTGAAATAAAATATGACTGGCAGGTGGTGCTTTCTGCCATGAAGAAAATTTACGAACAGTGACATGAAATCATTTACGAGTAATAAATATTTGACACGAGTAACCGAACAACCCCTGCCGTTCTTATTGATTGTGGCGGTTCTGCTTCGCGTTGCGGTGGCGTTTGCCATGGGCGATACCGTGGTGGAACTGCCCGGCATCTTCGACCAGGTTTCGTATCACAACCTTGCCTTACGCGTGGTCGGCGGTTATGGGTTCTCTTTTGGCGAACTGTGGTGGCCCATCACGCCCGCCGATGCGCCTACCGCGCATTGGAGTTTTCTCTATACCCTGTATCTTTCACTGGTCTACCTGCTGTTCGGTCCGCACCCGCTCGTTGCAAGGATTTTACAGGCGCTCATCGTCGGGGTCTTGCATCCGTACATCACTTTCCGTATCGGCGAAAAACTTTTTTCCAAAACGGTCGGGCTGGTTGCGGCGGGCATTGCCGCGGTATACGTCTATTTTTTCTACTACGGCGCGGCGCTGATGACCGAGCCGTTTTACATCACCGCCATCCTGTTCAGCCTGTATTTTGGAATCCGCTTGTCCGAAAATGTGGAACGCAAGCTTGACGTCAACCTCGGTATTGCCTTGGGGCTTGCGCTCGGAGTGACCGTGCTGTTGCGGCAAGTCTTCCTGCTCTTTCTGCCCTTCCTGTTTCTTTGGATATGGAGCGTCCGCATCCGGCGCAGGGTTGAATTGCCCCTGCTCCCCAGCCTGAACGCCATCGTGTTGATGGTTTCCTTCATCCTGCCGGTTTCGTTGTACAACCAAGCCCGCTTCGACAGGTTCGTCCTGCTCAATACCAATTCCGGCTATGCCTTCTTCTGGGGCAACCATCCCGGCTATGGCACCACGTTCATCCCCATCCTCCCGACCGCCACTTACCGGGAAATGATTCCCGCAGAGGTCCGTCACCTCGATGAAGCCGCCCTAGACCAGGAACTGCTCAAGCGCGGGATTCAATTCGTCGCCGACGACCCCGGACGATACGTGTTGTTATCGCTGAGCCGGATTCCGCCGTATTTCATGTTCTGGTATTCCTCCGAATCGTCCACGCTGAGCAACATTTCACGCATCGGCAGTTTCGGGTTGTTCCTGCCGTTCATGTTGGTTGGGTTATGGCTGAGCGTCAAACAGAACGCGACAGAAAAAGGGAATCGCTTCCTCAACCTGCTATTCTCCCCGCAGGGACTCTTGATGCTCTTCGCCGTGGTTTACTCCGGCGTGCACATCCTCACGTGGACGTTAATCCGCTATCGCTTACCGGTGGATGCCGTCTTGATCCCGTTTGCCGGACTGGCGTTGGTTTCGCTTGCCCAGCGTGTTTTGAAAACACGACCCCAACTCTTCCGCCAATTGCAGAGGGAACCATGAAGATCATCTCCGTTGTCGGCGCGCGCCCCGAATTCATTCAGGCAACGCCGGTCAGCTGCGCGCTCCGCAAACATCATCAGGAAATCCTCGTCCACACCGGTCAGCACTACGACTATAAAATGTCGCAGACCTTCTTCGACGAACTCGGCATCCCCGCGCCCGATCACAATCTCGAGGTGGGTTCCGGCTCGCACGCCGGGCAAACAGCCGAAATTTTGGTCCGATTCGAGGAGATCGTCCTCCAGGAAAAGCCGGACTTCGTCATCGTGCGCGGCGACACCAATTCCACGCTGGCGGGCGCGCTCGTGGCGAGCAAACTGCACATCCCGACCGTGCACATCGAGGCGGGCGAGCGCAGTTTCGACCGACGCATGCCGGAAGAGATCAATCGCCTTGTTGCCGATCAACTGTCGTCCGCATATTTTTGCGTGAGCCAGACCGCCGTGCGGCAACTCGCCGACGAAGGCATCACGCGCAATGTGTTCTGGGTGGGGGATGTGATGCTGGATGCGAACATTGCCAACCGCCCGCTCGCGCGTGAAAAATCCTCGGTTCTTTCCACCCTTCGGCTTGATCCCGGTTCCTACAGCCTCGTCACCGTTCATCGCGCCGCCAACACGGACGACCCCGCGCGGTTGACCAACATCGTGCGCGCGTTGAGCCAGGTCGGCGAGACGGTGATTTTCCCCGTCCATCCGCGCACGCGCGGCGCGCTCGCAAAACTCGACGTGCAATTTGGTGACAATGTCCGCCTGATCGACCCGGTCGGGTATTATGACATGATGGCGTTGGAGGAAAACGCCCGCCTGATCGCCACCGACTCGGGCGGCGTGCAGCGCGAAGCATACTTCATGCAGAAACCCTGCCTCACCTTGCGCGACGAAACGGAATGGACGGAAACCGTCACCGCGGGTTGGAACAAACTCGTCGGCGTGGATGTGGATACGATCGTCCATGAATGGAATTCGTTCATGCCGCCGTCCGTCCAACCGCCGATCTTCGGAGACGGCACGGCAGGTGAAAAGATCGCGGAGATCCTCGGGCAAATTCATCTAACCGTGCATGAGGAACGCGTTGTAGCGTAGGTATCCATGCTCACCCAGAGTCGCAGACCCTGCGGTGTACCTGAAATCACGGTGGTTGCACATCGTCCTCATTTGAGTAAACCGCCATAGCGCAGAAAGATAAAATTTGGAGTTATGAATCAAACATCACAGCAACACATCGGCATCATCGGCGGCGGCATCATGGGGATCAGCCTCGGCTATTTCCTTTCGCGCCGCGGCATCAAGGTCACCATTTACGAAGCCTCGCCCGTACTGGGCGGGTTGGCGGGTCCCATCACGCTGGGAGACGGAACGCAAGTTGACCGTTTCTACCACGCCATCCTTTCCAGCGATCGCTTTCTCGGCGATTTGTGCATGGAGCTGGGCATCGAAGATCAATTGCGCTTCAAGGAAACCAAAACGGGTTTTTACTACAAGGGCAAGATCCACCCGATGAACAACATCATCGAGTTTTTGAAATTCCCGCCCCTCGGTTGGATTGACCGTTTCCGCCTTGGGCTGACGGTGCTTGCCGCGCAATTCATCAAGGATTGGCGCAGTCTCGAATCGATCAGTGTGCAGGATTGGTTGTTGAAATGGAGCGGGAAAGGCACGTACCATAATATCTGGCGACCCATGCTCAAAGCCAAATTCGACGGCGGGTTTGACAACACGCCCGCCACATACATGTGGTCGCGGCTGGTGCGCATGAAGTCCACGCGCGAAGGGGCGAACCAGAAAGAAATGGCGGGGCACCTGATCGGCGGGTACATTACGCTCATCAAGGCAATGACTGAGAAGATCCTTGCCGCCGGCGGCGAAGTGCACTTGAAGACCGCCGTCAGCGAGATTGCCATCGAAAACGGCAAGGCAACCGGCATTCGGCTGGCAAGCGGAGACGTTGTAAAATTCGACAAGGTCGTCTGCACATTGCAGACCCCGGTCTTCCAGCGGCTGATCCCCGGCGCCGACCAAAAATATCACGACTTTCTCAACCGCACCGAATACCTCGGCATTCTTGCTCCGTTGCTCGTGCTTGATAAGGAATTAACCGGGAACTGGACCCTGAACATCACCGACGACCGCTTCCCGTTCACCGGCGTGATCGAGACCACCTCCTACATCGACCCGAAATATGCCGGCGGCTATCACCTGGTGTACCTGCCGAAATACACGGCGCCCGGCAGTGAGTGGCAAAAGAAAACGGATGAGGAACTCAAAACCATCTGGCTGGAAAATTTGCACGAGATGCTCCCTTCTTTCGACCCAGCCTCGGTGCGATACTTTCTCATCCATCGGGAGCGGTACGTGGAACCATTGCACAAACTCAACGAGACCGATTCCATCCCCGAGATCAAAACCCCGGTGGAGAACCTCTTCCTCGCCACCACCGCCCAAATCTACCCCGCGCTCACCAATGGCGAATCCGTTTCGCGTCATGCGAGTGAAGCGGCGGATATTGTTTTAGGAGTCACTGGATGAATTCAAAAGCGATTGTTATCGTTTCGGGTCTGCCGCGTTCGGGCACGTCCATGATGATGAAGATGCTCGAAGCGGGCGGGCTGGCGATCCTCACGGACAACCTGCGCGAGGCGGACGCCAACAACCCGAAGGGATATTACGAGTTCGAACGCGTGAAAAACATGAAGGACGGCGACCTTGCCTGGATGCCCGATGCCGTGGGCAAGGTGGTGAAGATCGTCACCGGGTTGATCACCTTCCTGCCGCCCGATTACACCTACAAGGTGATCTTCATGCGCCGCGACCTCAAAGAAATTCTCTCATCGCAGAAAAAAATGCTGGGGCGCCTCGGCAAGGGAGACGATAACATCCCCGATGACAAGATGGCGAAGACCTACGAGGAACACCTCAAGCAGGTGAAGGGCTGGCTCGTCCGCCAGCCGAACATCGAAGTGTTGTACGTGGATTACAACACCATGGTCGGCGACCCGACCGAATCACTGCAAAAGGTCAATGCCTTGCTCGGCGGCGGCATGGATGTAAAAACAATGGCGTCGGTGGTGGACCAGGAACTCTACCGCGAACGCAAAAAAGTACCTGCCTGAAAAATAGAAAGGATATCCAATGAACTCACTATTTCGATTTACCCGTTTGCTTACCCTCCTGGGAACGTCCGACCCGGTCAACGGGCGAGGCTACCTCGGACCCGAGACCCTGATGCCCATCGCCTCGGCGCTTGCCGCGATCGCAGGTTTCTTCCTCATGTTCTGGCGGGTGATCGTTAAATTCTTCAAAGGCGTCTATCGCAAAGCGCGCGGCATCCCGGAAGAACTCCCCCCGGATATGGAAATGGAAGAAACCGCCGAAGAAAAGCCGGAACAATAATTCTTCGATGAAAAAGGTCATTGTCATCGGGCTGGACGGGTTCGAGCCAAAGCTCGCCGAATCCATGATGGCTCGCGGTGAACTCCCCAACCTGATGCGTCTGCGCGAGCAGGGCGGCTATTCGCGACTCAAGACCACCGCCTCTGCCCAGACGCCCGTGGCTTGGTCCACCTTCTCGACCGGTACCAACCCCGGCGGGCATGGCATTTTCGATTTCCTCACGCGCGACACGCAAACCTACCTGCCGCTGATGGCGTTGAGCCGTTACGAGCAGAAGAACGCGTTCGTCCTGCCGAAGGTCGTCAACATGCGGCGCGGAACTCCGTTCTGGGACCTGCTCTCGGCAAAGGATGTCGAGTCGACCATCCTGCGCATCCCATGCGCCTACCCGCCGGATAAAGTGAAGGGACGGATGCTCTCAGGCGTCGGCGTCCCCGACCTGCGCGGCGGATTCGGCACACCCACGTTTTACTCCACACGCAAGGACATTCACGGTGAGACCAGCGAGAAAGTGGTCAGCGTCAGCGTGGAGAACGGCAACGTGGCGACGCATGTCATCGGTCCGCGCGACCCGAAGACGAAATCGGATCACAAGTTCGATATCCACATTCAGATCGACCAGCCGAACAACAAAATCTTCATCACCTCGCAGGGACAGCCCGACAAACTCGAAGTGAGTGTGGGCAAGTGGAGCAAGTGGCTGAAGGTCAAGTTCAAGGTCGGCATGATGCAGACCGTCTCGGGCATTGTGCGCTTCAACCTGCGGCAGGTCGCGCCCGAGTTCGAGTTGTACGCCTCGCCGGTCAACTTCGAAACCGAAGAACCGCTGTTCCCGATCAGTTCGCCGCAGGAATATGCCCACGACCTGGCGATGAAGATCGGGCGCTATTACACAGCGGGCATGGCGGAAGACCACGACGGGCTGAACAACGAACGCTTCGACGAGTCGTCGTATCTCGACCAGTGCCGCATCGTCCTGCGCGAACGCCGCAAGATGATGGAGTTCGAACTGGGCAGGTTCGAGAAGGGATTCTTCTTCTGCCTGTTCGATACGCCCGACCGGCTGGCGCATATGTTCTGGCGTTTCACCGAACCGAACCACCCTGCTAACAAAGGCGAGGATGTTTCGCGATACGCCAGCGTCATCGAGGAACATTATCGCGAATGCGACGAGATCGTCGGCGAAGCCATGAAACACGCCGACCCCGACACGCTGTTCATCGTCTTGAGCGACCACGGCATGAACTCGTTCCAGCGCGGACTTAACCTCAACACCTGGCTGTACGAGAACGGCTTCCTCGCGTTGAAATCCGGGTTCAAGCCCGGCGAGAGCGGCGATTTTTTCCAGAACGTGGATTGGGACAAGACCAAAGCCTTCTCGCTCGGCTTGGGTTGCATCTTCCTGAACCGCAAGGGACGCGAAGCCAACGGCATCGTCACCGATGGGGAGGCGGAGTCGGTGCGCGGCGGAATCGCAAGCGGATTAACCGGGCTGGTGGATTCCGCTCGGGGAGCCGTGGCAGTCCGAAGTGTGGCGCGAAGCGAAGAGGTCTATCGCGGTCCGTATGCGGGCGAAGCGCCTGACCTCGTCGTCAATTTTTCCGAAGGCTACCGCGTCTCGTGGGATACGCCGCTGGGGGGTGTCCCGCGCGGGTTGTTTGCCGATAACACGAAGAAGTGGGGCGGCGATCATGTGATTGACCCCGCGCTGGCTTCGGGTGTGTTGTTCATGAATCGAAAATTCGATGCGGGGTCGCCCGGCTTGGCGGACCTTGCGCCGACCATTCTCAACGCGTTCGGCGTCGCAAAGGGCGATGCCATGGAAGGGAGTAATTTACTGTCATGAAAATTCTGGCGTTCAACTTGCAGGGAGCCAATCGTTCGGTGTTGCTTGCCAACGAGCGGCTCGAAAATTTGCGCCGCCTGATGGATATGGGGTGTTTCGGCGAACTCGAAGGGGACCCGCGCGAGTGGGATGTGCTCGCGCGTCACGAATCGCACACGTTGACGCTGGGCGAATTTCTGACCCAGGCTGGAAAAGATGTGGCAGTGTTCGACGAGTGGACCGCGTTGCAATCGAAACTCGCAAGCGGCGCATGGGATTGTTGTATGCTCGACGCCTCTTTCCCCAGTGACGGCGGTTCCGCCGCCCTCGACTTTGATCGCGGCTTGGGCGAATCGCTCCAACACCTGAGCGACGATACGCTCATCCTCGTCGTCGGTGATTTGTGTTTTGTGCTGGTCGCCGCGAGCAACCCGATCACAGGCTATCAAGACGGCTCGACCCTCGACCTCACACCAACCGTCCTTGAGTTGGCGGGGTATCCGTTACCGGCGAACATCGCAGGGAAATCGTGGGTGGCGGGCATGGAATTGAACCGCGCCTCAGGTTTGAGCGAAGACGAGCAGGCGATGCTCCGTGAGCGCTTGAGCGGGTTGGGGTATATCTAAAAATATCATGAAACGATTCGATAAAAACTTTTTCATTGAAACTCTCCGTCATGCCGTGTGGTTCGGCATCGCTGCCGGACTGGTCGAAGGCGTATTGCTTTACATCTTGCAACGCTACGAACTCCTGCGCGGGCAGATCACCTACCTCGGCTCCGGCATGGAAGTGTTGTGGGTCGCGCCGGTCTTCGATGTGTTGTTGTTCCTGCTGGCAAGCGCGGGGTTGGGTATCGTTGCGCAATTTCTGCCGCAAAAGTTTGCCAGACAGGCTGTCTATTTTGTTTTTTGCTTTCTCGCCTTTTTCGATTGGCTGCTCATCTATCTCTCGGGCAGGTTGAACCCCGCCGCCACCGCGATTTTGGGAGCCGGGCTTGCTTTTCAAGTTTCGGGTTTGCTCGCCGGGCGGGACGCGCGTTTTTCCCCGTTTGTGCAACGGACGGTGAAGGGACTGGGAATCGCTGTGCTGGCATTGATCGTCACCATTCAGGGCGTGATTTGGATGCGGGAGCGCATGGCGGTCAGCAATCTTTCACAAGCAAAAGCGGATTCCCCGAACATTCTGTTCATCGTGGTGGATACCCTGCGCGCCGACCACATGTCACTTCAAGGCTATGAGCGCGAGACCGACCCGACGATGAAGCGCATCGCTGCAGAGGGCGTGATGTTCGAGAACGCCTACGCCTCCTCCTCGTGGACGTTGACGACGCACGCCTCGCTGTTCACTGGTCGCTGGCCCTACGAACACAAGGCAGACGGTGGACGCGAACTCGATGAGACGTACCCCACCATCGCTGAGGCGCTGACCGAGCGCGGCTATCGCACCGGCGCGTTCAACGGCAACTTCGAAACGGTCACCGAGCATTGGGGGTTCGCGCGCGGGTTTGTCCACTTTGAGGATTATTACGAAACCCTTCCGCAACTGGCGGTCAGTTCGCTGTACGGGCGGTTCTCTGAATATTACGTGTTGCACAAAGCGTTCAACATGGAATTTTCCATCGACCGCCGCTGGGCGCCGAGCGTCAACCAATCCGCGCTGGATTGGATCGACCAGGGCGGCGACGAACCATTCTTCGTCTTCATCAATTACTACGATGTGCACGCGCCGTACATTTCTCCCGAGCGCGCCCGCTTCTCGGACCTCCCCAACCCCGGCGGCTTGGTCAACACCGATTGGACGACCGCCGATGTCTACAACCCGAAAACGCCGGAGCAAGTGCAGGGCGAGATCGACGCCTACGACGGCGGCATCCACTACACCGACCAGCAGATCGACCTGTTGTTGAAGGAACTTGAGGCGCGCGGCGTACTCGAAAACACCATTGTGGTCGTCACCTCAGACCACGGCGAGTTGTTCGGCGAGCACGGCTTGTGGGAACATCACAACTCGTTGTACAAGCCGGTCATCCACGTGCCGTTGATCGTGTGGCATCCCGCTTCGGTGCCGCAGGGCGTGCGGATCGATACGCCGGTCTCGAACACGTTCATCCCCGCCATGTTACTGGATATGCTTGGCGAGACTGAGCAAACAGATTTCCCCGGCCCGCCTCTTTCGCAATTGTGGCTTGACCCGGCTGCGGCGGCGAACTTCCCCGACCCGATCGCGGAGATGGCTGAGTCGAGTTGGGTGAACCCGAACCACTTGTCGATCCGAGGCGACATGGTCAGCGTGGTGTCGTCCGAGTGGCAGTACATCGAGCACGAGTTCAACGGCGTGGAGTTGTACAACCTCAACGACGACCCCGAACAGTCGACGAATCTCGCCACGGAGAATCCCACAGTGATGGACCAGCTCAAGAATTATTATCTCGATTTGTTGACCAACTTGAACATGACCTGGCCCTACGACAATCAATGAATCAAACTGTGAAGGAATCCTTCAAAGACTTTGCGAAAAATAAGATCGCCCTTTCCGCCGCGTTCGGTTTGAGCGCGGGGTTGGTCGAAGGCGTGCTCCTGTTTGGGTTGCACCACTTCAACCTGCTGACGTGGCGCCTGCAAAACCGCGCCATCTGGTATGAAACCTTGTGGATCGCTCCTCTCGTGGATGTGATCCTCTTCTCGCTGGCGGGGGCGCTCTTCGCGCTCGCGGCATACCCGCTGCGGAAATACCTGGTCGACAAGGCGTATTGGTTCATCTTCATCTTCCTCTGCCTGTTCGATTGGATGTTCATCGTTTTGTTCGGCAGGCTGTCGCTCATTGCAAACCTCCTACTGGCGGCAGGGTTGAGTGTGCAACTGGTCAACGTGGTAGCGAAACGTGAAAGCGCGACGACTCAAAAATTAATTCGCGCACTGCCCGCGCTGGCTGGGATTGCCGCAGTGTTGTTCGTGATCGTTCAGGGCGGCGCGTGGTTGAATGAAAGAATTTCCACATCATCGTTGCCCGATGCGCAAGGTGACGCGCCGAATGTCATCGTCATCGTCGTGGATACATTGCGCGCCGATCATTTGTCGTCCTATGGCTACCAGCGCGAGACCAGCCCGTTCATGGACAGTCTCGCCGCCGAGGGCGTCCGTTTCGAGAATGCGATCTCGCCCTCCTCGTGGACACAACCCTCGCACGCCTCGATGCTCACGGGGCGGTACACGTACGAACACCAAGCCGAGATCCTGCCGCTGGACGATACCTACCCAACGATCGGCGAAGTTTTGCAATCGCAAGGCTATCGCACCGGCGCGTTTTCAGCCAACACCTTGTTCTTCACCCGCCGTCAGGGATTCGGACGCGGCTTCCTGCGTTTTGAAGATAACTATCAAACCCCAGCGGACGCGGTCCTCAACTCCTCGTTGTATGGCTATTTGTTCGATTACTACGGCTTGCGCAAGGCGTTGAATTACGAAGGCGTTCCCACCCGGCGCCTCGCCTCCGATATTAATGAGTCTGCACTCGATTGGGTCGGCGCAGATAGCAAGCCATTCTTCCTCTTTATCAATTATTTCGATGTGCATGACCCGTACACACCGCCCGAACCGTACCGCTCGCTGTACGGTCAGACGCAGGGAGGGCTGGTCAACGGCTTCGTCGAACGCTACCACCCCGAACTGACTCCCGCACAACTGCAATCCGAGATCGACGCGTACGACGGCTCGATCAACTACGTGGACGACCAGATCCAAGCCTTGTTTACCGACCTCGAGTCGCGCGGCTTGCTGGAAAATACCATCGTCATCGTCACCGCCGACCACGGCGAGTCGCTTGGCGAGCATGGTTTGTTGCAACATAGCGCGTCGTTGTACCGGCAGGAGATCCACGTGCCGCTCATCATGTGGGGGGCGGGTGTGCCCGCAGGCGTGGTGATTGATACACCGGTTTCGACTACGGGGTTGTCCGCCACCATCCTCGAATTAATCGGCGCCAACGATGGGACGTTCCCCTCGCCGCCGCTCACCGCGTTGTTCGGAGGCAGTGTCCCGCCGGGCTGGGCGGCTCCGCTTTCAGAAGTGGCGCAGTTCGAAGGCGCGGCGGAGCAAAACCCCACCACCTACGGAGAGATGAAGTCGGTGACGGGCGCTGAATTGCAGTACATCGTCCATGAGGAATTCGGAGAAGTGTTGTACAACTGGAGGGACGACCCGCAGGAGATCAACGACCTCGCGAAAGATGCCTCGTCGGTCACTGTGCTGGAGGTGTTCCGTTCCTATCTCGAAGGATTGATCGGTTCGCCGATCTTCAAAAACCCATGAAACGAAAGATCACCCGCAGGGATTTTCTCAAACTCGCCGGCGTGGGCGCGGCGGCTTCTGCCGCGTTGGGGTACGGGATTCTGCAAGAGTCGAACGGCGACCCCATCGTGGAGCGCAACCCGTACGTCGGCACTGACTCTCTGTTCACCTCCGCGCTGGACGGCTCGGTGCCGCTTCTGATCGTCGTCAACCCTGACTCTGAAAATACGTTTGGGCTTTTTCTGACGGAAATTTTGCGAGCGGAGGGGATTAATTGTTTTCATACCGCGGCATTATCGTCCATGACTGGTGATACGATCCAGAGCTACAACGTTATATTGCTTGCGGAGACTCCGCTCGATACAGCGCAGGCAGAGATGCTCGAAGAGTACGTGGCGCGCGGCGGGCGACTCGTCGGCATGAGACCGGCGGAAGGGTTTGAATCAATCTTCGGTTGGGAGAGAAGCGGGGGTTCATCCTCCGAAGCGTACATCAAGACCGAGTCTGCGCATTCCGCCGGGGTGGGCATCCGCCCAGAGTCGCTACAGTTTCACGGCACTGCGGATTTATATAACATCGCCGGTGCGGACGTGGTCGCTTGGCTGTGCTCAGACCGCGACACACAAACGGAAAACCCCGCCATCGTGATGAACCGATTCGGCGAAGGCATTGCGGTCGCGTTTGCGTATGACATGGCAAAAAACATTGCGTACACGCGGCAGGGCAACCCGGAAATTGCAAACCAGGATATTGACGGACTCGACGGCGTGCGCTCGGTGGACATGTTCGTAGATTGGATCGACCTCGAGCGGATTCACATCCCGCAAGCGGACGAACAGCAACGCCTGTTGGTGAACCTTCTGGCGCAATTGAGCGAAACGCCACTGCCGCGCCTGTGGTATTTCCCTGAAGATGCTCGCTCGGCGCTGATTGCCACCGGCGATTCGCACAGCAACCCCACTCAGTTCATCGAAGAAGTCTTGCAGATCGTGGATGAGCGCGGCGGACACATGAGCGTATATTACTCGCCGCAGATCGTCAGCGATGCCGGTCGCGCCGCGCGCTGGACGCGCTTCTGGCTGACGGATAACGTCCCAGTGGTTTCGAACATGCTCGGTTCGGAATTTGGCTCGCCGACCCCCGACCTTGTGGCGGAATGGCGCGCGCGCGGGCACGAGATCACGTTACACCCGTACGTGGAAACCGGGCTCGACGAATGGCATTTGTATTGGAAGGAATTCACGGGGCGCGGGTATGGTCCCGTTTCGCAAACCGTGCGCACGCATCGCATCTTGTGGACGGGCTGGATGGAAACCGCGCGCGTGCAGGCGATGTATGGCATGCGCATGAACTTCGATTATTACCACGTCGGACCTTCGATGCAAAAGAAGAATGGCGAGTGGGTATATGGTCACCTGACCGGCAGTGGTCGCCCGATGAAATTCATCGACGAGCAGGGTCGCCTCATCGACCTTTACCAGCAACTCACACAGATCGCCGACGAGCACCTCATCCCAATGGATGTGCCGGGCTGGGGCGGCTGGCCCCAATTGTCCGCGCAGGAGGCGGTGGAAATTTCCAAACTGCTCCTCGACCGCTCCGTCAACGATGGCGAGTATTGCGCGATCGGCGGGCAGTTCCACGTCGATCCGTTCCAACTTGGCGGCGATCCCGCTGAAAAGGGACGCATCTTTTTGGATGGCACACTCGACCATGCCAACGAACTTGGCGTGCCGATCTTATCGGGACAGGAATGGCTGTGGTTCACCGACGCCCGGCACGATACCGAGTTTTCCGATTTCAATTGGGACGCGAGCGCGTCATCCCTCCATTTCAATTTGATTCCTCCCAGCCAGCCTCCCGCCTCTTTGACGGTGCTCATCCCGACCTTCCACGCGGGCAGATTCCTCGTCTCCATTCATGCAGACGGTGTACCCACTCCCGCCGAAACCCGTCTAGTAGTTGGCGGCGTGGAATATGCGCAGGTGATTCTCACTGCTGTCCGGCAAACCGTTAAAGCCACCTACTCGTAAACGACCCCGCAGGGATGGGGTGATGCAAACTTTCAATCTACCGGAGAGATCATGGCACGCTTTATAAATCAGAACCGAACGATCCTGCTTGGCGCGTTTGCCGCCTTGCTGACCTACTTTTTCGCGTTCCACAACCTCACGCGCTTCCCCGCGCCGTGGTTCGACGAAGGCTCGCACTTGCACGTGCCGAAGACGCTCGTGCAATACGGCGAATATGCCGACATCAGCAGTGAAGGCTTCCGCTATTACGGTCCGACCATCGGCGTCGGTCCGACGGTGATGCTCCCGATCGCGGCGGCGTTCAAGCTCTTCGGCATCGGCTTGTTGCAGGCGCGCTTTGTCATGGCGCTCTATCTGTTGGCGGCGGTCTATGTGTTTTTTCGCCTTGCCGAACATCTCGGTGGGAAGGCGGTCGCGTGGATCGCGCTCGCTCTGATCCTTTCCTCGCGCAGTGTGTTGTTCCTCGAGTATGGGCGTCAATTGC
Organism: uncultured Anaerolinea sp.; assembly: GCA_964528275.1. Taxonomy (GTDB): domain Bacteria; phylum Chloroflexota; class Anaerolineae; order Anaerolineales; family Villigracilaceae; genus Defluviilinea. The sequence continues at coordinate 71,272 of CAZGSB010000001.1, read as the reverse complement.
TGGGCGAGGTGCCGGGCTTTTTCTTTCTGGTATTGGCGTTGTACCTGTGGTTCTCCAAATGGAACGAGAATAACGCGAAGCGGCTGGCACTCATTGGCTTGCTCTTCGGGCTGGCGATGATCACCAAATATCAATATCTGCTTTTCCTTGCTCCAACCCTGATCCTTTCGTGGGGATTGGATGTTTTTTACTACAAGACCTCCACGCATCGCAACTTCCTCACCCCCGGCATCGTGGCGGCGGGGAGTTTCGGCATCTGGCAGGTACTCACGCTTCAATACCTCGGTCCCGCCACCATGACGGAGAATCTCGCGCTGTTGCGAGCCTCCGCCGAGGGCGCGGCGTTCAATTTCAATCTCGGTCAACTCGCCGCGAATGTGGGTGTGTTGAGTTCACGGGCGGTGTTCCTCGAAGCCTTACTGCCCGCCATCCTGTATGGTTTCTTCGTGTCGCTCCCGCGTACCCGTGAAGGGCAAAAATTCAGCGTGTTGTTCCTGCTCATCGCGTTGAACCTCGCCTGGTTCATCGTCGCCTCCATCGGTTGGATTCGCTACGCATTCCTGGGGTTGACGCTTTCCAGCATTTTTATTGCCCGTTTCTTTTTCACCCTCACCGATGGTTTCAAATTCGATTGGAGCGCCGGTACTTTCCGCTCGTTGTTTGACGTAAAAAATGCGTCTCGTTTCGCCCTGACCCTGTGGCTGGTTGTCATTATCGCGACCCCGCTGGCGAAGAATGTTGCGGAAATTGCCTTCCCTGGTCCCAACAACGTCCAACTCATGGCAGATTACCTCAACGCCAACGTGCCGGAAGCGGCGGTGATCGAAACCTGGGAGCCTGAGATCGGCTTCCTGACCAACCATAACTATCATTACCCTGAGAATGCCCTGCTCGCTGTGGCAGTGGACCAGGTCTACTACGGTGGCGAACCGGTAGTGGACCGCTATGATTTTCTCGAAACCGAACAACCCGAATATCTGCTCGTCGGCGAATTTGCCAAGTGGACGTTGATCTACCGCGTGGAATATGTGATTGAAAACTATCAATGGCTCCAGTCATTTGGCGAGTATGACTTGTATCAGCGGATCGAAGAATAAACCATGCTGGTCAAAATCCTGATCCTGGCTTTCTTCGGCGTTGGGGTGTTGCTCGGGTTCCGTCGCGACTCGAAGTGGTCTCAATGGTTCCAGACTCTTGTGGCGCTCTTCGCAGGCGGATGGCTTTTGTTCATGGCGTACCTGTGGGTGAACCATGTCAACTTTCCGCTGAACCTCGAAGCGATGGAATTGACGGTGGTGCAACATTTCCAACGCGCGGTGGCGGGCCAGCCTGTGTATGTCGACCCGTCGCCTGAATTTGTCCCGCTGGCGTACGCGCCTTTGTATTACTATTTTTCGATCCCGTTCGCGTGGCTGTTCGGCGCCAATTTATTCACACTGCGCCTCGTTGCCATTTTAGGCATGTTGGGCGCGGAGATCGTCATCTTCCTCGCCGTCAAAAAACAAACCCAATCCATGTGGTGGGGACTCGTCGCGGCGGGTTTGTTCGCCGCCGCTTATCGGGTTATGGATACCTACCTCGATAACGCCCACTCCGACTCGTGGCTGTTGTTCTGCGCCTTACTGGGGAGTTACCTGATCTCGTTGAACAAATCCCGCTCGGTGAATCTGCTCGGGGTGTTGGTCCTGATTGCCTCGTTTTGGTTCAAACAACATGGCGCTTTGTTCGCTATCGGCGGGGTGTTCTATCTCACCTGGCGCGATGGCATAAAAAACTCGTTGCCTTATTGGGTGACTGCCGCTGTGTTGGGTCCCGTCCTGTACGTTCTTGCGCCCACCTTGTTTTTCGGTCCGAATTTTCACTATTACACACTGACCATCCCCAGCGGTTGGAGCGATCTCAACTTCGCCGCCATTATCCGGTATGCCGGCTTTATCGTTAAAAATTACCCTGCGCTGGCTGGCGTGGGTGTGATCGCCTCCGTGCTTTACGCATTCAAACAGAGGAGGGCGGTCAGCCTTTGGTATTTCATGCTGCCCTTCGCGCTCTTGAGCGGGTTTATGGGCGCCCTCGACCCGGGCTCGAATAACAATGTGTTCATTCCCATGGGCGCGTGGTTAGTTCTCACGGGCGTGCTGGGCATGAATGCATTCCTGATGGACTTCCCATTCGCAGGCAGGTGGTCACTTCATTTTGCGGCGCTGGGTATTTCGTTTGCCATGTTCTATTACAGCCCCGTGTCGGTGATCACTTCTTCGCGTGCCGAAGCGCAGTACCAGGACTTCGTCGGGTATCTACACTCACTCGACGGTCCCGTCTACGCACCCTGGCTCGGGCAACTTGAAAGTGGGTATGAATTTTCCCCATCCGTGCATTGGGTGCCGATGGAGGATTTAATTCGAGGTCCCGGCGCGAATGCGGAGGACGCGGCTATCGTTCAGGAATTGCTCGACCCAGTCATCCACCCGGATGGAACAGCCTACGTGCTGACCAATTTTCCGCTGGAAAATGATCCGCTTCTATCCTTCCTTTTGGCTGATTACCATCTCGTGCAGGATCTCGGCGACCGATTCTCCGCCCTCTCCACCCTGCCCAAACGATTCAACCTTGAGTATCCAAGGTATCTGTACCAATATTCGCCGTAGCCGTATCGTTTGTTGGATGTCTCAAATGGATTGGAATAAAAAGCATGCGCGGCAATTCCTGGTTGCCCTGTCGATCCTGTTTCTGGCAGTCATCGGATTCTTAAACCTGCCGTATTACCCGGTTGCCTGGTTCGATGAAGGATTGGCGATACAGGGCGCCTTGAACCTGGCGAACCATGGCGAGTATGCCATGCATTCGGTGGAGGGATTCCGTGTTCTTGATCAACCACTGATTGCGAATGGTCCGGGGCTGGTACTGCCGACTGCCCTCGTTTTCAAAGTTTTTGGGGCGGGCTTGATTCAGGCGCGGGGCGTAGTGGCGCTATGTTTTATCCTGGCAGTGCTCGTGTTTTTCCATATCACCCGCAGGTTTTCCAACCTGTCCGCCGCATTGATTTCTTCGGTGCTATTGTTGGCGGTCCCGGAAGAGGGCATCCTGTTTTACGGGCGCCAGGCGCTTGGGAACGTGCCTGCCCTGCTGTATTTTTTCATTGGATTGCATTTTTTTCTTCAGGCAGAGGACGGGAATCGGTTTCGCCGCGCCCTGCTCTCCGGCTTGTTTTTTGGGCTTGCCCTGATTACAAAGGGACAGTATTGGATCTTTGTGCCCGTGCTTTGCCTCATGATTCTTGCGGACTATTTTTACTATAAACAGATTGGCTTGAAATACACGACGATCACGCTTCTCGTCATGCTTGCCTGTGCCGGGATCTGGCTCCTGGCGCAGTATGCCCTTGTCGGTGCGGATAATTTCGATCAGCACCTTGCCGCGCTTGATTCGAGCACCAAGGTCACGATCCTTGCCTTTCGCGCGGTACGGATACCGGGAAATATCGGATACCTTGTCCGCTCTGGATTTGTTTTTTTCGTACTTCCGGGCGTATGCCTGGCGCTGTTCAAAAGCCGCGAACGGAGTATGGCAGGGCTTGGCAGGCTTATGCTCGCTGTGTTTGTCATGGTTTGGATGCTGTGGTTCACGTTTGCTTCGGTGGGCTGGCCCCGCTATATGTTCGAAGCCTATTCTATTGGGTTGATCTTATCCGGCGTGGTCTTTCATCAGTTTTACAAATTTGCCCGTGGAGAACAGGATATTCCCATACTTGTGCCTGCTGGGCTGAGGAATACTCCCACGCGCATCGTGCTCTCCATCCTGCTCGCCGGGTTGACGGTTTGGGCTGGTTCCGGGTTGTTTAACCAAATACGAAATATTGACGCGAGGTATGACGATTCGCCCCAGAAATTCGCCAAGGCTGTTGATCAAATTGTCCCTGTTGGGGCGGTGATCGAATCGTGGGAGTGGGAGATTGATCTGCTGGCACCTGATCAGGTTTACCACCATCCGACCAACGATTGGGTGGACTTGAAAACCGCCGAAACACAGTTTGGCGAAGCGCCGTCCGGCACGTATGACGCTTTAGCTTCTCAACCGGAATACCTGATCGAAGGCCCCTTTTCGAAGTGGACGGAAATGTATTCCCATCTGTTGGCGGGTGGGTGTTGTGAGCCAGTCGTTACCATCGGAAATTACACATTGTACAAAGTCAAACCTCAAAAATGAAAAAGGCTGAAATGAAAATATCCATTGTGATCCCCTGCTTTAATGAAGAAGATAATATTGAAAAGTTGAACACGGAACTGTTCCCAGTGGTTGAAAAATTGATCGGCAGCCGTGCGCCGGACGGCAGCCATGTGACAGCCATCGAGATCGTGTTTGTCGACGATGGGAGCGGGGATTCCACCTACGATGCCCTGCGTACCGCGTTTGCCTCCCGGGCGGACCGGGTGTTGTCCATCAAGTTCGAGAAACACGAAGTAAACCGCGGACTGGGCGCCGCGATCCGCACCGGCTTGCAGGCGTCGAGCGGGGAGATCATCCTCACCACCGACAGTGATGGGACGTATAAGTTTGCCACCATCCCCGCCCTGCTCGCGTGCATCCAGGAGAATGTGGATGTGGTGACCGCCTCACCATATCACCCCGGGGGCGAAGTGGTAGGGGTTCCCGGATATCGCATTTTCTTGAGCAAGGGATCCTCCTTGTTGTATCGCATCCTGCTGGATTGGCGTATCTATACATACACCGCTCTCTTTCGCGGCTATCGTCGCCGGGTGGTGGACCAGGTGCAATTCGAAGCGAACGATTTTCTGGGGGGCACAGAGTTGATGGTGAAAGCCATGCTAAAAGGTTTCCGAGTTGTCGAATATCCGGCGGCATTGCATAGCCGGGTGTTCGGGGTATCCAAGGCGAAATTGTGGCGTACGATCAAGTCACATCTTCGATTCCAATTCAGGTTGTTGCTCCATCGTCTGGGCCTACGCTCGATGTTCCGCATGTCCTCATGAAAATTGCCTATTTTGTTCCGTACGTTCCGAATTTGATCCGCGTCAGACCCTACCAGTGGATCGCTCATCTGACTGCGCTCGGCGTGGAAGTGACCGTGTTCACCGTCGTCACGAGCGGACAGGATCGTGAGGATGCGAAAGCCCTGAAACTCAAATGTCATGATGTGGTGACCGAAAGCCAGCCCGTCTGGCGTTCGCTTTTGCAATGCCTTCGGGCGCTGGCCGGCAGAAAACCATTACAGGCTGTGTACAGTTGGAATCCAGTATTGATGAATCGTTTCCTTGAACAACAAGGCGAAAAAGGGGGGTATGACCTTGTCCATGTCGAGCACCTGCGCGGCTCTGTTTTTGGAACGACCATCCGTTCGAGGATGCCGAACATGCCGGTCGTTTGGGATAGTGTGGATTGCATCAGCCACCTTTTTGAATTGACAGCCTCGGAGAGTCGCAGCCTGTTCGGGAAATTCGCATCCGTCCTTGAATTGGGGCGGACTCGGCATTGGGAGGGAGTCCTTGCCTCCGCCTTCCACCATGTGACGATCACTTCGCAGGTGGAGAAGGATGCGCTTCTGCGGCTGGCTTCTCCCGCGCCCGCCCCGGTGACCGTTCTGCCGAATGGCGTCGATATGGAATATTTCCGCCCTGGCGACGATTTCCGGCGGGAGCCGGAAACCGTTGTGTTTAGCGGTAAGATGAGCTACCACGCAAATATTTCCATGGTGGATTTTCTGGTCCGGCAAATCATGCCGAAGGTTTGGGAGAAGCGTCCTGGTGTGCGAGTGGTTATCGTGGGGAAGGATCCGCCGGCGAAGATTAAAGCGTTGGGGTCAAACCCGAATATCGAGGTGACGGGGACTGTACCCGATATCCGCCCGTATCTTCAAAAAGCCACGCTGGCAGTGGTGCCGCTTGTATATGGTGCGGGAATCCAAAACAAAATTCTCGAGGCGATGGCGTGCGGAACCCCGGTGATCACCAACTCGAAGGCATTATTGCCCCTCCGCGCAAAACCCGGCTTGGATGTTTTGGTCGCAAATACTGCCGTTGAGTTTTCAAACCAGATTCTCGCACTGATCGAACATCCAAAGTTACAAATGGAGGTAGCGCAGGCGGGGTTGGGTTATGTTCGCGAGAATCATGATTGGAAATCGTTGGCTGGGGAATTGATTCGGGTGTATGAGCAAGCCATCCTCCATGCCAAAAGCCCCTCATAAACCTGCGTATAGTGATTTTTCGCCTACGGATGGTAACCTTTCCACGCGCGCAACGTCATGGAAATCGAGGAGCAAGATTGGCGCAACGTCATTCCTGCTATAATGCCATTGTTCATGGAACGATGGTCAGCCCTAATTCTTAACTGGATCAAATGGATATCAATCCCTATCTCAAACCATTAATCAAATGGTGGCGCTTAATTGCGGTAACCACTCTATTGGCGGTCGTCTCAAGTTCTGTCTCCACGTTATTCCAGCCGTTGCAATATATTTCCCGCACCACATTGGTGACGGGGAGTACGATCTCGAACCCCAACCCTGAGGGCGGGCAGATCATGATCGCCCAACAACTGGCAACGATCTACGCGGACATGGCGCGACGCGAGCCGGTACAGGATGCCACCAAAGAGGCGCTGGGCATCGACTGGCTTCCGCAATATCAATCGCGGATCATTCCCAACACCCAGTTGATCGAGATCGCGGTCACCGATACGGACCCGCGGCGGGCGCAGATCATCGCCAACGAACTGGCGCAGCAATTGATCAAGCTCAGTCCGGCCGTGAGCGGTACGGGTGGAGAACAACAGGAGTTCATCACCCAACAACTCACCAGCCTTCAGGCTCAGATCGAAGAGACCGATCAGGAGATCAAAGAGCTTCAGGCAAGCCTGAATGTCCAAACGAGCACAAGCCAGATCGCTGAAACGGAAAAAGAGATCCAGGCGCTCACGCTGAAGTTAACCAGCCTGCGCGATAATTACGCCACGTTCCTTTCCAATTCACAGCAGGGCGCATTGAATACGCTGACGGTGGTGGAGCCGGCGAACCTGCCCACGAAGTCGGAAGGCACGAATAAGTTGTTGATCATCGGTCTGGCTGGCGTGGTTGGGCTGCTGCTGGCGGCCGGCGCGGCGTACGGCTTGGAATACCTCGACCGCACGATCAAGACCACCTCGGATGTCGAGCGTATCTTCAACCTGCCGGTGATCGGCTATCTGTCCCAGATCTCTGAGAACGGCAATAATGCGACGTATGTGTTGAACCATCCGAACTCGATCGTGGCCGAAAATTTCAGGCTGTTGCAATCCAACCTGGAATTCTTCCAGACCTATAATTCCGCAAAGACCATCCTGGTGACCAGCCCGGTGCAGGGAAATGGCAAGACGACGATCGCGGTGAACCTCGCGCTTTCGTTTGCCATGAGTGATCAAAAAGTGGTCCTGGTGGATTCCGACCTGCGGCGTCCCTCCGTGCACAAGGCGTTGAAAATCTCGCAAAACCCCGGGTTGGCAGATATCATCCATGCGCGCATTTCTGCCAAGGAAGTGGTGCGACCCGTGAAGGGCAAGCGGATCGATGTGGTTACCGCGGGACATATCCCGCCCAGTGTGACCGAGGTGGTGAATTCGAAACGCGTCGGCGCGATCTTGAACGAATTGCGGGACGATTACGAAACCATCATCGTGGACGCTCCGCCGTTGATCATTTCCGATTCATATAATCTGGCATCCAAGGTGGACGGTGTGGTTTTGGTCCTCGAGCCGGGATTGACCAAGGATGACCAGGCGAAGGTCATCAAGGAACAACTGAGTCGGGCAGGCGCCCGCGTGATCGGGGTTGTTTTCAACAAGGTTTCTGAAACTAACGCGAAGACCTACGGCGATTACCAGTACATGTCCATGTATTCGCCCCAGCATTACAGCGATTACGTTTCGGGCGGCAAGCCCAAGGCGGAGGAGCCGGAATCGAATTCGAAGAAGTTGCTGGCGTTCTTCGAGCGCGGCGAGGTCCCGCCCGATGTGAAGGCTTCGCTGGAAACTGCGTTTGACAGGTTCCAGGAGCAACGCAAGACCATGTTTGACCGGTTCAAGAGTAAACCGTCCAAGTAGCCATTCGACAAGCCCTCCGTTCGGAGGGCTTGTTTTTTGAAGGCAGGGAGCGCGCCGGAGTTGCCGAACCAAACCCACTGGTAGAATGAAACGAGGATCGTCCATGTCCGCTGTCCGCAACTTTTTGGGGCGGTCGGCGTAGTAGGAGTACGAGGAGCGCAGTTGAACGATGAACTTGCCTGGGTGACCCAGGCGCAACAAGGCAGTGACGAGGCGTTTACAAGGCTGGTCGATGCACACCAGACCCATGTGTATAACCTGTGTTACCGGATGCTGGGCGAGCCTGAATCGGCGGAGGATGCGGCGCAGGAGGCGTTTTTGCGCGCCTACCAGAATTTGCATCGCTACGACCAGGGTCGTCCGTTCGTGACCTGGCTATTGTCGATCGCCGCGCATTATTGCATCGACCGCCTGCGCCGCAGAAAACTCTCGGTCTTTTCGATGGATGAGGAACGCGAGGATGGGACGGTGTTCGAAATCGCCGACCCCGCTTCGCCCGACCCTGAGGCTGAATCGACCAAACGCGAGGAACGCGACCGCCTGCACGGTTTGTTACGCGCCCTCGATGAGACCGATCGCGCGGCAGTCATCATGCGCTATTGGTATGACTATTCGGAGATCGAGATCGCTGAGTCTTTGCAGTTGACGGTGAGCGCAGTGAAGAGCCGCCTGCACCGTTCGCGCAAAGCGCTGGCAGGCATGTGGCAGGCGGAGGAAACTCCCCGCGCCCAAACGGAAAGGAGACGCCATGAATCACCGGCCTTTTGAAGAGTGGCTTTTGAATGAGTTGGAACTGGACACCCAACAACAACGCGAATTGGACTTGCACTTGCGTTCGTGCGCCCATTGCGCGGCGCTGGTAAAGACCGACAAAGTGTTGCGTTCGATGAAAGTGGCTGTGCCCACGCCGGGGTTTGCGGATCGTTTTGCGAACCGGCTGGCGATTGAAAAAGCCGCGGAACGCCGACGGCGCATCCTCGGGGCGATTTTCTTCACGGTGGGCGGGCTGGTTTTGATGGGGTGGCTGGCATTCCCGTACCTGGCTGGGTTTTTCCAGTCACCCGCCAGTTGGATCGCCGCGCTGGTGGAGATGGGCGTTTTCCTGTGGACCACCGTGCAGGCAAGCGCGGAAGCAGGCGCGGTGATCTTCGAGGTGCTGGGAAGTTTCGTCCCACCGTTTGCATGGATGGTCATCCTTTCCGGTTTTGCCGGCGTCGGTTTGTTGTGGTCGGTATCGATTTGGCGGTTCGTTCGAGTGCCGCAAGGAGTGTAGTGTTATGAGAAAAATAATCAATCTTGTCAGGCTGGCTTGTCTGCTGTTGCTCGTGCTGGCGCCAACAGGCGTTGTATTCGCCCAGGGACCCGGCCCCGGCAGCGGGCAGGTGATCTTCGGTAGTAATTTCACCCTCGAAGCCGGTGATACTTTCCACGGGGATTTGGTGGTCTTCGGCGGTAACGTGACCATTGAAGAAGATGCGGACCTGGATGGGAGCCTGGTGGTCTTTGGCGGCACCGTGGAGAGTGATGGGACCATGGATGGCGACGTTGTCGTTGTCGGCGGGCAGGTCTTTTTGGACGACCATGCGCTGGTGACGGGCGATGTGGTCACCGTGGGCGGGCAGATCGTGCTTTCGGATGGCGCTGTGGTGGAAGGCGAGATCTTCAACAATATTCAGCCCGAGATCGACCTGCCGAACGGGCAGATTCCCGCCGTCCCCGACCCTTCGCGCGTGGATATTTCGTACGACCTTGGGTTCAGTTTCATCGGGCAGGTGTTCCAGTTGTTCTTCTGGGCAACCTTGGCGGCTGGCTTTGCGATGTTGCTTTCGCTGTTCTGGAAACCGCAGATGGAACGCGCCGGCAATGCGATCGTCGCCCAGCCGGTCATGGTTGGGGCGGTTGGGTTGCTGGCTTTGGTGATCAGCCTTCTACTGTTCCTCACGGTTGTTCCCGTCCTTGTGTTGGGATTTGCCTGGTTGTTCGGGATCGTGGCGTTCGGCTCGGAAGTGGGGGACCGCTTTACGAAGGCGATCAACCAGAATTGGTCGCCGGTGCTCACGGTCGGGTTCGGCACGTTCCTGTTCGTGTTGATCACGGGCGCGTTCGGGTTCCTTCCATGCCTGGGCGGGCTTGCCCAGTTCCTGCTCGGGTTGCTGGCGATCGGCTCGGTGGTGGTGACACGCTTCGGCGCGCGATCCATTCAAAGTACCGGCATGATCGTGAGTCCGCCTGCGCCGCCCGCAGCACAGTGAATCAAATCCCGCATGATATAATTTTTCTGCCCCGAGACATCCGTCCGGGGCAGATTGATTTTTGGAGGACGCATGGCTTTGCAACAAACCCCGATTCCGAACACGATCGTTCACGATACCCCGCCGCCGCTGGTGGAGGTGTCGGGCACGCATCGCGAGATGGGACGCCAGATCGGCGAAGCGCGGCGCGCGCAGGTGCAACACAGCGTGGAAAATGCGCGCGTGTTGATCGACCAATCGTACCCTTCGCTGGAACTGACCTGGGCGGGAGCGCAGATCCAGGCGCGCAAGTACCTGCCGTTTTCGGAGGAGCGATATCCGCAATATGTGGATGAAATGCGCGGGATCGCGGAAGGCGCGAATATCGCTTTCGACGACATCGTGGTGCTCAACGCGATGGAAGCGGTGACCATGGACGCCCTGCACCTCACGCGTTGCACAAGTTTCGCCGTCAACGAACAGCGCACGGCGGATGGTCATGTGCTGGCGGCTCACAACGAGGACTGGGTGCCCGAGGACGAGAACGACGTCTACGTGATTTCAGCCAAACCGAGGGAGGAACCGCCGTTCCTGGCGATGACCTACGGCGGCTTGCTCCCCAATGTCGGATTCAACGCCTACGGGATCGCCCAGCTCATCGACTCGGTCTACCCAAACGATTCGCGCATCGGCATCCCCCGTTTGGTTGTTGCGCGCGCGGTGCTTTCCTCGCATCGTATTTCCGGCGCCATCGGGCGGATGCTGATCTCGCGGCGCGCGGCGGGATACAACCACCTGCTCGTGCACGAAAGCGGAGAGATGTATTCGGTGGAGGTCTCTGCCCGCCGCTTCGACATCCTGCACGGCACAGACGGTTACATGGCGCACACCAACCATTACCTCTCGCCGACCATGAAGGAGATCGAAAAAGACCCCGAAGAGTTGATCTCCTCGCGCGTGCGTTACTTCCGCGCGAACCGTTTGTTGCGCGAGACCTCGACGCACACCATCAAATCACTGCAGGCGATCCAAAAAGACCACGTGAACCTGCCAAACTCGATCTGCAACCACAACATCGCCGGTGTGGACCCGATGGACCGCGAATCCACGATCTCCTCCCTCGTCATTGACCTGACCGCGCGTGAGATGCACATCGCCTGGGGAAACCCGTGCCAGAATTCGTATCACACGTATCATTTGAATGCGTGAGGAGGAAGAGGGAACGACGGTCGTAAATAAAAAATCCCGCGTGTGCGGGATCATTGAATCTTGGTGCCCCCACGGGGATTCGAACCCCGGTCGTAGCCTTGAAAGGGCTGCGTCCTAGTCCACTAGACGATGGGGGCAAAATTTCTTAAGAGCGGGCGGATTTTATCACCCGTTAATGCATCGGTCAAGCAAATTGATTCGACATTCGGATGGGGTTCGGGCAAGGGCACCTTAGCCACGGATCTCACGAATTCTCGCGGAAAAACCAAAGGAAATCCGTGTCAATCTGTGTCAATCCGTGGCAAAAGAAAAATGTCCGAATTTTTGCCTGAATATCGAAGTTGATTACTTATCCTCTTTTGCCCGCTGGCTGAGGAGCGCCATCATATCGATGAACTCGCGGTTGAACAGCATGGCGGGGCTTTCCACCCGCAGGTTGGGGATGAGGATCGCGCCCAAGACGGCGTCGAAGACCGGGATGAAATTGCGCGTGGTATCCGAGATCAACACCGAGAAATCGAAGCGCCCCGAGATCTCGAGCTTCCCTTCCACTTCATAGACCTGCGAGGTGACGCGGGCGAGCACCGGCGCCGCGTTCGAGTATCCGCCGCGCACCACCGCCGCGGGACCCAGATCCTCGCGCCGCGCCGCGCACAAAGCAAAGATATTCGTCTTCACCAGCCGCACCGCCTCGAAGTGATCCACCAGTTTGGTGGGCATGTGGATCTTTGCCAGCCGCGCATCATGCACTTCAAGGTGCGACTTGGTGTGGTCGTTCATCGTGCCCATGATGCCGCTGGTGCCCGCCATCACCTTGCCCACGATGCGATAGCCAGCGGTGTACAAGTCGGCGGGGAGGAAGCGGTAGGTGCGTTGGGATGAGTCCATGAGGTTTCTAATCGAGCGGAGGGATGGGATGATTCCGACGCGGCGAAGCAGGCTTGGGCGTTCGTTTGACGCGGCGGGTGGGTTTGCCCGCCTCGGGGCTGAGGAGCATCGTCAACCACGAGATGGCGCGTTCGTCGTATTCGCGCCTGCCGCACAGGTCGCAGATCCACGCGGGGAAGTTGGGCACCGTCACCAGTTCTTCGCCGAGCCAGGTGAAGTAGGTGATGTGCCGCAAATGCATGATGCCCGCGGCGCATTCACTGCACGGGGCGCGGTGTTCGTGGGGTTGGTGCGGGGCGGATGATTGTTCGAGCATAGGCGTTATTTCATTGCGCGGCAAAGACCACATCGAGGTGGTTGATGACCTCCCACTTGGGAGGGGGCCAGTAGATGACGACGGCTTTGCCGATCACATTTTCGAGGGGCAACAAGCCCCATTCATGCGAATCTTTCGACTCGTTGCGGTTATCGCCCAGCACGAACAGGTTTCCATCGGTCACCTGCCACGTGCCGTTGTAGAACGGGGCGGCGGCGATGTACGGCTCTTCCAATTGCCTGCCGTTCACCAGCACCTTCCCGCGCTCGATCGTCACCGTATCGCCGGGCAACCCGATCACACGTTTGATCAGGTCCTGCTCCGGGTCGAGCGGGAAATCGAACACCACAATATCGCCGCGCGCGGGTTCGCCGAGCGTGTACGCCATTTTGTTCACAAGGATGTATTCGCCGTTTTCAAGCGACGGGGTCATGCTGTAACCATCCACCCGCACGCGGGCGGATACGGCGTTGATGCCGAAATACAAAACGACGGCGAGGAATAGGGTTTCGAGGATGTCTCGTAACGGACGCTTCCACTCCGAGGTTTGGGTTGCCTCGCCCGTGGACGGGTTGTTTGGTTCGGTCAAAGGGGGCTGCAGGGGTTCCATCTGCTCGGCATTATACTGCCTTTTTACGGCGGGAATTTACCCTTAAGGTGGGGTTAACTGAACCACCGGGTCGTTCGACCTTTGACATAAGCGATTCTTTGCTCTGCCACGTAAACCTTTGAGAAAATTTGTTGCCGTACATTTGAACCGCTAAGAACGGAAAGATTGTTTTCATTTTTTCCTTTGTGTTCCTTTGTCTCCTTGGTGGTTGAAATAAGTGTACGGATTACGGAAATTCAGCGCACAGGCTGTTCAAGACCTCGCCGCGCAGTTGGACCAGTTCCGGGAATTCATGGAAGAACAGGATTTTTTCATTCGCAACCGAATCGGGGGAGGGTTTCGGCTCAAGGATGAAGAACGCAAAGGCTTCGGCGATATCCTCGGCGGGGCTGGTGGCGGAATAATCGCTGAGGAATTGGTCTTCATAGGTGTCGTAGAATTCATCGAGTTGATCGTAATATTCATCCTCATCTTCGATCCCGTCGATCTCCTGCCACTCGGCGTACAGGTCGAACCAGAACCGATCGAAGAAGAGGTTGATGTACGAGTCCGGGTTACTGCATCCCTCGCCGGGGAAGTAGTTTGGGCAGGCGGCGAGTTCGCGTTCGTAGACCTCGTCGTCGAAGGGGTTATCAAAGATCGCCAGGTTCGGCGGTACCTGCGACGCATTCAACGTCAATAGATGGGCAAACTCGTGGAGCAGGGTGAAGGTGAGGGCGCGGCGATCGTCCGAATCGAGGATGTCCACTTCGAGCACCCATTCGTCGGCGTCGGCTTCCGATTGCCCGACCGCGGCAAGCACGTCCCCACCGCCGTCGGTGACGATGGAGAACCCCGCTACAAATTCGCGCTGGTCGATGGGGATGAGGCTCGTGAATAAATTCCAGATGTCTTCGTGCGCGGCGCGATCGTCCTGCTCATCGCGGAATTCGCTGGGCACCGGCTCGAAGGACGGGTCGTAAATCTCATCGCCATCCACGAAGTACGTCACGAGGTAGATTTCCTCGTCCAGCGATTCTTCCGAACTGCTTTCGAAGTTGAGCGAGGCATCCAGAATATCCGCAACCTGGACGGGGCAACTGGCTTCCACCGGCAGGGTCGGTGTCGGCGTCAACGTTGGGGGAATCAACGTCGGGGTGGGGGGAATCGGCGTAGGCGGGAGTGGAGTCGGCGTATCGGGGATGATCAGCCGGGTGGCGGCGCGGCAAGCCAACGAGGAGAAAAGAAGCGTCAACGTTGTAAGGAGGAGTCTGAGTCGCATGGAGGGTTTATCACCTGGGTGGGATGATGAGCCAGCCGGCATCCAGAAAATACAGATACAGGTAGCCGAGGAGCATGACGATCCACAGCGCGAGTTGGATGCGGTCGAGCAGGTTTTCCCATGAAATGGCAAGGTTGTCCTTGATGGTCTGCACGATGCTTTCGAGGTTGTCGAGTTTGCCGCGCACGGTCTGTTTCCAGTCGTTGAGGTAGAACTCGCTCTGCACGGTTTCGTAGAGTTTGGCGGTGTACCAATCGCCGATGAGTAGCAGGCTTTGTTCGGCGCGCTCGAAATCGAGCATCACTTCGAGGCGGTGCACCGCCAACTGGCGGATGAGCCAGCGCGTGGCGCGTGGGCGGCGGGGGTTTTGAAAAAACGATTCGTTGATCTTATCGAGCAGGTCTTCAACCGATTTATCCAGCATGCGATAACGCAGGAGTTGGTAATTGCCGATCTTGAGCAGGGCAATATCCGAACGGTAGTCGCCTTTGGGGGCGATGATGACCGCGCCTTCCCAATCGATGAGCGTGAGTTCCTCCGCGGAGTAGCGCGTGCGCGAACCGAGGATTTCGTTCATCTCCTCTTTGTCGAATACATCGCGTTGCGAGCGGATGAAGTTCGCCAGCCCAAGCGAGTTCTTGTCGATCCATTTATCGGGGGTTGGGCGCGCCTCTTTCACGAGCATGATCGTGTATTCCTCGAACAAGCCGCCCTGGCGGGTGGGCTCGGGGATGTAGCGCGATTGCAATGCGTTCTGAATTTTCATGCGCATGGGCAAGACCGCGCCCACAAACGGGTCGCCGAGGTCGTAGCGGCATTCGATCATCTGCACGCGCCCGTCGTAGCGATGGCGCATGACGGATATGGCGAAGCCCTCGATCACGATGGTCTCGTCGCCGAGTGTGACGAGTTCGATGTCCACGGGTTGAAAATACGGCGCGTCTTTGATCAGTCCTTTGAATTGTTCCGGCGCGGGGTCGTTGCCCACGTTGGTGTCGGGGAAAGCGAGAAGATAACAAATTTCCATGGCTTAAGTGTAGCATGGAAAAATGATTAACTCACCTTACGCAGGAGCCCGCCCGACGATACCCTAATGGGCACGGGTGAATCGTCAGGCTATTCAACCGAAGCCGCCGAAGGCGGCTTAAGTCCCGCTACGCGGGACTTTGTAAGATTAGCGCGGGGGTTTATCCCCGTGCGGGTGTGCCGATGGCATAACCAGCGTAAGGCGAGTGATCAACCTTCCCCCACGCAAAATACGTCGGCACGTGCAGGACGCGTTCGCCTCGTGCCCGTGCCGTTGCATCCAACGATTTCATTTTTTGGATGTCCGCCTCCTCGACCGTCCCCGCCAGGTCGGATTCGATGACCTCCCATTCGATTGCCAGCTCTTCGGCGTTCGGTTCAACGCCGACGGTTTGAATTGGTCCTGTTTCGTGGATGGTGATCCCCGCCTGAAAAAAGACCTCCGCCAGCCGCGCGCCGAAGCCGGGGTCGGCTCCCTGGCGTGTGAGTGATTCAACCTGCCATTCGCCAAGGACTCTCAGTGCGTCGGGTTGATCCACTCGTGAAAGATGATCGGGCTCCGCCAGCGCAAGGATGTGTCCGCCGTGGCTCGCGACGCGCTTCATTTCACGGACGGCTTGCAATGGGTCGCGTACCCACAACAGGAAAAAGTGACAGTAAACGATGTCGAAGGATTGATCCGGGTAGGGGAGGGCGAGTCCGTTCCCGCGTGTCAGAATTGCGCCGGGGGCGTGGACGCGGCACGAGGCGAGCGAGGCAGGATCAATGTCGAGTCCGTGAAGCGAGGCGGGCGAATCAATCGAAGAGAGGATCGCGCCGGTGCCGCATCCCACCTCGAGGATTCGATGGGCTGTCTTTGCCCCTGCTTTATCGAACAGGTAGTCGCGCAGGTCGCGCGTCCAGCCGGCTTGTTGAAGGTAGCGTTTGTGCCAGTCCATCACGAGGGGCGGATCGCGCTCCACTCATCCCGCAGGAGGTTGCCGAGTACGCGGTCTGCCATGCCCTGCGCGGGGAGCACGTCGCCATCGGGCTCCACGTACATCCACGCGTTGCCCGCACCATCGGGGATGTGATCTTCGCTGGTCTCGACGGCAATCGGGTTATCTGTCGAATACGGCACGGGCAGGTCGAAGCGGAAGGTGATGCCGAGCGCGGCGGCTTTGTCGCGGATCGCCTGCGCTTTTTCGGGCGGGAATTTTTTTGCCATGGTCACCGACAGACTTTTCACTCCCGCGTCCGCGAGGCGTTCGAGTGTGGCATCAATGCTGGCGGCGTTATTGCGGTGGACAGTCAGATGCGCCGTGACAAAAATATCCTCCGCGAGGATGCTCTCGAGCGCCTTCCACGATTTTTTATCCTCAGGCTGGAGAATGAACAGGATATGGTCGAGCCCGGTTTGCAACAGGGCTTTGAGATATTTTTTATCCGCGAGTTTCATGCCGTCGGTGAGCAAGCCGCACACCTGTCCGTTCGCTTCGGCGCGGGAGATCAATTGCGGGAGATCGTCGCGCAAAGTCGCTTCGCCACCGGTGAATGTGATGTGTGGAATCCCGGCGCGCCATGCCTTATCGAGGATGGTTTGCCACTCGTCGGTGGTGAGTTCGCGCTTCACGCGTTTGACCGGGGCGTATTCGGCTTTGGACCCGGTGGGCAGTTTGTAGGTGAGGGCGCAATCGAGTCGGAGCGGAGCGCGCAGGCTGGCGGAATGCGGCGCGACGCGCTCGAAGCCGAGGAAGGATACCGGGTCGAGGTCGGGTGTTTCGATCAGGGTTTGCACCCGCTCGCTGAAGTCTGTGAAATCGCGCAGGGCGGCATCCTTGCCCACTCGATAACGCGCCGCGATCTGCTTCGCGGCTTCCTCAGGGGCTGTCCCTTTGATGAAGTGATAGGCGCACTCCGCCGCGCTGGGGTTGAGATGCAACACGGTGGAAGCGTTGACGATGAGAATCCCCGTCCCATCCTTGAGCAGGCGTAAATGGATGCGATATGGCTTGTCGCGGTCGGGCGCGGCTTGCAGGTGATGCGTCCCTTCGGGCAGGGGCGTGACGTTCGTAAAAAGTTCCGTGATGCGGTTGAGGATGTTCATGACTGCTCCTTGGGAGACTGTTTCTTAACGACTCTTTTTGGACACGGACAACGCGGATTTCACGGAAAAACCATTTAAAAAGCTGTTCTTATCCGTGCATTCCGTGAAAACCGTGTACAGGAAAGAAGATTTCATTGATGTAGGAAACACATTCTCACGCCAGCATCTGCAACGGGATGATCTCCTCGTTCACTTCGTACTTTTTGCGGTGACCTTCGAAGCGCAACGGGCATCCGCCGCCGCATTCGGAAACGACCGAGCAACTGGTGCACATGTCGGGCAGTCCGCGCCGTTCGCGCAAGCGGATGGATAGTTCGTGGTTCCAGATCGAGTCCCATGTATCGGTGAGAATATTTCCAAGCGGGTGATAGTAGGACTGGCACGGCAGAACGTTGCCGTTGGATTCGATGCACATGCTGTAGAGCGAGGCGGTGCATCCCTTCACGCCGAGGTTGAGTTGCGTCGGGTCGAAGTGACAGTATTGCGTGGGCGTGTACCAAATCAAGCGTTGACCGCGCGCGGATGTCTTCCCGACCGCCATTTCGAGGATGGGTTGCAGTTCCTTTTCAAGCAAACCCGTCCCCACTGTGAGGCCGTGACCGGAATAGATCAGCGCGTTCATGCCGATGGTGGGCACGCCGAGTTCGGCGAGGAAATCGAGCGTTTCGGGTATGGTGTGGACGTTCGTGCGCAACATGGTGGTGTTGGTCATCACATATAAATTGGTCTGCAAGGCGTTCTTCAGTCCCTGGATGGTCTGTTTGAACGCGCCTTTTGCCCGCATCATTTCATCGTGGATCTGCTCATCGTGCGACTCTACGGTAATTTGGATGTGGTCGAGACCGGCATCCAACAGTTTTTGCAGGAAGCGTTCATCGATCAGGCGGCGGGCGTTGGTGTTCAACCCGGTGATCTGTCCCTTTGACTCGGCGTAGGCGACCAACTCCGGCAGGTCGTTGCGCAACGTCGCTTCGCCGCCGGTGAAGACGATGTGCGGCACACCGAGGTCGAAACACTTGTCGATGATGGAATACCACTGCTCGGTGCTGATCTCGGGGAAGGTGCGTTCGCGCGCGTTGTAGCAGTGCGCGCAGTCGTTGTTGCAACGATACGTGAGCGCCATGTCCATGCGGTAGGGGGCGGTCGGGCGCGCGCTGAACGGCATCATCGTCTCGAGGTCCATTTCATGCACGGCGCACGCGCCATCCGGACGGAGCAGTTCCTTGATCTGCCACTGGAATTCTTCGAAGTCAGCTCGCGCCTGTTCGGGGTGCACGCTGAACTGTTTGGTCATCATGCGGATGACCGCATCGTTGGGAATCTGCTCCATGATGAAGTACGCCATCAACGCGGCGGTGGGGTTGAGGTGCAACACGCGGTTGGCGTTGACGATCAGCGTGGCGTGTCCGTCGCCTTCGATGCGCAAGTGCGCGCGGCTCTTCTCATTTTCCTTCTCCAGTTGATAATGATACAAGCCCGGCTCAGGGTTCTTGACACTCGGTCCGACGATCCGTTCTTTGATTGCCTCTAAAAGCGCCATGTTGGTCTCCTCTTCTTTATGAATGAATCTCGAATGGACGGTTACCGTCCGCCGCCGGCGCAGGCGCAGGCGCAACCCGCGCACGCGCACGCACATCCGCCACTGCGACCGCCTCCGCCGTGACTCCGGGAAGGTGGCGGCGGAGGGTTGGTTACGTTGGTGACCTTGCTGGTAAAGTCGGTTACATCGACGATCACGTTCTTCGCGAATGACTCCACCCCGGTCACGACCGATGCGGCAAGGTCTGCGCCTGGCAACGCGGACGAACCGCCTCGCCCTCCGCTTGCCGTTGATTTGCCCGTGGTAAAGGTTCTGCCGCCCGCGTAGACCGGGTCGTAGCGATGCCACCACGTGGGAGCAAACACAGGTCGGGTGAAGACGCGGCGCGCGCGGTCGTCGTAATCCTTGTCGAGCATCGTCCACTCAAGGTTTTCGTCGTACAACTGTCCCTGCACTTCGGGCGTTTGCGCCTGCTCCACCTGTGCCCAGGCTTTCTCCATGATGTTCTTGTAGTACAAAACCGTCTCCCCCTGGCTAAAGCCCTTGATCTTCTCGGTCACCGATCTGACGAGTTTTACAGTCATCTCGCGCAGTTGATTTCGTCGCGTGACTTTATTCTTCTCGCGGAAGGCGTTGAGGAAACCCGACTCGTATTCGTGCAAATCGATCGGCATGGGCGTGGCGATGTCGAGGTCGAGCGGGTTGCGCGATTTGACCGTGACCGCGTTCTTTTTCAACAACCCGAACAGGATCATCGTCATCACCCGGTCGAGCGGGGTTTCGAGCAAGATCGCCGCCTCGACCGCCGTCAGCCCGCGCTTGATGCCGTGCCCTTCGATGGAGATCTTCGGCGACATGTATTGCAATTTGCGCCGGCGGTTCTGGAACATGGTCAGCACTGGCCCGCCGATGAAGAAGATCGGGAAGAGCAGGCACGGGAGGAATCCCGCAACCATGCTCACCAAGCCAACGACGAGCGAAATCATGCCGGTGATGAGACTCTCAAAGATGTTCGTGCGGACGATCGTCGACTCGGGCACATAACTCGCCGGGAACGACGCGCCGAATTTGTACTGGGTGGAGGCAACCGCAAACTCGTTCCGCCACGTATACGTCACCCGGTTGGATCCGTCGAACCCGATCTGCGGTTCGGCAGGGAACCCGTTTGGCGGGCTGTGCCAGCGCGGCTCAGTGTTGGTCATGCCGGGCGGGAAGTGAAAGACCATGGTCAGATCGGTGTTGCCCGTCACGTACTGCGAACCGAACCAGGTCGTGCCGAACACGCCGCTGGCGTAGGCGTCATCTTCGGTATCGGGATACAACACTTCGGTGATCTCCCCCACGTACACATGCACCTGCCCGCGCCCGCCGGCAGGGATGGTCTGTGACCCCATCACCACCGCAAAGCCCGAGCCGTTTCCCTGATACTCGCTCCGCGAAGCCGAGACGGGCACGCCATCCACATCCGCCTGCACGGTGGACATGTTGAAGTTGTCGTTGGGCATGCCCACGTCCACAAAATCAATGGGGTGCGCGCCGGGCTGGTTGACGAAATCCCACGTGTACTCGAGGCTCATCGTGCCGTCGTCGTTCCAATACACATGGACAACCTGCTCCTCCACGGCAAAGTAATAGTTCGACTGGGCGGACACCACCAGCGAACTCGCCAGCACCAGCACGAGCGAGAGGAGATAGGCAATTCTAAATTTCATGGAACCTCCTGGGTTGGGAAGTTGCGCGAACAACCGCACACGGTCATCTGTGTGCAAAAAACGGGTCTCCCGTATCTGACGGGATGAGTGAAACCTCACAAGTTTTTAGCCACGGATACTTCGACCGGCTCAGTACAAGTTTCACTGATTTTCACCGATTTTTAAAAACACTCCGCGCGAATTCGTGTAATCCGTGGCAAAGGTTTTAAAATTTCCCGTTAAAAACGGTAGAGCCCAATAAAATTTACCACTTGGGTTCTTCGGTCAGTTGATACGTTGTGCCGCAGAACGGGCACGAAACGGTCGGCGCGCCGGCGATCATTTTGATATTGTCGGTGGTCAGGCTCCCGCCGCACGACCGGCACTTCATCTGCTCGATCTTTGTTTCCCCCGGCAGGTCCACTTTCATGGTCACATGTTGAACGACCTCGGTCTTCGTCCCGCGTTGCGCGGCATACACCAGCCCCGCGCCTGCCGCCAAAAAGAGAACCCCCACACAGCCAAACCCCAGCCCGAAACTCAGCCAGTTCGAACTCCCCTGCGCCGAGGTCGAGCCGATCACGTTCAATACTCCGTACCCGAACAAACACACACCGATCAAAAACAAAATACCCGCACAGATGTAGAGAAGCGTTTTGCTCGCCATAAAGAATCTCCGTGGTTGCCCTGCATGGGCATTGCGCTGGGATGGAAGGATGCTGTTTGTTTCTACGGCAGTGTAGCACTTTCGTTTCAGGAAATCAAATAATATTTGTCAGAAATTCAAACTTTATTCCACCGCCTATTGTTTGCTGTATACTTGGTTCGACAGACACAAGTGGAGTCACCATGACCATTCAAGACCAATACAAAAAATGGCAGGAAAATACGCTCAAGAAATCGCTGGATAAATTCAAAGAGCGACGCGAACGATTCGGGACCTCTTCCGGGATCGACGTGCCCCGCCTCTCGCTCCCCACGGACGGTGGTCTCGATACGCCCCGCGAAAGGCATGCGGGGCTACTCGACCAGCAGTATCTCGATAATCTTGGGTTTCCCGGCGAATACCCCTTCACGCGCGGAGTCCAGCCGACGATGTATCGCTCGCGCCTGTGGACGATGCGGCAATACGCCGGCTTCTCCACCGCGGAGGATTCCAACCGGCGGTATCGCTATCTACTCGAACAGGGTCAAACGGGGCTGAGCGTCGCCTTCGACCTCCCAACTCAAATTGGGTACGACGCGGACGATCCCATCGCGCAGGGAGAGGTCGGCAAGGTGGGAGTCTCGATCTCGTCCATCCGTGACATGCAACAATTGTTCGACCAGATTCCGCTCGGCAAGGTGTCCACATCCATGACCATCAATGCGCCGGCGGGTGTTCTGCTCGCCATGTACATCGCCGTGGCGAAAAAACAAGGCGTGGATATGAGTCAACTGCGCGGCACGATCCAGAACGACATTCTCAAGGAATATGTCGCACGCGGCACATACATCTTCCCGCCCGCGCCTTCGATGCGACTCATCACCGATATTTTTCAGTTCTGCTCGAAGGATATTCCGAACTGGAACACAATCTCGATCTCGGGCTATCACATCCGCGAGGCTGGCTCGACCGCTGTGCAGGAAGTGGCGTTCACCCTCGCCAACGGAATCGCCTACGTGGAAGCGGCTCTCGCCGCGGGATTAAACATCGATGACTTCGCCGGTCAACTCTCATTCTTCTTCAACGCGCACAATAACTTTTTGGAAGAAGTGGCGAAATTCCGCGCGGCGCGGCGGTTGTGGGCAAGAATCATGCGCGAACGGCTCAAAGCGCAGAAACCATCGTCATGGCAGTTGCGCTTCCACACACAGACCGCAGGCTCGACACTCACCGCGCAACAACCCGAGAACAATGTGGTGCGCGTGACCATTCAGGCATTGTCCGCTATCCTCGGCGGGACGCAATCCCTGCACACTAACTCGATGGATGAGGCGCTATGGTTGCCCACGGAAAAATCCGTGCGCGTGGCGCTCCGCACACAGCAGATCATCGCGTATGAGTCGGGTGTGGCAGACTCGGTGGATCCGCTGGCGGGGTCGTACCTCATCGAATACCTCACGGACGAGATCGAACGCGGCGCGCAGGAATACATCGCCAAAATTGACGACATGGGCGGCGCGTTGACCGCCATCGAGCACGGCTTCATGCAGAACGAGATCCAAAACGCGGCGTACGACGCGCAACAGGCGATTGAACGAGGGGAGCAGGTGGTGGTGGGCGTCAATCAATTTCAAGTGGAAGAGGAAATGACCTTGGAGCGTTTGAAGGTCGACCCCGCCATCGAAGCGTCGGCGCGTGAGCGGTTGATGAAGTTACGGGAGACTAGAGACCAGAGACTGGTGGAGGAGTTGCTTGGGAAGTTAAAATCCGCGGCGGGCGGAAGTGAGAACCTGATGCCATTGTTTATTCAGTGTGTTGAAAGCGACATCACCCTTGGCGAGATTTGCAACACGCTGAGGAGCGTCTGGGGCGAGTACGTGGCGGAGGGGTCTTAGATTTAAAAGGAATGAAACCACTATCGCATTTGCTGCATGGATTTGTTTTTGCTTTTGGGAGCGCGATCATATTATATGGGGCTGTGGTCAATCTCAATGTTTTGATCCACCCCGCTGACGTGATCCCCCCGATCCTTTTTTCCGTCCTTGCTTTTTTTCTCTTCGTCCTGTTTGCGTACTTACTGACCCGTAGCCTGGACGCCGCAGGTTTGATCGCTTCCCTGCTGGTTCTGGGTCTCTTTCACCTTTGGACCGTTTTTATCACGGTGATTGGCGGTACTGTCTTCGCTCTGGTGTTGTTTAAAATCTTTTTCAAAAGGGTTGGACCCGCGGATACTCATCGGGTCTTGAATGCGATCAGCCTTGCCATAGTTGGTTATTACCTTTTTCAGTTTTACACCCTGAGTGTCGTGGGACTCTGGGCGCCGGTCCCTGTGACCATTCAACCGGTGGAGGGAGTGCCCCCTCCAAACCCGAATCAGGCAGATACCCCGGATATTTATTACATCATCCTCGATGGGTACGGGCGTGCAGACATGCTGCAAGACGTTCACGGCTTCGATAATTCCATGTTTATCGATGCCCTGAGAGCGCGGGGTTTTGTCGTTACCTCCGATAGCGAGTCTAATTATGCGCGGACGTTGCTCTCCCTGTCCTCCTCGCTCAATATGCAATACCTCGCTACCGCCTCATCGACTGGGGAAGATTCTGATTTGTGGTGGCTCCTGAAGGATGTCTTGCAGCATGGCATTGTTCGGAAGACCCTCGAAGACCAGGGTTACAAGACTTACTTTATTGCGAATAATTCCGATTATTCCGACATCCGCGACGGAGATTTTTATGAGGCGCCGTTTCCGATCCAGTTGGATATCTTTAGCGCGCTTTATTTATATCGAACAAATTTGGGATTGCTGGCTGAAATCGACGGGCTTGGAATTTCAAGTTTTTCCTATGATACCCATCGTCGGATCATCCAGTATGCCTTCGAGAGGTTGCCTGAGGTGGCTGGCATGGATGGTCCCAAGTACGTTTTTGCGCATATCGTCGCCCCGCACCCTCCGTATGTATTTGATCGTGCAGGGAACCCTGTGACCCCGGATTACCCTTTTACGTTATCGGTGGAATCTCATGCGGGTTACATCGAGCAATTGCAGTATGTCAATCGGGCGACACTGGCAACGATCGACGGCATACTGGCGAATTCGAAATCTCCCCCGATCATAATCATTCAGGGCGATCACGGTCCTGGAACACTGACGAACCACGATTCCCTGAAGGATACCTGCCTGTATGAGCGATATTCCATTTTGAACGCCTATTACCTGCCGGGCGTCGATACATCTTCTGTTCCCATGGACATTTCGCCGGTCAATTCATTCCGTTTCATCTTTAACGCGTATTTCAATGGGCATCTTGATACCCTGCCAAACCGGCAATATTTTTCGACCAATGACCGCTTCTACGAATTCGTCGATGTCACCGGACAGACCCGGGATATGTGCAATGAAAGCTTCAACGGCGCCCCTTGATCAGGTGAAATCCTTCGGCGTGAGCGTGTGGAGCGGCGGTGTCACCACGAGCATCATAAAGTGACCTTGTAAAACAGGGACGTTTGTAACCCGCAACACAGACCGAAGATACATGGATTGATTATCAGCCTGTGCATAGAATCCTCCTGACTTCAAAGGAGATTCGCATGGAAAAAATCGATTCACTTGTACAAGACTTTCTCGCGCAAAAACGGATCGCCGTCGTCGGCGTTTCGGATAAACGCGAGACTGGCTGTAATTCGATCTACCAAAAATTCAAGGACGGCGGCTATCACGTCCACGCGGTTAACCCGCGCATCGCCTTATTTCATGGGGATGTCTGCTACCCCGACTTGACATCCATCCCCGAACGACCGGACGCGGTGTTCATCCTCGCCAACCCGCGCGTGACCAATCAGATCGTGGATCAGTGCGTGGAGTTAGGCATCAAACACGTGTGGATGCACTGCATGATGGGCACCAAGCCCGGCTTGGCGGCAGGCATGACCAGCGTCTCTCGCATGGCAGTGGAAAAATGCAAAGCGAACGGGATCGCCGTCATCGCCGGCTCGTGCCCGAACCAATTCTTGAAACCCGATCTCGCGCATAAAATGATGCGAGGTCTGTGGCGCGCACTGGGGTTCATGAATTCGGCATCGTAGTTTGTCGTTGCGAGGTGCGACGAAGCAATCTCGACCTACCGCCCACCAATTGTTTGCAGGTGCAGCTGGATTGCTTCGCCTGCAATACCACAAATCCATTTGCAAATCTCCCGCCAACCTGTGATAAAATTTGCCGCCGGGCGTAGTACCCTTCGCCCGAAAAAATCCTTGGAAAGAAGGGCTTGAACGAAATGAAAGTCATGCTTGTCAAAGACGTGTACAAATTGGGGCGCGCGGGGGACGTGAAAAAAGTTGCCGATGGCTACGGGCGCAACTTCCTGCTCCCGCAGGGGCTGGCAGTCCTTGCCACCGCCGGGGCGCTCAAACAGACCGAAAAGATCCGCAAGCAGGCTGAGATCCGCCGCACCGAGCTCAACAGCGAGCTCAAGGATCTGGCGACCCAGATCGGCGCCGTGGTGCTCAACTTCGCGGCGAAAGCCGGCGAGACCGGGAAACTCTACGGCTCGATCACCACGCAGGATGTGGCGACCGCCATCTCCGAGCAGACCCGCTACGAGGTGAAGAAACAACAGGTTGACATCCAACCGATCCGCACCCTCGGCGAATTCAAAGCGCGCGTCCGCCTGACGATGGACCTCGTCCCCGAAGTGAAGATCATCGTGTATCGCGAGGGCGAAGCGCATGAAGACGGCGCGCCCGCCGAAGGCGCCGAGGCGACCACCGCAGAAGCCGCAACCCCGGCTGAACCCGAAGCCGCGTAAGTCATCGCCAGACTCTTCAACGACGTCACCAGTTCATTCCCGCTCGGTGGGGTGCTGGTGGCGTTTCTTTTTCTGTCATGCAAACCATCGGCAAGAAACTCAAGGCAACCCGCGAAGCCAAACGCCTCACACTTGAAAAAGTGTTCGAAGCCACGCGCATCCGACTGCCGTATTTGCAGGCGCTCGAAGCGGACGATCTTTCCTCGATGCCCTCGCCGGTGCAGGCGCGTGGTTACTTACGGAACTATGCCGAATTCCTCGGCTTGAATTTCGACCAATTGCTCGAAGAGATGCGCGCTTCAAGCGTGCCGGCGGATGAAATGATCACGCCGATGGATGCGACGCCTCCCACGGCGACTCCAACCCCTGAACCTGTTCTCCCTCCCGAAGCGACGATTCAACCTCCCAGTAAGCCTGCCCGCCGCAAAAAATCGGATTCCCAGCCTGCGACGGAATCCACCCC
Source organism: uncultured Anaerolinea sp. (assembly GCA_964528275.1). Lineage (GTDB taxonomy): Bacteria > Chloroflexota > Anaerolineae > Anaerolineales > Villigracilaceae > Defluviilinea. The sequence goes on along the minus strand of CAZGSB010000001.1, from coordinate 44,406 downwards.
CTCCAAACCCCGCCGTGGGCGCAAAAAGGTTGAGCCAGAGCCTGTTCTCGAATCGCAACCGGAAACCGTCGCACCGATTCAGGAACCGGAGCCTGTTGTTGAGAAAATCGTTGAAGACACGCCACCCGCAAAGCCGCCTCAGTCCAATGGGAGCGACGGTATTTGGCAATCATGGCTGAACCGATTGAGTTCGGTCATTTCGCGACGAACCGAGCCAGGTGAAGATTCGCAATCCGAATCCGAGACTCCCCGAGTTGACGAGGAAACCTCTCAACCTTCAACCATCCAACTTGAAAACTTGCAACCCTTCGCCGCGGCTCAGGGCAAGCCTTCAACGGAGATCTTCAAAGAGATCGGGCTCGAACTCCGCAAACGGCGCGAAATGCTCAGCCTGCACCTCACCGAAGTGGAGCGAAACACGCACGTCAAGGCGCACTACCTCGAAGCGCTCGAAGCCGGCGCCATGGACAAACTCCCCTCCACCGTGCAGACGCGCGGGATGCTTTCGAACTACGCCACGTTCCTCGACCTCGACGTGGATGCCATCCTGCTCCGCTTTGCCGATGCGTTGCAAACGCGTCACCGCGAGAAGAACCCGCAGAAGCCGGGGCGCGACCCCGGGCAGCCGATCGTGTCGAACATCCCGCCGCTGCGCACGTTCATTGCGGGCGACCTGGTCTTCGGCATCGGCATCGCCATCCTGCTGGTCGGGTTCCTGATCTGGGGCATCACCTGGATCGTGAACCGTCAAAACCAGGAAGAGATTCAGCCAACTGCGCCTTCCATTTCGGATGTCCTGCTTGCCACCGCCGACCCTTCTCAGTTCACGCCCACGGCGACTCTGGCTCTGATTCAGGAGAACGAACCCACCGTCACCATTGTCATCCCGACGCAGAATTTGAACGTCAATGTGCAGGTGAACCTCATCGCCGTCGAACGGACGTACATGCGCGTGATCGTGGATGGGGAGGAAGTCTTCAATGGGCGCGTCCTGCCGGGGAATGCGTATCCCTTCGAGGCGGAGGAGCAGGTCGAAGTGCTGGTCGGAAGCGGGGCGGCAATCCGCATCACGTATAACGGGCGTGACCTCGGTCTGCTGGGCGGGTTCGGTCAGGTGGTGAGCAATATCTACCGCGAGGAAGAGATCGTCACGCCGACGGCATTGCCCACGCAACCGCCGACCATCACCCCGACACCGACGGCGACCGTGCCGCCGACGATCACGCCAGTGCCTTCTGCTACACCGAGGATAACCGGAACACCGTAGAGCGAGACGCTTTGCGTATCTCGCTCTACGAAAAAGGAAAAAACCTTCATTGTCTAAAAACACCTTTCATTTAGTTTCACTGGGTTGTGCGAAGAACACGGTCGATTCCGATTCGATGGCGCAACTGCTCCTCCGCGATGGCTATCGCGCGGTGGACGACCCCGCGCGCGCCAACGTGTTGATCGTCAACACGTGCGGCTTCATCGGTCCCGCCAAGCAGGAATCGCTGGATGTGTTGCGCGAACTTGCCGACGGAAAGAAAAAGAATCAGATCCTGATCGCGGCAGGCTGCCTCACCCAACGCTACGGCGCGGAAGTGGCGCAGAAGGTCCCCGGCGTGGATGGCGTGCTCGGCACGCGCCGCTGGATGGATATCGTGCAAGTCGTGCGCGAACTCCGCAAGGGTCCTCACCCTGAACCGTTGTATCACCTGCCTGATGCGAAAACCGTCGGCGCGGACGAACAGGACGCGATGCGCGCGTCGGTGGCGGGCGCGAGCGCGTATGTGAAAATCGCGGATGGATGCCGCCGCCCGTGCGCCTTTTGCGCCATCCCGCTCATCAAAGGGACGGCGGTCTCACGCCCCGTGGAGTTGATCCTCGACGAAGCACGCCGCCTCAGGGACGCGGGGGTGTGCGAGTTGATTCTAATTGCGCAGGATACGACCGATTACGGTCACGATTTGGGGATGAAAGATGGGCTGGCGATTCTGCTGGAACAATTGACGACCCGCGTTCCGGAGATGGATTGGATCCGCATCATGTACGCCTACCCCGGCTACGTGACCGACCGCCTGATCGACGTGATGGCTTCGAGCAAACAAGCCCTGCCGTATCTCGATATGCCGCTCCAGCACGCGCACCCGAAAACGTTGTATCGCATGCGCCGCCCCTCGAACATCGACTGGGTGCATCGCACGCTGGGGAAGATGCGCGAGAAGATTCCCAACCTCGCCATCCGCACCACGTTCATCGTCGGCTACCCCGGCGAAACGGACGAGGAATTTCAGGCGCTGGTGGATTTCGTAAAAGAGATTCGCTTCGACCGTGTGGGGACGTTCCAGTTCTCATTCGAGCCCGGCACAACCAGCGAACCGCTCGGCGACCCGGTCCCTGCGGCGGTGAAGCAGGCGCGCTATGAACAGTTGATGGAACTGCAACAGGGGATCTCGATGCAGGTCAATCAATCGTATGTCGGCAAAACGCTGGATGTGCTGGTGGAAGGGCGCGACAACGGCATCGCCATCGGTCGTTCGTACCGCGACGCGCCGGAGATCGACGGCATGGTCTTTGTGGAAGGCGAGGCGAAGATCGGCGAGATCGTCCCTGTGCGGATCACCGGGGCAATGGCATATGACCTGACCGGGGTTCCGGCACAGGAGTTGATTCAGTTATTGAACGGGATGCCATCCCGCTCCACGAGTTAAATCAGTCGAAGGAAACAGAAACAGCTGCCCCTGCGAAAGAGGCGGCTGTTTTGATTCAAATCCGTTTAAGACGCGCGCGCGATGGCGGTCGCCCCCAGGATCAGAATGGACAGTCCGAGATTGAGTCGGATGAGACGGACTTCGCGTTTGAGTAACGAATCCATTTTTTCAATGGCATACGCCTTCTTCGATTTCACAATGGCGCGGCGGATGGCGGGGATGACCTCCCATGTTTGAATCGCGCTAACGACAACCATGATCACGCCGAGAAGATGTTTGGCAAGGATTGCCAGCGACCATTGCGTACTGGTGGAGAGAAAGCCGTCGTAGTGCGGGTTGACGCTCATCTGGAACAGCCCGGTGAGGATGAGCAGGCTGATGCTGAACCAGGCGATGGGTTCGAACCGCGTTTGAATGGCTTCGAGCAGGAGGAGTTGCGATTCGGGGGTGAGGGCGCGTTTCATCGCGGGCAGGACAAGGAGGGAGACCGCCGCGAGGCTTCCGACCCATACCACGGTTGCGATGAAATGAAGCCAGTAAATGAGGGAAATTGCCCAGATGGGAGGAGGTGTCATGGGGTTGGAGGTGTTTCGGTGGGCGTTTCAGGAGGTACCGGAGTGTCGGTATCAACAGGGGGCGGACCACCGGGGGTGGGAGTTTCGGTAACCGTGGACGGGGCAAATGTTGCCGTTGCGGGGTAGCACACTTGCGTTGCCTGATTCAAGCCCTTTTGCGCTTCGCCATCGAGGGCGCTGATCGCCTGCGCGGCGGTGTATTGCGCGTACGCTCCGCAAAAATCTCCCTTGGCGAGCAGTTCATCGCCGAGGCGCATCAACGCGAAATGATAGCGCGCGCTGGATGTCATTGTGCCGTCCCACAGGTTGCCCCAACTGCTCGCTTGTTGGAAGTAAAAGACGGCTTGCGACCAGTCCAACTCCCAGAACGAAGCGCCGATGAGGTAGACGCGCGCGCCTTCGCGCAGACCGTTGGCGTCGCGGTCGACAGTCCCGAATCGTTCCGCCAGTGCGATCTGGTAAATGCCGCCTTCGAGGTTGCCTGAATTGATGAGGTTCACGCCGTAGTTGCGCAAGGCGAAGTAATACATGCCGTCCACGAGCGAGGTGTTGTAGTTCGGGTCGAGTTTGCGCATCTCGTCGAGCGCGCCGATGGCGCCGGGCCAATCCTGCGCGGCGATGAGTTGTTGCGCGCGGGCGTACGCTTCCTCCGCGCCGCTGAAATCAGGCGTCGGCGTGAGCGAGGGAGTCGCGGTGGGCGTGGGTTGGTTCATGCGCACCAGCACGTTGGTCAGTTCCTGTTGCGCGCCGGGGAAAGACGGGTCGTTTTGGATGATCCACTCAAGGCGTTGTTTGGCGTTCTCGTACCGCCCGAACTGGATATCCACCAGCGCGAATTGGAATTGTTCGCCGAGTTGCTGGCTCATCACCGAGGATTGATAGGACCTGCGCGTGCCCAGCCCCGATTGGAATCCACTGAAGATGGCGACAGCGAGAATGGCAACGACGCCCAGTGCGTTGAACAGGATACTCCGTCCGCGACCGGGTTTTTTGAATTTGAGATTGGGTTGTGTATCGCTTGTATTTTCAGACATGGAGAAATTATATCAGCCTTGATTTTAGAGTTTTAACAACAGTTTTATTTCCGACCAAATGATGGGCAGGCTGACCAGCCCGCCGATCAGCATGCCAGCCAGCGCCGTCACCACAGCCGAGCCGGGGATGTACACTGCCAGCAGGTAGGCGGTCACGCCTCCGATCACGGCGGCGAGCAAACCTTTGACTGCCGCGCCTCCCACAACGATGGGTTCGTGCATCCGTTGGCTCAGCCAGCCAAAAAGGATGATCGATTCGATGAGCAGGGCGATCTCGGCAAAGGCGATGATCGGCGCGCCGATGTGTTTGAAGAAGGTCACACCGAGCCAGCCAATTCCGATGAACAAAGCAAGCCGCAGGATGACCGCGTACAGCGGGAACAGCGGCTCCTTGCGCGCGTAGAACGAACGCGCCGCGATCTCTTGAATGGAGAAGCCTGTGAGCGTGAGCAGATAGGCGCGTGTCGTCCATGTGATGAGCGTGGACGTTTCCGCATCGAAGCCGAAGGCGACGCGCACCAGAGGATTGATCCCCGCGGCGAGGACGGCGGCGATGGGGATGGTGAGGGCGATCAAGACTCGAAGGGCGCGCTCGACCGCCAGGCGGAAGTCATGCCACTGGGCGCGTGAAGCGAATTCCGAAAGGGTGGGCAACATCGCGGTGGCGATCGCCGTTCCCAGCAGGGTCTCGGGTACTTGCATGATCATCCAGCCAAAAGCGAGCGACGTGACCGCGCCTTCCTGCCCGGTCAACGAGGCGAGATAGTCGCGCGCGATGACGATGAGTTGAATCCCGGCCATGGTGACCAGGCGCGGGAACAGGAGTCGGAGCGCGTCGAGCAAGCCCGTGTTCTGCAGGTCGAGCGCGGGAGTCCACTTGAATCCGAATTTGAACAGCGCGGGGATTTGCACACCCAGATGCAACAACGCGCCAAGGATCACGCCGTAGACCAAACCCTGGATGCCGAAGCGCGGTACAAACATGAGCGCGCCGAAAATCTGACCGACGTTGTACATGGTAGGCGCCAGCGCGGGCAGGAGGAAGTGCTGGTTGGCTTGCAGACTCGCCATCACTAATCCGCTGATCGAAAAGATGATGGTGCTGACGAGGTTGAGTCGCATGAGTTCGGCGACGAGCGCGCGCTGTTCCGCGGTGAAGCCGGGGACGATGACGTTGTCTACGACTTCCTGCGCAAAGATGAACACCAGGATGGCGATCGAAAACGTGACGAGAAAGGCAAGGTTCGCCACGCGCGAGAACAAGTCCCAGGCTTCGGCGCGTCCTTTGTTGGCGAGGTAATCGCTCATCAACGGGATGAACGCCATCGCCAGCGCGCCGCCGGAGATCAGCGCGAACAGCACATCGGGCACATTGTTGGCGGAGTTGAACACATCCAGCAAGCCGACCTCATCGGTGTAGAGGCGCGAGATGATGCCCACGCGCACGAAGGCGAGCGCTTTATCCAGCCCGAAAAAGATCGCGATCAACAACGAGGTGCGTGCCAGGAACGACCATTTGGCGGGGTTGAAAAAAGTCGCGAACATGAGGTTAGTCCTGTCTCCAAAGGTTCGCGGCATACGGCAGGATGTGAAGCAGGAGGAACAT
>CAZGSB010000001.1:0-38398 GCA_964528275.1 uncultured Anaerolinea sp. | reverse complement strand
TCACGCGATACTTGAATTGAGAAACGGGCGGCATCTCGGTTTCGTCCGCGCCGCAACACGGTCCTTGCACGAACAGACTGCCGTCCGCGTTGCTGAATTCTACCTGAAAGAATACCGTCTCGCCCTGCGCCTCGATCATATCCGCCGCGCGGACTTTCAGGCATTGCAGTCCCGCGGACTCGCATGCCCAACTCCACAAGGCGGCGTGATCGTCGGGGTCCGCTTCTGCGTTGAACACTTCGAGTTGTGCGTAGTCGCCGCCGTAGAGCAAGTCCGCTTTGGCGTATTCCCCGGCGTTCAACAACTCGAAGAAGTGGATCAATGTCTGTCGCGCATCCTCCGCCGAGGGCGCGGTTGGCGCGGGAGTCTGTTGCGGCGCGCAACTGGCAAGGAGCAGAAAGCCGAGCAATAAAAGTTTTTTCATAATGTTCCCTGAATAAGTCCGCCGTCCACTTGAAACATGACGCCGGTGATGTACGACGCGGCAGGCGAGACGAGGAATACGGCGGCATTTGCAAACTCTTCAGGACGCCCCATCCGCCCCAGCGGGATCTGCCCGGTCTGTTTTCGCTTCTCTTCCTCCGGGGTGGTCTGGTTCGCCTTCGCCCGCGCGTTTAACAACTCTTCCACTCGCTCGGTCTCCGTCCAGCCCGGCAGAATGGAATTAAAACGGATGCCGTCCTTGCCGAGTTCCAGCGCCAAAGACTTGGTAAGACCGATGGTTGCCAGCCGCACGCTGTTCGAGAGCGAGAGGTTGAGCATGGGTTGTTTGACCGTGAAGGAGGTGACGGTCAACACGCTCGGCGCGTCGGATTTTCTCAAGTGCGGCAGGGCGGCGCGAATCAGCCGCACATGGTTCATGAACGATAGATTCACGGCGTTCGCCCAGGCATCCTCGCCGAACGACTCGAACGAGCCGGCTGGCGGTCCGCCCGCGTTGGTGATGAGGATGTCTAACCCGCCGAAAGCATCCACCGCTTGTAGAATCAACTTCTCCGGTACATCGGGCAAACTCACATCGCCCGCCAAGCCGACAACATCCGCACTTGTTGCTTGTTGCAGTTTTTCCGCCGCATTCTTGACTTTTGCTTCATCCCGTCCGTTGACCGCCACGCGACACCCCTCTTTTGCAAGCAGGTGCGCGGTAGCATAGCCAAGTCCGCGGGAGGAACTGGTCACCAGCGCGCGTTTGTTTTTCAAGCCTAAATCCATTTATGCCTCCAAACGTAGGGGCGAGGTCCTCTCACCCCGTTATTTGTGAACATCAACATTGGGCGGGGAGACCCCGCCCCTACGCAACAATTTCTACTTTTGAATCCCACACATCCCCATCCGACCAATTCGCTTCGACCCATTTTGCCACATTCCCCAACGCGGACTGTAGAAACGCGGCGTCGTTTCCCACCATCGCGCAGACAATGACCGCCTCGTCCCATTTGTCCTGCAAACCCATCTCCGCCACAGAGACATTGAACTCGCGATGCAGGCGTGAGATCAGGGGCTTGATCCGTCCGCGCTTTTGTTTGAGCGAGGCGCAGGCGGGGAGGTGCAGGTGAACGGTGAGGGTGGCGAGCATGGGGATTTTTCGATTTACGATTTACGATTTGCGATTTACAATCCCTCGCATGGACATCGAATCTGCATACAACAAAGCCCTTGATTATCTCTACTCGTTCGTGGATTATAGCCTGAAACATTCCTCCGAACTTGCCAAGGCGGAGTTCAACCTTGACCGCATGTACGCGTTGATGGAGCAGTTGGGGAATCCGCAAAACAAGTATCCTATCATCCACGCGGCAGGGACGAAGGGGAAGGGGTCGGTTTCGGCGCTGTGCGCGTCCGCGTTGCAAGCGGGGGGATTCAAAGTCGGACTGTACACGTCGCCGCACTTGTTGGATTACTGCGAGCGGATTCAAGTGGACGGAGAGCCGCTCTCGCACGGGTTGCTGGTTGACTTGGTGGAGGAAATCAAACCCGCTGTCGCGAAGATTCCAAAACTCACCACGTTCGAGATCACGACCGCGCTTGGGTTTCTCGCATTTGCAAGACAGGGATGCAACGCGGCGGTGATCGAGGTCGGGTTAGGCGGGCGGCTGGACGCGACGAACATCGTCATGCCGAGGGTGTCGGTGATTACATCGTTGTCCTATGACCACATGGCGGTGTTGGGTGATACGCTGGCGAAGATCGCGGGGGAGAAGGCAGGGATCGTCAAGCCCGGTGTGCCAGTTGTGTCCGCGCCGCAGAAGGATGAAGCCCTCGAAGTTTTGGAGCGCGTAGCCAGAGAGAGGGATTCGAGTTTTACGTTGGTTGGAAAAGATATATTTTTTGAGAAAATTGAATCATCTTTGGATGGGCAATCATCTAAAGTCTGGTGGTCGAGTAGTCCCGCTGCTCGCCTGCCCCGCCGTTTTTTGCGGGGTCGCGGGACGTATCGAGACCACCTGGATTTGAATATGCTCTCTGATTCGGTCTCGATACGCCCTTCGGGCTACTCGACCTCCAATGAAATTATTTTGCATATTCCTTTGCTCGGTTCACACCAACTCGAAAACGCCGCCACAGCCTATGCCGCACTCAAAGTTAGTGGACTTGAAATTTCCGATGAAGCCATCCAAAAAGGATTCGCACAAGTGAAGTGGCGCGCGAGATTTGAAATTGCGAGGCGGGAACCGCCTGTGATTTTCGATTCTGCTCATAACCAGGATTCGTTCGCCAAGTTGCGCGAGACACTCGAAACATATTTTCCCGGCAAGATGGTCTATCTCATCTTCGGCGCGTCGGAGGATAAGAACATCCCGGGCATGTTTGGTGAGTTGAAATCGAAGATCAAGAAGCTAATCGTCACACGCGCCGACCATCCGCGGGCGTTGGAGGAGGAGAAAATAATCGAGTTGGCGAGGCAGGCTGACATTGAGTCTGAGGCGGTGAGTCCCGTCAAGTCCGCGTTGACGCGGGCGTTGGACTTATCCGCAAATGATGGTAGCATTGTGCTCTCCGCTGGGAGCATGTTTGTCACGGCGGAAGTGATGAAGGCATGGAATAGCTTAACAGTGTCATTGCGAGGAGGGCGATAGCCCGACGAAGCAATCTCCTCACATTTTGGAGATTGCCACGTCGCCGCTACGCGGCTCCTCGCAATGACATGAGGAAACAATGAGCCACCCAAAAGATTGGACCGAAGAAGATAATTTCGACCTGACCCTCTCGCAGCGCACGGAGGAGTTGTATCGCATCACGAACCGCGAGCCGGACGCTGAGGGCATCATCGAAGCCGCGGTGTTGCCGTTGCGCGACCTCGTGGTGTTCCCGCGCATGGTCTCGCCGATCTTTGTCGGGCGCGAGGGATCGTTGCTTGCCGTGCAGGAGGCGCAACATCGCGAGCAGACCGTGATCGGCTTGACGCAACGCGACGCCGATATCGACCAGCCCGGCGCGCAGGATTTTCTGGAGATCGGCGTGGAGATGGCGGTGGGGCGTTTACTCGCCATGCCAGACGGCTCGCACTCCGCGCTCGTGCAGGGACGCCGCCGCGTGAAGATCTTGAATTTCGTGCGGACTAAGCCATACCTCGTGGTGCGGGCGCGCGTCATTCCGGAACCTCCAACTGCCGACCGCCAGACGCAAGCCCTCATGCGTTCGGCGCTCGACCTCTTCGACCGCTGTGTGCAACTCGACCGCACCATCCCCGAAGAAGCGCATCTTTTTGCGATGAACATCTCGGAGCCCGGCTGGCTGGCGGACATGCTCGCCACGTCGCTTTCGTTGAACTATGAAGCGAAGCAAAGCCTGTTGATGTTGCTCGATGTGCGCGGACGGTTGCAGGCTCTCAACAAAATCCTCGCGCAGGAAGTGGACGTGCTGGAACTCGAAGACGAGATCCATTCGAAGGTGCAAAGCGAAGTGGATAAAAGCCAGCGCGAGTTTTATTTGCGCGAGCAGATGCGTCAGATCCAAAACGAACTGGGCGAAGGCGATATCTTCACGCGCGACGCGAACGATTTGAAGAAGAAACTGGATGCGGCGAATCTCCCCGACGAGGCGAAGATGGTCGCGCTCAAGGAACTCGAACGCCTCAACCAAATGCCGCCGATGGCGCCTGAGGTGGGCATCATCCGCACGTACATTGACTGGATCCTCGAATTGCCGTGGTCGAATCTCTCGCCGGATAACCTCGACGTGAAGAATGCGGCGAAAATTTTGGAACGCGACCACTACGGCTTGAAGAAAGCCAAAGAACGAATCCTCGAATACATTGCTGTGCGTTCGTTGAAGCCGAAAAAGGAACGACAACCGATCCTGTGTTTCGTCGGTCCGCCGGGGGTGGGCAAGACCTCGCTGGGACGATCCATTGCCGAATCGCTCGGACGCAAATTCGTGCGAGTGTCGCTGGGCGGCGTGCGCGACGAAGCCGAGATACGCGGTCATCGCCGCACATACATCGGCGCGTTGCCGGGGCGAATCATCCAGACCATGAAGCGCGCCGGGACGTCGAATCCGCTGTTCATGCTGGATGAAATTGACAAGTTGTATTCCGATTTCCGGGGCGACCCCGCCTCCGCGATGCTCGAAGTGCTCGACCCCGAGCAGAACAACACGTTCAGCGATCACTACCTTGATTTGCCGTTCGACCTGTCGAAGGTGATGTTTGTGACCACAGCGAATTCGCTTGGAAGCATTCCGTCTCCATTGTTGGACCGCATGGAGGTGATCGAGTTCCCCGGCTACATCGAGGAGGAGAAACTCGAGATCGCGAACCGCTATCTCATCCCGCGTCAGATCGAAGAAAACGGGGTGGAGGAACTCAACCTCACGTTCGAAATGGATGCGATTCGCAAGATCATCCGCGAGTACACGTATGAGGCGGGAGTCCGCAACTTGGAGCGCGAGATCGGCAAGGTCTGCCGCAAGGTGGCGCGAGTCAAAGCGGAGGGGAAGAAGTTCGAGTCGGCGATCAAAGCCGATGCGATCGAAAAATATCTCGGTCCACAACAGGTGTTCCAACCCGAAGCCGAGCAGAACGACGAGGTCGGCGTGGCGACCAGTCTCGCCTGGACGGAGAATGGCGGCGAGATCATGCCGGTGGAAGTGGCAGTGCTCGAAGGCAAGGGCGGTCTGCAAATGACCGGGCAGATGGGCGACGTGATGCAGGAGTCCGGTCAAGCCGCGTTGACGTACATCAAGGCGCGGTCTGGCGAGTTGAAAATTGATCTAGATGTGTTCGAGCGCATGGACATCCACGTCCACATGCCGGAAGGAGCGATTCCGAAAGACGGACCTTCGGCTGGAATCACCATGGCGACGGCGGTCATCTCCGCGTTGACGGGACGCCCGGTCTTCAAGCACGTCGGCATGACCGGCGAGATCACCTTGCGCGGGCGCGTGCTTCCCATCGGCGGCGTGCGCGAAAAAGTGTTAGCCGCGCATCGCGCTGGACTCAAAACGGTGATCCTGCCTGAAAAGAACATGAAGGATCTGACCGAATTACCCAAGACGGCGAAATCGGAGTTGAAGATCATCCCGGTCAAGCACATGGACGATGTATTGGAAATTGCGCTCGGCAAAGACGCGGTGATCGAACCTCCCAGACCGAAAAAGCAGAACAAGGAAGAAAATCAGGAAGAGAACGAATGAATTAAACACAAAGGACACGAAGGTCACCAAGGTTGGATAACCGACGAGCGAATAGCCTTTCCGTAGATTTTCTTCGTGCGCTTTGTGTCCTTCGTGTTTAAAAAAATCATGCCTATTGACCTCAGAAACAAAGTTGTCCTCATCACCGGCGCGTCATCGGGTTTTGGCGAAGATGCTGCGAAATTATTCGCCAGAGAGGGGTGCAAGGTGGTCGTCACCGCGCGGCGGCTCGACCGACTGCAATCGCTGGTCGCCGAGATCCAAAACGCGGGCGGCGAGGCGCTTGCCATCCCCGTGGACGTGACCGAACGCGCCGAGATCGACGTGATGGTGCAGACCGCGCTCGACTTGTACGGCCGCATCGACATCCTCTTCAACAACGCCGGCTTCGGCGCGGTGGATTGGTTCGAACGCCTCAACCCCGAACGCCAGATCGAAACATTGGTGCGCGTCAACCTGATCGGCACGATGCTGGTCACGCGCGCGGTCTTGCCAAACATGTTGCAACGGCGCCAGGGTCATATCATCAACATGGTTTCGGTCGCGGGTCACATCTCGCCGCCGCTCATCACCACCTATTCCGCAAGCAAATATGGCGCGCGCGCGTTCACCGATGCGTTACGCCGCGAAGTACGCCCGTTCGGCATCCATGTTTCAGGGATTTACCCGGGTCCCGCCACGACGGAGTTCGGTCAAAAACTCGAGCGCACGCGTTCGCGTGAAAATGTGCGGCGGCTCAAATACCCGCATCTCACCTCCGAACAAGTCGCACAGCGCGTGGTCGAATTGGCGAAACGCCCGCGCCGCACTGTCGTCATCCCGTGGTGGTTCCGCGTCATCACTACCTTCGACATGCTCTTCCCTGTTGTTGTGGATTGGATTTTGTACGCCTTCTCGAAAAAGAATCACCATCTGGAAAAGGATAAATAAATGACTCAATCTCGTTTGGACAAACTCAACGCTTCGCTTTCGACGGGTGGGCTTGATTCGGTAATCCTCAACCCGGGTCCCACCCTCACGTATCTGACCGGTTTGCACTTCCACTTGATGGAGCGCCCGGTCGTTTTGCTTTTCGCAAAAGACCAGACTCCCGTCATCGTCATCCCGGAACTCGAATTGCAAAAGACCGTCGGCTTGCCCTATGACCTGAACGTGGTCACCTACCCGGAAAACCCCGCCGAATGGGACGATGCCTTCCGCAAGGCGGTGCAGGCGCTCGGTCTGGATGGGAAGCGGATCGGTGTCGAACCCCGTCAACTGCGCCTGCTGGAATTCCGCCACGTGAAAAACGGCGCACCCGAAGCGGACTTCCCCGATGCGAGCGATGTGCTGTCTGGCTTGCGCTTGCGAAAAGACAAAGCTGAGGTGGACGCGATGAGGCGGGCGGTGCAGATCGCCCAGTCCGCGTTGGAAGCGACGATTCCCTCCATCAAGATCGGCGTGACCGAGCGCGAGGTCGCATCCGAATTGGTGGTGCAACTTCTCAGGCATGGCTCGGATTCCGAGATGCCGTTCGCCCCAATCGTTTCCGCTGGACCGAACTCTGCCAACCCGCACGCTTCGCCAACCGACAGAAAATTACAGGCAGGCGACCTGCTCGTCGTGGACTGGGGCGCGTCATACGCCGGTTACATTTCGGATTTGACGCGCACGTTTGCTGTGGGAGAGGTGGATGATGAGTTCAAAAAAATACACAAGATCGTGCAGGAGGCGAATGCGGCGGGTCGCGCCGCGGCGAAACCCGATGTCCCGTGCGCGAATGTGGATATTGCCGCGCGGAATGTGATCGAACAATCAGGGTACGGAAAATATTTCAGGCATCGCACCGGTCACGGCATCGGCATGGAGGGGCACGAGGAACCGTACATGCGCGGCGATAACATGCAATTGCTCGAGCCCGGCATGGCGTTCACCGTCGAGCCGGGGATTTACCTGATCGGTCGAAATGGCGTGCGGATCGAAGATAACGTGGTGGTCACCGAGACGGGCGCCGATGTGTTGTCCGATATGCCGAGGGAAATGCGCGTGGTTGGTTGAGTCTTTTGCCGCGAATTAGCGCGAATTTTTTTGTGTTAATTCCTCACCTTACGCAGTTTATGCTCCCGCAGGGTCTGTGACCCTGCGGTGTAACTTGCAAAACACGGCGGTCCCCTATCATACCCTTCAGGGTAGACCGCCTTCGAGCGAGGGTGCGTAAGGTGAGTTAATTTGTAAAATTTGCGGCTAAGGGTTTAGATGTAAGGATAATCCCAGTGATGATCTCAATTCTGCCCGCCAATCCCGGCGACGCGGACGCCTTGTCTCGAATTGCCTTTGCCGCGAAGGCGCATTGGGGCTATCCCGTCCGCTGGTTGGAGTTGTGGAAACCCGAACTCACGTTTCGACCGGAGTATTTCGTTGAAAATGAAAGTTGGGTTGCCGGAGTGAATGGCGACCCAGTTGCGTTTTATACATTGCAAGACAGAGAGGGGGCGGCGTGGCTCGAAAATCTTTGGGTGCTTCCTGGCTATATCGGCAGGGGCGTGGGGAATGAAATGTTTCTTCACGCGCTCGGTCTGGCGCGTCAACGCAGCTACAAGATGTTGCAACTTGAATCCGATCCTAACGCTGTTGGGTTTTATGAGAAAATGGGGATGAAGAAGATTGGTGAGCGGCAATACGAATTGGATGGTCAGCCGCGCATCCTTCCGTTGATGGAGATTGCTCTGTGAAAAACCTCGGACCCAAAAGCAGGGAATGGCTCGCCTCCGTCGGCGTTCATTCGCTGGAGGAGGTTACCAGACTCGGCGCCGTCGAAACGTACAGACGCGTCAAAGCCGCCTACCCGGAGAAGGTGACACTCAACATGCTTTGGGGTCTGCAAGCCGCTCTACTGGGCATCCCTTGGAATTTATTGCCGCAGGACGTCAAAGACCAACTCCGTAAAGAACTAGAGGAATCATGACGACATATTGCGATTACGTCAATTCGCATCCCGAAGACCTGTTTAATAAAACCTACCACGATATGGAATACGGCTTTCCGATTGACGACGATAACCTGCTCTTCGAACGGTTGATCCTCGAGATCAACCAGGCGGGACTTTCCTGGATCACGATCCTCAAAAAGGCGGACAACTTCCGCAAAGCGTATCGTGGATTCAAAATCAAGAAAGTTGCCCGGTTCACGGAGAAAGACCGCGCGCGCCTGCTCGCTGATGCAGGGATCATCCGCAACCGATTGAAGGTCAACGCGGCGATTGAAAATGCGAAGCGCATCCAGCAATTACAGAAAGAATTTGGCTCGTTCAAAGGCTGGTTGGATGCACATCACCCGCTGAAAAAGGACGATTGGGTGAAGCTGTTCAAAAGGACGTTCGTGTTTACCGGCGGCGAGATCGTCAACGAATTCCTCATGTCCACGGGATATTTGCCGGGCGCACACCAGAAAAATTGCCCGGTGTACAAAAAAGCCGCCTCGCTCCGCCCAGCTGGATGAGGAAATAGCCTATACCGCACTCGGTCAAAAATTGCGCATTTTTATCCGGAGGGAAAGCGCAATTTTTGACCGTGGGTATTATATAATTTGGTCGATGCCCCAGATCATTCCGACAGCCGAACCATTCTTTTTTCCGGGTGAGTCATCGAAACCCGGATGTTTATTGATTCACGGGTTCACCGCCGCGCCAAAGGAAATGCGATTGCTCGGCGATTACCTGAACCAACGCGGCTACACCTGCCTCGGGATTCGCCTGACCGGTCATGGGACAAATCCCGAAGCGATGATCCGCTCGCGGCGCGAGGATTGGATCGCCTCGGTGGAGGACGGCTATCACCTGTTGCGCGGATTTTCGAAGGACATTATTTTGGTCGGGCTTTCGATGGGCGGAGCGCTCGCCTTGCTGATGTCCACACGGCTGGATGTAAAAGGTGTTGCCGCGCTATCCACCCCGTTCGGTCTGCCGGTGGATTATCCCTCGTGGTTCCTGCGTGCATTCAGCACGTTGAGAAAATTTCAACCCAAAGGGAAAGGCAAGCCCGGGAGCGGATGGATCGATCAGAATGCGTTCCGCGAGCAAATTTCCTACCCGCAGAACCCTGTGCGTTCAACGGCGGAGTTGAGGGATTTATTGGCTGACATGCGCGCCGCCTTGCCGGAAATCCGTGTGCCGGTGATGCTCCTGCATTCCAGGGATGACAAATATATTTTGCCTGAAAACATGGAGCGCATCCACGCCGCGCTCGTGAACGCGTCGGACAGGACAAAACTGTACGTCAGCGGATCAGGTCACGTGGTCACGAAAGATGCGGCACGTCATCAGGTGTTCGAAGCGGTGCATGAATTTATCGAACGAATCGGAGGAACGGTTTGAATCGCAATCTGCTCTTTGTCGCCTTTGCCCTGCTCACCTGGGGCTTTGGCGAAGGTATGTTTTTCAACTTTCAACCCATTTATCTCAAGCAACTGGGAAGCAGTGAACAACAGATCGGCTTCATTCTCGGGGCATTCGGCGTGGCGATGGCGATCACGCACATCCCGGCGGGCAGGCTGGCAGACCGTTTTGGTCGCCGACCGATGCTGGTTGCCGCGTGGATCGTCGGACTCCTTTCGACGGTCACCATGGCGATCGCGCGCGAGTTGCCGTTGTTTATCGTTGGATTGCTCGGGTACGGCTTGACCGCCTTTGTTTCTTCGCCGCTTGCCAGTTACGTCACTGCCGCGCGCGGGAACTGGTCGGTGGGCACGGCGCTCTCGCTTACCACGGCGACGTTCAACACCGGCATGGCGTTGGGTCCGCTCGTCGGCGGCGCGATCGGCGACCGGTTCGGATTACGTTCGGTCTATTTCATTGCGGCAGGTATCTTTGTCATTTCCCTCCTGTGCATCATCCTCGTTAAAGCGCAACCCATCGACGGGCACGATCCCGAATCGCCACCGATGGACCTGATGAAAAATTCGCGGCTGCTGGCTTATTTCGCCATGGTGGCGTTTGCCGTGTTCTCGATGTACCTCGCGCAACCCCTCACTCCCAATGTCCTTGAAGGCGAGCGGAATCTTTCGCTGTCCCGCATCGGCACGATATTTGCGTTCGGCGCGTTCGGCAATGCCGTGCTTGCCGTATCGCTGAGTCGGTTAAAACCGTATGTCGGTTTTCTGGTCGCCCAGACCTTTGTTGCCGCCTTTGCTTTATTGATCTGGCAGGGGACAGGCGTACCAGCGTTGGCAATCGGGTATTTTCTCCTGGGCGGTTTCCGCGCCGCGCGCCCGATCGCCCTGGCGCAGGCGCGCGAACTTGTGCACACCTCGCAAATGGGACTCACTTATGGGGTCATGGAGACGATCAGCGCCGTGATCTTCATTTTGACTCCACCGTTGGCTGGATTCCTCTACGAGGTGAATCCGCTTTTGACGTACCCGATCTCTCTCGCCCTTATTGCTGTTTCGCTCGTCGTCAGCGTCATCGTACCCCGAAGGATTCTCAATGCTTGAAATCGTTTCCTTCACCCTCGGTCCCGCGCAGACCAATGCCTGCCTCGTTGCCGATTCGGCGACCAAAGAAGCCGCCGTCATTGACCCTGCGTGGGATGGATACGTCATCCTCGAAGCCGCGCAAAAACGCGGTTGGCGTATCGGTCACCTGTGGTACACGCACGCCCACTTCGACCACATCGGCGGCGCGGCGGCAATTGCGGATGCATTGAATCCGTTGCCGCTCGTGGCGTTGCACCCGAACGATCACGTGTTATGGCGTGCAGGCGGGGGTGGCGCGATCTTCGGGTTTGATATTGACCCGGGTCCCGAACCGACGATTGACTTTTTTCACGGGATGAAGATGAAACTCGGCAGTGTTGATTTTGAAATCCGCTTCACGCCGGGGCATACGCCTGGTCACTGCACCTTATACGTTCCCTCAGCCTCGACCTGTTTCAGCGGCGACCTCATTTTCGCCGGCTCCGTCGGCCGCACCGACCTGCCCGGCGGCGATTGGGCTGCGCTGGAAAAAAGCATCCGCGAGCAAATTTTCACATTGCCCGCGGATACGCGATTGCTGTCGGGTCATGGTCCCGAAACCACAGTGGGGGAGGAGAAAAGGTCGAATCCGTTCGTGCGTGAGTAGGCTAACTTTTGTAATCCAGATATTTCAACCCGGAACCTGTGTTGAATAGCACGATCCGTTCATCGGATTGAACCCACTTTTTCTCGATCAAAATTTTCAGCGCGGCGAAGGTCGCTGCGCCTTCGGGGGCGGAAAAAATTCCCTCGGCGTGCGCAAGCTGACGTTGCGATTCCAGAATCGCGTCGTCGCTCACGGCGATGGCTGTCCCGTGGCTGTCGTAAATATTTTGCAGGATGACATGGTCGGCGAAACTTTTCGGCACGCGCAAGCCGGAGGCGATGGTTTGCGCGTTCGTCCAAAAATCACACGAGGCGGCGTTGGCGTTAAACGCTTTGACGACCGGGGCGCATCCGTCTGCCTGCACCGAAACCATGCGCGGGCGTTTCGCGTTTTCAAGCCAGCCCAATTCTTCGAGTTCGGCAAATGCCTTCCACATGCCCACCAGCCCCGTTCCGCCGCCGGTGGGGTAGAGGATGACATCCGGTAATTTCCACCCGAACGCTTCGGCTAACTCATACCCCATGATCTTTTTACCTTCCACGCGGTACGGCTCTTTGAACGTGGAAACATCGAACCAGCCTTCCGCGCGCGCTTTTTCACCTGCCAGTTTTGCCGCGTCGCTGATCAACCCATCCACGAGTTCCACCTCCGCGCCGACCATGCGGCTTTCCTCGATATTGGCGAGGGGGGTATCTCTTGGCATGAAGATGTGTGCCTTCATTCCTGCGCGCGCGGCGTATGCCGCCAGTGCCCCGCCGGCATTCCCGGCGGTGGGGATGATGACTTTCTTGACGCCAAGTTCTTTTGCTTTCGAGATCGCCGCCGCAAGCCCCCGCGCTTTGAACGAGCCGGTCGGGTTCCCGCTTTCGTCCTTGATAAAAAGGTTCGTGAGACCTAATTTGCTTTGAAGGTGATTCGCGCGGAGCAAGGGGGTATCTCCTTCGCCGAGAAACACCTGATGTTCGGGGTTTGTTATCGGGAGCAACTCATGCCAGCGCCACATGCCTTTGGTTCGCTTTGAATGATCATCGCGATCTATTTGTCCGCGCACAGCGTTGAGATCGTAGCGCGGCAACAGGCACTTCTGGCAGTCCGGGCAGAAGGTCTGGACTGCGCTGTGACTGTATTCATTTCCACAGGATGAACATTCGAGATGAGTTATAAAGGAATGGTTCATGGAAAATAAAAAGGGATGAGGCTCGCTTCCGCCTCATCCCTTTGCGATGGTTTACTTTGCAATTTCTGTCGAACGCGTCTCGCGGATGACCGTGACCTTGATCTGACCGGGGTATTGCATGGTCTCCTCGATCTGCTTGGCAACGTCTCGCGCAAGGCGGGCGGAGGCGAGGTCGTCAATCGCCTCGGGTTTAACGATGATGCGCACTTCGCGTCCTGCCTGGATGGCGAACGCCTGTTGCACGCCCTCGAACGACATGGACATTTCCTCCAGCGAGCGGATGCGCTTGATGTACGCTTCGAGGTCTTCACGCCGGGCGCCGGGTCTCGCTCCGGAGATCGCATCTGCCGCTTCGGTGATGACTGCTTCCACGGTGAGTTGGTCAACTTCATGGTGGTGCGATTCGATGGCGTTGACCACAATCGAGTTCACGCCGTAGCGCCGACAATATTCCGCGCCGAGTTTGGCGTGCGTGCCATCCTGGTTATGATCCATGGCTTTGCCGATATCGTGCAGGAAGCCGCCGAGTTTCGAGAGTTCGACGTTTGCGCCGATCTCCGCCGCGAGAATGCCCGCCAGTTTGGAAACTTCCACGGCATGCGCCAGTTGGTTCTGCCCGTACGAAGTGCGGAATTTGAGCCGCCCCATCATCTTCAAAATTTCTGGATGCAAGCCCGAAACGTTCGCATCGTACATGGCTTGTTCGCCCGCTTCATTGATGATCTTTTCCACGGCGCGGGTTTCATCTTCCACGATCTTTTCGATGTGGGCGGGGTGAATACGCCCATCGAGGATCAACTTGGCAAGCGCGCGCCTGCCGATTTCGCGGCGCACAGAGTCGAAACACGAGACCGTGACGGAGTCCGGCGTATCGTCCACGATCACATCCACCCCGGCGGCTTGTTCGAAGGCTTTGATGTTACGCCCGTTGCGACCGACGATGCGCCCCTTCATCTCTTCGCTGGGGAGGGTGACCACGGCGCGCGTCACCTCCGCCACGTGTTCCGACGCAACGCGCTGGATGGCGTCTGCGATCAACTTACGCGCGCGCTTTTCGCCCTCCTCCCGCGCTTCGGCTTCGATCTGGCGGATGATGCGTGCCATATCGCCGCGCGCCTCTTTTTCCACGGCAGCGAACAAATCCTTCTTGGCTTCGTCCGAAGATAATTGGGCGATCTGCTCGAGCTTTTTGACTTGCTCCTCGTACAGTTTGTCGATATCGTTGCCGCGTTTATCCACCTGCGATTGGCGCTTGTTAATCTGTTGTTCGCGCTGTTCAAGTTTGTCGCCGCGGCTTTCCAATTCGGAGCGGCGTTTATCCAGCCGCTCGGTCTCTTTGTTGACTTCGATGCGCCGTTCCTTGATCTCCGCTTCGGAGGCTTGGATGATCTTCGTCGCATTTTCACGCGCCTGGCTTTCGATCAGCCGGGCTTGTTCATTGGCTACTTTGAGAATGTTGTCGGCTTTGTCCTGCTGGTTTTTCAGCGCCCGCTCCGCCTGATAGCGGCGGAAGAAATAGCCTGCGACCAAGCCGACGCCCAAAACCAGTATGTCAACGATCAAGATTATCGGATTCATATTGTTGTATCCTCATCTTCGTAATGAAGTTCTTTCTTACGTGTTTCGTTCCAGATTTTCGTTACCACTGGCGCGATCACCGAGTACGAAAATCCGCGCCGTGCCAGAAACTCGGATATCTTTTTTCTAAAATCCTGCCACTCCAGGCTTGCGAAGCGCGCCGCTCGTTTTTTTGCCGCTTCATACGCAAGGTGTTCATCGTCGACAGCCTGGAGCGCAGCCGTAGCCGATTCCTCGTCGATGCCTTTTTGACGCATTTCCTGCGCGAGCAGCCGCCGGCTTCGCGGGCGAAATGTACTCCGGTTTTCAACCCAGGCTTGCGCAAACTGCCCGTCGTTTACGAGCCCGTCCCTCCGCAGTCGTTCGATGGTTTGAGCGATCACCTCCTCAGGGAATTCGTGCTTGCGGAGGTTCTTGCGGATTTCTGCTTCGGAGCGCGCCCGGTAGCTTAGGAATAGCAATGCCTGTTGGAGCGCTCGTTCTTTCGCCTCTTCGGCTTGCAACGTCTGAATTTTGGCTTCATCCAACACGTCACCGACTTTGAGCCACGCGGCGGTGATGCGTGCCAGCCCGAAGGCGAATTCTCCATCAAGGTACACGTTCACCCGGTTTGGGTCGCGTTTTTGCGCGGTAAGGGCGGTTATTTTTTTCATTAAAAAAACACAGCCGAAGCACCGACCATCGGTTTCGGCTGTTCACGATCCCGTAAAACGGGATGAAAATTCAGGGGATGTCGAGCAAACCCAAATCCCGCTCGAAGCGTGGCGGGGTGGGTCAAACCGCGTGACGTGAGTTAAGTCACAAGCGGCGAACGTGTTGTGGGGGGGGAAGTCAGACTCGTGTTCAAGGTGCCTGTGTTGACTTCTAAAGTAACTCCCAAAACGGGGAGGTTCGTGCTCTTAATATCCATTGAAAATACAGCCGAGCCGCCGTGCGGCAGAAATCTCTTGTTCAATCCTTGCGGATTGCCTCGATTATACATGGTTTTTAAGTTTTGTTAATGTGGCAAATTTATTGCGAAGGTGAGTGAAGCCAGTGTCTACGCCGCGCAAGGATCGGGATGATGATGATCAGTGTAATGACCCCGCCCAGGGCTACGATCTCATCGGTCGAGCCGATCTCCGATTGGTCTTCATTCACCGGTGTGGCGGTGGCTTGAAGATAGAACGAAGCACTGATATCTGCCTCGGCGAAGGAAGCCCGGTTCGCCAGGGATTGGGTGAACGCGGTCAGAAGCAAGGAAAGCAATGCCGCCAGAAAAATTATGACGAAAATCCTCGTAATTTTTTTCATGCCGGGCAAGTATAACATGCGTGTTTGGGTGTGTTGTATGTACTTGCCTATTCTTTTGCAGTATAATTTTGCGAGTTTTTCAAAGCGAGTGAATGTCCTGTGAAAGGGAAATATTGCGATGGTTCACGAGCGCGCTCATGGTGTACCGTGTGTGGGTGAGCGGCGGCAGGCAACACATTTTACAAGCTGATGTTTACAATTTTGGTTCAGTTAGGTATAATCGTGCAATATTTCACGAACAATTCCTCGTTCCAGGAGCATGCATGATCCGAAAATTTTTTGAATGGGTGATAAGCCCAATGGGACGGATCGCGGTGGTGATCACGATCATGTCGCTGTTCAGCCTTGCCGCTTATGGGATTTATCAGACCCAGCAACCTCCCGAACAACCGATCCAGTTTACACATAAGTTGCATGTGGGGTTGGGGATCCAATGTTTGTATTGTCATCCCGGCGCGTTACGCGGACCTTCTCCCGGATTGCCGACCATCAACAAGTGCTGGGGATGTCACCAGCAGATCGCGAAAACCCAGACCAGTCCGCTCCTCAAACCCATGGTCGATGCCATGGCGAGCGGCGTTGGGTTCACCTGGGTGCCGGTGGCGCAAGTGCCGGACTTTGTCCATTTCACGCATCGACCGCATGTTGCCGCCGGGCTAAACTGCGAAAATTGCCACGGCGATATGACCAAGGTGACGATCGCAGAGAATCCGCAAGTGATGAACATGGGTTGGTGTCTTAACTGCCACAAGTCGCGTACGGAGGATAATTTCCAGAATAATCCGACGGGAGATACGGGCGTGTCTGCGTTGTTAGCGGAAAAGCGCACCAAACTCACCGATTGCGGCACGTGTCATTATTAATCCGGGTACAGAGGAATATTCCATGAGCCAAAAAATTTCCCGGCGTAATTTTCTCAAATTAGCCACTGCAGGCGCCGCGACCACCGCGGTCCTCACGGGGTGTGGTCCCGCCTCGCGCTATGTGACGCGCGAGCCGTACACCAAAATGCCGGAGTACACCTACAATGGTTTGAGCACCTATTACGCCACCACCTGCCGCGAGTGTGCGGCGGGATGCGGGCTGATCGTCCGCACCATGCAAGGGCGCGCCATCAAGGTTGAAGGCAACGCGGCGAACCCCATCAACCTTGGGAAAACCTGCGCGCGCGGGCAAGCCACCTTGCAGGGGTTATACAACCCCGACCGTGTGGAGTTCCCCGTAAAGCAAGGGCGCGAATCTGCACTCGCCGCAACTCCCATGAATTGGGACGATGCCTACCAGGTGGTGGCAGATGCACTGAACAACACGAACGTGTCGGAGATCGCCTTCCTGATGGGGACGTCATCCGATCATCTGTTTGACATGGTATCCGATCTTGCCCAGGCAATCGGCGCACCGGCACCCATCCGCTTTGGCGCATTGAGTATGTTCGAATCACGCGCCACGTTGAGCAAGGCGGCGGAGAATCTTCTCGGTTCGGCGGGGTTGCCTTTCTTCGACCTTTCCTCATCAGATGTTGTTGTTTCGTTCGGGTCGAATTTCCTCGAAACCTGGCTTTCGCCGGTTGCCTATACTCGCGACTTTGCAAAAATGCGCCGCGGCAACCCGCAAAAACGCGGATATTTCATCCAGTTCGAATCGCAGATGTCGCAGACCGCCGCCAAAGCCGACGAGTGGATACCGGTTCTTCCCGGAACTGAAGGCTTGGTCGCGCTTGCCCTCGGCCGGCTCGTCGCCGAAGCCAAGGGCGGACCCGTTCCGCGCGCCTTTTCCTCGGTAAGCGTGGAGGATGTTTCCGCAAAGTCCGGCGCCTCGGTCGAACAACTTGAACATGTGGCTGGTTTGCTAGCTCAAGCCCAGGCTCCGCTTGCCATTCCCGGCGGTCAGGCACTCGGGCAAAGCAACGGGCTTTCCACGGCGGAAGCCGTGCTGGCATTCAACGCCCTAATGGATAATTTCGGCAAACCCGGCGGTGTGTTCATCTCGCCGCTCTCACCGAACGAAGATTCTTATCATCGCCCCGCCAACGCAAAAGAAATGTCGGACTTCATCGCGAAGATGAAGAGCGGCGGCGTTAAAGCGTTGTTCATTCATGGCGTGAACCCGGTCTTTGAATTGCCCAAGTCACTTGGTTTTGCCGAAGCGCTTGAGTCAGTTCCCATGGTGGTCTCGTTTGCATCCTTCCCCGACGAGACTGCCCGCGCTTCCGATTACATCTTCCCCGACCATCACGGGTTGGAAGGGTGGGGGTATCAACGCTCCGCGACCGGCACGATGCAATCGGTGCTTTCAGGCGCGCAGCCGGTGGTCTCGCCCATGTACGATACACGCTCCACAGCGGACGTGTTGATCGAAGCGGCTCGTCTCGCCGGTGGAAAACTGGCGGAAGCCCTGCCGTATACCGATGAAGTTGCTTTCATTCAATCGAACCTTGCCAACTTGCTTGCCCGCATGGATGGTTCGTTCACCGCCCCGGAGATTAACACCTTCGGATCCTACTTCCAACAATACGGCGGTTGGTGGACGAATGCAGGAATGTCCGTTGCGCCATCCTCCGCAACTGCGCTGGGGAAAAGCATCGATGTGGAGGATGCGGAATTTGCCGGTGAAGGTGAATTCTTCTTCATCCCCTTCGTTTCGCCAACGTTAGGCGAGGCAGGCGCAAACAAACCGTGGTTGCAGGAACTTCCCGACCCGATGACCACCGTGATGTGGAATTCGTGGGTGGCGATGAACCCTGATACTGCACATCATCATGAGATCGAAAACGATGATGTGGTGAAGATCACCAGCGAAGCCGGCGAACTCGAAGTTGCCGTTTATCTTTATCCCGCCATTCATCCGGATGTCGTTGCCATGCCGTTTGGTCAGGGCCACACCGCGTATGGACGGTTTGCCACGGCGAGATTACCCCAAGAGGAGTTTTTAGGGCTTGTCCCGTATGGCGGACCCGTCGGCGAGGCGTTCAAACGCGGCGCGAATCCTGCCGATGTTTTGGGCGCGCACTTCAACGCCGCTGGCGACCTTGCGTTTGCGGGGATGAAAGTAAAGATCGAAAAGACTGGACGTAAACAATACCTTTCCCGCCTTGAAAGCCGCATCGGCGTCTACGGCGAGGGATTCCCCGAGGAGCATTAATCATGACCGTTGATTTGAATCTCGTTGGCGCCAAAGGCGCAATTGCCGAAGCCGCCGAGGGCAAATGGGGCATGACGATCGACCAGGATATTTGCACCGGCTGTCAGGCATGCGTCGCGGCATGCGCGATGGAAAACAACCTGTCGTTTGTGGGGGAGGAGGATGCCGGCTACGGGCGAACCCAGCACTGGATCCGGATCGAACGTTTCTGGGAGGGCGAATATCCCGAAGTGAAGGCGACTCCGTTCCAGCCGATGTTGTGCCAGCAGTGCGGTCACGCGCCTTGCGAACCTGTCTGCCCGGTGTTTGCCACTCCGCACAGTAATGCGGAGCAACTGAACCTGCAAGTGTACAACCGCTGCATCGGTACCCGCTATTGCGCGAACAACTGCCCGTACCAGGTCCGCTCGTTTAACTGGCGCGATTATCACACACTGCCGGAACGCGGAAACATGGTTAATGGCACGCGCGTCTTCCCGCTCCACAACCAGCTCAACCCGGATGTGACGGTGCGCCGGCGCGGTGTGATGGAGAAATGCACGTTCTGCATTCAGCGCATTCACAAGGCGCAGGACAAGGCAAAGTCGGAGGGGCGCGAGGTGGAAGACGGCGAATTCACGAGCGCCTGCGCGCAAGCGTGTCCGGCGAACGCCATCACGTTCGGTCGCGTGGATCATCACGAGTCTCTGGTCAGCCAACTGGCTGAGCAGAAACGCGGCGTGAAGCACCTCGAAGAACTGAACACTCTCCCGCGCGTCACCTATCTAAAGGCAGGTTAATCCATGACCGCAACTTCTAAATATTTCTCCGGCGCGCAAAAAGCGCACGACGCGCATCACGAAGAAGAAGACCCCAAACAGTACTTGATGTACGACCCCAAACCGCGCGGCGAAATGAACGCGATGGTGATGGAATCGATGCACACCACCTCGTGGAAGTTTTGGGCGGTGCTCGGGGTCCTGTCTTTCCTCGTTGTGACCTGCCTGCTATACGCGTGGTGGTACATGATCGAGGAGGGCTTGTACGTGGCGGGTGTGATGCGCCCTTCGTACTGGGGCATCTTCCTCGTCAACACCGTGTTCTGGATCGGCATCAGCCATGCGGGCACGTTCATCTCCGCGATCTTGCGCGTGTTCAAAGCGGAATTCCGCCGCCCGTTCACGCGCGCTGCAGAACTGATGACTACCTTCGGTTTGATCCAGGCTGGCGCAAGCATCTTCATGCACCTTGGTCGCGTATGGCTGGCGTACTGGATGTTCCCCATCCCAAACGCGCGCCAGTTGTGGCCCAACCTGCACTCGCCGTTGATGTGGGACTTGCTGGCGATCACCACGTACGTGCTTGGTAGCACGATGTATTTATTCCTGCCCTTGATCCCCGACCTTGCCATGGCGCGCGACCGATCGACGGGCTGGCGCAAGACCTTCTACAAAATTCTCGCGCTTGGCTTCCGTGGGACCGAGGGCGAGTGGCGACATCTCACCACCGCGATGAACTTCTTCGCGTTTGCCATCATCCCGGTCATGTTCTCCGTCCACACCATTGTGTCGTGGGACTTTGCCATGGCAATGCGCCCGGGCTGGTCGTCCAGCGTGTTCGGTCCTTACTTTGTGCTCGGCGCCTTGCATTCCGGAATGGGCGCGGTGGCGATGGTATTGTTCATCATGCGCGCGACGATGAAACACATGGATTACTTCATCCGCAAGGAGCACTTCAACGCCCTTGGCAAGTTGATGCTGATCGTCACCTTCGCGTACACCTACTTCTTCTTCAATGATTACATCGTGCAATGGTACGGCGGCGACCGCGCGACGGATACGCTCCTCGTTTGGCTGGAGGAGGGACCAATGTCGTGGATGTTCATCCAGCTGGTTCTGTTCAACATTGTCATCCCGCCGTTGCTGTTATGGAGCAAGAAGATCCGCGAAACACCCTGGTTACTCGCCCTGATCGGCTTGATGATCAACATCGGCATGTACTGGGAACGCTATCTGATCGTGCCGGTCATGCTGACCATCAACCGCATGCCCTTTACCTGGAAGTTGTACCAGCCCGGCATCGAGATCTTCCTCACCATCGGCACGTTCTCCATGTTCCTCCTGTTCTACATGATTGCCTCGCGCCTCATCCCGCTCATCCCGGTCTGGGAAGTGCAGGAAGGGCAGATGACGCACAGCCTGCGCAAAGTGGGTAAAGCGCACCTGCCGACTGTGACCGAGTTCGAATAAACGGAGCGCACCATGTCTCAATCAACTTTTCTTGCAGTCTTTGAAGATCTCGACCCCGCCGCCGGCGCCATCGACAAATTGCGCGAGTTGGGCGTCAGCGACGAGAACATCAACGTGATCTCCGGCGTTCCCCTTGCCCATAAAATCCTGGGTCGTCCCCATCCGCACACGAATGTTTCGAAATTATCCATGGGCGGGGCGATTGCCGGTTTTTTCTTCGGGCTTTTCCTGAACTTTGGCACCCCGTATTTGTACAACGTCCCTGTGGGAGGGCAGTTTTTTACTCCCATCCCACCCGGCGCCATCGTGACGTTCGAGATGACCATGCTCTTCGCCCTCCTCGCCACCTTCCTGGGCGTGTTCCTCGATAGTTACTTTCCCAACTACCAGCCGATGGAATACGTATCGGAAGTAAGCGAGGGCAAGGTCGCCATTTTCTTCAAGTGCGCGCCGGACGATACAAAGAAATTCACCGATGTGTTGACCAAACTGGGCGCTGAATCTGTCAAACCCGCGGAGGCGCGGCAATTATGAGACTTTTCAAACAACTGTTTTGGGTATTCCTCACGCTCGGCATCCTCTTCGGGATCCTCGAATTGTTCATGTTCGACATCATCAAGATCGACTGGGTCAGCTTCATGGAGATCCAACCGTCCTATCGCCCGATGGAAAACCCGCTTCCTCCCCCCAGTCAGTCGGTTCCCGTGGAAGGAGCGATTACCATCCCCGGCATGGGCGCGCCGCAAAACCCCACCCCAGCCGATGAGGCTTCCCTGGCGCGCGGCGCAGAATTATTCGCCGTTCACTGCCAGATGTGCCACGGCGTTACCGGTCAGGGCAATGGACCCGTTGCCCCGTTCCTCATTCAATTCAAACCAGCCGACCTCACCTCGGAGATCGTGCAATCCAAAAGCGACGGATCGTTCTTCCTCACCATTTCCAACGGCGTGGATGGTCGCATGCCTGCCTTAAACGAAAACCTTACCGTGTCCGAACGCTGGGATGTGGTCAACTTCCTTCGTACATTGCAACCTGCAGAATAGGGACTTCGATTATGGATGACGTTAGAAAATTAATTTACGCTACGCTCCTTGCTTTTCTGGGAGTGGTTCTGCTATGGGTCGTTGCCTTGCTGGTCTGGTCGTGCGGGTTTTCCTTCGAATGCGTGCGTGCCGCCCAGATCGTCGAGCGGACTCCCGTCCCCACGTTGATTCCCGTCAGGCACGTTGAATCGTCGATGGATGCTGGCGCCGCCGAGTTCGACAAATGCCAGGTTGCCGCGACCGAATTGATCGGAGCGTGGGTGTCGGCAGGCGCGCCGGAGAGCGGTGTCATCCCGTTCACCGATCTCAACGGGAAGGATTGCGAAGCCTCGTATGAAGACATCCAGCCGTTATTCGTGGAAAACGGACAGTGGTATTCCAACGCGATCGGGTGCGTGTCGTGCCATAACTCTGCGCTTACCCCTCGCAGCGGCGGCTTGGACCTGACAAGCTACGAAGCCATGCAATTAGGCTCACAGCGCGCCGATGCCGCTTCTCAGGGCAACGATATTTTCGGCGGAGGGAACTGGGAACAGTCCGTGCTGTTTACAGTGTTGACAGCGCAGGGGATGGTTCCCACGGGTCATTCGGCGGATGTAAGCCCGAACAATTTCGTATTGTATGTGGGTGCTGAAGTGGAAACCGAATCCACCCCGACGCCGTAACCGAACAATTTCTATCCAATGAAAAATCTCCCGTTACCACGGGAGATTTTTCATTGGCGGAGAGGGCGGGATTCGAATATTATCCTCTCGATGAGGGCACGCGAACCTGAAACTAAAACAACCCGCATTGGCGGGTTGTTTCTTTTGGCGGAGAGGGCGGGATTCGAACCCGCGAACCTTTTGGGGTTACACGCTTTCCAAGCGTGCGCGCTAAGCCAGACTACGCGACCTCTCCATTGGGTTCAAGCGGGCAGATTATACCAGAAAGAAGTACGCCGTTCCCAGAGTTAGCGTCCATCGCAACGGCGTACCTCGATGGTTAATTGTCCAACGCGCCCTGGTTGATCCACTCGATGATGAGTTGCACTTGCGGAGGCGTCAACTTGGGTCCCCGCTTCGGCATCTCTTGCGAGACGACCTGTTCAGCGAGCAGGCTGTTGTCTGCGTCGCCGGGGACGACGACGAGTCCGTTTTCGGAGCCTGTCATCAGCAGGGCGTAGGTGGTCATGTTTAATCCCTCTTTGGTTTCGCGACCCCCGTGACAATTTTTGCAACGGCTGTCGAGGATGGGCAGGATGTCGTTGGCAAAACTGACGGTGGCGGTTTGCGCCGATGCCTCGGTCGGAGGGGTGGTGGGGATAACAACGATATTGGTTGGCACGACAAGAGCCTCGGTTGCCGCAGGCGCGTCGGTGGGCGAGGCAGGCTCACTCACGGGCGAAGCGGGCGTGTCTGTCGCCTGTGCGCCGCAGGCTGACAAGAGTCCGATCAACAACATCGACAAGATGACGATCTTTTTCATGTTTCTCCTAGAATCCGTACAAGATGACGCCGCCCAGAAATGCCAGCGTGAAGGCGATGAGGAAACTCAATCCGTAGGACGCCGCATACAACGCGCGGTTGCCTGTGTTGAATATTTCGGGGTTGCGGTAACGAACAATGCTGATGCCGGTGGTGAGGGCGAGCAGTACCAACGCGAGGACGATCTTTGCGGCGGCATTTGGCGCTTCGCCCTCGTAATTGCGGGCATTGTCCATCACACCGGTTACGCCCGCCGCGACGGTGCTGATCGCTGCAAGGACGATGTTCGCGAACGCGGCTTGTTCGAGGAATGGATTTTTCCTCCACATCGCCAGCAGGATGAACAGGAACGCCGCGGCAGTGAGTGCAATGGGGAAGTGCACCACCATCGGGTGGATGGGATGCGTCTGTGT
This sequence comes from uncultured Anaerolinea sp., assembly GCA_964528275.1. Lineage (GTDB taxonomy): Bacteria > Chloroflexota > Anaerolineae > Anaerolineales > Villigracilaceae > Defluviilinea. Next base: position 14,328 of record CAZGSB010000001.1, on the reverse strand, counting down.
GATGGCGGTGATGAAGCGATTTATGAAATCCATATGAATACTCTCCTCGTTTTGTAATAAGACCCCGGAAAACCCAGGGTCTTATTTTCTTTCATGGATGGACGGGAGTCGTTATTGCTTACCCCGCCGTCGTGGTTTCTCCTCCGTCGGATCAGGCTCCGGGGAGGTTTGGGTCGCCGCTGGTTGAACGCGCGCCAGGGTCAACTGCCACCCATTCCCCTTGAATAATTTGTAGCCGAGCCATGCCAGCAAGCCGAGCAACGCCAATTTGGCGAGGATGAAGAACGGCGAAATGAACCCTCTGCCGCCATGCGTTCGACCGGGACCGAACCCCTGCCCAGGATGGTTGAAGCCGGGTCCGCCGAAGTGATGGAAACCTTGTTGGGGATCGCCGTCATTACCGAAGCGATGGAAACCACCGAAGGATTTCTCGTCGCCCGACTCAATGGCGGTGGCTTGACGGATTCCCATTTTGAAGCCAGCAACCCCGGCGCCTGCCAGCGAGGCAATTCCGAGGGTGGTGAAAAGCAGGATCTTTAGAATTTTTTTCATCGTGTTCCTTTCCATGTATGTGCAATCAATTTATCACATGGCAGGTGGATTGTTATGGTGAAACTGTGAAGATTTGATAAGCCGTGGATTAGATGATATTGATAGTGATTTTGATTTGGATTGCGGGAGTGTTTTACTGAGGTTAACGTTGTTCAACGAGTCGCAGGCAGATGGATGAGGATATTCAAGCCGGCGCCCGGTTGCGACTCTGCCGTGATCTGACCTTTATGCGCCAGCACAATCGACCTGGCAATCGCAAGCCCCAGCCCTGAGCCGCTGTCATCCCGTTGGCGTGAAGGGTCCACGCGGTACAGGCGGTCGAAGAGACGTTCGAGGTTTTCGGAGCCGACGCCGGGTCCGCTGTCGAGGATGGAGATCTCCGTCCATGGGTGATTCCGCCTGGCAGTGATGATGATCGTACCGCCCTGCGGGGTGTGACGCAGGGCGTTATCCAGAATGTTTGTCAGCACCTGGGTGATGCGACCGGGGTCGATCTCGACCTGTGGCAGGTTCGGCTCGAGCTGTTGCGTGATGGTGATGTTTTTCCGCTGGGCTTCAAACTGATATAGCGAAACAGTTTCATTGAGCAGGCGTTCCGGTTCAACGGGTTGGAGTTCAATGCTTAACTCGCCGGCATCCGCCAGCGAAAGCGTGCGCAGGTCATTGACAAGATGTTCGAGTCGCGCGGCTTCCTCGCGGATGATCTCGAAGTTTTCCATCGTCGGCGGCAGGACGCCATCATGCACCGCCTCGGCGTGACCGAGGATCAGGCTAAGCGGCGTGCGGAGTTCGTGCGCGATGTCGGCGGTCATTTGCCTGCGGGCGAGGATCGAGCGCGACAGTTCGGCGCTCATCCTGTTGAATGCCTGCGCAAGCTCGCCCAATTCATCGTTCGAGCGGACCGTGACTTGTTGCGAGAAATCGCCCTCCGAGACGGCGTGCGTGGCTTGCGTCAGTTCGCGGATGGGTCGGGTAAGCGTGCGGGAGAGGAAAATGCCCAGCATCAATGCCAGCCCGGTTGCGATCAACGCGCCGAAAAACAACACAGCGTTGATGCGCTCGATGAATTCGAGTTCACGCGGCTCGCCCTGGAACGGAGCCTGTAACGGGACGAAGATCCCGATCACGCCCCCATTTTCAGTGATCCGCGTACCGGATTCGAAGTCGCCGGGGGAAAGGGCGTCGCCGGGTTTGTATTTGTCGGTGGAGAGGATCACCACGCCGTTTTCATCGGCGAGCGTGAAGCGTTTTGGGGGACCATGGTGGCCGGGGTTGTTGTAGCCCGGTCCCGACCCCTGGGTAAAATATTCCGAGTCGATGCCCTGCCACGAACCGTTCGCAAGATGGTAATCGGAAAGCTCGGTGATGATATCGGTCTTGGATTGGTCGGAGAGGAAACTGATGAACTCCGCGCGGGTCCTCAAGGTGGCGGTGACGGCTGTGATGGCGATGCCGACCACGCCGATGCTGAGAAACGCGAGGATGAGTTTGCTGGAGATCGACCGCATGGTTCACACGTCCCGTTTGAACCGGTAGCCGGCGCCGTACACGGTTTCGATGTACTTTGGCGAGCGGGGGTCTTGTTCGATCTTGCCGCGCAGGTTTTTGATGTGCGTGTCGATGGTGCGCTCATAGCCTTCGTAGCGGACTCCCTGGATGATGTCGAGCAGGTCGAGGCGGGAGAGGACGCGGCCGGGCGAAGCCATCAATGCGGTGAGGATGTCGAATTCGGAGGGGGTCAGGTCCACGTAGGCATCGGATACTTTTACGGTGCGGCTGTCGCGATCGAGCAGGATATCGGCGGCTTTCAACAACTTTGCGGCGGGTTCTTTCTCGCCTGCCCGGCGCAACACCGCGCGGACGCGCGCCACCAATTCGCGCGGGCGGAACGGCTTGGTCATGTAATCGTCGGCGCCGACTTCCAGCCCGACCACTTTTTCCTCGTCGTCCACGCGGGCGGTCAACAGAATGATGGGCGTGTTGTATTCCTTGCGGTGTTCCCGCATGAACTCGTACCCGTCCATTTCGGGCATCATCACATCGAGGATGATCAATTCGGGCTTGTCGCGGCGCGCCACGGCGAGGGCATCCCGTCCATTATGGGCAGTGACGACGCGATAGCCTTCCTGTTTGAGATAACTTTCCACAAGAGAAGTCAGTCGTTTTTCGTCGTCCACCACCAGGATCGTTTTGGGCATGTGCTCAGTATACCAACCCGCAGGCGCAGACTATGGATTTACGGTTTCAAAATTGTGTGGAAGGTGTGAAGATTTTATTGAATCAATCAACTCTTTGCGCCGGGCGCGGGCGTTTCGCGCGGCGCCACCATGCCCCAGCGCGACGCGCCGAGATACAAGATGTCGAGGATCAGGTCTTCGTAGCGGATTCCCTCGGCTTTGGCTTGCAGGCACAGGTCGCTGTACTCGGGCGTGAGACCGGGCAGGGTGTTGATTTCGAGCAGACGCGGGTTGCCTTCGTCGTCGAGGCGGATGTCGGTGCGCGAAATATCCAATGCGCCGAGCAATTGATGCGCGCGCAGGGCGAAGTAGCGCAGTTTCTTTTCGAGTTCGGGTTCCAGTTCGGCAGGGCAGAAGTAACCCGGCGCGCCCTCTTCGCCGACTTCCTTCGACTTGGACGCGTTGCTGTAAACCTTGGGTGTGACGGAGCGGGTCATATCCAGTTCGAGGATGGGGAAGCGGTGGAAGCCGTCCTTTTCGTACCACTCGGGGTTGCGCGAGTACAGTTTGGCATCGGCGCGGCCGAGGATGCCGACGGTGAATTCGCGTCCCGGCAGGAAGACCTCCACCAGCGCGGGTTGCTGGTAGGTGTTGATGATGTACGAAGCGCGTTCGCGCAGTTCCTTCTCTTTGGTGACGATGGCTTTCGTATCCACGCCCATGCCGGTGCCTTCGCGCGCCGGCTTGACGAAGAGCGGGAACTTCAGTTCGGGGCGCAGGGCTTCGTCACCGACGATGAATTCCTGAAATGGCGCGACGGGCAGGCGGCGGTCGCGCCAGATGCGTTTGGTGAGAGTTTTATCGAGCGAGATGCCGTTGGTGAGCACGCGCGAGCCGGTGTAGGGGATGCCGAGCATTTCAAGCAGGGCTGGCACCTGCGCCTCGCGGGCATCGCCGCCGAGTCCTTCGGCGATGTTGAAGCAGATATCGGGTTGCGCGTCGCGGAGCGCGTACGGCAGGTCCCGGTCGGCTTGCAGAAAAACCGTCTGGTGGCCGTCCGTTTCAATGGCGGCGCGAAGCGCGTCGACGGTTTCGATGTGGTCGAAGTCCGAGAAAGCGTCGGGAGGCACACCCTCCGGTTTGGGTTGTGAGTCATCCTTGATGTTGGCGAGAACAGCAACTTTCCAGTATCGTTTCATCGCGTTTTGAATCTCCTGTAGTAACCGCTTTGCGTCAGTCGTTTTATTTCAGCGACTCACGCGTTGCGCGCTTCGCAGAGTCGCCACTACTTTTGCTTTTCGCGCCAATGATAGCGCAATGCCGTCAGATGACAAGGGTTGAAATGATAAAACGTTCCGCAGGTTGAGCGTAGGCCGCGAGTTTTTCGATGAAACCTGCGGGACGAATCACTTGCTAGACAATGACTTGCCTTTCAGGTATCATCGGTTCACTTCCAGGAACGACAACGAAACGGGAAAGAGACAAAACTCGCATGGCAATGTTTTCAAAAGACCTGGGCATCGACCTGGGTACGATGTTCACCCGCATTGCGGACTCGACACAGGTGCTGGCGCAGGAGCCGACCATCGTCGCGATCGAAGCGGATGAGCAGAAAATGGTGGCGGTGGGGCAGGAGGCGCTCGATATGTACGGGCGCGTGCCGGAGAGCATCGAGGTGGCGCGACCGTTGAAGAACGGCGTCATCGCGGATTATGAAATCACCGAGACGTTGCTTTCGTACCTGCTTTCGCGCGCCAGCGGGAGCATGCGCATCTTTCGCCCGCGCGTGATGATCTCCGTGCCATACGGCGTCACCAGCGTGGAACGGCGCGCCGTGTACGAAGCCGTGCTGGAGGCGGGGAGCCGCGAGGCGTTTTTAATCCAACAGCCGCTTGCCGCTGCGATCGGTGTTGACCTTCCGATTGGTTCGCCTTCGGGGAACATGGTCATCTGCCTCGGCGGCGGGTGCGTGGAGGCGGCGGTGATGGCGATGTATGGCATCGTCTCTGCCGAAACCCTGCGCTCCGGCGGCATGGACTTCGATGATGCCATCGTCAATTACGTGCGCCGAAAGTACGGCGTGGTGATCGGGCAGGTGACCGCCGAACAACTCAAAACAAGGATCGGCGCGGCGGTGCCGCAAGATACCGAAAACAGCATGGAAGTGCAAGGGCAGGACCAGGTGACAGGTTTGCCTCGCCCGGTCACCTTGACCACCGGTGAGATCGTCGAGGCGTTGCAAGATCCGCTCAAAGCCGTGATCGAAACGGGTCGCCGGGTGCTGGAGAAGACCCCGCCCGAACTCGTGGCAGACATCATCGATCGCGGCGTGGCATTGACCGGCGGCGGCGCGCTTCTGCGCGGTGTGGATAAACTGCTCACCAAATCGCTCGGCATCCCCGCCTATCTCGTGGACACGCCGCTCACCTGCGTCGTCGAAGGCGCGGTGAAGGCGATCCCGATGTACAACATCCTGAAGCGGACTCTTCCGCAGGTGTAAATCAAAACGGTCACGATATTCGTGACCGTTTTTTGATCTTAGTAGATTTAAGGGAAAGTTTGGGGCAAACCATCCGGTGGTTGCTTTCCATAATATTTGAGAAGATATAACAAGCCAACAAAAACGAGTGGCCAGATGAAATCCATGTATAGCGTCAAGCCTGCATTGCCAGGTGAAAAGTTGTTGTGATTTACCAGATCAATGATGTGGATGATCCCTGCGACCCAAAGGAACGCTGTTTTCGAGATCACATACGGAAGCCAGAAATCACGCCGCCAGAAGCCTGCAAACCCAATGATCCCGACGGCAAGGTTCGCTCCCGCCACTTCCAGTTGAAATGGACTACCTGCTTCCCAACCGATGGATTGCGCGACCTTGTCCGCAAGGAAGAAGTGCATGAAGAAGGAAACGATGCTGGCAAAACCTGTAATGCCGAAGGTGTTCATGGAAATGGTTTCAATAACCTGTGCGCGGGAAATATCCTTTCTGCCGCGTAATTGCGCCCATGTGGAGATTGCGATTCCCAGCACGATTGATGCAAGTGTGTAACGTCCCAATGAAAAGAAGAAGTCGTCCATCAAAAAATTCCTTATCAGTTTTGATCGTATGAATGAACACGAAGTAGGAGAATTGGGATGCCCCGAACTGTGTTCTGTGCATAGTTTTTATAGGCGGGGGCGATTCGGGTTAATGTATCCCAAAGTCTGTCGCGCTGATCCTGCCCTACGACTTCAGTCACAACCGAGCATTGATCGCTCTTCACTTGGATGCTTGCCTGCGAATTGGCAGTCAGATTGTAAAACCAGCCAGGGTGGGAGTTCATGCCCGCATTCGAGCCTGTGACGACATAACTGCCTTCATGTATAAAATAACCCAATGGTGTGACTCTTTGTTTGCCAGTCTTGCGCCCGACGGTGTGCAATAGCAGAACAGGTAGTCCGTTCATCCTGCCGCCGAGTTTGCCGCGCGTGAGGCGATAGAGCCGAACATGGAAGAATGTGAAAATTCGCAGGAACAGTTTCTGAATCATGTTGCACCTGCTGTGTTCACAGGCGTTGACAGGATCGCATCGGGCAATTCCTCTTCCACGCCGCGGATATGCGGATTGAACCAGCCCACCATCGCCGCCAGGACAAGCCCGATACCGAGCATGAGAAACAATAGCCCGATGCCGCGACCCGATCCGTCGCCGATGATTTGCTTGAGCGCCGTTGTCAGCAGTGTGTCCATTTTCATGAACGGATCAAATACCCGATCCACGAGCGGACCCGCAACCAGCAGGGCAAGCGGCTGGGTGGACCAGGCGATCAGGCGTCGGATAGCGAAGACGCGCCCTTGCACGTCAGGCGCGACCTTGCTTTGCCAGAGCGCCTGACTCGACGCGTTCAGGAGTGGGTAACAGAAAAATCCGCCGAATAGACCAAGCCCGATCAGAGTCAAGGAGGGTTGCAAGCCAGTGATGAACAGAAAGATGCCGCTCAATCCGCCCGCGCCTAGGATGCCGAACACGCGCCGCTTCGGACCACCCCAGGCACTCATCAGGGTCGAGCCGAGCAGAACGCCCAATCCGCCAATCGAACTGATGACTCCCAATACCTGTGTTGAACTCAGGTCGAGGATGAGCGGTTGGTAGAGTGGCAAAACCATGCCCCACAGAAAATTCACCGCGCCAAAATAGACCAGCAAGCCCAGTAAACCTGGGCGGGCAAGGATGTAACGCCACCCGAAGGATGCCGCGTGAAAAAACGATTCCTTATCAGCCCCTTTGCCTGCTTCCGTCTGATGTTGCGGGAATCGAACGATCAAAAGAGTAACAACCGCCGCGCAAAAGGTTGCGAAATCTATCAGGATCACGCCACCCAACCCGATGGAGCCAAACAATGTTCCTGCCAATACGGGCGATACGAGGAACGATAACGCTTCGCCCATTTGAATCATGCCGTTGACTCTGCCGAGTTGATCTTTGGGAACCAGCAGGCTCGTCGTCGCGGAGTAGGCGGGCCATTGAAACGCACTGCCCGAAGCGATTAACGTTGTGGCGATGTATACATGCCAGACTTGCAAGTCGCCGCCAAGCCATAACAAAGCAACAGCCAGGGTGCTGACACCCGCCACCATATCGCTCAGAATCATGACCCAGCGACGATCCCAACGGTCTGCAACGAGACCCGTGAGCGGCGCAAGGAGAATGTTGGGCAGGGTGTTTGCCAGTAGGTTGAATGCCAACAGAGTAACCGAATCAGTTTGCTGATAAATCCAGACACTTAACGCAAATCCAGTCAAGCCTGACCCGAGGGTGGAGATCAATTGCCCAGCCCAGACCGTGATAAAAGTTTTCATTTCGATTTCCTTTATCGTGTCATTGCAGGAAAGTCTAATTGCCTGCAATGACACTTCTGGATTCCTATGCCGTGACGACACTATCATCCACGGAGAGACCGACCAGTTCCGCCGTCACATCCCAAAGGCGGCGAGCCAGGTCAACGTCGTAGGAAGCGTCGGAGGATTTGACAGGCTTGAGCGTGGTGCCGATATATTGACCAGATACAGTTTCCAGGTCGGGTGATGAGGCGAGATGGATCGGCACCAAAGCGGCTTGGGCGGGAGTCCCCAGAGTCCGCTTGATCATGGGCCACATCACGCGCACCATCGGCGGGAGCATGTCGGGCTTGGTGGCTTTCATCATGGACGTGTTCGCGCTGCCAGGTTCCGCCGCGTTGACTGTGACTCCCGTGCCTTCGAGTCGGCGGGCGAGTTCGTAGGTGAAGAGCAGGTTGGCGAGTTTGGCGCGCATATAAATATCCACGCCGCGATACCATTTCGATGATTGAAGATCATCGAAATCCAACTCGGTCATCTTGTGACCGTCGGAGGTCATGTTGACGATGCGCGACGGCGCGTTGGCTTTGAGCAGGGGCAGGAGCAGATTGGTGAGCAGGAAAGGGGCGAGATGACCGATGGCAAAGGATTTCTCGAAGCCGTCTGCCGTTTCTTCGCGCTTGCGATGGATGCTGATGGCGTTGTTGACCAGCACATCCAGCCGCCCATACTTTTGCTCGAAGGTCGCCGCGAGTTGACGGACTTGCGCCATGTTGGTCAGGTCGGCGAGCATGAGATAGACCCGCTCGTTCCCACTTTGTTTTTGCAGGTCACGGACAGCCGCTTCGCCGCGTTCCATGCTGTGACCAACCACGACCACCGTCGCGCCGAGTTTGGCGAGACCGAGCGCCGTTTCCCTGCCGATGCCGTCCGTCCCGCCTGTGATCAATACGATTTTGTCTTTCATGTTGTCCTCTTCTTTCTGGTAGTTTGATTTTTGCATTCATAAAGAAGATGGACAGGGGTTCGGTTTGGGGACAAAGCCGCTACTGATTAATCACCAGCAACTTCGGCTTCCAATCGTGCCAAGTCTTTCCGCACAAAGCCGTTTCGGCTTCCGCGAATCCATAATTCGGCGACCAGCAGGTTGACCGCCCAACTCAGGAACACCGCCAATGGATAGGCAACGTCATACGGCAGGGAGGATTCGGTCAGCCCAGGCACCCAGAAACTGAAAGTCACAAAAAACAGCGAAAGGGAAAAACTGCGGATCATCCATTCGCGATGTTCCCGAATCCTGCGCTTGCGGATGCGCAAGTAGGCAACGGTGGTTGACCCGAACCACAAAAGGGCGAGAATTCCGAAGGCGAATTTTGCGGGGATAGTCACGTCGAAGACAAATGCGCTCCACAAGGCGGCGACGCTGGTGATCCAGATGGCGTACAGGTATGTCTTTCCGATGAGACGATGCGTAGGCTTGCGATTGTTCAATATCCTTCGATTGAATTGCAATGCCCCACTGATCAGCCCAACGCCTCCCGCCAGCGCGTGGATGATGAAAATCCACGGTGCGGCTCTGAACTTGACATCCTCCAGAATTCCCATCTGATGCAGGATTTCCAGCACGCCCATGTAAAGCGCATACAGCCCATAGAAAGTGGAAACAAGAAAGAGTATCCACCAGCCGATTTGGTTCATCACATTTTGTTTTTTCATTGTGTTCAGTTCTCCTTATCTTTGATTTGACACTCGAAGTTTAGGATTCGATTGCGAATTGGTTATGAAAAGAAGATGGACAATCATCAGTTTTTGGGACAAAAAAAGCCTCTGCAAATTTGCAGAGGCTTGTGAGGCTTCGGGGTTTCTTTACTTGCCTTGACGCAACCCCACCGTCGAAAAAATCACAGCGAACACATACAACACGGGTCCCAACCACCACGGGTCCGAACTGGGAATCACGCCAGGGACAACCATGTACACGATCAAGCCCAGGTCAATCAACCCGACCAGCGCCAGGTTGACCCAGAATCCGCTTGCCTGGTTCTTCCAATTCGAGACGATGGCGATGACGCTGACCAGAACGCCGAGCCACGTCAAATTGAAGGCGTGATAGGCGAAGACCTGCAGGGTTGCGGATGTTGCGACGGAATTATTGGTCGTAACGTCTGCGAGCGCCGATTGTTCGCCCATCAACACTTGCAGGTAACTGCCCAAATCCACGGATGATGCGCCGAGCATGAGAAAACCGCCCAACACGTGAAGCAGGCCCCACAAGAGATAAAAGACTGCGCCGATTTTTGCAAACTTGTTCGACATGGCGTTATCCCTTCTTCGCCTTGCGAGCCTGCGCGTGAGCGTCCATGATGGCGTGTGCCGCGTCTTCGAATTCCATTTCAGGAATCGGACGCACTTCCACGCTCCCGCCGCGCGGCAGGAACGGACACTGAGACGCGATCTCGGTTGCGTGGTCAAGGTCATTCGCCTGAATCATCAGGAAGCCCGTCACGACTTCTTTTGATTCGCTGTACGGACCATCTGTCACAACATGACCCGTTCGCAATGTGCGCCCCTCGCCGCCCTGCAAACTGCCACTGGCAACCAGCAAGCCATCCCGAATCATTTCTTGGTTCCACTTGTCGAAGTCGCTCATGATGTTCTGCGACTCCTCAGGCGAGTACGAACTGAAATCAATCGTCTCGTTGCGTAAGAATAAAATGTAGTTGTTCATGCCTTCCTCCAAAAGGTTGTCGCCTGCCCTCGTCGGGGGATCAGGCTGGGGTGAGATGTGAAGCGGTTCTTAATCCGCATTCATAAAGAAGATGGAGAAAGGCTGGGTTTGGGGACAGGTCTACGAAAACTCATCCAACTTCTTTTGGATAAAACTCTTGTCGGCTTGGGTGGGCGCGTCCTTCTTCGCTTCCCGCCATTCTTTGGACGCTTCCTCGCGTTTGCCCGCCGCTTCAAGGATATCCGCTCGCACGGCATGGAGGAGGAACGAACGCGGGACGGTCATCGCCTTTTGACTCTTCAACGCCGACTCAAGCGCCTCCAACTCAGCCAGGGCTGGTTCCCAACCCTCGGCATATCTCACGCTGACAATGCGACTCGTCCGCACCTCGGGCGTATCTTTGAGTAGCAAGAGTTCATCATAAAGTTTGAGAATCGATTTCCAATTCGTTGCTTCAAAAGACGGACTGGTGGCATGTTCAGCGGCGATACGCGCCTCAAGATGAAAAATGGTTGGGCGCGATGATCTCTGCGACTCTTTCAGCGCAACAAGCCCCGCATGAATCATGCCCTGATTCCATTGGGTGCGATCTTGTTCCTGCAACCGAATCGGTAAGCCCGACTCATCGGCACGTGCGTCGAAGCGTGCAAACTGAAATAACATCAACGCAATCAGCGCGTGGATTTCGCCTTTGCGCTCCTCCGGTGTCAGTTTGGTTTGCAGGAAAACATTGGCAAGGCGGATGGCATCCTCCGCCACATCCTTGCGGAGTTGTGTTTCGCCGCCGCTGGCAGAATATCCCTCCGTGAACATGGCATAGAGCGTTTCCAGCACCAACGTAAACCGCTCGGTGATTCGCTCCTCGTTGAGTTCCTGAAAGACCGCATGATCCTCTTCGATCTTTTCCTTTGCCCGCGTGATGATTTTCTTGGTGGCTTCCTCCTGCATCCCCAAAGCGCGGGCAATCTCTTTCACAGAAAATCCGCACGCCGACTTCAACGTGATACACACCTGCGACTTGGGGTTGAGTTCGGGATTACAGCACAATAGAATCATCGCCGCCAGATCATCCAACGCCTCTTCTGATTCGAAATGATTGTCGTTTTCAAATATTTCTGTCTCGCGTTGGATTTGCTCGTACTTTTGTCCTTCCGTTTTTCCTCTGCGAAGCGATTCTAAAAAGGCATTCTTTGCTACGGCATATAACCACCCGCCTGGGTTTTCGGGCAGACCTGTCAGCCACTTCTCCAACGCGCGTTGAAAGGCGAATTGCACCGCTTCCTCAGCGAGGTCCATGTGTTCGTAACCCGAGGAACGCAAGAGCGCCGCAAGAATTTCCCCATATTTCTCGCGGAAGAGATGTTCGGTCGTTGATTTGTGAGACTTCATGGTGAACGATGAGGTGTATTGTAATGTCTAACCCGAATTAAAAACGACCCTTGCAGGTCGTTTGATTCATCGCTACAAATAATACGTCATCCTCTGCAAGTGCGCGACTGGGTCAATGTACTGCACCTTCACATCCTCAGGGACGTTCAGGCTGATGGGGGCGTAGTTGAGGATGGCTTTGATTCCCGCCTTGACGAGCAGGTCAGCGGCATCCTGCGCCGACGTGGCAGGGACGGTGAGCATCGCCACTTTGATGCGCTGAGCCTTGATCCGGTCCACCATCGTGGCGGTATCCAGTACCTCGAACTCGCCCACGGTCTGCCCCACTTTCGACGAATCGTTGTCGAACACCATGCTCACGTGAAAGCCGCGGTTGGCGAATCCGTTGTAGCGGGCGAGCGCGTGACCCATGTCGCCCATGCCGACGATGACCACCTCCCAGACGCGGTTCACTTGCAGGATTTCGCTCAGTTTTTCGATCAGGTACGCGATGGTATACCCCGTCCCTTGCTTGCCGAACTCGCCGAATTGTGAAATGTCCTTGCGGATCTGCGCGGCGGATATGCCGACGATATCCCCCAACTCCTGCGACGAGGTGGTCTGCGTGCCCTGGTCAGACAGCCGTTGCAACGCCCTCAAATAAATGGGCAATCGTCCGATGATGATATCCGGTATCTTCTCAGTTGCCATGCAGGGCATCCCTCGTTGAATGTGAAATTATGGATTAACTCTACCATAAAAGGGTACTCTGTACAAACTGGCACAATCGAAATGTAACGGAATGAGACCGGTGGTTGAGTAATCCCGCCGCGCTGAGCGGAGTGGCGCAGTGAGCGCCACGAAGTCGAAGCGCAAGCGTGACGTATCGAAACCAGCGGGTAACCTGAAACGATTTGTTTGAATCTAACCTGGTGGTTTCGATACGCCACTTCGTGGCTACTCAACCACCAGTGCATCGTGTTTAGGGAATCGCCTCCACCCTCAGCGTGAACCTCGTATACACCAAACCACCCGTCGGCGAGGAGACAAAATGCACGGCATACACCGCGTTCGGGTCGGTAACGAACAGGATGGTCTTCCCACACACCAGCGACATCACCACCGAATTGTTTTGTAATAACTCAGCGATATACGAACCGCTCCCCACGCATTCCAGCTCCAGCTTCGTGTTCACCGAGTACGTCTTGAACTGAATCCAATCCTCCGCATCGCCTGCCGGGGAGGACACATCGCTCGAATACTGGAACGAGCGCGTCCCGCTCGATGTCAACGTGACATTCACCGCCGGGGCAACCGCCGAATCGTTGTCCAACGGCGCGGGGGCGATCGTCGGCAGAACTGCTACAGCAGTATTCTCCGGGGTGCCGGTGCCGATCACCTGACCCGTCTCGCCGACGATGGGAAGAGACTCAACCCCATCCACTTGCACAAAGGCGGCATTCACCCAGCCTTTGCCATCCGGTCCCGCGCTGAAAAGAATTTGCAACCACGCGCCGTTCGCATCCCTGCCGGTGACCGTGACCACATCCTGCGCGTTCAACGTGCCGAGCGAGTTAAAGTTCGTCCCCGGTCCACTGCGGACGTTGATCTGTTGTTGGATGATTCCCGCGTTGCCCTCCGCCGCGCCTCCCACTACAGGGATGGTTGCCCCGCCCGTGGTCGCGATGAACTCCGCCGTTACCCAGCCCCTCCCGTCCGCGCCCTGCGGATACAGGATCTGCCACCAGCTTTCCCCCGGATCCTTGCCGACGATCTGCACCGGCGAATTCGCCGGGATGACACCCAGCACCTCGCTCGCGGTGTTCGGCTCGGCGCGCACGTTCACTTGTGTGGACGTTGTCCCGTCAACCGGAACAGCCGTACTCGTGGGAGGAAGCGGAAGCGCCGTCAACGTGGGCGGGGGAGTCGCCGAAGGGAACAACGTCACCGTGGCGATGAGGCTCGTCGGGGTGGGCGCTTCCACCACATTCACCTGAAAACTGCACCCGGCGACCATCACTGCAAGCAAAACGGCTGAAAAAATTTTCTTCTTCACACAAGAATTGTAATCCAAAACAAAAACCCGCCGCCGATGACGGCGACGGGAACTTGATACATTTGCGGAGATTAGCGGAAAACCTAGCGCCCCCGCGCAGACTCGAACTGCGCTCTTCGGCTCCGGAGGCCGACACTCTGTCCACTGAGCTACGGGGGCAATGTCGAAAATTTTATCACGAACTTGTAGGGGCACGATATATCGTGCCCCTACAACGGAATCACGCTTTCGCCACCGCCGCAAGCCTTGCCAGTTCGGTGCGATAGCCCTCGATGATTCGCAGATTGCCCGATTCATCGCCAACCCGCACGAGTTGTTCCTTTTTGTGAGCCATCTCACCGAGCACCTGATAAAACCGTTTGGTTTGTCCGAAGCTACCCGAACTCAACGCGGAAAAATGCGCGCCGAATTGGAAGAATGAAATGGCAGTGTTGTATTGCTGTTGCGAGATCGAACCGTTCGTCACTTCCTCGCGCAAATGCTTCTTCAACAAATTGCGCTCGTGCGCGATCACCCAGATGATCACGCCGATCATCACCGCGTAGCCGAGATAATCGGCGAGGATGCCGAGGAAGAACGCGCTATCGCCGATCACCGCGCCTGCCAGTGTGCTGAACGAATTGTGGAA